>CAZVBW010000027.1:0-47171 GCA_964625505.1 uncultured Phycisphaeraceae bacterium
TGCGCCCAGAGCTGGAACCGCCTGACCCCCCAACGCATCCAATCCATCACCCGAATCGCGTGGCTGGAGCGCGCGGATTAATTGGGATGCGTATTACTCGCGGGAGAAGGCGAGGCAGACGTTGTGTCCGCCGAAGCCGAAGCTGTTGGAGAGGGCGTGATTCACGGTGACATGGCGGGCCTGATTGGGGACGTAGTCCAGGTCGCACTCGTCGGAGGGGTTCTGGAGGTTGATGGTGGGCGGGAGGGTCCCGTGGTGCATCGCGAGGGTGGTGATGATGGCCTCGACGCCGCCGGAGGCGCCCAGCAGGTGGCCGATCATGGACTTGGTGCTGGAGACGGCGAGGTTGTGGGCGTGGTCGCCGAAGGTGCGTTTAATGGCGCGGGTTTCGGCGAGGTCGCCTAAGGGGGTCGACGTGCCGTGAGCGTTGATGTAGTCGACCTGCTCGGGGTTGATCCCGCCGTCGCGGAGGGCGGCTTCCATGGCCTTGGCGGCACCCTCGCCCTGCTCGTTGGGGGCGGTGATGTGCGAGCCGTCGGCGGACTGGCCGTAGCCGGCGAGGATGCCGTAGATCTTTGCGCCGCGGGCCTTGGCGTGTTCGAGCTCTTCGAGGACGACGATGCCAGCCCCCTCGGCGAGTACGAAGCCGTCGCGGTCCTGATCGAACGGCCGGGACGCGGCGGTCGGGTCGTCGTTTCGTCGGGACAGGGCTTTGAGTGCGATGAAGCACGCGAGGCCCAGCGGGGTGAGGGCGGCTTCGGAGCCGCCGGCGAGCATGACGTCGGCGTCGCCGTGGACGATGGCGCGGGAGGCCTCGCCGACGGCGTGTGCGGCCGAGGCGCAGGCGGAGACGAGGGCGGAGTTGGGTCCGCGGAGGCCGTAGTGGATGCTGACGTTGCCGGCGGCGGCGTTGCACATCAGCTTGGGGACCATGAAGGGGCTGACGCGGTCGGGGCCCTTGTTGATGAGGCGGGAGTGTCCCTCGGCGAACTCTTCCATGCCGCCGACGCCGGTGCCGATGGTCGCGCCGCAGCGCCAGCGGTCTTCTTGATCGAAGTCCAGGCCGGCATCATTGACCGCGTCGATGCTCGCGCTGAGGGCGAACTGCGAGAAGCGGTCGAGGGTGCGGACGTAGCGTTTGCGTTCGGTGGGGTCGAACTGGGGCGGGCCGTCCCAGTCCTGCACCTGGCCGCCGAAGGTCGTGGCGAAGCCGTCGGTGTCGAAGCGGGTGACCGGGCTGATGCCGGAGGTCCCGGCGACCAGCTGGTCCCAGACTTCGGGCACCGACAGACCTAGGCTGGTGACCCAGCCCAGACCGGTGATGGCGACGCGACGGTTGCTCATGATGAGACGTGGGGCGGCGGACCGGGCGGCGAGGGCGCCGCGACGATCGGACTCGTGTTAGCCGGCCGCCTTCTTGTCGTAGTTGGCCTTGATGAAGTCGATGGCCTGACCCACGGTCTGGATCTTCTCGGCCTCTTCGTCGGGGATGGAGGTCTCGAACTCGTCTTCGAACTCCATCACCAGCTCGACGGTGTCGAGGCTGTCGGCGTTGAGATCGTTGACGAAGTTTGTCTCTTCGTTGATCTCGGCCTTGTCGACGCCCATCTGGTCGGCCACGATGGTGATGACCTTCTCGCGGATTTCAGCTTCATCCATGTTGGTTCTCCTGCCGGTTGCACGCGTCGGCCGCTGCCTTGCGTCGAGCCGGGACTATAGCGGGTGGCTCACACGCTGCCAACCATCCCGCGGTGGGTTGACGGGTCCGCAAACGCTGCGGAATCCCGGTGTTTAGCACATCGTCATGCCGCCGTCGACCGTCAGCACCTGCCCGGTCACGTAGCCCGCCGCGTCGGAGGCCAAGTACGCGACCGCCGAGGCGATCTCCTCGGGCTGGCCGAAGCGGCGAAGCGGCACGTGCTCCTTGACGGTGTCCTTGATCTTGTCCGGCAGCACGTCGGTCATGTCGGTCTGGATAAAGCCCGGGGCGACGACGTTGGCGGTCACGTTCTTGCTCGCCAGTTCCTTCGCGAGCGACTTGGTGAACCCGCCCAGCGCGGCCTTCGCGGCGGCGTAGTTGGACTGCCCGGCGTTGCCGACCAGGCCGCTGACCGAGCCGATGTTGATCACCCGGCCCCACTTGCCCCGCATCATCGGCCGGGCCGCGGCGCGGCAGGCGACGAACACGCCGCGGAGGTTGGTCTGCAGCACGTCGTCGAACTCGGCGTCGGACATCCGCAGCAGCAGGTTGTCGCGGGTGATGCCGGCGTTGTTGACCAGGATGTCCAGCCGGCCGTGCTCGTCGGCGACCGACTCGATGAGCGACTCGATGGACGCCTGATCGGACAGGTCGGCGGTCTGGAAGCTGGCGGCGTGGCCGGCGTCGGTGATGGACGTGGCGACGGCCTGGAGCTTCTCGGCATTGCGGGCGACGCAGACCACATGGCGGCCATCGGCGGCGAGGTGGTGGGCGATGGCCTCGCCGATGCCGCGGGAGGCACCGGTGACGATGGCGACGCGGGTGGGGGAGTCGGTGGGCATGGGGGGCAGGGTACGGGAGGGGACCCACGCCCGGGAGGGCGTGGGCTTTCGCGCGGGGCGGGTCAGGGTTCGGGGTGGGGGGTGACGGGGGTTTTGCGGTCGATGCGGCGCATGAGGCCGGCGAGGACCTTGCCGGGGGCGAGCTCGTGGAAGGTGGCGCCGCCGCGCGAGATGGCCCATTGCATGGACTGGCCCCAGCGGACCGGGTGGGTCAGCTGCTCGACGAGTCGCTGGCGGATCGACGCAGGGTCGGCCTCGTGCGGCTGGGCGGTGACGTTGCTGAGCACCGGGACGCTTGGCGGCTGCCAGTCCACCTGCTCCAGCGCCTCGGCCAGCCGGTCCGCGGCGGGCTGCATCACCGGCGAGTGGAACGCCCCGGCCACGGTGAGGGCGGTCGCCCGCAGGCCCATGTCGCTGGCCACGTCCAGGGCGCGGGTGCAGGCGTCGGTGGTGCCGCTGATGACGATCTGGCCGGGGCAGTTGAAGTTCGCGGGGACCAGCACGCCGTCGCCGCGGGCGGTGTCGCACAGTTCGCCCGCCTGGTCTTCGTCGGCGCCGATCAGGGCGACCATCGTCGAGTCGCTGGCCTCGGCGGCGTCCT
The DNA here is from genome assembly GCA_964625505.1 of uncultured Phycisphaeraceae bacterium. Classification (GTDB taxonomy): domain Bacteria; phylum Planctomycetota; class Phycisphaerae; order Phycisphaerales; family Phycisphaeraceae; genus CAZVBW01. The sequence continues at coordinate 3,143 of CAZVBW010000027.1, forward strand.
GCATCGCCTGGCCGCGGAGGCGGACCAGCCGCAGGCCGTCGGCGAAGCTGAACGCCCCGGCCAGGTGCAGCGCGGTGAACTCGCCCAGCGACAGCCCGGCGGTCAGGTCCGGGGCGGGCAGGGCACCGGCGGCCTGCATCGCGGCGTGGCTGGCGACCGACGCGGTGTAGATCGCGGGCTGGGCGACGTCGGTGCGGTTGAGCTCGTCCTCGGGGCCGTCGAAGCACAGCGTGCTCAGCGCGATGCCGAGGATGTCGTCGGCCTGCTCGAAGATGGCGCGGGCCTCGGGCGACGCGTCGTGCCAGGCCTTGGCCATGCCCACGTGCTGGGCGCCTTGGCCGGGGCAGAGCAGGACGTTGGGGTAGGTGTCGGTCATGAAGGGTGGGCCGCCGATCCGGCCAATACATGGTGCCACGGCCACTTGTTGGCCGTGCTGGGAGTCGCCGGTGTCTAGCACGGCCAGCAAGTGGCCGTGGCACCGGAACAAGGTCGTTTCACAGCCGCCAGACGTTCGCCCCCCAGCTCAGGCCGCCGCCCTGGGCGACGAAGATGACCACGTTGCCCTCGGTCAGCCGGCCGGCGTCGACCAGCTCGTGCAGGCACAGCCCGATCGACGCCGCGGACGTGTTGCCGAAGCGCTCGATGTTGACATACACCTGGTCTTCGGCGAAGCCCAGCCGCTTCCAGGCGCTGCGGAGCATCCGCAGGTTGGACTGGTGGGCGATGACCATCGACACGTTGTCGGCGGTGAGGTTTGTGTGGTGCATCGCGTCCTTGACGCACTGCGTGAGCGTCCGCACAGCAAACTCGTAGACCGCCTTGCCGTCCATCTGCAGCGTGTCGAACTTGCCGGTGAACACGTCGCGGCTGCCATCAGGAATGTCCGCCTCGGACCGCGGCACGAACAGGGCCTCGCCCCGCTGGGCGTCGCTGCCGAGCATGTGGTACAGCGGCCCGCGGGCCTCATCATCGCTGCCGCTGAGCACGACCGCCCCGGCCGCATCGCCAAAGAGCACACACGTTCGGCGGTCCTCCCAGTTGACGATCCGCGAGAGCGTGTCGGCCCCGATGACGCCCACGTGGCGGTACTGCCCGGACTGCACCATCGCCGCGCCGGTGTTCAGCCCCGCGACCATGCCGGTGCACGCGATGTTGATGTCCATCGCCCCGCAGGGGATCGCCCCGACCTTGCGGACCACCTCGCACGCCGATGCCGGGCAGATCACGTCTGGCGTCATCGTCGCGCACAGGACCAGGTCCAGCTGCGACGGGTCCAGCGACGCGCTATGCAGCGCCTGCCGCAGTGCGGCGGCGGCGAGGTCGCTGGTCTTCGTGCCGTTCTCGACCAGCCGGCGTTCGCGGATGCCGGTCCGCTGCGTGATCCACTCGTCGGAGGTGTCGACGAACTTGGCGAGGTCGTTGTTGGTCACCCGGCGGGACCCGGTGGCCATGCCGGTGCCGGCGATTTTCACGCCCGCGGGTCGCTTGCGCTGCGGGTCGCTCACGCCGGCTCCCCACGCAGGCCCGCGGCTTCGAGGTCCGCTTCGACCGCCAGCAGCCGCTCGCTGATCGCGTCGTTAACGGAGGTCTGGGCCTGCTGGATCGCGACGCGGATGGCCGCGGCGATCGTCCGCGGCTCGCTGGAGCCGTGGCAGATGTAGCACAGGCCGTTGGCCCCGAGCAGGGGGGCGCCGCCGTACTCGTGGTAGTCGTGCTTCTTCCAGATCTTCTTGACGATGGGCTCGAACTGCATCGCCAGCTCGGGGTCTTCTTCAAACACCTCGTGGGCGATCACCTGGAAGATGCCCTTCGCCAGCGCCTCGCTGAGCTTGAGCACCACGTTGCCCGTAAAACCCTCGGTGACCACGATGTCGACCGTCCCGGCGAACAGGTCCCGGCCCTCGACGTTGCCGACGTAGTTCAGCCGCTGGTCCCAGCGGCACAGGCGGTTGGTTTCCTTCACCAGCGGGGTGCCCTTGCCCTCCTCGCCGCCGATGTTCATCAGGCCCACGCGGGGGTTTTCGATGCCCAGGATCCGCTCGGCGAAGACCGCGGTCATGTGGGCGTACTGGTGCAGGTGCGCCGCCCGGGGCTCGGGATTCGCGCCGACGTCGCACAGCATCACCGGCCCGTGAAACGTCGGCATCGTCACCGCGATGCCCGGCCGGTGCACACCCGGCAGCCGCCGCATCGACATCTGGGCCGCTGCGACGCACGCCCCGGTGTTGCCCGCCGAAATGATCACATCACACTTGTCGTCGCCCGCCCGCCGGCCGCCGAGCGTCGCGAGTTTGACGATCGAGCTGTCGGGCTTGGACCGCAGGGCCGTCACCGGCGACTCGCCCATCCCGATGTCGTCGGTCGAGCCGACGATCTCGATGCGACCGTCCTTGCCCAGGCCCGCCTCGGCGAGGCCTTCGCGGATGATCGCCTCGTCGCCGACGAGCACGAGGGTGTGCTCATCGCCAAGCTGGTCGACCGCCATGACGCATCCGTCCAGGATCGCGTCGGGCGCGTCGTCGCCGCCCATGACATCCACGGCAATCCGCAAGGTCAGTCTTCCTCGCGCTGCCGGTCTTGCAGCTGAAGGCCCGGCCGGACGTAGCCACACTCGCCACACGCCACGTGCGGCCGCTTGGCCACGCCGCAGTTCGGGCACGCCACCGTCTGGATCCGACCCACACCCTGATGCGAGCGGCCCTTGCGGGTCTGCGTCCGCGTCTTGCGTTGAACTGGGACCATGATCAAGCCATCCTTAATAAGAGAACAACACACCGACGGTCCGCCACCCCAGTCCGAGCACCCCGCGCCCGGCCTCACCGTCAGCTTCACCACGCCCCCGCAGCGACAGACCCCTGCCGCCGCAGCGGCGAGCCGCACAAAGTAGACCGGCCCGGCCACAGCGTCAACTTCACCTCCAACACAAGGCCAAGCCTTAGAGCCACCGCTCAGCGGCTGCAGCGCAGCTCACCGGACGCCCACGCGTGCGGCCTCGTACGCTGCGGCAATGCTGGATGTAGGTCTGAAGGAGTGGCCGGCTGTGTGCAAGCTCCTGGCGGTGGGACGCATGGCACTGCTGCTGCGTAAGGGCGGGGTCCATGAGTGGGACGGGCCCGGTCGGTTCGAGGTCGAGTATGAGCGGTTCGCGCTGCTGCCGGCCTACGAACATCAGAAGCTCGCGTGGCTCAAACCCGGATGGCGGCCCCCGGTCGGGAACGTGGGTCCGGAGGCGGCGCGCGGTGACGGGCCCTCGCGGGTGACCACGGCCGCCAGTGTCCAACGGGTCTGGAAAGTGCCATCGCGGGCGGCGTTCGACCAGCTGGAGGACCTGCACCCGTGGGCCAAGCCGCAGGTGGACATGCGGTTTGACTACAAGCCGGATCGGCCGCTGTGGCTGCTGGCGCTGCGGGCGTCGCGGCTAGCTGAGCCGCAGGCGGTGCCGATGGACGAGCGGTACGCGGGGTGCCGGTCGTGGGTGCCCCTGAAGCCGGAGCATCACGTGGACGACGCCGGGGCGGTGCCGGCGATGGATGACGCGGCGTTTGAGAGGGTGCTGCGGCGGGTGGACGCGGCGATGGCAAACAAGGTTTAGCCGCGGGCCTTGCTGGGCGTTCGTCCGCGCCCCCACCCTCAGCAGAGGCCGCGGCTAAGGGTCCAGCTCGATCGCGTCACGTACCAGCGGGTCGGGTACGCCGATGTCGGCGACGACCACGCGGCCCAGGTGGTCGACCGCGGCTGGGGTGTCGAAGCCGACCTTCGGCCCGACGAAGGTGATCGTCACATCGGCCCGCACCGCCTCGGGGCACGGCTGCCCGGTGTCGGCATCCAGCCCGGTCGGCACGTCCAGGCAGACCGTCAAGTCGGCCGGTGAGCCGTTAAACCACCGCACCACCTGCAGCGCCTCGTCCCGCAGTTGCCCTTCAAAGCCGGTCCCAAGCACCGCGTCGACTCGCACCTGCGCGTCGTCCGCATCGGCGAGCCGATCTGTGATCGGCAGGCCCAGCAGTTGAGCGATGCGGGCGTTGGTCTTGGCGTCTGCGTCCAGCTGCTCGACGGGCTTGAGCGCGACGAGGCGAACCCCCAAGCCCTGCAGGTGTAGGTGCCGGGCCAGGGCGTAGCCGTCGCCGCCGTTGTTGCCCCCGCCGCAGACGATGGCCACGGTTGCATCCTCGGCAACGCAGAACCGGCCGTGCATCAGGTCGCTGATCGCCGCGGCGGCGTTGAGCGAAGCGTGCTCCATCAGCAGCAGCCCGGGCAGCCCGAGCCGCTGCTGAGCGAGCTGATCAATGCGTCGGGCGTGGGCGCGGGTGAGCTTCATCGGGGGTTTCAGCTGGCAGGCCGCGGCGGGCCGGCCGCCTACTGGACGATACAGTGGCCAGCAGCCACGTCGTTCTTCTTGGAGTTGCTTTGCGGATCAGGATCAACCGCGCCGAGGGTCGGCCGCGGCAGACCGTGCGGGTCCAGCCCGACCGGCAGCCGACGGTCGTGCGTCCGGCCGGGGAGGATGGGGCGGCGGTCACGCTCAACTGGGACCGGGCGGTCGACGACGAGGGCCACCTCCGGCGGTGCGTGGTCTGTGGAGGCAAGTCGCTTTACGCCAGCAAGCCCATCCCGCGGCTGACGCCGTTCGTGCTGGTCATTCTGGCGGCGGTGGTGGCGATCCTGCTGTGGGGCACCGGACAGGTGGCCTGGGCGGTGGCGGTCTTGGCGGTGGTGCTCTTGGTCGACCTGTTGATCTGGAAGCTTGTCCGGCCCAAGCTGGTCTGCTACGCCTGCGGCAGCGAGTACCTGGACCTGACGGTGCGGCCGGGCCACCCGCGGTGGGACGCCGAGCGGGCCCGCGACGCCGGCTGATCGAGAGACACCTCATGAACGACTTCGACCTGCGCCACGAGTTAGACCGCCTGGGCCTGACGCTGCCGCCGGTGCCCCCGGCGGTGGCGGACTACCGGCCGGCGGTCGTCGCCGGGGGCTTGGTCTGGGTCAGTGGCCAGTTGCCAATCCGGGACGGCGAGCTGATCGCCACCGGCCCGGTGCCCCGGTCCACGACCGTTCAGGCGGCGTCGGCCGCCGCCCGCATCGCGGGCCTCAACGCCCTTGCCGCGATCGATGACACGCTCGACGGCGACTGGCAACGGGTCCAGCGAGTGGCCCGACTGGAGGTCTTCGTGGCCAGCGACCCGGGCTTTACCGACCAGCACCGGGTCGCCGATGGGGCCAGCGAACTGCTGGGCGAGGTGCTTGGGCAGCGCGGCCGCCATGCCCGCGCGGCGGTCGGTGTGATGTGTCTACCGCTGGGCAGCCCGGTGGAGCTTCAGCTGGTTGTGGCGCTGCGGGATCAGGGCCGGTGTTAAACCGCCCTTGACCCGAGGGCGTGTGCAGCCGAGACTGGTGTTCACACGGGCGACCCGTCTTTAGGTGGTCACCCGGTTCCCCTGGAGTCTGATGTATGGCACGAGTGCGCAGTGGTGGTGGGGCTTACGCTTGGGCGTTGGTCCTGCTGGGTGCAGGTTTTGTGGTCTGCCTGATCCTGGCGATCCTCTTCTACACGCAGATTGAGGAGGCTGAGGTCGCCTTGACCCAGGCCGAGCAGACGCAGTCGCTGTGGGCCAATCCCGAAGCGGACCTGCAGGCGCTGCGGAGCTTTGGCGCCAACAACAGCCTGGAAGGCGAGGGTGAGACGGTTCAGCAGGTCAACGCCGCACTGAGCGAGCTGGGCCAGCAGAGCGGCAACCAGACGACGGTCCGCCGGTTGATGTCGGTCAACCAGCAGCTGCTGAACCTGGCGCGAGACGCTCGGACCGATGCCCAGGAGGCGCAGCGTCAGGTCCAGGCGATGCAGGCCCAGCTTCAGCAGGCCAACGCCGCGACCGCCGAGGTGCAGCGGGAGGTGGACACCTTCGAGGATGTTCGAGCCCAGGTCGTCGCCGAGCACGTGTCCCAGCGGGAGTCGCTGCAGCAGCAGATCGGGCGGCTCGAGCAGCAGCTGGCCCAGGCCCAGCAACAGATCGACGCCACGATGGAAGCCGTCCGCGGCAACAGCCAGGAGGCGCTGGCCCAGCTGCAGCAGCAGCTGCAGGCCCAGCAGCAGACGCTGGCCGAACGGTCCGAGCAGATCGCGTCGCTCGAAGCGGACAACTTGAGCCTGACCACCCAGCTGCAGAACACCACCCAGCAGCAGGTTGCCAGTCAGACCCAGCCCGACGGTTCGATCACCGCCTTGCTGAGCGAGGGCCGGGTGGTCCGCATCGACCGGGGTCGAGACGACCAGCTACGGGCCGGGATGACTTTCGAGGTCTTCGGCCAGGACGAGCTGATCGAGGTGGACGAGCAAGGCCAGACCCGCGGTAAAGCGACCGTGGAAGTGGTCACGCTGGAAGACCGCTCGGCCCGGGCCCGCGTGGTCCGCACCAGCCCCAACACCCGTGTCCAGACCGGCGACCGGATCGTCAACGTCGTCTACGACCCCAACGCGACGCTGAGCTTCTATGTGCACGGCAACTTCGACCTGCAGCAGTCGGGCAATCCGAACGAGCAGGACGCCGACCGGATCCGCAGCATGGTCCGCCGCTGGGGCGCTGAGGTCGCGGCCGGCGACGGCAACCTCAGCCCGTCGGTCGACTTCCTGGTGCTGGGCGTCGAGCCCCGGGTGCCCACCGAGCCGGACCCGATGACCACGGACCCAACGGTCTGGGAGCGGTACTACGCCCAGCGTCAGCAATACGAGTCGTACCAGCAGCTGCTGCGTCAGGCCCGCGAGATGCGGATCCCGGTGCTGAACCAGAACCGGTTCCTGACGCTGTACGGCTTCTACGAGCGGTAAGCCCCCGCGGCGTGGCCATCCGATGGGGCATGCGATGAAGATCCGGGGCAACTCGCGCGTGTGCGGCCAGTGGGTGCTCACGCTTATCGGGGCGGTGCTGCTCGGCGGCTGCTCGAGCAGCCCGCGGACCGCGACCCAGTGGCATGAGTTGATGCGTCAGCCGGGCCCGGTGGGGGCGGGCCACGAGATGACAGTCGTCGGGCCGCTGGAACCGGCAACGGTGCGGCTGGAACTCGCGGGGCCCGAGCAGGTGGCGCTGATCTGGCAGACGCGGGTCGGCGGTGCCGCACGGGTGGGCTTCGATGTGGACGAACGTCAGCAACTGGTTGCCGTCGCCGCCGGGCAGCAACGCGTCATCGACCGGACGCTCGACGGCATCTGGGTCTGGTCGTATGCCGAGCGGGTCGAGCTGGAGCCGCTGACGGCCGGTGAAGTGATCGGCTACACAGCCGTGGGCGCGGCGGCCATCGGGCTGCGGCTGCTGCTGGATGATCTGATCGACGGCGACGATCAGTGTCGGCGGTGCGACTTTGCCAGATGTGGTCACTGAGCCGGGTCGCCTGCGACAGCGGACCGATGGTGCCCGCGGGAGCCTCGCACTCCCGGATGGTGGTTGGATTGTCCTTCACACGGGCTAAAGTTTGCCCATGGCCCGCAGCGGTGGCAAGGTGGTGTTGGCGATGTCCGGCGGGGTTGACAGTTCGGTCGCCGCTGCGCTGCTGCAGCAGCGGGGGCATGAGGTGGTCGGGGTGTTCATGCGGCTCGGCTCGCCGGATGAGGCCGAGGCGGCGGCGGGGTACACGAACGAGGCGGCATGCGGAATCTCGGCGGGTGTGGGAGGCACGATTGCCCTGCCGGTGGCCGACAGTCGGCCGGTGAATAAGCGGGGGTGTTGCAGCGTGAACGACGCGGCGGATGCCCGGCTGGTGGCGTCGCACCTGGGCCTGCCGTTCTACGCGATCAACTTCCGACGGGACTTCGGCCGGGTGATCGACTACTTCGTGGACGAATACCAGGCCGGTCGCACGCCCAACCCGTGTGTGCGGTGCAACGACTGGCTGAAGTTCGGCAAGCTTTGGGAATATGCGCGGTCGATCGAGGCGACGCACGTGGCGAGCGGGCATTACGCCCAGGTCGTCGACGGGCCTGACGGGCCGCAGTTGCGTCGTGGCGTCGATGCGGGCAAGGACCAGTCGTACGTGCTGTTTGGCACGCCGCGGGACCGGCTGGGGCACATGCTGCTGCCCGTCGGCGGGCTGCAGAAGGATCGGACGCGGCGGATCGCGGCCGACCTGGGGCTGCCGGTGTTCGACAAGCCCGACTCGCAGGAGGTGTGCTTCGTACCCGACAACGACTACGCGGGGCTGGTGCAGCGGCGGGCAGGCGGCGAGCTGCCGACCGGGTCAATCGTCGACACCGACGGGCGGGTGCTTGGTGAGCACGGCGGGCAGCAGCGGTTCACGATCGGCCAGCGTCGTGGGCTGGGACTGCAATCGAACCAGCCGCTGTACGTCGTGCACAAAGACGCGGCGAGCAACACGGTGGTCGTCGGGCCGCGGGAGGCGCTGGGGCGGACGCACCTGGAAGCCGACCAGGCCAACTGGCTGATCGATGCCCCCGCAGACTGGCGGCGGTGCGGGGTGCAGGTGCGTTACAACAGCCCGGCGTCGGCGGGGCGGGTGCGGGCGGTCGGCGAGGCGAAGCTGGAGGTCCGTCTGGACGAGCCGGTGGACGCGGCGGCGCCGGGGCAGGCGGTGGTCTGCTACGACGGGGAGCGGGTGATTGGCGGCGGGTGGATCACGCGGGCGTGGTGAATCTGAACACCCGCGTTGCAGGCGTGTAGAACAACCTCGTTGACGAGGCCCGCCGGGGCCTGCCCACGGCTGAAGCCGTGGGCTTTGGGCGGGGATCAGTAGAGGCGGTGGTCGGCGGTGTCGTTGGGGGAGAACTGGCCGGTGGTCTCGTTGTAGTACCAGGCCGAGCTGCCCACCGAGCCTGCGGAGATATCGCGGGTGTCGGTAAACGGGTTGACCGGGATTTCACGGACATAGGGGCCCAGCGGGTAGCCGGCGGTACCTACGGCGGCGGTTGCGCCGTCGACATTGCTGGCCAGGGTCATCTGGTTCTCAAAGTTGGCGAGGGTCGGCCAGTTGCCGTTGTGCTCTTGCTTGTACACCTCGAGCTGGCCGCGAAGCCGGTAAAGGCTCATCCGCATCGAGTTGTCCCGGGACTGTGCTGACGCGTTGGTGAACTGCGGGATGACGAGCGCGGCGAGGATCCCCAGCAGCACCACGACCACGAGGATCTCGATCAGGGTGAAGCCGCTGCTGCGGGAAAGGTTGGCGTGCGTGGAGCGCATGGGGCGGTCTCGAACGGGGGACGCGGACGGTGCAAGCATCGGCTGGATCGGGACTGGGGTTTGCGCGGCTGATGATCCTGCGGGGGAGTTGGGGCAGGGCGTACCGGTTGTGCCGGACCTGTCGGTTGTGCGGGCGGATTATGATCGTCCGATGCAGGACGCAGGGATGCGGAAGCGATGGATCGCTCGGGCCCAGGGCGTGCTCGGGCCGGAGCCGGCCGGCGGCCTGGGCGGGCCGGCGAATCAGGACACGGCCCAGCGGCTGGGGTTTCACCCGCTAGTGGATCGTCTGCTTTATCAGCGGGGCATCGTCGGGGCTGACGCGGTGCGGCGGTTTCTGGAGCCCAGGCTGACGGACCTGCCCGAGCCGGCGGCGCTGCCGGGCTGCGACGCGGCGGCGGGGCGGATCGAGCGGGCCTTGGCCGAGGGTCAGCCGATTGTGGTGTGGGGGGACTACGACGTGGACGGGGTGACCGCCTCGGCGATCCTCTGGCACGTGCTGCGGTCGCTGGGGGCGGACGTCTCGGTGACGGTCCCGCACCGGGTGGATGATGGGTACGGGCTGAACACGGCCGGGCTGCTGAGCCTGGCCGAGCGTCGGCCTGACTCGGGCGAGCCGTGGGACCGGCTGCCGTTGGTGGTCACGGTGGACTGCGGGGTGTCGTCGATCGAGCCGGTGTCGGCGGCGGTTGCAGCGGGGCTGGAGCTGATCATCACCGACCACCACGAGCCGGGCGACGGGCCATCGCCAGAGGCGTCGGCGGTGGTGCACCCGCGGATCGGCGAAGCGTCGGCCGTCGAAGCGGCGCGGCAGCGGGGCCTGGCGGACCTGGCCGGGGCGGGGGTGGCGCTGCTGCTGGCGTGGCGGGTCGCGCAGGTGCACTGCGGGTCGGCCCGGCTGCCGGCGACGCTGAAGGCGTTGATGATGGAGATGGTACGGCTGGCGACGCTGGGGACGATCGCCGACGTGGCGCCGCTGCGGGACGCGAACCGGTCGCTGTGCGCGGTGGGGCTGCGAACGCTGCGAGACACGCAGCTGGCCGGGCTGCGGGCGCTGCTGTCGGCGACGGGGCTGCTCAAGGCCGAGCGGGACGAGCCGTTGGAGGCCCATCACGTGGGCTTTGTGCTGGGCCCGCGGCTCAACGCCTGCGGCCGGGTGGAGCACGCGTCGTCGGCGGTGCGGCTGCTGACCGACGCCGACGGCGCCGAGGCTGACGAGTTGGCGGCGATGATGGACCGGGCCAACGAGCAGCGGCGGCAGGTGGAGCGGGACATCCTGGACCAGGCCGAGCAGCAGGTGCAGCAGCACAACTATGCGGCGGCGGATCGCCGGGCGCTGGTGTTGGCCGGCGAGGGCTGGCACCCGGGCGTGGTCGGGATCGTGGCCAGCCGGCTGGTCGAGCGGTACCACCGGCCGGTGGTGTTGTTGGGCACGGTCAACGGCACGGCGAAAGGCTCGGCCCGCAGCGTGGACGGCGTATCGATCCACGCAATGCTCACCCGCTGCAGCGACCGGCTGCGGAAGTTCGGCGGCCACGCGATGGCGGCGGGGCTGGAGCTGGCGACCGACGACGTGCCGGCTCTCCGAGACGCGCTGGTCGAGCAGGTGAACGGGGAGCTGCCGGCGGACCGGCTGCGGGCCGACGTTCACGTAGACGCCTGCATCGAGGCGGGCGACTGCGGGTTGGCGCTATTCGAGCAGCTGCGTCGGCTCGGGCCGTTTGGCCGGGGCAACCCGACGCCGAGGTTGCTGCTGCGGGGCGTGGTGCTGGACGTCGCCGGCTCGCCGGTCGGCCGGGGCGGGGATCACCTGTCGCTGCGGATGCGAAGCGGCAACTGCGTGCTCAAGGGCATCGGGTTTGGCATGGGCGACCTGGCGCCGCAGCTGCCGCGGGGGACGCGGGTCGATGTGGTATTCACGCCCAAGGTCGGCTCGTGGCAAGGCCGGCCGCAGGCGGATCTGCACGTGCAGGACGTGCGGCTCGCGGAGCGGGTTACGGCGGCGGCGTGAGTCCGTAGTCTGGCGCCATGTCCACACCTCAAGACCCAGACCGCCACGCCATCGTCGACCGCCTCACCGCCTCGGGGCTGGTCGCCATCGTCCGCACCAACTCACCCGAGGGGCTGGTCGAGGCTTGCGAGGCGCTGGTCGCCGGCGGGCTGGAGGCGGTCGAGATCACGCTGACGACCCCCGGGGCGCTGGAGGGCATCCGGGCTGCGAGTGATCGGCTGGGCGACCGCTGCCTGATTGGCGTGGGCAGTGTGCTGAACCCGCAGATGGCTCGCGAGGCGATGGACGCGGGGGCCCGGTACGTGATCAGTCCGATCTTCGACCCGGCCATCATCGATGCGGCCCACGCCGCCGACCGCCCGGCGATCGTCGGGGCCCTGACGCCGACCGAGGTGCAGGCGGCGACGGTGGCCGGCAGCGACCTGGTCAAAGTGTTCCCGGCGAACCACTTCGGCCCCCGGTACTTCAAGGACCTGCTGGCCCCGATGCCGCACCTCAAGCTCACGCCCACCGGCGGCGTGACTCTCGACACCGTCGCCGACTGGCTCAACGCCGGGGCCGCGGCGCTGGGCGTCGGCTCGGCGCTGGTGGACAAGCAGCTGGTCGCCGAGGGGCGTTGGGACGAGCTGACCGAGCGGGCGACGAAGTTTGTCAAGGTGGTGAAGGCGACGCGGGCGGGGATGGCGGGCTAAGCCGCAAGCGGCTTTATTGAGGCAGCTGCAGCTCGACGACGACGGGGCGGTGGTCGGACCCGCCGGTGATGTCGGCCCGCTGCAGGACGTAGGCGGACCCCGGCACGACGTGCTCGGCCAGGGCGGGGCTGAGGATCACGTAATCGAAAGTCGCGTCGGGGTACTCGCCGCGGCTGGGCAGGCTGATCCGCCGCGGCCGGTCCAGCTCGGCGTGCGGATCGATCATCTGCGGGCCGCCTGCACCGTCGAGCCCCATCATGCGTTGGTACGTCGGCCAAGGTCGGCGCCGCTCGTCACCGGGCTGGACCATGTAATCGCTGTTGAAGTCGCCGGCCACGGTGATCCACGCTTCGGGGTCGTCCTCGAGCAGGTCGGCCACGATCTCGCGGACGAGCGTCGCCTCGGCGAGTCGGCGGTTGACCGACCGCGGGTCGTTCGGGCCGTCGCGGTTGGACTTGAGGTGCACGTTGATGACGTGCAGCGGCCGGTCGCCGGGCACGTCCAGCACCACGTGCATCACATCACGCGACATCCGCAGCGGCCCGCCGTCGTACGGGTTGATCATGGGCCGGCCGTCCTCGTCGTGCAGCTGCCGCAGGCGGTAGCTGGTAATGCTCTCGACGGGCAGCCGGCTGAGCACGCCCAGCCCGATACCGCGGCCGTCGTTGCCGCGAGGAGCGGCGACGTACGCGTAGCCCAGCTGGCCGATCAATTCCTGGTTGAACGCCTCGAGCGCCCCGAGATTCTCCAGCTCCTGCAGCAGCACCACGTCCGCGTCGACCTCGATCAGGGCGGCGGCAATTTGCTCCAGCTCGCGCCGCGGCTTGGGCTCGGTGGTCTGGTCGTCAGTGAATGGGTCGTCGAAAACGTCGAAGAAGTTTTCGAGGTTGTACGAGGCGAGGGTCACCAGCTCACCGCCGGCGCTGGGGGCCTGGGCGGCCGCCGGCGGCGGGGCGGCTAGCAGGGCCAGGACCAGGGCGAGCGCGAGCGGCAGGTGGTGCAGCGGGTTCACCGGCGGATCGTACCGGGGGGTGGTGAGTCGGGCGCTAGCAGCGGGGGTGGCCAAAGCCCGGGGATGGCCATCCCCGGGCTTTAGGACCGCCACTGCTGCCAGAGCGCCAGCTGCATCAGTCCGAACAGCCGGTGCGTGTGGTCGGCCTTGCGGTCCAGGTGGTGGCGGACCAGCTGTTCGACGTACGGCCGGTCCACGCCAAGGTCCGGCAGGGGGCCATCGAGCAGCAGCTGCTGCATCGGCTCGCGGAGCGTGGTGCGAAACCACTGGCCGATCGGCACCGCGAAGCCGCGTTTGGGCCGGCGGACGATGGGGTCGGGTAACAGCTCGGCGGCGACCTGTCGCAGCAGGCCCTTGGGCCGGCTGCCGGGCATCAGCACGTGCGGCGGCAGGTGACCCGCGAGGTCGCAGACCGACGTGTCCAGCAGCGGGCAGCGGACTTCCAGAGCCACGGCCATCGACGCACGGTCCAGCTTGCGGAGCAGCTCGTGGGGCAGGTAATGCTGCAGGTCCCAACGCATCGCGTCGTGGACCGGATGCGGTTGGCGGTCGGGTGCCGTCTCGGGCCAGCCGGGTGCCACCGCGGGCCGGTCGGCCAAGTCGCCGAACCGCTCGGGCATCAGCCCGGCGATCTGCCTGGCGTTGAACAATCCGATCATGGAAAGGTACGACGCGGCGGGGTCCGGCCCGGCCTTGGCGGCGGCGGCGAGCCGGCCCAAGCGTGTCTTCCAGCTGCGCGGGCGGGTCGGGTCCGCCATGCCGGCAGGGAGCATCCGCAGCACACTGCCGTGCCGGTACAGCCATCGCATGGCCCGGTACCGGTCGTATCCGCCGAACAGCTCGTCGCCGCCGTCACCCGACAGCGCCACCGTCACATGCTGCTTCGCCGCTTTGCACAGCCAGTGCGTGGGCAGCAGCGAGCTGTCGGCATTGGGGTCGCCGGTGATGTCCATCAGCTGGCGAAGATCGTCCATCGCGTCGCCTACCCGGGTGTGCAGCACCTCGTGGCGAGTACCCAGGTGCTCAGCGACGGCCATCGCGTGGGGCGTCTCGTCGTAGCTCGCTTCGGGCATGGCGACGTTGAACGTCCGCAGCGGATTGCCACCACGCTGGCTGATCCGCCGCTGAGCGATCGCGGCGACCAGCGACGAGTCAATGCCGCCCGAGAGGAAGCAGCCCAGCGGCACGTCGGCCTCGAGCCGGCTGTTGACCGCCTCGCCCAGCACCTCCCGCAGCGCGTCCGCAGCGCCCAGCGACGTGCTGGACTTGGAGATCGGCGGGGGCCGCCAGTACTGCTCGACGTGCCGCGAACCGTCGGCCTCGACCGTCATCCAGTGGGCCGGCGGCAGTTCCCAGACCCCGTCGAACAGCGGGCGGTCCAGCGTGTAGCCCAGCTGCAGGTAGTGCAGCAGCGCGTCGTCATTCAGGCCCGGCCGTGTCCCGTGGGGCAGCCCCGCGGCGAGGGTGCCCACAAGGCTGGCGAACATCAGCTCGCTCTCGCGCTGCAGCAGGAACAGCGGCTTCTTGCCCACCCGGTCCCGGCAGACGAACAGCTGCCGCCGACCCTCGTCCCAGATGGCGAACGCGAACATGCCGTGCAAGTGTTTGGGCAGCTGCGTGCCCCATTGGCGGTAGCCCAGCAGCAGGACTTCGGTGTCCGAGTGGTCGGTGCTGAAGCGGTGGCCGCAGCGGGTCAGCAGCGAGCGGAGTCGGCGGTGGTTGTAGACCTCGCCGTTGAAGATCAGGTGCAGCGGGCCGTCGGATTCGTAGCGGGGCTTGGGCCGGCGTGGGTCGCTGACCTGCTCCTCCTGGAAGGTCCGCGGCGGGCGGATGTGCATCGGCTGGTCGCCGCCGAGCAGGTCGATCACCGACAGCCGGGTGTGGAGCAACGCACATCGCCCGTGCATCGCCAACCCCTCGCCGTCGGGCCCGCGGTGCCGCTGGTGCGCGAGCATCGCCGCCAGTCGGCCGGGTTCGACCGGCTCGTCATCGAAGCGCAGGATGCCAGCGATGCCACACACGTCGCGAGTCTACGTCCGGCAAGCCGGCGTCTGTGACGCCGAAATCCGGGCTCACAGAGCCCGGCTCGCTACGGCCCGGCGTGCGCCGCCTGGTGATGCGTCTGCACCCGCAGCGACAGCTCCTTGAGCTGCATCGCGTCGACCGGCGCGGGCGCTTCGGTCATCAGGTCCTGGCCGGTCTGCGTCTTGGGGAACGCAATGACGTCGCGGATGTTTTCCGTGCCGACCAGGTGCATCACCATGCGGTCCAGGCCGAAGGCGATGCCACCGTGGGGCGGTGCCCCGTAGTTCAGGGCGTCCAGCAGGAAGCCAAACTGCTGGCGGGCCTGCTGCTCATCGATGCCCAGCAGTTGCAGCACGCGCTGCTGCACCTCCGGCCGGTGGATACGGATCGACCCGCCGCCCAGCTCGCTGCCGTTGAGCACCAGGTCGTACGCCTTGCTGCCCACCGCCAGCGTGTCAGACTCGAGCTTGTCGAGGTCCGCGTCGGTCGGGGCGGTGAACGGATGGTGCAACGCGTGGAACCGCTCGCCGCCGGGGTCCTTCTCGAGCAGCGGGAAGTCCACGATCCACACCCACTCGTCCCGGCCGTCCTCGATCAGGCCCAGGTCCTTCGCCAGCTTGACCCGCAGCTCACCGAGCACCCGGTGCACCACCGTCGGGCTCGCGTCGGTGCCGAACACGATCAGGTCGCCGTCGGACGCCTCGACCTTCGCGATCAGGTCGTCGGTGACGAGCTCGAGAAACTTGGCGATCCCGGTGGCCAGCTTGCCGCCCTCGACCTTGGTCACCGGCAGGCCGCCGGCGCCAAACTGCTTGACCCACTCGGCCAGCGCGTCGGTCTCCTTACGGCTCATGCTCGCCCCGCCGGGCACGCGGATCGCCTTGACCACGCCGCCCGCGTCGATCGCGCCCTTGAAGACCTTGAAGTCGGTCCGCCCGGCGATGTCGGTGATGTCCACCAGCTCCAGGTCAAATCGCAGGTCCGGCCGATCGCTGCCGAAGCGCCCCACCGCCTCGGCGTAGCTCATCCGCCGGACCTCGGGCACATCCTTGTCCAGCACCTTCTTCCAGACGTGGCGGATCATCGATTCGGCCAGCTGCATCACCTGCTCCTGGTCGACGAAGCTCATCTCCATGTCGATCTGGGTGAACTCGGCCTGCCGGTCGGCCCGGGGGTCCTCATCCCGGAAGCAGCGGACGATCTGCAGGTACCGCTCGGCCCCGCCGACCATCAGGATCTGCTTGAACAGCTGCGGGCTCTGCGGCAGCGCGTAGAACGATCCGGGCTCCAGCCGCGAGGGCACCAGGTAATCCCGGGCCCCCTCCGGGGTGCTGCGGCACAGGAACGGCGTCTCGATCTCGAGGAAGCCGTGCTCATCGCAGAAGTCGCGGACCGCTTTGGTCGTGCGGTGGCGGGTCTGCAGGATGTGCTGCATCCGCGGCCGGCGGAGGTCGATGTACCGGTGCTTGAGCCGAAGCTCTTCGTTGGTCCGCTCGGCCATCTCCGGCGTGAACGGCGGGGTCTGGGCCTTGCCCAAGACCTCCAGCGTCTTCGCCTCCAGCTCGATCTCGCCGGTCGGCAGCTTCGGGTTCGCCATGCCAGCTTCACGTGCGACGACCTCGCCGGTGACGCCGACGACGTCCTCGTGCCGGAGCCGGTCGGCCGCGGCGTGGGCGTCGGCGTTCTCGGGGTGGAACACCACCTGCGTGATGCCTTGGCGGTCGCGCAGGTCGATGAAGATGACGCCGCCGTGGTCGCGGTAGGACTGAACCCAGCCGGCAAGGGTGGCGGTCTGGCCGACGTGGTCGGCGCGGAGGTCGTTGCAGTAGTGCGTGCG
The DNA here is from genome assembly GCA_964625505.1 of uncultured Phycisphaeraceae bacterium. Lineage (GTDB taxonomy): Bacteria > Planctomycetota > Phycisphaerae > Phycisphaerales > Phycisphaeraceae > CAZVBW01. Next base: position 19,902 of record CAZVBW010000027.1, read on the forward strand.
TGGGGTCATAGGGGCGGGGAGTCTAGAGCACACGGCGCGATGCCCGTTCACGAATCAGAAGGACCGCCGGGGGTAGGTCAAGGCTGCCCAGCTTGGTGATAGGTCAGTGGCAGGTCAGCCTGCGAGGCGGGGATCACCACGCTGCTATAAAACTTGGCGACCGCATGAGGAGTAACTGAGTGAAGCTTCATATATAATCGAGTAGTCCTAAATGCCAATAGAAGCCGCGTAAGGAGTGGATTCGTTGGTACGCTGTTTTGCAGTCGAGCGGCAGGAGTGGCCAGTGTGCCAACCCGCTGACGTTTAAAGAATTGAAGGCAGATAAAATGGCAGCAGCCGATAGCAATGCAGCGAATCGTGACACCGTGGTTGGTGTTTTCCATAACCACGCGGAGGCTCAACAGGCGGTCCGCCGGTTGAAGGAGGCGGGCTTCACCGAGGAGCAGATCGGCGTGGCGGCGCGGGACCACGAGACGAAGGATGTGGAGCACGAGGAGAAGGGCAACAAGGCCGCCGAGGGCGCGACCGCGGGTGCCGTGGCCGGTCTGGGTGCCGGTGCCCTGTGGGGTCTGGGCATCGTGGCGGGCCTGCTGCCGGCGATCGGCCCGGTCATCGCGGGCGGCACGTTGGCGGCGATCGCGGCTTCGGCTGCGGGTACCGCCGCCGCCGGTGGCCTGCTCGGCGCCCTGATCGGGGCCGGCATCCCCGAGGAAGAAGCCGAGTATTACGAGCAACAGTTCAATGATGGTCGAACCATCGTCACCGTCAAGGCCGGCGCCGCTCGCCACGACGAAGCCCGTCGCATCCTCGACGGTGCCAACGCGTACGACTACGACCGCCGCGAGAGCGACTACGCGAGCAACGCCCAGGCCGCCGAGCGCGTCGATGCCGGTGGCAAGCTGGTGGCTCGCAAGGAGGTGCTCGATGTTGACAAGCACCAGAGGCAGGCCGGCGAGGCGGTAGTCCGTAAGGAGGTCACGACCGAAACGCAGCACGTTGAGGTGCCCGTCCGCAAGGAAGAGCTCGTCGTGGAACGGACTGACCTGCACGGCAAAGCCGCGGCGCCGATCACCGGCGACACGACCGAGCAGGAGCGTGTGACGCTCAAGGAAGAGGTCGTGGACGTGGACAAGCGGACCGTCGCCAAGGAGCAGGTCGAGGTCGGCAAGCGGGTTGTTGAAGACCGCGAGCAGGTCGACGCCAAGCTCAAGGAAGAGCACATCGAGGTCGATGCCGAGACCCACACCACCGAGCGGCCGAAACCCTAGAACAGGCCGCAATTGAAGATCACGGCGGAGCCCGCAGCGATGTGGGCTCCGCCTTTTTATGTCGTGCGCGGTTGCGAAGGATTTGCGGCTTCGCCATATCCTCAACCGCCGCAAGTGGGCCGCGGTTCTTGCTGCTTCATCCGCCCGTCGTATCCTTTGACGGCATGTTCACCGGCCTGGTGCAAACGGTGGGGCGGGTCGCGTCGGTCGAGCCGACCGAGGCTGGGGTGCGGCTGGTCGTGGATGCGGGCGGGTGGGCACCCGATGGGGGGCGACCGGTGGTGGCGGGGGACTCGATTGCAATCAGCGGGGTGTGCCTCACGGTGGCCGAGGAGCCGGCGGCACATGACGGGCGGCTGGTGTTCGACGCGGTGAGCGAGACGCTGCGGCGGACGACGCTGGGTGGGTTGGCGGTGGGCGACCCGGTGCATCTCGAGCCGGCGCTCGCGGCGGGTCAGCCGATGGGCGGGCACGTGGTGCAGGGCCACGTCGACGCCACCGGACAGGTGCTGGCGGTGCAGGACAGGGCGGCGGACTGGCGGCTGACCGTGGCGACGCCCGAGCCGCTGCGGCCTTGGGTCATTCCGAAGGGCAGCATCACGATCGACGGCGTGTCGCTGACCGTCGCGGACCGCGAGCCGGATCGCTTCACGGTGGCGCTGATCCCCACGACGCTGGACCGCACGGCCTTGGGCCGGCTGGTCGCGGGGGACCAGGTCAACCTCGAAGCGGACATGCTGGTCAAGGCGGTGGTGCAGCGGCTGGACGAGGTGCTGCCGCGGCCGGCGGACAAGGGCAAGCCGGTCACGATGGAGTTGTTGACGCGGGCAGGCTTTTGCGAGCGGTGAGCGCCGATGCCCGGCGATGACCATCCCGGGGCTTCACGGAACCCCGCCCGGGTAGACCAGCGCTTTGACGAACCCGTCGGGCCGATCCCGCGTGAGCTCCAGCGCCTCCTGCAACCGGTCCAGCGGCAGGTGGTGCGTGTACAGCGGGGTTGGGTCCAGGTCGCCGACCCGCACGGCCTCAACGGCATCGCGGATGCCCTGCACGTACACCGCCTCGTCCCGCTCGTGGGCGTTGATCACGTCGAGGCCGCGCCAGTTCCACGTCTGCATGTTCACCTGCCGCATGCCGTCCTGATGAAACCCCGCGATGACCAGCCGGCCGCGCTCGGCGACCAGCTCGGTACACAGGTCCAGCGCCTCCTGCTTGCCGGTGCACTCGATGACCACGTCGAACCGGCCGCCGCCAAACATCCCGCCGACCTCGCCGGCCACCGCCCACGCCCGGTCCCAGTCCAGCGTCTGCGCCGCCCCGACCGACGCGGCGACCTCCAGCGACGCGGCTCGCCGCGAGATCGCTGTCACCTCCAGCCCGTGACGCCGCGTGATCAGCTGCGTCAGCAGCGCCCCGAGAAAGCCGACGCCGACCACCGCCACGCAAAGGCCGGCGGCGTCCAGCCCGTTCAGGGCCCGCCGGTGGATGTTCATCACGCACCCCAGCGGCTCACCCGGCAGCGGCCCGGTCAGGTCATCGGGCAGCCGCACCACCTTCGTCACCTCGGCGATGTCGTGGCTGGCGTACCCGTGATCCGAGAGCATCGCGACCCGATCGCCGACGTTCAGCGCGTCGACGCCCGGCCCCAGCTGCTCGACTACGCCCCAGGCCTCATGACCCGGCTGGCCCGGCGGCATCGGGTACTCGAACCAGTCGCGCCCCTCGAACGGCGGGACGTTGCTCGCGCACACCCCGCAGCCGACCACCCGCACCCGGACCTGCCCGGGGCCGGGCTCCTGGTCAGCGGCGTCATCAATCCGGACCCGCCCTGGGCCCGCGAAAACTGCGGAAGCTGCACTTGCCATAGACGCAGGCTACCGAGCGATGTCCCGGCGTCGACCGGCGGTGAAGTCGGCGGAAAAAAGCAGCCTCGCCGGGTCGGGGGGGTTGGCTAACGCCGGCGAGGCTGCACATTGATCGAGTTGTCGGATTCGCGGCGACCTGGGGCAAGGTCTCGCTTCGAACCAATAATTCTAGATGCTTTTGCCGGTTGTGAATGCCAAGAGGTCACCTTCATGCACAAAATCCATGGTTCACCTGAGATCGGCGTTACCTTGTGGACGCTTCTCGCGTGAACCGTCCACCACGGCTTTAGGCCGCAATCGTGTGAACCGAGGGATTGCCTTTTGAACGACGACCGAATTGCGACGCTGACGCCCCGAGAAAGGGAGGTGCTCGGTTACATCGGCCAGGGGCTGACGTTGGCCGAGATCGCCGACAAGCTGTTCCGGTCGTTGAAGACGATCGAGACGCATCGGCTGTCGCTGGGCCGGAAGCTGGGCGCCAACAACCGGGTGCAGCTGGCCAAGATCGCCATCTCGGCGGGCATGGCGACGCTGGACCCGGGAGGCGGGCCCGGCACGGCGCAGGCCGTCCGTGTGGCGAGCTCCCGGGCCCCCACCCCGGAAGCGGAAAGCCCGGCCGCGGGCTGGTCGGTCCTGCAGCAGGTCCACGAGGACGTGGGCGGTGTGACCGGCGGTCGGTATCTGCGTGAGCTGGCGTGCAGCCTCACCGAGCGGTTGAAGGTGCGGTCGTGTGTCATCTCGCAGTTGATGGAGGATGACCACACGGTCCGGGTTTTGGTGCTATGCGACCGCGGTGACCTGATCGACGACCTGGTGGCTCCGCGGGACCAGTGCATCTGCGACGTCACGCTTAGCCGCGGCTTCTACTTCTGCCCCGGTGAGGTGAGCGATCAGCACCCGGGGGACCCGATCCTGGACCGGCTCGACGCGACCGCCTACATGGGCGTGGCCCTGAACAACGAGGACCGGCAGCTGGGAGTCCTGGCCATCCTCAACGCCTCGCCGATCGACCTGTCGCTGCAGCCGGACCGCGTGCTCCAGTTGCTGGCACCGCGTCTGGGCTCGGAGCTGGATCGCATCCGGATGGTCGAGCGATTGCACGAGTTCAACCAGACGCTTGAGGACAAGGCGAGTCAGCGGGCCCAGCAACTGGCCGAGTGCAACCAGCTGCATCGTACGCTGGTCGAAACGATGACTGACGGCATATGTCTGGTCGACCGTGACGGCCGGATCACGCTGGTCAACCAGCAGTTCGCCCAGATGGCTGGGATGACTCAGCAGCAGCTGCTGGGCCGAGACGTGCACGAGCTGATGCTCGAGGAAGACGCCCAGCGCTACCGCGCGATGCAGCCCCAGCGGGAGAAACCTGCACCGCGGGCCGTCTACCGATTACGACTCAAGCGGCCTGACAGCACCGTGCGCCCGATCCTGATCGCTCCTCGGTCCCTCTTCGACGAACAGGGCGAGTACAGCGGCAGCTTCGGTGTCGTCACCGACCTGACGAAGGTGGTCGATGCCGACCAAGCCGCGTCGGGCACTACTGTTCGGTGAGCATCCGCAGCAGTTCGGCGGGCTCGGCGGCAGTCGCACGCTGCTCGCCGACAAACTCAAACGTGCCGTTGAACCGCCGGGCAATCCGCTCGAGCGTGTCGTCCGCGTCGTCGTAGAAGAACTGCACGGTATGAACCCGCACGTCGGCCTCGGCGGGCTCGATGACCGACTCGAGCTCGCGGATCACCGCCGCGGGTGAGGCGTCCCGGCCCGAGTGCTGGCCGAAGTTCTCATCCGAAAGGATGTAGATGTCCGTGGCCTCGTGCTCGAGCACCAGCCGCAGCGCCGCCTGGGCGTCGGACCGGCCGCCGGGGCTGACCCGGCCGGGCTCGATCCACCGAGCCGCCGCGTCCACCGCGGCGCTGCTGGCCGACCGCATCCCGCCCGGAGGCAGCTCGATGGCCTCGTCTTCGCGGAAGTAGACCACCGTGAACTGCTCGCCGGCTTCGAGTTGCTGCAGCGCCTGCTCCAGCCAGATCAACGGCTGAGGCATCGTGTCCACCAGCGAGCCGGATACGTCCACCAGAAACGCCGTGCGGTGTCCCGGTCCCCGCATCGCGGGCGGGTCATCACGCTGCTCGGCCCCCGGATCGATCTCGGCACCCGGTCCTGCATCGGGCGAATCTTCCACCTGCCCGCGGGTTGGCGCCACATCTTCCTGAAGCCCCTCATCCACGGCCAGCTCAAGTGGCGCGGGTGTCGGGTCGATCATCGCCAGCTGCGGATCGGACGTCGGTACGGCGGCCGGCGGCTCGGCAGCAGGGGGGGCGGGGGTCGCCGGGGACGGTTGAGCCTCCGTGACCGCGGGCGGCGTCACCGGTGCCCGCGGGCCCGGCTCGGGGGTTGCCGGCGTCGGGGCCGTGGGCGCTTCAGCGACCGGCGGTTGCCGCGGCGGCTCTTGCACCGGCGGCCGGGGCTCGGGCAAGTCGTCGATGCTGCCGCCGTCTGCGAAGGGGTCAGCGGAAATCGTCGACGAGCCCGCAACTTCGTTCTCGCCGGCCTCGGTGTCAGGCCCAACCTGCCACTCGGGTTCGGTCAGCAGACCGCCTGGCTGCTGCGTCGTAGTGCCGCCCGCCACGGTGGTGGGATCCGGTAGCTCCGGGCCGCCGCCGATCAGCGTCACCGCGATCCCGATGCCCACCGCCGCCAAGACCAGCACGATCAGACTCCCCAGCAACACGCGCGGCGAGACCCGCCGGCCGCTGGGCTCGGCGAAGTCGTCCTCGTCGACCGCCTCACGTGAGGCGTGACGGTCCGGGGCCGGCCGCTTCGCCGGGCCCCCGGGCGGATCGTCGGCTCGACGGGTCCGCGGCCCCATTGCACGCGGGGCCGTGGCCGCGGCAGCCTGACGTTCGGTTCGCTCTGCATCGGCTGTGCGGGATGTCCGGGGCCGCTCACCCGCTGCCTGGGCACCGGCTTCACGAGTCGACCTCGTCGATGACACCCCGCTCGATGGCCCGCCCACGCCCGCAAAACCGTCGAAGAACGTGTCGTCTTCGTCATCGAAACCGCCGGTATCGTCGAGTGATCCCTCCGCAACCGACCCGCTGATATCAACAAGGTCCGCGTTGTCCCCAGCGGCAAAGATGCCTCCGTCATCCTCATAAAGCTCGGGATCGACCGGCGCGGCCGGCGCAGCCGCTTGCTCAACCTCCTCAGGGTCGGCCTCGGCAAGCTCCGACGTCGGGGCGGATGTCGACTCGCCTTCGACCCGCTGCTCGGCTTGAACAACCCGGGCCTCATCCGCCGGCTCAGGCTCCGCGTCGACCTGGTCAGCATCGCCCCGTGCTTCTTCAGCAGCAGCGTCTCCATCGCCCGCCGCGTCAGGACCGACTCGCAGCTCCTCCGCCTCAGCCGCCGCTGGCTCGATCTCCGCGCCATCCTGTGCCCCCGATTCCGATGTGCCCGCCCGCACCCGTGGCGGCTCCAAATCCGCCGCGTCGTCCAACGCCACGCCGGCCTCGGCCGACGCAGCAGAACCGATCGATTGCTCCTCCCGCGGCTGCTCGGGCTGCAGGTCATCCACCTTCAGACCCACCACCGCTGGGGGTTGCTCCGGCTCGGTCGGCTCATCCTCGCCCGCCGCCGATCCGGACGCGATGTCCACATCGCCGGCCGCCCCGTCGTCCACCGGATCGCCCGTCGCCTCTTCGGCCAACCAGGCATCTAGCCCATCCAGGTCTTGGGCCAGCAGACCCGACCCCCCAAACGCATCGACGTCCGGCCCCGCCTCATCCACCGGCTCCGGCGCCGCAGGTGCCTCCGCCCGTTCAACGGGCTGTGCCGGCCGGGTGGGCACGTCGTCCTCGTCGTCCGCCTCATCGGCCAGCACGCCGAGCAGCTCATCCTCATCCGCAACGCTGCCGCCCGACAGGTCCGATTCGAGTCCTGCCGCCCCCGCCGATTCAAGCCCCGCCGCCGCCTCCGGGGCCATCCGCGGCATCGGCCCGCCCGGTCGATCCGAGCGTTCGATCCCTTCCGGATCGACCTTCAAGACCTTCAACGCCAACCGTCCGAACCGCAGCTCGTCATCGACCTCCAACTCCGTCATGCGGCCGATGCGCTCGCCGTTGACATACGTGCCATTAGACGAACCCAGGTCCCGTACGACCCACGTCCCGCCCTCGATGAACACCTCGGCATGCCGACGCGATACCCGGCTGTCCTCCAGCCGAAATCGACGCACCTGACGTCCCAGCTCATCGGGCCGACGGCCGCTGAACTGATACACCCGCCCCCGGTGCGGTCCGTTGAGTTGAACCAGTCGAAGCAACCTGAGCTCCCGCCAACACGTGACATCACCACCAGTCCATACGGACCTCGATGGTCGACGGTGCGCCCGCCGCAGCCCAATAGTTTAAGCCACCACCGGCCGATCGCCGCCCCCACGCCCCCAAACATGTTTCACCAGCCCCCACAGCCCCCACACCGCCGTTACAGGCCCTACACTGCCCCCGGCCGGTCCCTTCGTCTAGCGGCCCAGGACTCCAGGTTTTCATCCTGGCAACACGGGTTCGAATCCCGTAGGGATCAATTTTCGGGTTGCAGGCCGCGACGGAGTGATGTGGATGCATCCGGGAACGTGGTCGCAGCTCGGCTGCCACATGCTCGGGCGTCGGGCTTGCGCCTTGCGGATGCTCAAGTCCAAGCCGTGGATCGACCCGCGCTATGACCTCTCGGCAGCGGATAGGGCTGTGGACGCTCGCGATCGTCGGGCTGCTGATCGTGGCGAGTTGCGCCGGCCTGCGATTGGTCGTCAAGCATTTTTTCGAGATTTACGAGTACGGAAGCGTGTCGGAGGCGGCGGGGGTCGCGGTGGGGGACGAGGCGAAGCGGGTGGATGTGCTGCTGGGGGATGACCGGTTCATCCGGGTGGGGGAGGCGGTACGGAAGGACGGCGGGTTGCGGTGGCATCACCAGCACGTGCAAGGCGGCGGGACGCCTAGGCTGGTGACGTCGGCGGAAAAGCAGGGCAATCAGTTTCTGGATCGGCTGGTCTACACGTATTTGACAACGCCGGTGTCGCACCGGTTGATCATCGTGCCCGACCGCGAAGCGTTCGGGGACCACCTGTACTTCCACGCCGATGCCCAGGGCAGGATTACGGAGGTCTTCATGGGCGGGTCATGACGGCCCGCGACTGACCGAACCCGCCGACTTGGCTACGCCTCATCGGCGGCGTGAGCGCGAACCGCCTACTGGGCCAACGCGGCCTGGGATTGGGCGGCGGCGGCGCCGAGTTGGTTCAATGCGTTGGACTGGCCCTGCATCTGGGACAGGGCCCGTTCCATGGCGATGAACTGCTCTTCGTAGCGGGCTCGCTTTTCTTCGAGGCTTTCGTCGATGTCTTCGATGCGTTGGCGGTTGGCTTCGATCTTCTCGTCGATGACGTCGACCGCCTCGGTGACGACGCCGTCGCCGGTGCGGGTGAGGCGGTCCAGCAGCTGGCTGATCTCGACGCCGATGCCGCGGGCGAGGACTTGGTCGCGGTCCTGTTCGCCGGTCTCGGGGTCGATGGCGAACTGCTCGAAGGTGAACAGGTCGCGGACGCCCTGTGGGTCAGTCTCGAGAGCCTCGGCGAGCTTGTCGCCGTCCAGCTGCAGCCGGGCACCGGGGCCGACGGTCACGCCGACTTGGGCGAGGGACTTGTATTGGCCCCCGAGCTCGTTGTTGGGATTGATGACGGCGTTGTAGATCGACTGGCGGACCCGACTGACGGTCGGGTCGCCCAGCAGCAGGCCGCGGACTTCGTTCTCGGCGTCGTAGCTGTCGTACTCGTTGAGCGTGCCGGTCACCTCGTTGAAGGCGCTGACCAGTTCCTGGACCGACTCGACCACGGCCTCGCGGTCTTCGCTGATGGTGACCTGCACCGGCTTGTCGCTGGTCGAGAGCAGGTCGATCTGGGCACCGGGGATGACGGTGTCCAGGGTGTTGGTCTGGCTGGTCAGCAGCAGGGCGGAGGCGGGGTCATCGGCACCGAAGAAGACCACGGCGTCCTGCGCCTCGGCCAGCTGGCGGGCCCCCATACCCAGGCCGCCGTCGTCGAAGACGAAGCCGTGGCGTCGGCCGCCCTGATCGCTGGCCAAGGACAGGCGGAAAGGGGCACCGGCGGTACCGTCGTTGATGATGCTGGCGTTGATGCCCAGCCCCGCGTCGTTGATCTTCTGGACGGCGGCGTCGAGGGTGTCGCCGGCGGCGAGGTTGACTGTCTGTTGGAAGCTGCCGTTGAGGTCGGCCCCGGGGCTGGGGGCAACGCCGAGGATGCCCAGGTCGCGGGCGGTGGTGGAGCCGACTTCCTCGACGGACATGTTGACCACGCCGGGGCCGATGTCTTCGAGCACGATGCCGTCGCCGGTGTCGTTGACGCGGGCGGTGATAAGCAGGCCCCGCGAGTTGATTTCGCTCAGGACGTCACCGATCGTCTGCTCATTGCCTTGAGAGATATCGACGGTGGCGGTGCTGCCGCCCGAGTCGCGGAGTTCGAACCGGCCGCGGGCGATGCCCAGGCTGTCGATCAGCGTGCCCTCGTGGACGTACTGGTACTGCAGGTCGCCGCCGTCGGCGGCCCCGTCGCTGTGCGTGCCGACCAGGCCCAGTTGGGTCGCGAGCGAGCTGCCCGCGGCGTCGGCGATAATCAGGGGTTGGTTGCCGTCGGCGGTGTCGACCAGGCGGAGGCCGTTGCCGGCATCGTTGAGCGAAGCGGTGATGCCCAGCGACGCGGCGTTGATCTGGTCGATCACGTCTGACACAGAGACGGCCGTGTTCAGGTCGACGGTGCCGACGACGCCGGCCGAGTTGGTGACGCTGATGACCGCGCCGGTGTCCAAGGTGGTCGCGGGGTCGAGGTCAACGCTGGTGATGCTGGAGGTGGGGGCGTCGGCCACGAGGCCCAGGTCGGTCGCGATGCTGCTGCTGCCGCCCTTGTCGGCGATGACCAGATTGGCCAAGCCTTCGGTGTTGTCGCTGAGCACCAGACGATTGCCCGACAAGGCAAGGGTGACCTTGCCAGAAGTTCCGGTGTTGAACAGTGTGGCGAGTTCATCGACGGTGGTGGCGGTGTCGACGTCGAAGCTGAAGCTGCTGCCATCGCGGGCGGTGATGGTGATGTCGTCGGAAGGGTTGCCCGAGCCGCCGACCCCGGCGCCGCCGAGCAGGTCGGCCAAGGCGGTGTCGCCGGTCACGGGTGCGACGGTCGAGCCGCCGAAGGCCGCGAGGCCCAAGCCACCGCCCAGATACTTGAGCAGCTTGCTGTCCAGTGCGGCTACGAGTCGGCTGCCGCCCAGCTGCGCGTCGGCGTCATCGTCGGCCCCGGCGATGCCCAGGTCCTCGGCGGCGAAGCCCCCCGCGGCGGAGCCGATTGTGAACCCCGCACCGCCGCCGGTGTTGTCGACCAGCACGACGCCCAGACCGTCGTCGGACACCTGCATCGCCAGATCGCCAGCCGACTGCTCGTCGACGAGGTCCATGAGGTCGCCCAGGGTGGTCACGCCGTCGAGGTTGACGCTCACGTTGGCCCCGCCGGCAGTGGTGAGGGTGAGGTCGGGCACACCGATGGTGGTGCGGATGCCCTTGCCGTCATTGAGGTCGCTGAGCAGGGTCTGCCGGCCGAGGGTGTTCAGGGCCGCGCCGGTGAGGACGGTGTCGTCCAAGTCGCCGTCGGCAGTGGAATCGAGGACCAGGCCCAGAGAAGAGGCGACGCCGTTGTTGCCCACATCGGCGGCGGACAGGGCGGCGTCGGTGAGGCCGGTCGCGTCGCTGAGGGTGAGGCGGTCACCGCTGACGGAGGCGACGACGTTGACGCCCGTTGTCTGGTTGATGGTGTCGACGATGTCGTCGAGGGTGACGACGGAGGAGAGGTCCACGATGGCGGTCGAGCCGCTGCGGTCGGTGAGGCGCATCAGGCCGCGGGTGATACCGTCGCCGCCGTTGAGCGAGCCCAGGCGGGTTTGCCGGTCCAGCCGGGATTCGACGCGGTCGAAGGTGAGCAGCCCGGGCCCGATGGGGCTGGTGGAGGCGTCGGCGTAGCCGCGGCTGATGGTCTGCTGGGCCCCAACGAGGCGTTGAACCGAGAGGCTGTAGTTGCCGGGGGTCGCGCCCGCACCGCTTGAGACGGTGAGGACGTCTTCGTTGCTGCTGGCGGACGTGGTGCTGGTGAAGGTCGCGTCGGTGGTCAGGCCGTCGGCGGCAAGCTTCATCGACAGCAGGTTGGCGTTGATCTGCTGGAACGCGGCCTGCTGGCTGGCGAGGGTCTCGTTCTGCTGCTCGATGCGGGTCTTGGGGCGGGCTTCGAGCTCGACGAGCTGCTCGACGATGCTGCCGAAGTCGATGCCTGAGACCAGGCCGATGCCGGTGGTGATCTGACCCATGGGGCGGCTCGGGACGGGGGATTCGGACCCGGCGCGCAGCACCACGGCCCACGCCTTCGCGTGTGATGATTATCGGCACGTGCGGGGCTTGGGCTGTACGAGCAGCTACGCCGGGTCAATGAAGTCGACGGCATCACCGGGCAGCGGCGGCACGATGCCCGCGTCGGCACCCTCGGTCAGCAGCTGCTGGACGGACTGGCGCCCGGCGTCGCCGAGGGTGCGGGTCAGGTCGTTGACGTACATCCCGACGAAGCGGTCCGCGAGGTCGCCGCCCATGCCACGGGCCCACTGCAGGGCGAACTCGACGGCCCGCGGGCGGTGGTCCAGGGCATGGTCGATGGATCGGCCCAGGACGCCGGCGATCTTCTGCAGCGTCGCGGCGTCGCCGACATCACGGCGGATGCAGTTGCAGCCCAGCGGCAGCGGCAGGCCGCGGGTGTCTTTCCACCAGGCTCCGAGGTCGATCACGCGGTGCAGCCCGGCATCGGCGTAGGTCAGCTGGCCCTCGTGGATGATCAGGCCGGCGGTGTACGTGCCGTCGACCACCTTGTCGATGATCTGGTCGAAGGGCACGACGCGGTAATCCAGCGATCGGCTGCCGCGGGTCGCGGCGAGCGTGTCCACGCCCCCGCCGCCGGGCGGGGCGGCCAGCGGGGCGGGGCCGCTGGGCTGGACGCCGAGCTTTTCGAGCATCATCAGCTGCAGCGTGAGCCACGCGGTGGTCCGGGTCCCGGGGATCGCGAGGGTGGGGCGGTGGTCCGGGTCGGGGGTGTCGACCGGGTAGACCAGGTCGTCCAGGTGGATCGGTTCGCGGCTGACGATCATCGGGCCGTAGCCGTCGCCCATCGAGGCGCCGCAGTCGGTGATGGCGTAGTGGTCGGCGACGTGCGGGTACTGGTGGAAGGAGATCGCGGTGATCTCCAACCGCTCGGCGGGGTCGTCCGACTCGGTCCGCTGGTTGAGCGACTGGATGTCTTCCAGCACATGCTGAAACTCGAAGCCGGCGGTGTCGATCTGCGGGCGGTAGTCGGTACCGTCGGGTGCGGTGAAGTTGGCCAGGGGCCACCACATGAACGCGTCGTCGGGGTCGGGGCTGTGTCCCAGTCGCAGTGTGGTCATGGGGGCAGGGTAGGGACCCCACGCGGGCAGCTGCTGCCGCTAGGCTCTGCGGCCATGTCGGATGCCGATGGCCCGCCGTGGTTCCACAACGTGCACCTTGCCGACGGCTCGCAGACGCGGCCGGACCATCCGATGGGCGACTTCCCAAACTGGAAGTGGCAGGAGATCACGTCGGCCCTGCCGGTAGACCTCTCAGGCATGTCGTGTCTAGACGTCGGTTGCAACGGCGGGTTCTATAGCTTTGCGCTGGCCCGGCGGGGGGCGGAGGTCCTGGGCATCGACCACGACCCGCACTACCTGGAGCAGGCCCGGTGGGCGCGGGAGCGGGTCGAGGGTGGTCAGCGGGTTCGGCTGGAGCAGATGGGTGTCTACGACCTGGCCCGGCTGCATGAGACATTCGACCTCGTGTTGTTTATGGGCGTGTTCTATCACCTGCGGTACCCGCTGCTGGCGCTGGACTTGGTGGCGGAGAAGGTCCGGCAGCGGCTGGTGTTCCAGACGCTGGTCATGCCCGGTGACGCGGTGCTGGACGCAGCCCGGGAGGACCGGGGGCTGAACGAGCGGGAGCTGATGCTGGAGGCGGGCTGGCCGAAGATGGCGTTTATCGAGGACCGGCTGGCCAATGACCCGACCAACTGGTGGGCGGCCAATCACGCGGCGGTGCAGGCGATGCTGCGGAGCACGGGGATGCAGATCGACCAGCGGATTGGGGATGAGACCTACCTTTGCAGCCCCGGGGGGCCGGCGGGTCAGCTGGAGCGGGGGTGGGGGGGCGGCGAGTTGGAGTCGGCGACGGGGCGGGGGGGCCGCGTGCAAGGGCAGTGCCACTGAAGTGGCATTGCCGGGTGAGATACCAGACGCTTCGCCTGCGGCTCAGCGTCGGCTTCTTGTTACTTCTCGTCGTGATCGCCGTCGCCGGCGATGTTGTCCCGCATCGAGGTGTCGGCCTGGATGTTCCGCATCCGGTAGTAGTCCATGATCCCCAGGTTGCCGCTGCGGAACGCGTCGGCCATGGCACGGGGCACCTCGGCCTCGGCTCGGACCACCTCGGCCCGGGCCTTGGCGACCTCGGCGGTGTACTCCTGCTCCTGCGCCACGGCCATCGCACGCCGCTTCTCCGCCTCGGCCTGGAACCGGCGCTTGTCGGCCTCGGCCTGCTCGCCCTGCAGCTTCGCGCCGATGTTGTCGCCCACATCGATGTCGGCGATATCGATCGAGAGGATGTCGAACGCGGTGCCGGTGTCCAGGCCCTTCTGCAGCACGACCTTGGAGATGTTGTCGGGGTTCTCGAGCACGGCTTTATGGCTGGACGCCGAGCCGATGGTGGTCACGATGCCCTCGCCGACGCGGGCGATAATCGTCTCTTCCTTGGCACCACCCACCAGGCGGGACAGGTTGGCCCGCACCGTCACGCGGGCCTTGGCCTTGAGCTGGATGCCGTCCTGAGCGACGGCGTCGACCGTGCCGCGGCCCGAGCCCGGGTCAGGGCAGTCGATGACTTTCGGGTCCACCGACGTCCGCACCGCCTCGAGGATGTCGCGGCCGGCCAGGTCGATCGCGGAGGCAGTGTCCCAGTCCAAGGCGATCTTCGCCCGGTCGGCGGCGATCAGGGCGTGCACCACGCTCATCACGTTGCCGCGGGCCAGGTAGTGCGTCTCCATCTGGTTGGTCGAGATGTTCAGCCCGGCCTTCACCGCCTGAATGCGCGAGCGGACGATCAGGTCCGGCTTGACCTTCCGAAGCCACATGCCCACCAGCGACGGGAAGCTGACCGGTGCCCCGGAGACCTTCGCCTGCAGCCAGAGGTTGAAGAACTTGGCGAAGATGAACCCCACGATGAGGAACACCAGCACCACGACGAGGATCAGGACGATCGTGACGATTTCGGACATGGCAGGCTTGGCCGGAACGGGTGAACGGGAACTGCTGCGAGTGTAGCGAGGCGAGGGGAGCGGGGGAGGCGCTGGGCGGTCCTCCCGCGCCCCAAGGCGTGGGCTTTACCATGGGGTGATGGCAGAGCAGGCGGCGGAGGAGGCAGGGTTTGAGCAGGCGATGACTCAGCTGGAGCAGATCGTCCAGCGGATCGAGTCCGGTGAGATCGGCCTTGAGCAGATGCTCGAGCAGTACGAGCACGGCAACCGGCTGGTCCAGCGGTGTCAGAAGGTGCTCACGGCGGCCGAGCAGCGGATCGAGCAGCTGACGGTCGGGGCGGACGGGACGCTCCGCGGCGGCGAGGATGCGGGGGATGAGGCGGAGGATGCCGATGATGCAGACACCGACGGGGGCGGGGTCGAGATCCCGTTCTGAGTCGGTCTTCGCCGCACCCCGGCAGCGCCATTGAAGTGGCACTGCCTGACGGAATTGCACGTCATGGCTCCGCACTGGATCTGGATTGTCTCGCTGTTCGCGTTCGGGGCTTGCGTGGGCAGCTTCCTGAACGTGGTGGTGTATCGCGTGCCGGCGGGCAAGAGCCTGGTGACGCCGCCGTCGAGCGATCCGGTCACGGGAGACAAGCTCAAGTGGTGGGAGAACATCCCGATCATCTCGTGGGTGATGCTCCGTGGGCGGAGCCGCTATTCCGGCGGGCGGATCAGCGTGCAGTACCCGCTGGTCGAGCTGGGGACGGCGTTGCTGTGGGTGGCGGTCTACGTCTGCTGGTACATGACGCCGGGGCGGCCGGCGTTCGTGGATGGGGGGCTGGCGGAGACGTGGCCGGTGTTGCTGGTCACGCTGTTTCTGATGTCGGCGCTGGTGGCGGCGACGGTCATCGATGCGAAGCTGTACATCATCCCGCTGCGGCTGCCGTGGAGCTCGGCATTGGTGTCGCTCGCGGCGCTGCCGGCGGCGGTGCATTTTGAGAAGCCGCCGCTGTGGTTCGCCGAGGCGGTGGCGATGTCGCAGCCGTTCGTGCCGATCGCCGGGCCGCTGGGGGTGGGTGCGGCGGCGGGCGGGGTGCTGGGGCTGATCGTGGCGATCGTGCTGTTGCACGTCGGGGTGCTGCCGATGAGCTTTGCGGATGAGACGACAGAACTGACAAGTAACAAGTCACAAGTGACAGGTGGGGAAGGCTCGCCCAGTGACGGCGAGCCTTCGCGGTCTGACCCGGTGGCATCCGGAGTTGGGCCGACGGCGGATCGTGTGGACCCGGAAGCGTGGCTGGCGCATCCGCATCCGCGGCGGGAGGTGATGAAGGAGCTGCTGTTCGTGAGCCTGCCGCTGCTGGGGCTGCTGGCGGGGATGCTGCTCGCGGCGTCGTGGTGGGGGTCGCCGGCGGACGGGTCGCTGGCCGAGCCGATGGCGCTGCCGGGCTGGGTGCGGGTCTTGGGCGGGTCGGTGTGCGGGCTGGTGGTCGGCGGGGGGGTGATCTGGCTGACGCGGATCCTGGGCACGCTGATGTTCGGCAAGGAAGCGATGGGGCTGGGGGATGTGCACCTGCTGGCGGGGATCGGGGCGGTGGTGGGGCCGATCGACGTGATGCTGATCTTCCTGGTTGCGCCGTTCTTCGGGCTGACGATCTCGCTGGGGGCGATGATCGCGGCGTCGGTCAAGGGCGAGCGGGTGCGGGTCGTGCCGTACGGGCCGTTCCTCGCGGCGGCGGCGGCGGCGGTGATCCTGCTGGGCCGGGACCGGGTGGACCTGTTTGGTATCTTCGGCGGCTGACCGGCGCTCGCGTGCCGGACGAGCATGGATGCCCCGGCCCAACTGGCCGAACCGACCCCGGAGCCCCGTCATGATGCGAATTTTCACCACCCGCAGCGCCAGCGTGCTGAGCCTGATCCTGGCCGGCCTGATGCTCGGCGGCTGCAACGTCACCACCCGCAACACCACCGAACGCAACGCCCTGATGCGGCAGAACCAGGAGCTGCAGGCCGAGGTCAACCGGCTGCGGATTGCGCTGGACGCCGCCACCGCGGAAAACCTCGCGCTGCAGGACCAGAACAGCCAGCTGTCGACCCGGCAGCCGCAGGTCATCGAGGTCCCCGCCCCGATGCCGGCCGCGTCGGCGAATACGGCGTTCGACGACATCGCCGGGATCGACACGTTCACCACTCCCGGCCAGGTCCACATCCGCGTGCCCGGCGACGTGCTGTTCGCCTCGGGCCGGGTCGAGCTGCGGGACTCGGCCCAGCAGACGCTCCGCGAGATCGCCGGCGTCCTGCAGAGCGAGTACGGCAGTTCCAACATCCGCGTCGAGGGCTACACCGACACCGACCCGATCCAGCGCAGCGACTGGGAGGACAACCTCGAGCTGTCCCTCCAGCGGGCCGCCGCGGTTCACCGCTACCTGCAGGAGCAGGGCATCGAAGGCGAACGGATGTACGCCGCGGGCTTTGGCGAGTGGAAGCCGCGCGACAGCCGGGCCAACAGCCGGCGGGTCGAGATCGTGGTGTTGACGAGTGAGTGAAGGTAGAATTTGTATATGCGAGCTAGCGAGGTCATGCAGTTGGTGCGGAGAAAGCCGTTCGTTCCGCTACGTCTGCACGCCTCTGACGGGCGGACGATCGAGATCCGCCATCCGGACCAGATGATGGTGTTCAGAACGCACATCATCACGCCAGTGCAGCCGCAAGACGATGAGCCGGCAGAACGTGCCGAACGGCTCTCGATTGATCATCTCGTTCGAATCGAAGACGTGGAGCCTGCCGAGTCATCGGCCGCTTGAGTGACCCGCACCGCCATCCTCAGCTACGGCCTGGGCAACGTCCGGTCGGTCGCCAAAGCGATCGAACGGGTCGGCGGTGAGCCCGCGCTGGTCGAACAGGCAGACGACCTCGCGAGCCATGACAAGGCGATTCTTCCGGGGGTGGGCAACTTCGCGGACGGGATGCGGATGCTCGGCGAGCAGGGCTGGGTCGAGCCCATTCGGGCATTCGCCGACGCGGGCAAGCCGCTGCTGAGTGTGTGCATGGGGATGCAGTTCCTGCTGGACGGCAGCGAAGAAGAGGCCCCAGCCGGTGAGTTGGTGCCGGGGCTGGGCCTCGTGCCGGGCCGCGTCGTGCGATTTGATGAGGCGACGGGTGACCCGCAGCGGGGCGGTCGGCTGAAGGTCCCGCACATGGGTTGGAACGCCCTGCAGTTCGAGCCCGGCTGCCCGCTATTTGCCGGGCTTGAGCCGGGGTGCCAGGTTTATTTCGTGCACGGGTACTACTGCGTGCCGCAGCACGCCGCGGACGCCGCCGCCACGACCGATTACGGCCAGCGGTTCTGCTCGGCCCTGCACCGCGACAACCTCTGGGCCACGCAGTTCCACCCCGAGAAGAGTCAGGCCGTGGGTCTGCGAATCCTCAAAAACTTCGTCGACCTCTGACCCCGGCAGTGTCACTTCAGTGACACTGCTCCCCCCCCGGAGCCCCCGGGACGCCCCCGGGACGCCCCCGGATCACCCCCGCACCACCGTGACGTGCACCAGCTCCGCCGGCGCCCGCACCCGCAGCGGGAACCAGTCACCCACCCCATTGGACACCACCAGGCTCCGGCCCGCCGCGTCCCGGTACAGCCCCGACCAGTAGCGGAACATCCGCGGCCCGAACCCGATCTCGTCGCTGAGGTTGATCAGGCCGCCGTGGGTGTGGCCCGCGAGCGTCAGCGGCAGGCCGTATTCGGCCCCGTCCTCGAACATGTGGTCCGGGTGGTGCCCGATGAGGATCGGGAAGGCGTCCGGGTCCCGGTGCCGCATCGTCAGCTCCAGGTGCTGCGCGGGCGTCAGGCCCATGGTGTGCCACTGCGTGCCGAGCACCTGCACCGGCTCGCCGCGGACCCGCACCGTCCGGGCGTCGTCCAGGAGCAGGTCATGCCCCGCCCCCTGGACCCCGGCGATGAAACCGGCCTTGATGCCGTGCATCACGTCGTGGTTGCCCTCGCACAGCAGCAGCCCGGACCGCGGGTCGATGCGGTCGAGCATCGCCAGGGCCTCGGGCAGCTCGTCGAGCCGGTGGTTGATCAGGTCGCCGGTCACCACGACCAGGTCGACGGCCATCGCGTTGACCGCCTCGGCAATGCGGTGCAGCACCCGGCCGTGCGTGTACTCGCCCACGTGCACGTCGCTGATGTGAGCGATCGTCATCCCGCTCAGCCGCTCGGGCAGCCCCGGCACCGCCGCCGTGATCCGCCGCACCCGAAACGTCGCCCGCTGCGCGAGCGCCACGCCCGACATCCCCACCGTCGCGACCATCGGCCCGCCGACCGCCGCCGCCGCCACCCCGGACATCAGCCGCCGCCGCCCCGGGTCCACCTCCCGAAGCCGACGCTGAGGCGCAGCCGAAGCGTCTGGTCGTTCCTCCCGCCCCCGGCCCCGCACCCACCCCCACCCCCCACGCAGAACCCACCACACCCCCGCCACCCCCAGCATCGGCGCCAGCACCATCGGCGTCAGCAACAACGCCCACGTGTGATGCGGCGCCAGCAACCACGTCGGCCAGTCCACGTGCCCGCCGCTCAGCCACGCGACATTGCGACTGACAAGCACCACCAGCTGCACCACCATGAACCCCGCCAGCACCCACCGCCCCCACGACGCCCAACCCGCCCGGGACCGCCGCAGCAACCGGTCCGCCCACCACCACCACACCACCGACACCGCCGGCAGCCCCACCACAATCGCCAACACAAACCAGTCCGGCCGCACGCCCACATCCCCATCTTAAGCCCGCCGACTACCTACCTTCGCACCTTCACGCCGTCGCACCTTCCCCCCACATGCTCCACGTCGCCCTCTACCACCCCGCCATCCCGCAGAACACCGGCAACATCGCCCGCACCACCGTCGGCCTGAACGCCACGCTGCACCTGATCCACCCGATGTCCTTCCAGCTCGACGAGCACAAGGTCCGCCGGGCCGGGCTGGACTACTGGCCCCACGTCCGCCTGATCGAGCACGCCGACGACGACGCGTTCCTGCATTGGCTCGCCGACCCCGCGGCCGACCCGCCGCACGAGCCCCAGCCGTGGCTGGTCACCAAGTTCGGCAACCTCCGTGTCGACCAGCCCGCCTACCGCGACGGCGACGTCCTCATCCTCGGCAACGAGAACACCGGCCTGCCCGACCCTTGGCACACCCGCTGGCCCGACCGCCGCATCACCCTGCCCATGCCCGGCAGCCCCACCGGCAACGTCCGCTCCTACAACCTCGCCAGCGCCGCCGCCGTCGCCCTCACCTTCGCCCACTGCCGGCTGCACCCCTGAAGCCGAAGCCGACGGGTTCACACCCGCGGCTCCAGGAAGCCGACGCTGAGGAGCGAAGCGACGAAGCGTCTGGTATCCCCCCCGCGCACTACCCTCCCGCCAATGCCCACCACCCCCGCCGCCATCCCCCCCGGCCTGCCCACCGACGCCGACGCCGACGCCGCCCCCGCGATCAACAAGCACATCCAGAGCGGCGCCCCGTTCGTCTACATCCCCGCCGGCCAATACCGAATCGGCTCGTCGATCCGCCTCCGCTCGGGCCTGCGGCTGCACGCCCACCGCGGCGCCACGCTCCGCCTGGCCGACGGTGCCATGACCCGCGGCGATGACCACCTGCTCGCCGGCCGCGCCTCCGCCGACGCCCCGCTCCGCGACATCGAGATCCACGGCGGCACCTGGGACGCCAACAACCTCGCCAACCGCCGTGGCGAAGACGACACGCCCGACGTCTACTCCGGCGTGCTGCTGGCCATCAGCCACGCCCACGGCGTCCGCCTGTCGGACATGACCCTCGTCGACAGCGAGACATACTTCACCCGCCTCGACGCGGTCACCGATGCCTCGATCTACAACATCCGCTTCGTCGTCAACCACACCCGCCCCAACCAGGACGGCATCCACCTCTGCGGCGGCTGCTCGAACTTCCATATCGACGGCCTCTACGCCAACGGCCCGCACACGCCCAATGACGACCTGCTCGCCGTCAACGCCGACGATGCCACCCACCGCGTCGAGTGCTACGGCGTGACGCGTGGGCCCATCACCGACCTGCACGTCAGCCGCCTCCGGGCCGACGACTGCCACACCTTCGTCCGCCTGCTCTCCGCCACCGACGGTGCCCCGATCGAGCGGGTCCGCATCCACGACATCCGGGGCGGCTTCCAGCAGTGCCTGATCAACGCCGACGCCGCCCGTGAGTGTCGCGTGCCGCTGTTCGATTCGAGCGACCCTCAGCATGCCCGCGGCGTGGGCATGCTCCGCGATGTCGAGCTCACCAACTGCCGCGTCTGGAAGACGATCCAGTCCCGCACCGCTTATCTCCGCATGCTCACCCGCGCCGACGGATTCATCGCCCGCGACGTCGACCGTGTCGACGCCCTCGACGCCTGCCCCGAAGCCCCCACCGTCGACATGCGGTACACCCCCGCCATGCGCTTCAGCTTCACCGGCCTCACCGCCGAGCAGATCGACCACCTCCAACACGATGGCCCCCCGCCCGAAGTGCAGCTCCAGCACGACAACCACCACACCCTCACCGCCACCCTCGCCGACGACCCCGGCCATCAGAGCCTGCTCCCTGCCGGTGGGTTCAAGCGATTCAACCAGGGGCCGGGGACCGATTGATCGACACACCGCCCGCGAGCAGAGCCACGAGCCTGTGCAATAATCCGCCCCGATCAAGTTTTCGGGAGGGCGAGGCTCCCGCCGAGCCGCGAGCCACCGGCACATGACGGCTCGGCGGTCCGCCTCAGGCGGATCGCCCTCCCATGTAGGAAGTAGCGGCCGTACCGCTGCTGCCCCTGCTGGTGATGTCGCTCCGCCGACGGGGGCTCACCGCCCGGCATTGAAGCGATCCGCGAGCAGTTGCCACTCCGACTCATCCATCGTCCAGTGGCTGTAGACCGCGATGCCGCGGTAGTGGTCCGGCAGCTCGCCGCGGTCGAGCCCGGCGTGGACGCCCGCCAGCCCGGTGGCGAGGTTCTCGACCCGTGGGTGGTGGTAGTCGACGCCTTCGTCTTCGTACGCCGGCAGCCCGAGCAGCACCGGCGTGTCGCCGCTCCAATCGAGCACCTGCTCGGTCCACCCAGCCATCAGGTGCACGTACGGCTTCCGCAACCTGATCGACGTGTCGTACATCATGACCGCCAGGTGGTCGCTGCGGCTGGCGACCTGTTGAAAGTACGCCTCGCCCCAGTGGACCTCGGGGTGCGGGTGCCAGCGGGTCGGCGGCGGGTAGGCCGCAATGCTCAGCAATGTGCCGTTGGGCATGGCGGCCCGAAGCTCTTCTAGCAGCGTGAGCATCCCCGCGTGGCCGTCGGGCCAGGGCTCGACGTTCAGGTGGATGCCCGCCAGCCGGGGGTGCCGCCGGAGCAGGTCGACCACCGAGGCGGTGAAGTTTGCCCGCCACCGCTCGCTGTCGGGCAGGCAGTGCTCGCCGAGGATGCCGCCGATCCAAGGCATGACCCGCCAATCGCCCGCCGCGTCGAGGAAGCGCTCGACCTGCCCGTCATCGAGCGGCGGCAGCTGCCCGCCCGGCGTCGCGGGCCCGGCGTGCGGCATCAGGTCGGTGATGCCGTGCCGGTCCATCCGCTGCATGAGCTCGGCGATTCGGGCGTCGTCCCGGAACTGCGGGACGTCGGCCAGCCGGTCCTGCCGCTCGAACCAGCCGTCATCGCCCAGCCACGCGTGGCTCAGCCAGATGCCGTTGGTCCCGCGGTCATGTCGGCCGTCGTCAACGCTCGCGCCGGGCGACCACAAGAGGTAGGTCAGCAACGCGAGCAGCGGCAACCCCACCACAACCGCCGCCCGCCACTTCGCCGCTCGCGTTCGTGGCAGGACCTTTATCTTCATCTTCATCTACGTCATCTGTGCAATCTGCGGTCGATCCGCTCTACGGCCCGCCCTTGATCGGCTCGATCTTCGCGGCGGCCCGTGCCTGCTCGTCGATCTCCAGCGGCAGGTCCAGCTGCTCGCGGATCTGCTTCTGGACCTCCTCGATGCCCTGCGTGCCGTCGACCTTCACGATCAGCTCTTTCCGAGCGAACAGGTCGAGCGTCGGGAGCGTCTTTTCCTGGTAATCCGCGAGCCGCTTGCCCAGCGCTTCTTCCGTGTCGTCGCCGCGCATGACGAGGTCGCCGTCGCAGACATCGCACTTCCCCTCGGTCTCGGGGCGGTGGTACATCAGGTGGTAGTCCATGCCGCAGGCGCTGCAGATGCGCCGGCCCATGACCCGGTCGCGGACGACCTTCTCGGGGACGTCCAGCAGGATCACCGCGTTGAGGTCGTAGGACTCGAGGAAGAACTCGGCCTGTTCGGCGTTGCGGGGGAAGCCGTCCAGCAGGAAGCCGTAGTTCCAGTCGTGGTCCTGCAGGCGGTTGTGGACGATCTGCTCGACGACGTCGTCGCCGATGAGCTCGCCGCGTTTCATGATCCGCTTGACGCGGGCGCCCAGCTTGGTGTGGGCCTGGACGTTCCAGCGGAAGATGTCGCCCACGCTGATGTGGGTCAGGTCAAACGCCTCGCAGAGCATCCGGGCCTGTGTGCCCTTGCCCGATCCCTGCGGCCCCATAATCACGTACTTGTGCACCCCCGGAAGATAATGATTCCGCGGACTTTTGCAGCTATAGCCGGGCCGCTACGCGGCCCTGGTGGGCGTTCACCAAACCGGATGCCGCGTCCGTGCGGCGGCCCCGCTGTTGACACCGTGTGACTTGCTACAATGTGTGGCTCGCCCCAACGCAAGCCCCCGCTTCAGGAGCCGCCACGATGCCCCGTGTCTGTCACTTTACCGGCCGCCGGACCACCTCCGGCCACACCTACACCCTCCGCGGCCGTAAGAAGTACCTCGGCGGCGTGGGTACCAAGGTCACCGGCAAGACCAAGCGGACCTTCAAGCCCAACCTGCAGACCGTGACCGCCGTGCTCGAAGACGGCAGCGTCAAGCGGATCAAGGCCTCGACCAAGGCCATCAAGTCCGGCATGGTCGTCAAGCCGCTCAAGCGGAAGTACGGTTACACGGCCCAGCAGAAGGCCGCGGGCTGAACCACACGATTGGCGGCGGCTGCCGATAATCGACAGCTTCTGCCACCCCAGCGGTCGCGGGCTTGATCGGCCCGGGTTCCGCGTTATCAATACAGCAGCCACCCCGGCGGGGCGGCTCCGTCGATGAGGCCCGGCACTCACCGTGTGCCCGACGCGTCAGCAAGCCCCGCAGCCCCCCCGGACCCCCGGACCCCCGGAAGCTCCTCCCAGAGGGTCCCGACGTTTTGGGTGATCGCGACGCCAGCCCCGTCGCCTCAACGCATCCCCCCCGACGACCCCGGTTGACCCCGGGGCGCTGCCCATCATGGACCCGCACAACGACGACAAAGATCGCGTGCAGCAGGCGACGGACATCGTCCGCCTGATCGGGGAGCACGTCGCGCTTCAGCCCAAGGGCCGGGAGCACGCGGGGCTGTGCCCGTTTCACGACGACAAGAGCCCGTCGATGTTCGTCAGCCCGCAGAAGCAGATTTACAAGTGCTTTAGCTGCGGGGCGGGCGGGGACGTGTTCAGCTTCGTGATGGGCTACCACAAGATGGGCTTCCGCGAGGCGCTGGAGCACCTGGCCCAGCGGGCGGGGATCGAGCTGACCCGCCGAAGCCCGCAGCAGGCGCAGAAGGCGGGCAAGCGGCAGCTGCTGGGTGAAGCGAACCAGCAGGCCCAGCGGTTCTACCGGCACCAGTACGCAAGCCCGGCGGGCGAGGCCGCGCGGCAGTACGTGCAGCGTCGGGGCATCAGCGATGAGATGGTGGAGCGATTTGGGCTCGGCTATGCCCCGGACGGCTGGAGCGGGCTGGCGGACCACGCCCGGCAGCAGGGTTGGAACGTCGAGGCGCTGGTGGCGGCCGGGCTGCTGGGTCGGCGACGCGAGGGCGGCGGGATGTACGACCGGCTGCGGCACCGGCTGACGTTCCCGATCGGTGACCCGCTGGGCCGGCCGATCGCGTTCGGCGGGCGGGTCCTGCGTGCCGAGGACGAGCCGAAGTACCTCAACAGCCCCGAGAGCGAGCTGTTTGACAAGTCGCGGACGCTGTACGGGCTGGACCTGGCGAAGCAGGCGATGATTGCCGAGCGGACCGCGGTCGTGGTCGAGGGGTACACCGATGTCATCGCCTGCCATCAGGCGGGGGCGCAGAACGTGGTGGCCACGCTGGGCACGTCGCTGACGGGGGGGCACGCGACGCAGCTTCGGCGGTTTGCCGAGCGGGTGGTGCTGGTGTTCGATCCCGACGCGGCAGGGCAGAAGGCGGCGGACCGAGCGGTGGAGCTGTTCCTGACCGAAGACATCGACGTGGCGATCGCGGTGCTGCCCGGCGGGCAGGATCCGGCCGACCTGCTCGGGGCCGATGGCGGGCTGGACCGCTGGCGCGCGGCGCTCGCCGATGCGACCGATGCGCTGGATCATCAGCTGCACCGACTGCGGGAGCGGATGGACGATGCGGGGGGCCTCAGTGGGCGGCAGCGGATCGCCGAGGAGGCGCTTCGGCGGCTGGGTGAGCTGGGCCTGGCCCGGAGCGACCCGATGCGGCGGGCGATGCTGGCGCCGCGGCTGGCGTCGCTGCTGGGGGTGCCCGAGTCGATGGTGCTCGAACGGCTGGTGGAGGCGGGGCGGTCGGCGAAGGTCCGCCGGTCGGCGGCGGCGGCGCGGCAGCAGGCGCAGGAGCGTGAGGCCGTTTCGCCGCCGAATCCGGAGCCGGGCGATGACGGGGCGCCGGACCTCCCCCCGGATATTGCCGCGGCTTTGGAGCAGCGGGAGGAGCTGCCGCATGAAGCTGGCGAGCCGATCCGGGCTGGGCAAGATGGGCAACCCGAGCAGCAGCAGGGTGTTGCAGACGATGTTGCCGCGGGGCTGGGCGCGTCTACACTTGGGTTGCTGATCAAAGCTCAGCGACAGGTCATCGGCGTGCTCGTTCGCTGTAACGACCTGTTTCACAAGACGTTACTGGATGGCCAAGCAGTGGATGAGCTGCTGCCGCCCGAGGAGGTTGCCGATCATTCGTACCGCATGTTGTACCGCCGGGTCTACGATTGCTTGGCCGAGGGTGAGCCGTTGCCGCTTGCCCGGTTGTCCTCTGATCTGTCCGCCGCAGACCGCCAGCCGCTGGTGCGTCTGCTGACGCGGATCGACGCCGAGCTGGACCCGCTGATCGGTCCGGCCGGCGAGGAAGACCCCGCCAAGGCCGCCACCCTGCTTCGGACCGCCGTGCAGGCGATCCGGCAGACGCACGACCGGCACCGGTACCAGCAGCAGAAGCTCTCGATGCTCCGCCCGCCCGACGGCGACGCGTCGGTCGACCCGGCCGCCGCTCAAAGGCTCATTGAGCAGCTGCGAGACCGACCCGCGGCGACACGGATCGCACGGGTCAGCCAGTAGCTAGTAGCCGATAGCCAGAAGCCAGAAGCCAGAACCACAACCCGACACCCGACACCCGAAACCCAGAACCATGATGCAGATGCAACAACTCCACCCCGCCATCGTCGAACTTTTTGAGTTTGGCAAGCAGAAGGGCTCGATCACCTTCGACCAGATGGTCGCGATGCTCCCGGATGAATATGTCGACCCGTTCAAGCTCAGCGAGATGCGGGTGCTCTTCAGTGCCTATGACGTCGATTGGATCGACCAGGATCAGCTGCCCTTGGTGCAGCGGATGGGGTATCGGCACAAGCGGTTCACCGGGGCGTGGATCGTTGACCACATGCGCAAGCTCGCCCAGCAGCGGGCCGCCGAGAAGGCCGCGGCCGGTGAAGAGGACGCCGAGGCCGCCGAGCTGGGCGAGGATGAGCTGACCCCCGAAGAGGCCAAGGCCGAGCTGGCCAAGGCGCTCAACGAGGCGGGCCACAAGAGGATCGACGACCCGGTCCGGATGTACCTTACGCAGATGGGCGAAATCTCGCTGCTGACCCGCGAGGAGGAGATCCGGCTGGCCAAGAAGATCGAGACGCTGCGGTACGTATTTCGGCGGATGGTGCTGGAGAACGACTACTCGATCCGCCAGACGGTGGACACGCTGGATCAGGTCAACGAGGGGGACCTGCCGTTTGACCGGACAATGAAGATCAGCACCGCCGAGGAAGACGCGAAGCAGAAGATCGCGGCGCGGATCCCGGTCAACGTCAAGACCATCAAGAAGCTGCTGGAGGCCAACCGGCTGGACTGGGAAGCGCTGGAGGCGCCGGGTCGCAAGAGCAAGACGATGATCGCCGAGACGCACGAGCGGATTGTGGCGAGGCGTCGGCGGATGGCCACGCTGGTGGAGGAGTGCTCGCTACGGACCAGCCGGGTGCAGCCGATGCTCAAGAAGCTCCGGAGCATCGCGGACAAGATGCTGCAGCTGCAGGCCGAGATCGCCAAGGCGGCGGCCCATCCGGAGAAGTACGAGCCCGAGGACGCGGAGGTCATGGCCGAGGAACTCGCCGGGCTGCGGAGCCTTGTGCTCGCCGAGCCCGAGGAGCTGGACCGGATGATCCGGCGGGTTGCCGACGTGTTCGAAGAATTCGAGCAGGCCAAGCGGGACCTGTCCGGCGGCAACTTGCGGCTGGTCGTCTCGATTGCCAAGAAGTACCGCAACCGCGGACTGTCGTTCCTGGACATCATCCAGGAGGGCAACACCGGCCTGATGCGGGCGGTCGACAAGTACGAGTACCGCCGCGGCTTCA
>CAZVBW010000028.1:0-46939 GCA_964625505.1 uncultured Phycisphaeraceae bacterium
ACCTATCCTATGGGTCGCCAGGCCGGGTTTCTACAGGGCATTCCTGACACCTTTTTTCCGCCCGGCAGCGGAGGCGGCACGGTGTCAGCACATCCCGGTATGTCATCCGTGCCTGGTCCGCGTCGCGGATGGACCCATCGAGAACCGTCTGGCTCTCCGGGTGGCTCGTCGACGAGCCCCGCATGCACCTTGCAGCAGCGAGCTGACGCCGTGAAAAAGGGTTTGGCGTTGGCGGACGCGTCGCGTATCATATACGTATATCATGCACCGTCGCGGGTGCTCGGTGACTCTCTCACAGCAGCTCATGGCGGTCACCCAGGTCCAACTTGCCAAGAAGCTCGGCGTCAGCCAGCGGACCGTCTCGGTCGCGCTCAGCGGATCGGGGCATATCAACGAGGTCACCCGGGCCCGGGTGCTCAAGCAGGCCCAGCGGCTCGGATATCGGCCCAATCATGTCGCCGCAAGCTTGAAGAACGGCCGGACGCGGACGCTCGGGGCGGTCTGGGCCTTCAACCACCCGTGGACCGGCGACGCCCAGATCGGCATGGACCTGATGCAGCGTGTGCAGGCCCGGGGGATGTCGACGTATCAAGTCCATCACGGCGACAGCCGGGCGATCGACCAGTTGGTGACACGCCTCGGCGAGCTGGTCAGTCGGCAGGTCGACGCGATCGCGATCCGGGCCACGCCCGAGGAGCTGCTGCACCCCCAGGTGCTGCGGTTGATCCGAGACACGCCAACGGTGGCGATCAGCCGCGAGGACCTGCCCGACTTCCCGGGCGATCTGGTGGTCCACGACCGCACCGCCGCGATCCACGAGGTGGTGGACCATCTGGTCGGGTCGGGCCGGCGGCGGATCGGGTTCGCCCTCTCCTCGCAAGAGCCCGCCAACGTCGGCAAGATCGCGTCGTTCCAACAGCGGCTG
Organism: uncultured Phycisphaeraceae bacterium; assembly: GCA_964625505.1. Taxonomy (GTDB): domain Bacteria; phylum Planctomycetota; class Phycisphaerae; order Phycisphaerales; family Phycisphaeraceae; genus CAZVBW01. The sequence goes on from CAZVBW010000028.1 coordinate 926, forward strand.
CGGCACCACGAGCTGCCGCGGCACGCTCACGAGCTGATCGACCTGGCCCGGCCCGACAGCTTCCAGAACCACGGCGAACGCCACCGCGACGCGATGCAGCGGCAGTTCCCCGAACGTGTGGACCTGGACGCGATCTTTGCCTTCCACGACGTGGGCGCGATGTACATCGCCAACGACCTGCAGCGGCGCGGCCTGCGGGTCCCCGAGGACGTGGCGCTGGTGGGCTTCAACGACACCGAGCCCGCCGCGGTCTGGCAGCCGCCGCTGGCCACCGGCGACCGCCGCTACGCCCAGGCCGCCGACGCGATGGATCGGCTGCTGGAGCGTCGGATGGCCCAGCCGGACCTGCCGCCCCAGCGGCACACGATCGCGATGCGGTTCATCTGGCGGGCCTCCGCAGGCGGCGACCCGACCCGCACCGCGTCACATTCCCCCGGGGAGCCCGAGTCATGATCGCCGCCCGCCACCGACCCGATGCCCCGGCAAGCCGCGCGTTCACCCTGATTGAGCTGCTGGTCGTGATCTCCATCATCGCCCTGCTCATCGCGCTGCTGCTGCCGGCCCTCAAGCAGGCCCGCGACGCCGCCCGCGTCGCGGTGTGTCTGAGCAACGAGCGGCAGGTCGGCATCGCCGTCGGGCTCTACATGGTCGACTTCGACGATTACGTCATGCCCAGCCGCGTCACCACCCCGTCGGGCCAGGACTGGTGGCACCAGCTGGACCACTTCCAGCAGACCATGAACGTCAACGGGACCGGCCCGGCGTGGAGCGGTCGATTGTACCCCAGCTCCGATGCCGCGCAAGCGTCGACGAACCCGGGCCTCTCCTATGGGATGAATCGCGAATATCGCCGCCGGGTTTCTCAATATGGCACGCCGCACGAGATTTACCCCATGCACGCGGTGATCCAGGCGTCGGACAAGCTGCTGCTCGCCGACAGCCTGGCCCCGACGCTCGAACGGCCGGCCCGCAACTGGTACTTCAGCGAAGAGCTCGTGATGTACCAGAACAACCCGACCGACCTTCGACCGCCCCAGAATTCCTACAACGTCACCGGCCTGCGGCACCCCGGTCGGACCGCCAACGCCCTGTTCCACGACTTCCACGCCGCCAATGTCACCGTGGCCGACCTTGAGCCGCTCAACGCGGTCTGGTTGTATTGGAAGTGACAGCGACTTGGATACCCGCCCCCCGATCGTTCGGTCGGCATGTTCTGTATTGATGTTTCGTGATTTTTTAAACCCAGGAAGGATGCATCCCATGCGATCGATTCCCACCATGTTTGTGAGCCTGCTCAGCGGCTTTGCCTTGTCCACCCAGGCCGACGTCATCACCGTCTATGGCTTTCAGGACCCCGACGACGGCACCGCCACGGTCGGCACGCTCGCTGCCGACGCCGACTCCACCGCGGTCGGCATCACGCCCGGCGTCGCCACGCTCCACGACTTCGACACCGACGGTGGCGTCGGCGGGGAGGGCTCGGGATCGATCGCGCTTAACGATCAGGGCGGCGGCAACTTCACCGTCCGCGGCGACGAGTCGCAGAGCTACTCGATCGACTTCACGCTGACCGTCGCCCCAAGTCAGACCCTGACGCTCGACGGCTTCGAGATCCTCGCCTACGGCCAGCGAAACAGCAGCGGCAAGGTCCTGGTCAACGGCAACGAGTTTTCGACGTTTTCGATCCCCGAAGAATCGTCGCTGCAGCCGCTGGTTGGGACCACCGCATCGTCGCTGACCGGGCTCACCGGCGACGTCGATGTCCGAGTCATCTTCACGCCGCCGAGCTCGAGCCGATTCATCTTCGTCGACGACGTCACGCTGACCGGCGTGATCCCGGAACCGGCCAGCCTGTCACTGCTCGCCGCCGGCGGGGTGTGCCTGCTCGGCCGACGTCGCCGGGGTGCGTGACCGGCGCATCCGCGGAGTCGTTCGAACGTCTCGCCGCCGCGGCTACACTGCCGGCCTATGTCGCAACTGATCCCGATGGTGATTGAGAAGACCGGGCGGGGCGAGCGGGCGTATGACATCTACTCCCGTTTGCTGAAGGACCGGATCGTGTTTTTGGGTGGGCCGGTGACCGATGACTCGGCGAACCTGCTGATCGCGCAGCTGCTGTTCTTGTCCAACGAAGAGCCGGACGCGGACATTCATATGTACGTCAACAGCCCCGGAGGCAGCGTCTCGGCGGGGCTGGGCGTCTACGACACGATGCAGTTCATCCGCTCGGACGTGCAGACGTACTGCATCGGCGTGGCGGCGTCGATGGGCTCGCTGCTGCTGATGGCCGGGGCCGAGGGCAAGCGGCACATGCTGCCCAACGGGCGGGTGCTGCTGCACCAGCCGTTGATGGGCGGGGTGATGCAGGGTCAGGCGACGGACCTGTCGATCCAGGCGGCGGAGATGCTGCGGACCCGCGAGCGGCTGTACAAGATCATGCAGCACCACACGGGCAAGGACCCCGAGACGATCGCCCGCGACTGCGAGCGGGACAAGTGGCTGGACGCTGAGGAGTCGGTGGCGTACGGCGTGGCGGACCAGGTGCTGCAGCAGGCGCCGCTGGGCCTGGCCGGCGGGGGCGGGTCGGATGAAGATGGGGACGGCGACGCGGATGAATAAGGCCCGCGGCAAGCATGGTTGGATCCGCCGATTCGGCTACGCCTCATCGGCGGCGTGGTTGCTTTGGGCGAGCGGGTGTGGGGGCAGCCCCAGCGCGGTGAACAACGACCTGCGGGCGGAGGTGTTGCAGCTGGAGCAGCAGGTCGCGCAGTTGGAGGAGGCGTTGGAGCGTCGGGAGCGGGAGTTGCAGGCGATGCGGGAGGCTCAGGAGCCGCTGCCGGAGGTCGAGGGGGCGCCGCGGCCGCGGCTGGCGGAGTTGCGACTGGGCGAGGCGAGCGGGCCTTACGACAGCGATGGGGACCTGGGGGACGATGTGGTCCGGGTGTACCTGCAGACGTTTGACCAGCAGGGCCGGCGGATCCCGGTGGCGGGTCGGGCGACGGTGCGGGCGGTGTGGCTGCCCGACGGCGATGCGGGCGATGGCTCGGGGGGTGAGCCGCTCGAGGTGGCGTCCCGGGCGTACGAGCCGGCGGAGTTTGACCGGACCTATCGGGCGGGGTTCAGCGGGACGCACTACACACTCGAGCTGCCGTTGCCCGAGGCGTTGCCGGCGGGGATGACCGAGGCGACGGTGATCGTGACGCTGATCGAGGGGCAGACCGGGGCGCGGCACCGGGTGCAGGAGGCGTTCCCGGTGGTGGCGGGGGAGCGGTCGGGCGGCGAGTGAGTGGGGCGGTTGCAGTGCCACTGAAGTGGCATTGCCGGGGGCGGGTTCTATAGGTTGAGTGGTATGAGTGAGGCGATGCACGCGACGCTGCTGGTGTCCTGCCGGGACCGGACGGGGCTGGTGGCGGCGCTGTCGACGTTTATCGGGGAGAACGGCGGGAACATCGTCGATGCGGATCAGCACAGTGAACCGCCCGCCCCCGCCCCCGGAAGCGCCTCCGCCGCCGGGACTGGTGAAGGCGACGCGAGCGATGACCCGAGCTTCTTCATGCGGGTGGTGTTCGACCTGACCGGCTTCGTGCTGGACCGTGCGGAGCTGCAGGCGGCGCTGGCCCACCTGGCCAAGCGGTTCGAGATGGACTACCGCCTCCACCTGCCCCCGCCCCCGGAAGATGGCCCCCCGGAAGATGTATCGACACAGGGGGCGTCGCGGGTGGCGGTGTTCTGCTCCAAGACGCCGCACTGCCTGTACGACCTGCTGGTGCGGCAGGCGATGGGTGAGCTGGCGGGGCGGATTGCGCTGGTGGTGAGCAACCACGAGCATCTGCGGTCGGCGGCGGAGCATTTCGATGTGCCGTTCGAGCACGTGCCGGTGACGCGGCAGACCAAGCCCGACGCGGAGGCCCGGCAGCTGCAGCTGCTCGATGAGCACGGGATCGAGACGGTGGTGCTGGCCCGGTACATGCAGATCCTCTCGGCGGACTTTCTCACCGCGGGGTGGGCGGGGCGGACGATCAACATCCACCACAGCTTTCTGCCCGCGTTTGCGGGGGCCAAGCCGTACCACCAGGCGAAGGCCCGGGGCGTGAAGATCATCGGGGCGACGGCTCACTATGTGACGGCCGAGCTGGACCAGGGACCGATCATCGAGCAGGACGTGGTGCGGGTGACCCACCGCGACAGCGTGGCGGACCTGGTGCGGAAGGGTCGGGACATCGAGCGGCAGGTGCTGGCCCGGGCGGTGCGTCGGCACCTGGAGCACCGGGTGCTGATCCACGGGAACCGGACGATCGTGTTCCGGTAGCAAGCCACCTGCGAGCCGGGCTCTGTGAGCCCGGAACCGGCGTCGCAGACACCGGCTCGCTGCGGACGGACCCCGGGCAGAGCTCGGGGCTAAAGTGCGATCCACTTAACAGGAGCAACTCCATGGCCTTCACCCTCCAACTCGGCGAGACCGCCCCCGACTTCCAGCTGCCCGCGACCGACGGCAAGAGCTACGGCCTCGCCGACCTCGCCAACGCGAAGACGCTGGTGATCTTCTTCACCTGCAACCACTGCCCGTACGTCACCGGCAGCGACGAGAACACGCGCGAGCTGGCGGACCGCTTTGCCGACCACGATGTGAAGTTCGTCGGCATCAACTCCAACTCGAAGAACACCTACCCCGACGACGACTTTGACCACATGGTCGCCCGGATGAACGAGCACCACTTCCCGTGGACTTATCTATACGATGAGTCACAGGATGTCGCCCGTTCTTACGGGGCACTCCGCACGCCGCACTTCTATGTCTTCGACGCCGACCGCAAGCTGGTTTACACCGGCCGGGCCGTCGACAACCCGAAGGACACGTCGCAGGCGACGACGCACGAGCTGCAGGACGCCTTGGACGAGCACCTCGCGGGCCAGCCGATCAGCACCCCGGTGACCAACCCCAAGGGCTGCAACGTCAAGTGGGACGGGCAGGACGCGCACTGGATGCCCAAAGAGGCGTGCGACCTGGTCTGACGGACGATCGAGTTGGCAAGCCCCACCGCGTGAGGGTCGGTCAGACCCCGACGCGGTTGACGCCGTGACGCAGCGGTCGGTTCAGAGCCGATCGGCTGGACACGGGCCCGTCGGGCTGACGGGTCGCTGTCGCAGCGGTGCCCCGGACCGCGGGGGTCCAGATGCACCGTGGGTTGGCAGTCGGCCCGGGTTACTCGCGGTCGTCGGTGATGCGGCGCAGGGCGATCGACTCGACCTCCATGCTCAGGTGCTGGTCGTGGCCGCGGGGTCCGAGCAGGCGCAGCTGCACGGTGTGCTCACCGGGCTGCAGGTTGCGGACTGTGCCCAGGCGGGCGAGGGTTTGGGTCTGCGGGACGTTGCGGCCCGCCTCGGCGGCGACTTGGCCGAAGCGGAGGTGCGTCCGCGTGCTGCGTCGCCAGTGGACGGTGGCACTCGGCGGGGCGGGCATGGCGTTTCGGCCGTCGATGGACCAGGCGAACGGCGAGACGAGGCTGCCGGCGTGGCTGGGGTACCACATCGCCGCGAGATACACCTCGTACGTCCCGGGCTCCTCGATCGTGAACGGAAAATGCACCTCCGGCATTGTGTCCGCGTTGGCCGGGTCGGCCCAGACGGCGGCGTAGGCGGGGCGGGCCTCGTCGCTGCGGGCCACGAAGCCGTGCATCAGCCGGGCGTCGTCGGCGGTCACTTCGATGCCGGGGTCACCCGCGGCGTCGGGGTCGATCTCAATGCCCAGGACCTGCACGTCGGCCGCGCCGTGGAGGATGCCGGATCGATCTAGCGGCATCAAGAACTCGGCGTTCGGTTCTATAGAAAGGCTGCCGCCCATGAGGTCGCTGTAGGTCGGTGTGGCGTCGCCCGAGGCGGCGGCCCGGACGCGGACGCCTGCCCCGCGGGGCCCTTCGTCGGCGGCGGCGACGAGCATCGGCCGGCCCGCGTCGTCGGTGAACCGGCCCAGCTCGACGTCGGGAAGTCCGGTGTGGATGAGCTGATCAAACGCGGCGTCGTCGATGAGGTCCGAGACGATGGCGAAGGCGACGCCCCAGCGGGTGGCGGCGCCGTCACGCTCGGCGAGGTTCTGGAAGTCGCCGTAGGCCCCGGGGTTGACGAGCATGAAGTGCATGTTGCGTTCGACGCCGGCGGCGAAGTTGCGAAGCGGCAGCACGTGCTTGGGCTCGGTCGACCAGACGGGCATATCGCGGTCCAGGCCGTGGCGTTGCAGGACGGCCCGCATGTCACCGACCGACAGGGCCTTGGCGTAGAGGCTGTGGACGCTGAGCACGTCGAAGCTGTCGCCGGCGGCGAGCTCGAGCAGGCGGTCGAGGTAGGTCGCGGCCGAGGGGTTGAGGGTGTAGCCCGCGGCGAGGATGGTGGCGTCGGGGTTGGCCTCGCGGACGCCGGCGGCGGTGGTCTGCATGAGGCGGGCGAACTCTTCGACGGTCCCGGCCCAGTAGTGGTGGGGCGTGTTGGGCTCGTTGCCGATCTCCCAGTGGTCGATCATGGGCAGGGCGGCGGCGGTGTCGCGGACGAAGCGTTGCCAGGCGTCCCAGTCGGCGGGGGCGACGCGGGACTCGAGCGGCCCGGCGTCGCCGGACTGGCTGGTGTCGCCGGGCTGACTGGACAGCTCGCTGGGGACCAGCGAGAGGGAGGCCATGATGTGGATGCCCTGCTCGTGGTACATCTCGGCGAGCTCGCCGAAGCGGCCGAGGTCGACCCCCGGAAGCCGCGTCGCGTCGCTGGTGCCCTCGTCGGCATGATTCCGGGGGCGGGGGCGGACCATGTTCCAGTTGCTGTGGCGGACCCAGTCCACGCCGAGCATGCGGGCGAGGCGGGCTTCCCAGGGTGCATCGCCGACACGCATGACGCCCCAGGGCGAGTCGGCGTTGACGGGCGCGGGCTCGGGCACGATGCCGACGCCGCCGGCGAAGGGGGCCAGCGGGTACTGGTCGTCGGCGGCGATGTGCAGCGGGTAGAAGCCGACGGCGGGCGGGGCGACCTCGAGCACGTCGGTGTGGCCGGTGTCGTCGAGGGGGGCGTCGGTGGCCCAGGTGAAGTCGCCGTCGAGTTGGGCGAGCGAGACCGTGAGCTGGTCAAGCGGCTCCGCGGGCCCGCCGGTCCCCGGGATGTGTCGCAGGCGGAAGCGGACGGTGTCACCGGGGTGGGCGTAGAGCCCGGGCTGGTCGGCGTCGGGCAGGACGACGACGACTCGGCCGGGCCGCTGGATCGCGGATCGGCGGGCGACCGGGTCGGCGATGAGTCGGCGGGCGGTGTCGGTGTCGGGGCTGAACAGGACCATGTGGGGCACGCCGAAGCCGCCGGCCCGTCCGTCGTGGGCGGGGATATCGAGGGTGGTGGGGGCGTCGATGAGGCGGGCGTAGATGTCGTCCTGATGGTTGCCCCAGCCGAGGGTCAGGCCGGTGGGTGCCCAGCCGTCGGGGACGGTGGGGTTGCCGCGGTCGTGGACGGCGAGGTAGACCGCGCCGGGGCGGGTGAGGCGGACTTGATAGGCCGGGCCGGGCTCACTGGTGCTGGGCCCGCGGTGGGGGCTGATGGCGGTGAGGCCGGCGAGGGGATCGGGGATGGTGGTGAAGCGGTGGGTCTGGTTGGCGAGGCGGAGCTCGCCGAGGGCGACGGTGACAACGGCGTGGGCGTCGGGCACGTCGGCGAACGCGGAGCCGGTGGGTGGGTCGTCGGCGGCGATGGCTGGCGACAGCAGGCCGAGGGCGAGAAGCGGGCAGATGATCAGGTGGCGGGCGAGTGCGGTCATGGGCGATGGACTTGGGTTTACGGATACCGACCGGAGGGGCGTGCGCCAGTGCAAGGCGTGCCGCGGGCCGCGGGTCGCCGGGAGGCTCGCCGTCCCGAACGGCGGGGCGGGGTCAAGAAGCGGTGCCACGCCCCCCGAGCCGTGGCACCGCCTGCGGGTCGGGGCGTCAGCGGCGTCGGCGGGCGAGGATCAGGCCGCCGGCGGCGAGCAGGGCGAGGGAGCCCGGCTCGGGGACGGTGGTGAAGGCGAGGTCATCGAAGCCCACGTTGGTGGTGGAAACCCCGCCGATGTCGAATCTCACGCTCTGGATGGACTCACCGGTGGGGGCGAGGAATCCGTAGAAGGTGTCGTCGGTGCCGTTGCCCGCGGCGGGCACGGAGGTGGCGACGGCGGTCGTCGAGTCGCTGAAGGTCGCGGTGGCGGTGACCGTGCCGCGATTCACCGAGAGTCGCGACGTCATCGTGATGGCGAATGAGTCGACCACCTCGCCGACGTCGCCGCCGGTGATGGCGCCGAGGTTGAACACGATGCCGCCGGTGCCGGGCTGGTTACCGCGGAGCAGGTTGCCGCCGGAGATCGGCGTCTGGGCAGTGAGGTTCACACCCAGCGCGACGTTGTCGATGGTGGGGTCGATGACGATGGACTTGGCGCCGCCGGCGTAGGTGGCGGTAAAGGTCGCGCCGTCGCCGTCGGTCAGCTCGTTGCTGCCGTTGTCGAAGTTGACGACGCCGCCGAAGCCTGCGGCGTGATCGACGGCAACCGCGGCGACATAGGCGGCGTATTCGGTGGCGTCGCCGATGACCGCGGCTTCGCTGCCGGACGCGGGGGCGGCGAAGTCATCGACCGCATTGGTCTGCGTGGCCTCGTCGTAGGTGGCCACGGTGACGTAATCGGCGGAGGCGACCGTGGCGCAGGCAAAGCTGGCGACCAGGGCGGCGAGGGTGGGGCGGTAAAGCATGGGGCTTTCTCCTGAAGGATGGACGTGGGATGGACCGGCCGCATCGACGCACTTGGTCGAAGGGCCTGAAACGGAAAACTACTGATCCAGCCGCCACAGCGGCGGCGGGGGGAAGGCGGCGAGGTTGTTGGCGTTGATCAGGCCGGTGCCGGCGGCACCGCCGGGCAGGTCGGTGGAGCGGAAGCTGGCGGCGTGGCCGTCCATCATCATCAGGTTGGTGATGGATGCATCCTGATGGCGGGCGTTGATGTAGTTTTCGTGGTGGATCCGGATGTACAGGCCGTCGAACATGCCGACGAGCCAGCTGGGTCGGCGGATGTCATCGAGGCTTGCTGCGGGCTGCACACCCCAGGTGCGCATCGGGTAGGCCTCCTGCACGGCGGCCCAAGGGCCGGTCGTGCCGTTGAGCCCGTAGCCCAGCGGGTGGTACCGGTCGGTCGCGACGGCGGTGGTGAAGCCGGTCCAGAGCTGCCGGCCCAGCGGCGCGGCCTTGCTGGCGGGGTTGCCACCGGGCCAGAACTCGCGTTCGCTCTCGGGGCAGATGAAGATCGACCCGCCCAGCCCCTTGGCTTGGGCCTCGCTCGCGGCGGCTACGCCATCGACGAGGCCCGCGGCGCGCAGCGAGCTGACGAGGTTGTGGCCGGCCGCGAGATCGCCCGCGACGCTTTGGACCCCCGGCGGCAGGGTGCTGCCGTGGTCGGTGGCGTAGGAGTAAAGGGCGATCCCCGACTGCTTGAGGTTGCTCAGGCACACCGCGGAGCGGGCCGCGCCGCGGGCCGCGCCCAGGGCCGGCAGCAGCAGGGCGATGAGCAGGGCGATGATGCTGATCACGACCAGCAGCTCGATCAGCGTAAAGCCCGCGGCGGGATCGCGGCGGGCGCGGCGACGGGTGACGGGATGTGCAGCAGCGGGGGGACTCACGACGCAGATCTCCGATGGGACACCCATAGTCTTGCCGATTGAACGCTGCCCCACAAGACTAAAGTGCGTCAACTTGTGACACGATTGCGTCGCGATTGGACGGTTGTGGACCGCTGCCCGGTCACAGCGGCCGGGTGTCTCACGCCGTGTGGCGCCAGTCGATGACGACGCCGACGGTCGAGCCGTCGCCCTGCTCGAGGTCGCGATAGGCGTCCGGGGCGTCGGCGGGTTGGACGGTGCGGCTGAGCATCGGCTTCAGCTGCAGCCGACCGCTCGCGGCGTAGGCCAGGGACATCGCTTCGTCCTGCTCATGGGTCCCGGGCGCGGCGTTTCCTTGAGCGTCGAGTGGAGCACCGGGCCGCAGGCGGACATGGGCGCCGCGGAGCTGGACCCCCCGGCGGTGGACGTCACGATAGAAGTCGACCTCGTTGATCGTGCCCCGCGGCGAGCCCAGGAGGACCAGCTGGCCCAGATCGCGGACGCGGGTCATCGCCTGGACCACGACGGCGGGGACCCCGGTGGCGTCGATGACCACATCCAGCGACTCGGTGGGCAGATCGTCGACCTGATCGGTCACGGCGTCCAGGCCGCAGGCGCGAGCGATGTCCCGCCGGGCGGCAATCCGGTCGACGCCGACGACGCGTTGGGCCCCGGCGATGCGGAGCCACTGGCCGGCGGTGAGCCCGATGGGGCCCAGGCCGATGACGGCGGCGGAGATGCCGAGGCCGGCGTCGGCGTGATGGATGGCCTGCAGGCCGATGGCGGCGAGGCGGAACATCGACGCCGGTGCCGGGTCCAGCGTGTCGGGCAGGTCGTGACAGCCGGTCTCGGGGAGGTTTTGGATCGAGGCGTGCTTGAGCTTGCCGGCGACGTGGTCGCCCGGGTGCAGGCGGTGGACGGACGGGCCGGTGGCAATGACCCGGCCGACGCCGGTGTAGCCCAGCTTCAGCGGGAACTTGCCGGGCGTCCCGGGCCCGCCGTGGAGCCAGGCGAGTTCGGTCCCGGGTGAGATCGCGGTGTAGAGCGACGCGACCTGCACCTCACCCGGACCCGGCGACGGCGGGGGCTCGGCGGTCTGGAGCGTGAGCTGGCCCGGTTCGGGGGCGACGATCTGCAGAAGTTTCTGGTTCAACGGGGAGGTTCCAATGCAAAAACACGACGGACGGATCGGACGTCACGCGGGCCTCGACGGCGGCAGCAGGGTCAGGGCCACGGGCATCAACTCGGCAGCCGCCACAGCTGGTTGCGTTCGTCGACGGTCAGGAAGGTGGTGTCGACCGATTCGCGGCTTCGCTGCTCGCCGTGGCCGTCGAAGAAGAGGGTGTTGATCCCGCCGTTGGTGCCGGTGCCGGTGTGGCGGAAGGCGGCCCGGCCCTGGTTGGGGGCGTCTTCGCCGGTGTACTCGTCGCTGTTGTGGACCCGCATGAAGTAGCTCAACGCGTCGCCCATCATCAGCTTGTGCGAGGTCTGGCGGATCATGTCGATCCGCATCGCGGCCAGGGGGTGGGTGTTGTTGCTGGGGTCCTGGTTCCAGGTGGGGGACTGCGGGCCGGTGAGGTTCATGCCGTAGCTCCACTCCATCCGGCCGCCGTTGGCCCCGGCGCGGTCGGCGGCGCGTGAAGCGGGGCAGAGCATCCCGACGTCGTACTGCGCCGCGCTGCTGAGGTCGATCGGGGCGTCCAGGGCGTCGACGAATCGCGGGTTGGCCGGCCAGAACGTGTTGGCGTTGCTGCCGGGCCAGCCGAGACGGACGTAGACCGGGGTGGCCCAGCCGTCGTGCTCGGTGGCGTAGACGCGGTGGGCGATGCCCATCTGCCGCAGTTGGGCGAGGCACGCCGCCCGCCGGGCCGCTGCGCGGGCCGCGCCCAGCGACGGCAGCAGCAGCGCGATCAGCAGGGCAATGATGCTGATCACGACCAGCAACTCGATGAGCGTAAAACCATGTCGGCGGGGCATGGGTTGACTCCTTCAATGGCGAAGCCCGGGGATGGCGATCCCCGGGCTTTAAAGCCGCGGTCAGCGACGCCGACGGCGCTTCAGCAGGCACAGCCCGCCGGTGCCCAGCAAGGCGAGCGACCCCGGCTCGGGGATCGAGTTGACCAGCGCGTCCAGCTGGGCGTCGTTGAGGTCCTGCACCGTGCTGAACACGAAGCGGTCGGCGATGAAGCCGTTGTCCTGGTACTTGAAGGTGAAGCTCAGCTGCTCGCCAACGTCGCCCGCGGCGACGACGTAGGCGCCGATGTCGGGCGTCCACTTGTAGTCGGGGTCCGGTGAAGGCTGCAGGTTGGCGAAGCTGTTCGCGTCGCTTGGGGACACGTCGAAGGCGTCCGCGCGGAAGGCGTTGTTATTAGCCCCCGCTGTGGTCAGGTGCCGGAGGTACATGTAATACGTCCCGGCCTGGGTGAACTGGAGCGTGTGCTGAAACCACGCGGGGTTGCCCGGGGCGTTGCCGCCGCTGGAGTTGGCCTACAGGGCGCCACCGGCGGTGGCGTTGGTGTCGGCGATGCTGTCCCAGCCACCGTTGATGGTGGCGTCGTCCTCGGCCTCGTAGGCGATGTAGGTCGGGGTGTTCTGGACGATGACGGCGGCGGACGCGGAGCCGGCGACGGCAAAGGCCGCGATCGAGGCGGCGGGGAGCAGGCGGAGCAGGTGGGAGATCGGGGCATGGTGAGACCTCCAGTAGGGGGCGGGGAGAAGCGAAAAGGCACGGGCGGGCCGACGTGGCCCGCGCGTCAGTCGGTCGGGGCGGTCGTGGTGCTCTCGGCGGGCCGCAGCGTCGGCGGGATCAGCCGGGGGGTGAGCGGGCGGGACGGTTGTTCGATCTGCTGCATGGCCATCGCGACGACCTCACGTGCCAGTTGGACCTGCGGGACCTGGACGGTGGTCAGCGGCAGGCCGGTGTCGTCGGTGACGGCGTCGCCGAAGGTGAGGATCGACAGGTCGCGTGGTGCGTTGAGGCCGGCGAGCGTGGCGGTCATGTGCAGCAGCCGGGCCTCGCGGGGCTTGTAGCAGACCACGGCGGTGGGGCGGTCGGCCGCCGAGATGGCCTGGGTGAGCCGACAGCGACGCACGTCCAGCGGCTCATCGCGGGACAGCTGGATGGTGGTCAGCTCGACGCCGGCCTCGGCGAGACTGGCGGCGAGGGCGTCGCGGCGGGCGCGGTCGCTGAAGTGGCGGATCGGCGGGGCGGTGAGGTAGGCCACGCGGCGGTGGCCCAGGCCCAGCAGGTGCTCGGCGGCCAGGGCGCCGCCCCGGGCCTCGTCGGGAAGCACGGCGTTGGCGGGCTGCTGCGAATTGACCCACACGGCGGGCACGCGGTGCTGATGGACCATCTCGACCAGCCGGGGCGGGATGTCCTGGGTGTAGTAAATGATCAGCGCGTCGCTGGACAGGTGCTGCAGCACGTGGGGCACGAACGCCTCGTCCTGCAGTTGGGCGTCGGGCGTCTCGCTGGCGACCAGGTGCATCTTCCGCTGGGCCAGCTGGGCGTGCAGCTCGCCCAGGAACAGCGGCGGCACCGCGCTTCGGCCGCGCTCGGGGCTGGTCAGCAGGGCCAGGGCGTGGACGCGGCCGGACTTCATCTGGGCGGCCCCGGCGTTGAGCCGGTAGCCCATTTGCTGGGCCATGTCCCGGACGCGCCGGCGGGTCTGGTCGCTGACGCGTCCGTTGTCGCGCAAGGCGGAGGACACGGTGCGCTGGCTGACGCGGAGCCGGGCGGCGATCTGGGACTGGCTGACGCTCATGGGGCGGCTCGCGACCCTCGAGAAGCTAAGTAGAAGCTGGTTGCTGCTGCGTAGAAGCATACCACCGGCAAACGGCTAGAGCAAACAAAATCGCGTCGCCCGGAGGCGCTCGCGGGTAATGTGCATCCTCGGCAGGCACGTTTGCGTCTGCGTGAGGCCTTAGCCATGACGGCAACACTGGTGCAGCGGCGGATCGCGATCGTGCTGCACGAGAACTCGTTCTTCATCCGCTCGGTGCTGCGGGGAGTGGCGTCCTATGCCCGGCCGGCCCGGCCGTGGCTGCTGGAGCGGCTGCCGCCCGATGGGCTGCGGGGCAAGCGGGGCGCGGGGCTGGCGGGCTGCGACGGGGTGATCACCCACGTGCATCGGCCGTCGGCGGTGGCGGCGCTGCGGTCGCTGAACTGTCCGGTGGTCGGGGTCTCGTCGCTGATCGACCCGGACCCGTTCCCGCGGATCACGTGCGACGACCACGCGGTGGGTCGGGTCGCCGCCGAGCACCTGCTGGGCGCGGGGCACCGCAGCTTTGCGTGCGTCGGGCTGGCGCGGCAGGTGTTCGCCGACCATCGGGCGGGGGCGTTTGCCCGGGCGATCGAGTCGGCGGGGCACGTGGTGAGTCGGCGGGATGTGCCGGCGGTCTGGCTGCAGCGCTCGCCGGGGGGCGGGACGCCGGGGCTGCCGGGGTTGATGCAGTGGCTGACCGAGCTGCCCCAGCCGACGGCGCTGTTCGCGGCCAACGACGCGGTGGCCTGGTTCGTCAGCGAGCTGTGTCGGCGGGCGGGGCTGCAGGTGCCGCTGCACATCGCGATCCTCGGCGTGGATAATGACGACCTGCTGTGCCGGCTGGCGTACCCGCCGCTGTCGAGCGTCCGCCTGCCCGCCGAGCGGATCGGCCACCTCGCCGCCCAGCGGCTGGACGAGGCGATCACCACCGGCCGGCCCGTCGCCGACGCCCGGCTGCCGCCGATCGGCGTGGTGACCCGCCAGTCCAGCGACTTCTTCGCTGTCGACGACCCGGACCTCGCCGCCGCCCTGGCGATCATCCGCGAGCACGCGACCAGCGGGCTGACCGTGGCCGAGCTGCTGCGGCAGGTCCCGGTCAGCCGCAGCGTGTTTGAGCGGCGGTTCCGCCGGGTGCTCGGGTGCACGCCGCTGGAGCAGATCCACCGCACGCGGGTCCGCGCGGCGCAGCAGGTGCTCGCCGACACGACGTTGCCGATCGAGCAGGTGGCCCGGCAGTGCGGCTTTGGCCGGGCCAACTACATGTCCCGCCTGCTGGTGCGGTACACCGGCCGAACGCCCAGCCAGGTCCGGGCCGATGCGGCGACGTGAGCCGAGGCGAGATCACGTGCTGAAACCGCAGGCCACGTGCCGGGCTTCAGCCGGCCACGCCCATCGCGTCGACCTCCGGAAACAGCTCGCCCTCCAGCCGGTCGCCGGGCGTCAGGTCCAGCGTGTCGGTCACGACGTGACCCCGCTCGCCGCTGAAGCGGGTCTCGCGGCTGATGTAGATCATCACGTGGGCCACGCGCGGCTCGTCGGTGAGGTTGGGCGTGGCCATGTGCGGGGCCCGGCCGTGGTGGAACGTGCAGTCCCCCGCTCGCAGGGGGTGGGTGACCCGCCGGGCCCAGGTCAGCTCGGGGCAGATCTCGAACATGCTTTCGGGGCGTTGCAGGTCCTGCTCCTCCAGGTCGTCGCGGTGCTGGTAGCCGGGGATAAAGGTCATGCACCCCCGCTCCACCGGCACGTCGCACAGCGCGACCCAGCACGAGATCGGCCCCGGCGAATCGCGGTGCGGCCAGTACGGCTGGTCCTGATGAAACTCGGTGGGCTTGCTGTTTCGCGGCCGCTTGATGAGCACCTGGTCATGCCACAGCCGAAGCCGCTGGTCGGCCAGCCGCTGGGCGATCTGGCCGATGCCCGGGTGCAGCGTCAGCTCGCGCAGCGTGTCGTCCTGCCGCCAGACGTTGACCAACTGGTCGAACACCGAGCCCGCGTACTCCATCTTCTGCATGCGGCCCGCCGCCTGCAGCGCCGCCTCGCGGAAGCGGGCCGCCTGCTGGGCGGTCAGCACGCGGGGAACTTTGACGAAGCCGTCGCGCCGGTACGCATCCACGAGGGCGGGGTCGAGGGTCTGTGCGGTGGTCAGGTGATCTTGTGAAGCGGCGGTCTGGGTCATCGTGTGGTCTCCGGGCGGATGGGGCGTGATGAGCGGTCATTCTCGCACGGGTGCCCCCTGGGGTGGTAGCACCGGGCCCTCACTAAGCTGGTTCGATCTTGACATCGCCCGACCCGCCGATCTCCGGTCCGCCGCAGCTGTCCCGGCAGCAGTTCGTGGGTTCGGACCGGCTGATCGCGGCCTGGCGGGTCAGCGACGCGGCGGACGATCGGCTGCACAGCCACGACTTTCACGAGCTGCAGCTGGTGCTCAGCGGCTCGGCAGTGCACCACGAGCCGACCGCCCGTCGGCGGGTCGGGCCCGGGTCGGTGCTGCTGCTTCGGCCCGGGACGCTGCACGCGTACCACCGTTGCCGGGCGCTGGACGTGGTGGTGATCTGCGTGGCGCCCGAGCTGCTGCGGGGCGACCTGGCGGGGATGATGGCGGACCCGGCGTTGCACATGCTGCTGCGTCGTCACGGGCCGGGGCTTGCGGCGCGTCACGGCCGGTTGCCGGCGGGGCGCGTCACGTCGCTGCGGCCGGTGCTGGAACGCCTCGTCGCCTGCCGCGGCGAGGATTGGGCGGCGACGCGGGTCGAGCAGGTCGGGCTGCTGCTGATCGTGCTGGCCGCCGTGGCCCGGTCGCTGGACGGCCCGGCTCCCGCGGGGCCCGGCTCGCTGGTGCACCCCGCCGTCGCCACCGCGGCCGCCGACCTGGAGGCCCACCCCCAGCGCCCGTGGACCCTGGCCGACCTCGCCGACCGGGTGCACTTGGACCCGGCCTACCTCAGCCGGCTGTTCAAGCAGCACACCGGCCTGCCGCCGATGCGGTACCTCGCCCAACGCCGCGTCGAACACGCCGCGTCTTTGCTCCGCAGCGATCTATCAATCCAGCAGGTCGCCGCGCTGGCCGGCTGGCCCGAACCCAGCTACTTCGCCCGCCGGTTCAAAGCCGCCACCGGCCTGACGCCGTCGGCCTACCGCCACAGCCTGATTCACACCTGATCCGCACGCCAACAAGCCGCTGCCGCGGCCACCCCACCTGCCGTGTGAGGGCCCGGCGCGACCCGGGTGACGCCGGGTTGCTGCCGCGCTTACGTGGGCCACTGGCCGTCCGCGTCGCCAATGATCGCGACCCTACCGCCGCCGCGCGGCATCGCTTGAGCGGGCGGCGAGGTAGCCCCAGTAATACGCGGTCGGGCCGATGGTCTGGTGGACGGTGTATTCGTTCATCTCGACCCAGTTGCCTAGATCGATATAGGCCTCGGCGGCGGGCCACTGCGATACGTCGGGGACGATGTTATTCTGGAGTGACCACTGGCGGACATAGCCGGGGGCCCGGCTTGGGACGTGCGGGCCATACACGACGATCCCGGGCGGGGTCGGCAACCCGGCGTTGCGGCTGTCCACGTGAAGCGGGAAGCGGGGGTAGTCGTGCCCGAGCCCGGTGGTCATGGTCATGTTGCGGGGGTTGGCGCCCACGGCGTACTGCGTGGCCTGCAGCGCGGCGGCCAGGTAGCGGGGCTCGCCGGTGAGGTGGTGGGCCCGCGGCAGGGTGGGGCCGACCGACGTCTCGGGGACCGAGTAGTAGCCGACCCACCCGATCATCGGCAGGCGGGGCACGCGGATGGAGATACCAAAGGCGTTGTTCTGGCCGAACGTCAGAGCGGTGTCGGCCTGGTCGACGATCAGGTCACGGGCTGCCCGGGCGAGCTGCGGGTCTTGGAGCTCGGCCGGCAGCGTCGCGTAAGCGAACGCCGCGTCAAGCTGCTGGTCTCCGGGGTTGTCTCGCGTCAGGGGGGTCACCGCAATGAAGGCCTCGTGGTACCGCTCGTCCCGCGTCAGGCGGTACAGCTCGACGGCGGCCAGGGCCTCCGCACTCTGCACCCGGCCGGGAATTTGGTCGGCGCGGTGAACCTCGCGCTGGGAAGCGGCGGCCACTTCGGCCTGGGCGTTGGCCTGCGCCCAGTCCCATGCTCGGACGGCGGCGTCGGCGAGGTCGGCGGCCGTGTCGGGAGCAAACGGCTCGAGCAGGCCGGCCGTCTTCGCCGCCGAACTGGCGAACTGGTAGCACGCCTCCGGGTCCGGCTCGAACGCGGCGACCAGCAGCGACTCCTGCCAACTCGCCTCGCCCGAGCGAGGGTGAGCCGTCGACTCGACGCCGCCGCGGACCGCCCCGTCGTCGCGCTGCAGCCGGCGGTAGAACATGACGTTCCAGAGCACCTCGTCCAATAGATCGGGGATGTCGTTGTCGGCCTCTTGTTCAGGGACAGTCAGCGTGAGTTGATCGAAGAACTCGGGGAACATCGCGTACAGCTCGAGCAGGCCGTAGCTCACCGACAAGTGGTGGGCTCGGCGGTCCCAGTCGCCGGCGTCCATGTAGCCGCCCCAGGCCTCGGGAAGCGTGGGGATCTCGCTGGCGTCCATCTCTTCACCGACCAGCCGTTCCAGGCTCTCACGGATCGCGGACGACTCGCCGTCCCAGCGGGTGACATCGGCCTGCAGGACGGTGAAACCGTCGTCCGGGTGCATCGGCCGGGGCCGCTCGTAGCCGGCGAGGTCCGCGGGCAGGGCGATGCCGCTGCGGTGGGTCAGCAGGCCCTGCATGACATGGGTGAAGGCGTCGGTCCAGGCGTCGCGGGCGATCGGGAACGGGTGGCTCACGCCGACGCCGGGGACGTGCACGCGGTACGTGCCCGGGGCGGTGAAGCCGCCGAAGTCCATCGCCCAGACGTGGGTCCCGGTGTGGTTGCGGTCGCCGATGAGGCCCTCGGTCTGGTCTTGTGCGAGGACCTGTTCGACAGCGCCCTCGAAGACCACTTGGCCGGCCTCGTCGAGCAGCTCGAAGCGGTCCGCGTCGAAGGCGTGAGCCCCGCCCGTCCCGAGCCACGCCGAGAGGTACGCCCGCTTGAACGGGTCGTCGGGCCGGTAGCCGACGTGCGAGGCGTGGACGGCGGGCGACCGCAGCTGCCGCGTGTCGTAGACCAAGGCCACGTCCTGCTGTGCCGTGTTGACGCCGGTGAACTCGAGGGTGTACCGCTCGCCCTCGCGGAGCGGCTGGGGCAGTTGGAGGTAGACCCAATGCTCGCGGCCGACACCGTCGTCGTTGGTGCCAAAGGGCAGGGCCTTGTGGTGGACCGCCGTGGGGATCACGCCGTCGGCGAAGCGGTTGTCGCTGGTGGATTGGATGCGGTAGGCGCGCGGTGCGGCGACGGTGGCGTCGGTGATCCGCTGGCCGGTGAAGCCACGGGGCAGGCTCAGCGTCTCGCCGTCGCTGAGCAGGATGCCGACGGTGGCCGGGCGGCTGCGTCCCTCGACCGGACGCCGCACCTCGCGGGATGACGGGGCCAGTGCGGGCCGCCCGTCCTGCCAGGCGAGCATGGGCCGGCCTGACTCGCGGATCGTGTCGTCGGGCTGCGGCTCGTAAGCGATTTGCCGGGCGGGCGTGTGCTCCCGCTCAAGGATGTGGATCGCCAGCAGGTCCGGGCCCAGGGCCCCGACGTGCGCGACGCGCGGCCCATCGGCCGGGTGGTCGGCACCGTCGGCAAGCAGTCGATCCCGCTCGGCGTCGCGCCGCTGCTGGGCCTCGCGTTGGCGTTGCTGCTCGGCGCGAGCCTCGTCCAGCCGCTGCTGGCGGACCTGCTGCAACGCGGCGGTCAGCGGCCGCAGCTGCACCGCGTGCACCCGCAGGTCGTACGGGTGGTTTTGCCAGTTGCCGCGGAGCATCTGGTTGTTGATCTGCCGGGGATCGAAGGCGTCGGCCTCATCGGCATCGGGCACCAGCAGCTCGCCGCCGCGGGGGTACACCAGCGACTCACGGCCCACGGGCAGGTCGGACAGGTCGTACTCGAACACCCGTTCGCGGTCCTGGGCGTCCTTCAAGACCAGCGCGATCCGCCCGGCGCGGTGGTCCGGGCCCACCGTGACGTGGAGCACGGGGGCCCGTTCGTCGCCGGCAGGCGCCTGGATCGGATCGACGTAACCCAGCCCGCCCCGGCCGTTGGGAGCCGTCAGGTGCAGTGCTGCGTTGTGGACCCGGACGTGATCCTGGAACGTCCCGAAGGCAAAGGTGACGTCCCGTTCGAAGGTTCGCAGCGTGGGGATCTCGCCGTCGCCTGCGTCGGTCGGCTGGGCCTGGACCGGTGCCGGGCTCGAGAGGATCGCAAGGATGCACAGCAAAAGGGGAAGTGGATGGAGCATGGGGGTCCTGGTGAGCAGCGTGTCGCTGGGCCCGAGGCCTAGGCGGCCGGCGAGGCCGTCATGGCGGCGGGCCGGTTGGTGAGGATGACCGGCTCGGCATTGGCCCGGGCGTCCTGCTGGGCCAGCCAGTGGACCAGGCGGATGAATACGGCGGCGGTCCAGGAGTAGGCCGGGCTCCGTAGGCCGGTGCCGGACTGGGCGTCGTAGTTCTCGTGCATGGCCGACCCGGTCGCGGCGCTGGTGGCGCAGAACCGCCTGGCCAGGTCCACGGCGGCGGCGGTCTGGCCGCGTCGGCGCAGCCCATCGACCGCGAGGTACAACTCCGGGGCCCAGATCGGCCCGCGCCAGTAGCCGTCGTCGGCGTAGTCGGCGCTGCGGGTGGACTCGGTCGCCAGGCCGTGGCGGGTCACGTGGGGGCTGCCGGCGGAAAGGTCGGCGACGATTCGGTCGGCGACTTCGGCCGGCAGCTGGTCGCCCAGCAGGATGGGCATCCGCGTGAGCGTCGATGTCGAGGATCGCAAATTGCCGGCCGGGTCGATGTAGCCCAGTCGGCCGTCGATCACGAGGCCATCGGACATCGCCTGCAGGTGGGCCTGGGCTCGGCGTCGGTGGCCGGCCTGATCCGAGGCCCGGCCGAGGATGCCGGCGATGCGTGCCAGGGCCGTGTCCTGCCGGATCAGGAACGCCTGGAGGTCCGGGGCAACGACCGGCCCGGGCTCGGCGAAGACGGTGGCGTTGTCCCAGCCCGAGTCGTTGCCGTGCATGTAGTGGCACAGCCCGTCGGGCCGGTCGCAGCGGTGGGTCCGCCACCACCGGCTCCACGCGTCGAGCTTGGGGTACAGCTCGACCAGCTGGTCACGGCAGGCCTCCACGCCCAGGCGGTCGATCAGGTCCATCGCCGCCCAGCCCTGGATCGGCGGCTTGACGTAACACATCTGCGGGCCGCCGTCGCTGACCGAGTCGGGCAGCCGGCCGGCGTGGTTCTGGTGGTCGAAGTGCAGCAGCAGCTGGTCCCACGCGAGCGTCGGGTCGGCCTCGCCGATGCCGATGGCGCTGAAGCACGCATCCCAGGCCCACACGCTGTTCATCCAGAACCGGCTCATGATGACGGCCGGCCGGGTCACCGGCCCACCGGCGGGCACCTGCTGATTCCACAGCATGAACCACGCAAACTCGGCGGCGTCCTGGAACTCCGGATCGACCGCCGGCCGCTTCCGGGCCCACGCCCGGTAGTCCCGGGTGGCGGCCTGGCAGGCAGCTTGCAGGTCTTCGACCGGCTCGGGGGGGTCCTCCTCGTGCCGTTGATTCTGGTAATGGACCTCGACCGCATCGGTGCCCGGTGCTGGATGGGCCAGCAGCTCGTAGGGGTGCTGGGCGGCGCCCTGCTTGCGTTTGGCGTCCGGCGTGGGCAGCGTCCGCAGCTCAAGCCGGCCCGGGCCCAGCAGCACAAACCGGTGGACGCATTGGCCGTCCAAGTCGGCCAGCCGGACCTCGTCGGGGCGCGACTGCGAGCCCCAGGACATCGACCGGGTGGACGTGAGACGCAGGCCGCCCGCTTCACCGCGGAGGATCATCGACCGCTCGCCCGCCAGGGCGGCTCGCCAGTGCGTCGCCCCCTTGACAACACCCTCGCACGAGCCGGGGCTGGCCAGCACGCAGTAGCCATCGCCACGGGTCGTGTGGATCGTGAAAAAGTGACTGCCAAACCCATCGCCGGCCCGGCGCCAGATGCTCCGGCGGGCCGAGCCGATCATCGCGACGGGGCTATCAAAGTCGAAGCCCAGCTCGACCTGCAGGTAGCTGCCGCGGCGGGAAAACGGGCTGTGGGCGAGGGGATATTGCATGGAAGGGGGTGGCCCCGGTCCTGACGTGGCGGGTGATGGGCGGCAGTCCGGGCGGGCTGCGGGTTTACTGATCGGTGACGTTGCCGCGGGTGTCGGTGGGGTTGAGGGTGCGGACGCGGTTCCAGGCCCAGAGCGGTCCGTTGGGGTTGAGGTAGGTGACGACCTCGCCGTCGAGCTTGGCCTGGCGGAGGTCATCCAAGTTGGTGGCGTGGCCGTCGACGAAGAGGGTGTTGGTGCTGGTGTTGGTGTGCCGCATGTAGTGGTTGGTGGACTTGTCGGGGGCGTCGCCGGTGCTGCCGGAGGCGGGCACGCCGTCGAGGGTGCCCCAGGCGCCGCCGGCGGTGCCGTTGCCGGGGTTCCAGGAGCGGGCGCCGTCGACGATGTGGGCGGTGATGGAAGCGGAGGGCACTTGATCGATGGAAGCGATGGTCCAGCGGACGGGGCTGGTGAAGTTGTTGACCTGGGAGAGCTGTTCGTTGTGGCCGTAGCTGATCTGG
Source organism: uncultured Phycisphaeraceae bacterium (assembly GCA_964625505.1). Taxonomy (GTDB): domain Bacteria; phylum Planctomycetota; class Phycisphaerae; order Phycisphaerales; family Phycisphaeraceae; genus CAZVBW01. The sequence goes on from CAZVBW010000028.1 coordinate 23,023, forward strand.
ACACGTTGGCCGCCTGCGGTGTTGCCGGTGTCCAGGTCGCTGGGGCACCACCAGGCGCCGCGCTGCTGGTCGCGGACGAAGCCCATGACGTTCCGCCCCCAGTGGGTGGGCCCGTCGTTGCCGGTGTACTGGCCGAGCATGCGGACGTCGCTGAAGTGGCCGTCGCCGGAGTTGCCCGACGGGCTTTCCCAGTAGCCGGACATCTTGGTGGGCACGAAATAGTTGTCGCTGGTCGAGGCGTAGTTGGCGTGGCCGATGCCGAGTTGACGGAGGTTGGACAGGCAGGCGACGGTGCGCGACGCCTCGCGGGCAGCGGTCAGGGCCGGCAGCAGCAGCGCGATCAGCAGGGCGATGATGCTGATCACGACCAGCAGTTCGATGAGCGTGAACGCGGCGGGGTGGCGTGTCTGTGACATGGCAAGCCTCGGGTGCGGGCGGGCTCGGGCGGCTCAACGCAATCCGCCGACGGCTCGACACGGATCCGGTTGAAGCAAGCCAGCGGTTCGCGGTCAGGCGAACCGCTGGTGGTTTTCGATGTGGTCACCGCCGCCGGCGGGGCAGCATCATCATGGCACCCAGGCTCAGCAGTGCGAGCGACGCGGGCTCGGGGACGTTAGTCGTAACCACAAAGTCGTCGATGGTGAAGTCGATGAACGCCTGGGTGCCGTCTTCCTGTGTAAAGACGTCCGACGAGCCGATGGCGAAGTGATCGAACTCGGTCCCGAAGGCGCGGTTGTTCTGCGTGTTGCCTGCGATCTGCGAGTTGGTCACCGCCGCGGCGTCGTCGGGGTCGAAGGTCAGCGACACCTCATAGACCGGGCCATTCGAATTGGTCAAAACGCTGGCGGCCACCCGTTCGATCCGCAGCGTCACGGTGTCGTCATCGGTGAGGCTGATCGGAAACTGGTTCTGCGAAGTGCCACCGGTGCCGTTGGCCTTGGTGAAGAAGAAATCGCTGCCCGGGACGCTGCTGGTCCCGCCGCGGTTGCCGGTCGGAAGGTTGACCTGCGTGTTGCCGACGGTGGCGTCGGCACCGAGGTTGAACGAGCTGGGGCCGTCCAAGGTCAGGTCGGTATCGGCTGCGGCGTAAGTCGCGTTGCCGGTGGGCACGGTCTCATCGCCCGAGCCGATGAAGTTGAACCGGAAGCCGCGGAGCTGGCGGATGACGTTGGCCGTGCCGTCATTCGGGGCCGCCGAGACCGTGAAGCTGGCCTGGATGTAGTCCCCGACATTGGCCAGGTCCACACCGGCGAACGGCCGGACCGCGTAGTTGTTGTCGAGTGTCTCGATGTCCCCGCCGCTGTTGTTGCTGACCACGCCGGTCGAGAAGTTGAGGTCGCCCCCGGAGAAGTCCAAGGCGGGGTTGGGCACGCTGTCGCGGGCCACGGTGAACCAGCCGGGGTTGGTGGCGGCGTTGAAGTCTTCGCTGACGACGACTTGGACGCCCAGGGCGGCTGGGCTGGCGGCGAGGCTCAGCAGGGGGGCGAGGGCGGCAACGGCGAGGGGACGGGGACACATGAGCAAGCTCCATCGGGTGAAAGACGCGAAGACGGCGGCCGCGACGGCTCACCGATTGACTTCTCCGAGATTACCGCTCGCGGCGGGCGGTGCTACCGGAATCGTGCGCCGCGTTTACGGCTCGTTACAGGGCTCGCATCGCCGTTACCGCGGGGAGATCACTTGCTCTACGCTGAGGCCTGGGTTCATCGCCGCCCGGGACGCTTACGCAGCATGTATCCGCTGCAAGCTAGCCCGTGTTACCGGCGGCCGGAGATTTCGATCCATGGCTCAACCGTTCAATGTGGTGCTCGTCACCTGGCATGACGCGGGCAACTGGTTCGGCCACACCGGGACGCCGGGGGTGCACACGCCGGGAGTGGATCGGCTGGCCCGGGAGGGGGTCCGCTTCACCCGCTGCTTCAGCGCCTCGGCGATCTGCTCGCCGTCGCGGGCCGCACTGATGACCGGCCGGACCTGTCAGGCCAACGGCGTGATGGGGCTGACCAACACCGTCTTCGACAACGCGATCCGCCCGGGCCTGACCCACCTGAGCCGGCGGTTCAAGCGGCGCGGCTATCACACGTCGCTGCTGGGCGTGCAGCACGAGTGCGCCCCGGAACACGTGCCGCGGGTGATCGACCCGGACGAGCGGGTCGCGACCGAGCCGTGGCCCGACAGCGACCGGCTGGCCGACGAGGTCGGGGCGTGGGTCGGGTGGCGTGCGGCGGCGGGCCGGCCGTTCTTCGGGCAGATCGGCTTGCGGGACGCGCACATCGGCTGGTTTCTGGGCGGGCGCGGGGGCCCGACCGACTTGCCGCCGCCGGACCCTGTCGACCCGCGGGTCGGCGCGGACCTGCCCGGCTGGCTCGCGGGCAGCGACGCCGACCGGGTCTGCGTGGATGTGGTGCGCCGCGAGCTGACCCGCGGCGACCGGGTCCTTGCGTCGCTGCTGGACGCGCTGGACCGCCACCAGCTCAGCGAGCAGACGCTCGTGGTCATGGCGGTGGATCACGGCGTGGGCCTTTCACGGGCCAAGGGCACCGGCTCGGAGCAGGCGTTCCACGTGGCCTGGCTGATGCGTCAGCCCGGCGTGATCCCCGCAGGGCGAGCCATCGATTCGCTGTCAACCCACGTGGACCTCACGCCGACGATCGCGGGTTTGCTTCGCTGGGATATTGAAGATCCGCTGGACGGTCAGGACTTCTCACAGCACGTGCGCGACGAACATAATGACCCGCTCCACGAACACGTGTTTGGCCACATGACCGAGGCCTACCGCAGCGTCCGCTCGGATCGATACCGGCTGACACGCAATTTTCGCCCGCCCCGCACACCCGTGGGTCGGCCCGGCGACTGCGGCGAGCGGCATCATGCGTTCGACAACCCTTTCGCTCGGGTCGACCTGAAAACCATCGAGCCTACCGACGAGTTTCCGCTTCTGGAGCTATATGACGTGGGGGCCGACCCGGACCAGCTGCGCAACCTCGCCGACGACCCGGCCCACGCCCGGGATCGCGACCGGCTGGACCGCGTCCTGTGGCGTGAACTTCAGCGTCAGGACGATTTCGTGCTCTACGAAACGCCCGCCACGCCGTGGCAGCGGGCCACGCGGGCGCAGCTGGACACGCTCCGCCAAGACACGTCCCCCAACCGGAGGCCCAGCGATGGCGGCACCCGGTAAGCCCCCGCCGCGCCGGCCGACCAGTCGGCGGGTCGTCCTGGGACTGGACCCGCGCGACCCGTACCACCGGGCCATGATCGAGGGCATCATCGCCCACACCCGCACCAACGACAGTTGGGAAGTTCAGCTCGCGCCGGACCCCGATGCGCTCGCGGCCCAGTTGATCGAGTCCCAGCCGCCTGACGGGGTCATCGCGGTGTACCGGTTGATCGATCGGGCGTTGCTGGGGCGGGTCGGGGTCCCTGCGGTGCTGGTGCTGCACCACGAGCCGGACGCGGAGTTCAGCATCGTGACCGACGACGAGGACGCGGTGGCATCGGTGGCCGTGGATTATTTCCGCGACCGGGGTTTGCGGCGGCTGGCGTTCCTGGACCACGAGGCACCGCCGTCGCTGCGGCGTGAGCGGTTCGTGGCCGCTGCCGAGCAGGCGGGCCTCTCTTGCGACGCGTACCCGCCCGTGGGGCAGCTGCTTCAGGGCGGCTGGAACCACCGGACCCAGCAGATCGGCAACTGGGCACAGACCCTCCGTCCGCCGGTGGGCGTGTTGTGCTTCCGCGTGCAGCAGGCCCAGCAGCTGGCCACGGCCTGCCGCCGGCGCGGCATCGACGTCCCCGACGCCATCGCGATCCTCGCGACCAACGGCGACGACGTGGAGTGTCACCTCGTGACGCCCGCCCTGTCGGCGATCGACCTGGGCGGCGACCGCCTGGGCTGGGAAGCGGCCGAGCAGCTGGCCCGCCGCATCGCCGGCGACCGCTCCCCCCCGCGGATGACCCGCTTCGCCCCCGCTGGCATCACCCGCCGCCCGTCGACCGATATCCAGGCGTCCGAAGACCCGCATGTCGCCCGCGCCACCAAACTGATCCGCGAGGGCGTGACGCATGGCATCACCGTCCGCGAGGTCGTCGCGGCGGTGGGCGTGTCCCGGCGTCGGCTCGACTACGGGTTGCAGTCGATCACCGGCCGAACGCTCCACCAGCAGATCCAACACGAGCGCCTCCAGCGGGCTAAACAGCTGCTGGCCCGCACGCACCTTCCCCTCACCGAGGTGTCGCTGCGGTGCGGCTTCGCCTATCCCTCGCGGATGAGCGAAGCGTTCCGGCGCGAGCTCCAACAGACACCAAGCGAGTTCCGAGACCACAACCGCATCGACCGCGTCGGCACCTGAACGCCGCCCCACGCCCCATGAGCAGCCGCCCCAACATCCTCCTGATCACCACCGATCAACACCGCTTTGACTTCGTCACCGGCGGCCGGGTCCCGGGCCTCAGGCTGCCCAGCCACGACCGCCTGCGTGACCAAGGCACCACGCTGAGCCACGCCACCAGCGTCTGCCCGGTCTGCATGCCCGCCCGCTTCGCGTGGCTCACCGGCCTGTACCCCAGCCAGGTCGCCGGCCGCCTCATGGACAACGCCCACGACTGGCCGCTGGACCTGCCCACCATGCCCCAGGCCTTGCAGGCCGCCGGGTACCGCACCGCCCTGATCGGCAAGCTGCACGCCCGGGCCGGGCTCTACCGCCACGACCTGCGTCACGACCGCGAGCAGAACCGCGACCTCGGCTACCACGACTTGGTCGAGGTGGCCGGCAAGACGCTCGCCAACTGGTTCGACTGCGACTGGACCGCGTCGCTCGCCGACGCGGGATTGCTTGACGACTACCGCCAACACCTCGCCAAGCGGCCGGACCTGTTCGGACGCCAGCCGCCGTACGAGCCCAACCCCTTGCCGGTCGAGCACAACATCGACACCTTCGTCGCCGACCACGCCGTGCGTTGGCTCGAGGCGCAGCAGACCGGCGGGCCGTGGTTCCTCCACGCGTCGTTCTGCGGCCCGCACTTCCCCGTCGATCCGCCGGCGGACTATGCCCACATGTTCGACGCCCGTGACATGCCCGCGCCCGAGGGCGACTGTCCCGACGAACAGGTCCCCGCCCGACGCGCCCACCGCGCCGCGTACTGCGGCCTGCTCCGCTTTGTCGACGACCAGATCGGCCGAATCCTCGACGCCCTGGACCGCTGCGGCCTCGCGGACTCGACCCTCGTGATCTGCTGCACCGACCACGGCGACATGCTCGGCCACCACGGCCGGATCAATAAACAACGACCCGAAGACACCAGCGTCCGGACCCCCATCACCGCGCGGTGGCCCGGCCGTTTCCCCCCGGGCGTCACCCTCGACACCCCCGCCGAATCGATCGACCTGCCGGCCACGATCCTCGACGCCGCCGGCGTCGACCCGGCTGCGGCACTGCCCGACGCCCACGGCCGATCGCTGCTGGCTCTGTGGCTCGACGGGGCCTCGGCTCCGGTGCGGGACGACGCTTACGCCGAGTTCGGCTCCGGACCCGCCGGGTGGCGCATGCTCCGCACCGCCACCACCAAGTACATCCATTGGGCCGACGGCGGTGAGTCGCTCTTCGACCTCCAGGCCGATCCTTGGGAGACGCGCAACCTCGCCGGCTCGCGTGAGCACGAGCCCGAGCTCCGCTCGTGGCGGACCCGGCTGCTGCGACGCCTCGCCGGCCGCGCAGCGATCAACCGCCAGCCGCCTCCGCGGGTGGACGTGACGGGGAACTGATACGCATCCCGACACGGCGGTGCGTGGCCACGCGGTGGTCCTGAGAGGCATCGCTTGTCGGCGGCCCGATGACCCGCGTCAGCATCAAGGGGGATGCGGATGACCCCGCGACCTCAACCGTTCCGGGCAGGCAGGTTCCGCGGTGCGGTGTGGTCATGCGCCGGCTTTTTCCTGACACGGCCGATCAGTGTCGGTCGCTAGGGCCCATTCCAGCAGGCGGGATCGTAAGTCCTGGATCTCCGGGTCGCCGACGGGGCGGCTGCGGTCGAGGTGGTGACGGCCAGGGCATGACCGATCAACGCGCTGCCGGATTCATCGCGGGCGATCCTGACTGTCCGGATCCGGGCCCCGCCTGCCGAGTCATCGGAGCGTCGGCCGCCGCGTGGGGTTTGAGCGATGTCAACGGGCGCTGCAATCGGTGGGTACCGGCCTGCACGATCGCCGGCGGTTCGCCGATCAGGTGGAGCGAGGCGACGGCGTCGTCGGGGACCTGGACCGTGTATCGCACCACGTCGCCGTCGATCGTCCACCGGCTATCGATCGGCCCGATGGGCGAATCGAGTGAGCCGTGGCAGTGTCCCAGGCGGCGGTCCGGTTTTGGACGCAGCGTCAGGGTCGGGGTTGGCGTGGTCATGTCCAGGTCGATGCCGGCGGCGGTGCGGTGCAGCCAGTCGCCCACGGCGCCGTAGGCGTAGTGGTTGAGGCTGTTCATCTTGGTTTCGACGAACCCGTGGTCCGGGTGCCAGCTGTTCCATCGTTCCCACATCGTGGTGGCGCCGAGGGTGACCGGGTAGAGCCAGCCGGGGTAGGTCGGGTTGAGGATCAGGTCGTAGGCCAGGTCGGTGCGGCCGAAGCGGCAGAGCGTGTCGCACCACAGCGGGGTGCCGAGGAACCCGGTGGACAGGTGGTGTTCCCGCTGGGCGAGCAGGTGCAGCAGGTCGTCGAAGACGCCGGGCCGGTCGGCTTCGGGGAGCAGGTCGAACGCCAGCGCGAGCAGGTGACTTGTCTGGGATTGGATGGTCACCCGGCCGTCCCGGACGAAGCGTCGGCGGAACGCGGCGACTGCGGCGTTCGCCGCGGCGTCCGCGGTCCGGGCATGATCCGGGTGGCCCAGCAGCCGGGCGATCCGGGCGAACAGCCGCTGCGACCGGGCGTGATACGCGGTACCGATCAGGTCCTTGGGTGTGGCGTTTTGACGGGGGTCGTTGGAGTCGGCATCCAGGGCGAGCCAGTCGCCGTAACCGGCAAAGATGCCGGCGTCGTCACCGCCCCGCACGCCGTCCTCGGCGGTCCGGGCCTGGAAGGCGGCCCAGCGTTGCATCATCGGGTAGGCCCGCTCGAGCACGCCGCGGCGACCGCTCGCGCGGAAGACCTCCCACGGCACAACGACCGCCGCGTCGGACCAGCCGGCGCCGGCGTCCGTGGTGTCCCCCGGCAGCTGCGGGGCCATCGACGGCACCTCGCCGCCGGGGCCCTGGGCGTCGATGAGGTCGTCGATCCACTTGCCGAAGAAGTCGGTCGTGTCGTAGAGGAAGCTGGCGGTCGCGGCAAAGACCTGGGCGTCGCCGGTCCACCCGAGACGCTCGTCACGTTGGGGGCAGTCGGTGGGCACTTCGAGGAAGTTGGACCGCAGGCCCCAGACGATGTTTTCGTGGAGGCGGTTGAGTAGTTGATGGCCCGTCTCGAAGTGGCCGGTGCGCCGCATGTCGCTGTGCATCACGAGGCCGACGAGCGTCGAGCGGTCGGGCGGGTCCAGCGGCTCGCCAACATTGGGGTCCGGGCTCGGGGCTTCGTAGGACAACTCGGCGTAGCGGAAGCCGTGGAAGGTGAACCGCGGGGTCCACGTCTCGGGCTCCGGATCGCCGCGGAGGGTGTAGTTGTCGGTGGCGATGCAGGTCCGCAGGTTCGACCGGTCCAGTTGCGTGCCGTCGGGCGATAGCACTTCGGCGAACTGCAGCCGCACGGTCAGGCCGCGCTGGCCGCGGACGGTGAGGCGGGTCTTGCCGGCGAAGTTCTGCCCGAAGTCGAAGAGGAAGCGGCGCCGGTCGCCACCGGTCGTCAGACCGCGGGGCTCGTCGACGGGTCGCAGTTCCTGCGTGATCCGGACCGGCGGGGCCTCGCTGCTCACGACCTGCTCGGGCCAAGGGTCGGGCGGCGCAAGCTCGACCGGCGACCAACCGGCGTCATCGGAATCCGGCTCGAGCCAGTCGTCGACGCGCTGCCGCGCATCAAAATGCTCGCCGTCCATCAGGTCCGCCGAGACGATTGGGCCGGGGTTCCACCGCCAGCATGCGTCGGTGCAGACCCGGTGGTCATGACCCGCTGCATCGGTGATCGTCAGCGCCGCGAGCAGGCGTGGCGCGTCGCGGTAGACGGCACCGCGCTGCAGATGCGCGACCTTGCCGCTGTACCACCCATCGCCGAGCCAGACGCCCAGGACGTTGGTCCCCTCCCGCAGCTGATCGGTGACGTCGTAGGTCTGGACCTGGAGCCGTCGGCGGTAGTCGGTCCAGCCGGGTCGCAGCTCCAGGTCGCCGATGCGTCGGCCGTTGAGGTGCGGCTCGTAAAGCCCCAGCGCGGTGATGTGCAGCCGACCCGCGGTCGGCTTGACGGGCAGGTCGAAGCGGCGGCGGAGCATCGGCGACGGCGGGGCCTGCGACGCGGAGCCTCGCAGCGGCGTCCCGATCCACACGGCGTCGGCGAGGGGCGGATGGGCGGGGTTGGCTTGCGGCATCGGTGGCTCGGGCAATTGGGCTGGTTCGGCGGGAGGGCGTGGTGGATTGACGGTGCCGGGACTGGGGGGCTTCTCACGCCAGATGGAAGACCTGCTCCAACGGGCATGGTGGGTCTCACTCGGGGCCCAGCGCGTGGATGCGCAGGTTGTCGTACCGGGCGGTGGTCCACTGCATCTGACGCAGGCCGAAGCGTCCGCCGTCGTGAGGCAGGCCGAACCGCGCTGGATCGTCATCGACCGCGTCGATCAGGCACTGGTCGTCGCGCCAGAGCTGGATGCGGGGGTCGTCGTGGATCAGCGTGATGCGATGGGTCTGGCGGGGTTGCGGGTGGCCGAGCTGGCCGCTGGCCATGAGCAGCATGCCGGCGTTTTTGCGGAGGTTGGCCAGGCCGCGGTCGGGGTTGAAGGGCGTGTTGGCGTAGTAGGAGATGTGGTAGCCGTCGAGTGCTTCGCCGACGTAGCTGCCGAAGGCCCCGTCGCGTGGCGGCATGGCCGGGTCGAAGATGTCGCGGATCCCGGGCCGGTTGGGGTGGATCGCGAAGAAGACGATCGCCAGGCCGTGCTCGGACCGGACCTGGAAGTCCCACTGGGCGACGAAGCGGTCGGGCAGCGTGACGGGGGCCCAGATCACGACGTGGCCGTGCTCGGGCCGCTGGGCGTCGGGCCGGCTGGACCGGAGCACCAGGCCGTCGGGCTCGCGGGTCGCGACGACGGGCCCTTCGAGCACCCAGCCGGGCAGCGGGTCGCCCGCGGGGCCGGGGTCATCAAAGTCCTCGGCGAACAGCAGCTCCCCACGCCGGGCCAACACGTCGGCGAGCGCTGCCGGTTGGGCCCGGGTCGTTAGCAGCCGCTGCACCGCGGGATCGACCGTCCGCTCCGCATCGGGGGCGTCGGATGTGCGACGGGCCGAGACCACAGTGACCGGCGCCCCGCTGTCCACGGACCCGGGCTGCACCGCAGCGGTCACGCCCCGCGGGAACGGCCACGGCTCGAACGCGGTGTCCGGGTCCCGCTGCGGCACCCCGCCGACGTACTCCACCATCCGGCCGGCCTGCGCATCCCACGACCACACCAGCGTCAACGCCTCGCCGGCCGGCAGCTGCGGCAGCAGCACCCGCGACGTCGGACCGCCCACGCCCTCGGCCCACTCCCACCGAAGATCAATCTCCCGCCGCGACACCCTCAGGAGGCCCGCACCGACCCCCGGCACACGGACCAGTTCGTGCTGACCGGCCGCGGCCTGCCGGCCGTTGACCAGCGGTTCATCCAGCGCAAGGACCACCTCCACGCTGTCCTGGCCGGTGAACGCCACCGCCTCGCCCCGAGCCTCGCCACAAATGCACCCCCCGCCGAGCAAACCCACGATCCAAAGCGTCAGCCAGCCGGGGCGTATCGGCTTGCACCACTGCGTATGCATCAGGGCGTTCCCGTTTGACGTGTCTTGCCGGCCATCCAGGCCAGGGGTGCCGCGCTCCAGGCATGGCACCGGCTGTCGAGGTGGTCCCCCGCAAAAGTCTCCCACAATGTGTCGACGCCCCCGGCGAGCATCGGGGCGTAACGCTCGAGCATGAGCCGCTCGGCCAGGTCATCCATCCCCAGCCGCTGCAGCTGTGGCAGCAGGTACCCGAAGAAGTACGGCCCACACTTGGCCCCGGTCACGCCCGCGTCGAACACGCGCCGCAGCAGCGCGCGTGCGCCGTCGTCGTCGAGCCACCCGGCGGCGACCGCCCAGACGCTGGTCTGCTCGCTGGCGTGGGCAAACGCTCCGTCGTGAAGCCGGGCGTCGCTGAACATCTCGTGGTCCGGATCGAAGAACGTGGCAACGGCCGCGGCGTCGATCGCGTCCGCCGTCGACAGCCACCGGTCGGCGTCGGCGGACCCCGCGCTGTCCCATTGCTCCATTTGGGCCTGGGCGTGGAGGGCCTGACTCAGCAGCGCCTGAATCGCGGTGTTGACCGGCCGGCGGTCGATGCCCGGGTCGCCCTGGTTGTGCCAGCCCATCCCCGGGTGGTCGATGAACAGCACGCAGTTGGGATCGACCCGATCGAATGCCGGGTCGTACCGGCCTTCAAACCGGATCGGCTCGGGCTCGCCGGCGGGCAGCTCGAAGAACCCCGCCGGGTTGCGATGCCGCACAAACCAGTCCATCACCGCCCGGCACCGGGGCAGCACGTAGATCGCGGTGGCCCGGTCACCCGTGGCGATCGCGTAGTCGCGCGTCCCCAGCACAGCCAGGAGGTCGTAGTCGATCAGCACGCGGCTGGCGTGGCTGAAGATCGCCGAGCGGACCAGGCCACACCCCAGCGGGCGGGCGAACTGCTCGCGGACCAGCCGCCGCCACCACCGTGCGTCGCCGGTGGTGTCCAGCATCCAGCGGGCGATCAGGTGCGAGTCGCCGATGTAGGTCGATTGCTCGCGGGTGGGGCAATCGATCAGCGATTCCTGTGTGCCGCACCGCAGCGTGTGCAAACAAGACTCGGCGAGGATCCGCATCGAGCCGGGATCGTCGCGATGCACCGGCAGGGCGGTGGGTTCAGGCCAGTCGAGCGCCGGCTCGCTGGTGATCATCCCCCAGCGGTCGGCCACGATCGGCGCGTCGATGCCCCAGGCGATGAGCACCAGGTACCGGGCACCGGTGTAGTCCAGGCTCTGCCAGTCGAACGCCCGGCCGTCGGTCTGCACGCGGTGCAGGTACGAGCCGGTCTTGCGGAGCAGCTCGGGCACGCCGTCGGGCCGCAGGGTCTCGGCCGTGCCCACTTCGATGACGCCGGCGCCGGACGACGTGACGCTCAAGGCCGGGTGGCCCACGTACGCCCGGCCGAGGTCGAAACACCACGCGACGGCAGCGTCGTCGGCGGACATGGACCGCGGTGGCGTGAGCCGCCAGCCCCCGGCGGCCTCGCCACTTTCAACGCCAGCCGGCCCCTCAAGCCAAGGCCGCCAGTCCCGGGCCATGACCGCCCCGGCGTACTGAGCGGTCGGCTGATCAAACTGGAGCGGTTCGGGGCGGCCGGACAGCTGGAACGCGGCGCAAGGCCCCCCCGCATCACGCCAACCGAATCGCAGTCCGGGCACGTCCGCCAACCGCCAGTCACGGGGCGTCTCGACCGACATCTCCGGCTCATCCCAAGCCGCATCGTCGTGGTCTGGCCGCGTCCAACCCACCGGGGCTTCGGTCGTGTCGAACAGGTCCACGTACCCGGCCGAATGCGTCCGCCGCGGCCCGTTGGGTGACCAGCCGCTGCGTGACGTGGCCTTCCAAGTCACCGGCAGGGCCTCGCCGGCCTCGTCCACCACCGACGCCCAGAACCCCGGCGTGTCGCTCACCACCGCCTTCTGACTGCTCAACCCCGTGTACCGCACCGCCACCGCGATGATGTGCTCGCCCGCTTCCAGCGACGGCTCGAGATGCTCGATCACGCCCGGCCGATGCGGATGCGAGGCGGTCGGGCCCCGGCCGACCAGCCGCCCGTCCACCCAGAGCATGTAGTGCGACTCGGCATACACCCGCACCCGAGCCGTCCACGGCGCCCGCATCGTCCACCGACCGCGGAACAGCCGGACCTGCTGGCCGTGCTCCGGGCCCGCCAGCCACAACCTCGGGCCAAGTTGCAGGCTCGGCTGTCGGGTGTGTGTGGCCGGTGGTTCGACGATGGGGGTCAGCATCGCGGTTTCGGGGTATCTGTTGTCTCGGGGCGAGGAACCATTATCATACGCTAGTAAATTTACAAAACCATGTCAGGCTTTCGAGGCCGTTGACGCATGGGGCTGTGTTTTTCCGGTGTTCGTGGTTCGCAGGGTCGAATACCGAGACGATGCGAGTGGTGGATCCTCGACGATTACATCTTTTTCAATGAATCCACTCGTCCACTTTCTGTTCCGCTTGGGTGGCGTCGTGCTGCTGTCGCTGCTGGCGGTCTGGGGCGCCGGGTGGGTCCTGCACGCGATCGCCAGCGACCCGCCGCCCCCGCCGGCGTCGCCAACGTCCGCGACCGCGCCGGACGTGGCCGACGATCCGGATTTCGATCCGGCCCAGCAGCTCGAAGCCCCCGCGCTCGCCCAGCTGGTCCAGGAGCAGGTCCTGCCGCCGCTGGCGTCGCGGCTGCCGACCCAGCCGCTGGCGCTTCAAGGACCCGACGGGCCGGGGCGCTACGGCGGCACGTGGTTCCGCGCCGCGGTCTCGGAGCAGGACCTCTCGGTCATCGGCTGGCGCCTGTCGTACCACGCGCCGCTGCGGTGGAGCGGCGACGGCCGATCGACCCACCCGCACGTCGCGCTGGGCGTCGAGGCCTCGGCCGACCACCGGCGGTTCGTCGTCACGCTGCGCGAAGGCCACCGATGGTCCGACGGCCAGCCGTTTACCGCCGACGACGTGATGTACTGGTGGAACCACGAGGTCCGGCATCCCGGGCTTGCGCCGCACGCCGTCGCGTTCTGGCTGACCAACCTGGGCGACGAGCCGAGCTTCGAGCGGATCGATGAGCAGCGGTTCGCCATCCGTTACGAGCGGCCCAACCCGCTGCTGCCGGACTTCCTCGCGTCGTTTGGCTACCTGATGTTCGAGAGCCCGCGGCACTACCTCGAGCCGTACCACCCGGACTTGGGCGATCCGGAGTTTCTGGCCCGGGCGATGGCCGAGCACCAGATGCCCAGCCCCGAGGCGCTGTATCAGAAGCTCAAGGATCGGCTCAACCCCGAGCACCCGCGGCTGTGGCCGTGGGTCGCGACCCGTCACCAGTCCAGCTCGCCCTATGTCTTCACGCGCAACCCGTACTACTTCGCCGTCGATGAGCTGGGTCGGCAGCTGCCGTACCTGGACCAGGTGGTCTTCTCGGTCGTGCGGGAGGAGCAGATCCCGATCCTGGTGGGCGAAGGTCGGATCACGCTGCAGGCCCGGCACGTGCGGTACCACGACCTGAGCAGCTTTCTGGCCAACGCCGACTCGGTCGGGCTCGGGGTGCTGCGGTGGACCCCAGCGGCCGCCTCGGACTGGCTGCTCTCGCCCAACCGCAACCGCCGCGTCGATGCGGACGACCCGGCCAGCGCGTGGAAAGCCCAACTGCTGGGCGACCCCGCGTTTCTGCGGGCGATGTCGCTGTCGATCGACCGCCGCGAGATTATTGAGGCGCTCTACAGCGGCCAGACCCAGCCCGCCCAGGCCGCGCCGCCGCCGGGCTCGCCGTTCCATGACGACGTCTCGCGGTCGCTGCACACCGACTTCGATCCGGACCGGGCCCGGCAACTGCTCGACGGGCTGGGCCTGGTCCGGCCCGACGGCTCGCGGTGGCGGGCGTTCCCCGACGGCAGCGCGATGGTGTGGTTCGTGGACTACACGCCGTTTACCGGCCCGGGCCCGTCGGAGATGCTGGTCGAGGACTGGGCCGACGTCGGGCTGCGGGTGATCGCCCGGCAGCGGGCGCGGGCGTTGCATCAGCTGTCGCTGGAGAGCCGGGCGGTCGACTTCGCGGTGTGGACCGGGGAGAGCGAGTTCAACCCGCTATTGAGTCCGCGGCAGTTCGTGCCGTTTGGCCGGCAGTCGCACTGGGCGGTCGGTTGGGGGACCTGGAACCTGCTGGGCGGCTTGGACCGCGAGCTGGACGGGCCCGCCGGTTCGATCGGCATCGCGATCCCGCCGGGGACGCCGGCCCACGAGTCGGCGGTCCTGTATCGGCAGGCCCGCATGACGACCGACCCGGCGCGGCGGGAGGATCTTGTGCGTCAGATGGTGCGGCTGGCGTCCGAGCACCTGTTCACGATCAACGTCTCGAGCGCCCCGCCCCAGCTGGCGGTCCGGGACCTGGCGCTGCGGAACGTGCCTGACGATCTGCTTTACGGATTCCTGTACGCCACGCCGGGCAACGGCAACCCCGAGACGTTTTTCTTCGTCGGGGGCCGGCCGCAGACGACCGCCGCCGTGGTCACCGCCTGGCGTGATCCCGGGCAGCTGCCCCGCGCCGGCCGACGCGCCGAGGGCGTGTTCGGCCGGCTGTTGGCGTTCCTGCCGCTGGCCTTGCTCGCGGGGCTGGCCTGGCTGGGTTGGCGGTACCGGTTCGTCGGGCAACGGCTGCTGATCATGGCCCCGACCCTGCTGGTGCTGTCGATCCTGGTCTTCACGGTGGTGCAGCTTCCGCCATCGGACTTTCTCAGCGTGCGGCTGCTGGAGCTGCAGGAGAGCGGCACGCCGGCGAGCGCCGACGCGGTCGGCGACCTGCGCGAGATGTTCCACTTCGACGAGCCCGGCTGGAAGCGGTACCTGCGGTGGTCCGGGCTGCACTGGTTCACCACCTTTTCGGCGACCGACAAAGGCCTGCTGCAGGGCGACCTGGGCCGATCGATGGCCACGCTTCAGCCGGTCAATGCGATGGTCGGCGACCGGCTGCTGCTGACCGTCGCGGTGTCGCTGGGCACGATCCTGCTGACGTGGGGCCTGGCCCTGCCGGTGGGCATCTACTCGGCGGCGAAGCAGTATTCGTGGGGCGACTACTTCCTGACGACGCTCGGGTTCCTGGGCATGTGCATCCCGCCGTTCCTGCTGGCGCTGCTGCTGATGGCGGTGACCGGCGTGTCGGGCCTGTTCTCCCCGGAGTACGCGATCCAGCCGGGCTGGAGCGTGGGCAAGGTGATCGACCTGCTCAAGCACCTCTGGCTGCCGGTGGTTGTCCTGGGTGTGGGTGGCACGGCGGGCATGATCCGCGTCATGCGGGCCAACCTGCTCGACGAGCTGCGCAAGCCCTACGTCACCACCTCGCGGGCCAAGGGCAACCCGGGTTGGCGGACCCTGCTGAAGTACCCCACGCGGATCGCGATCAACCCGTTCGTGTCCAACATCGGGCTGCTGTTCCCGCAGCTGATCTCCGGCGGGGCCATCGTCGCGATCGTGCTGAGCCTGCCCACCATCGGCCCGCTGCTGCTCGAGTCGCTCTTCAACCAGGACACGTACCTCGCCGGCTCGCTGCTGATGGTGCTGAGCGTGCTGGGCTTGCTGGGCACGTTGGTGAGCGACCTGCTGCTGCTGTGGCTGGACCCGCGAGTGCGGTACACGGGGGGGACGCGATGACCGCAGCTTCGCCCGCACCGACGCCGCCGCGTGGGCCCACGCCGGGGCAGATGTTCCGCGCCCGGTTCGGCCAGCACCGCCCGGCGATGTACGGCCTGTGTGTGCTGATCCTTCTATATGGCGTGGCCCTGTTCGCCGACGTGTTCGTCGTCAACGACCCGACCCAGCGGCACGTGGCCTACGCCTACGCCCCGCCGCAGACCCCGCGGCTGAGCGTCAGCGAAGGGCTCTGGGTGCCGTACCTGGAACCGACGATCGACCAGACGACCCGGATGCGGATCTACCGGCCCGCCGAAGACCGGCGGGTATCGCTGAGCCTGTTGCCGCGGGTCGAGCCGTTTCGGCTATGGGGGGCGATTCCGCTGGAGCGCCGTTGGCTCGGCATCGATCAAAGCACGGCGTCGCAGGCCGGGCAGCCGGCGGCGGTGTACTTCCCGCTCGGGGCCGATCGGTACGGGCGGTGCATCTTCAGCCGGATCCTCAGCGGGGCCCGGGTGTCGCTGTCGATCGGGCTCATCGGGGTGACGGCCACGCTGATCTTCGGCATCGTCATCGGCGGCATCTCGGGCTACGTCGGCGGGCGGACCGACCTGGTCATCCAGCGCATCATCGAGATCGTCACCGCGCTGCCGCAGCTGCCGCTGTGGATCGCGCTGGCGGCGGTGCTGCCGCAGACCTGGACGTCGCTGCAGACCTACTTCGCCATCACGGTGGTGCTGAGCCTGCTCAACTGGACCCGGCTGGCCCGCGTGGTCCGGGGCAAGATCCTGTCGCTGCGGGAGGAGGACTACGCGGTCGCCGCCGAGCTTTTGGGTGCCAGCCACGGCCGGGTGCTCTTTCGCCACCTCGTGCCGGGCTTCACCAGCCACATCCTGGTCGTCGCGACGCTGAGCGTGCCGCAGATGATCCTGGGCGAGACGGCGCTGAGCTTCCTGGGCCTGGGGCTTCGGCCGCCTTCCGTGTCCTGGGGCGTGATGCTGCAGGACTGCATGGATGTCAAGGCCGTCCGGTTCTATCCGTGGCTGTTCGCGCCGGCCCTGGTGCTGGTGGCCACGGTGCTCAGCTTCAACTTCGTCGGGGACGGGCTCCGCGATGCGGCCGATCCTCACTCCAGCCGGTAAACCGATGACCCCCGACCCGCCACACGACACCGCCGAAGCCGACCGCTGCGTCCTGGATGTCCGGGGGCTGCGGGTTCGGTTCCACGGCCTGCACGGCGAGGTCGAGGCGGTCCGCGGCGTGGACTTCACGCTCCAGCGCGGCCAGACCCTGGCGCTCGTCGGCGAGTCGGGCTCGGGCAAGAGCGTCACCAGCTACAGCCTGCTGCACCTGCTGCCCGACTCGGCCCGGCGGACCGCCGACCGCATGGTCCTCCACGGCCGGGACGGCACGACGATCGATCTGGCGTCGCTGCGGGAAGGCGACGCGCAGCTGCGCCGGGTTCGCGGCGGGCGGATCTCGATGATCTTCCAGGAGCCGATGACCGCGCTGTCGCCGGTGCACACCGTCGGCAATCAGGTCGTCGAAGCGGTCCGGCTTCACCGCGACGTGACCCACCGCGAGGCGTGGGCGATCGCCGAGCAGATGATCGCACGCGTCGGCATCCCCGACCCCGCCCAGCGGATGAAGCAATACCCCTTCGAGTTTTCCGGCGGGATGCGGCAACGCGTCGTCATCGCCATGGCGCTGGTGTGCCGGCCCGACGTGCTCATCGCCGACGAACCGACGACGGCACTGGACGTCACGGTCCAGGCCCAGGTGCTCACGCTCATCGACGAGCTGAAGCGGGAGTTTGGCACCAGCGTGATCTTTATCACCCACGACCTGAGCGTCGTGGCGCAGATCGCCGACCAGATCGTGGTCATGCAGCACGGCCGGGTCGTCGAGAGCGGCCCCAAGCGGGCGATCCTGGCACGGCCGTACCACCCCTACACGCACCGGCTGCTGTCGGGCGCGTTCGCGATGGAGCCCGACGCGACCGCGCCGATCCGCGGCACGTTGCCCGCCGAGCACCAGCCCGCCGGGTGGGGCTTTGAGCCGGCCGACGCGGACGGGCCGTCGCCGACGCTGACCGCGGTCGGCGAGGGTCGGCGGGTGCTGCTCTGGCCCCCGGCCGGCCAGCGGGAGGTGGCCCATGCCTGACCTCGCCGACGGGCCGCTGCTAAGCGTCCGCCACCTGTTCAAGACCTTCACCACCAAACGCCGCGGCCAGCCGCCGCAGGTCACCCACGCGGTCGACGACGTGTCGTTCGACCTGGCCCCGGGCCAGACGCTGGGCATCGTCGGCGAGTCGGGCTCGGGCAAGACCACGGTCGTGCGGTGTGTGCTGCGAGCGCTCCGCCCGACCTCGGGCCGGGCGATCTTTCAGACCGAAGCTGGACTGGTCGATCTGGCCGGGCTCAAACGGGCCTCGCTCAAGCCGCTGCGGCGGCAGATGCAGATGATCTTTCAGGACCCGTACAGCTCGCTGAACCCGCGGATGACCGTCGGCCAGATCGTCGAAGAACCGCTGGCCATCCACCGCATCGGCGACCGCCGGGACCGCCGCCGCCGGGTGGCCGAACTGCTCGAGCGGGTCGGCATGCCGGGCGACGCGGCCGACCGGTTCCCCAACGCGTTTTCCGGCGGGCAGCGGCAGCGGATCGGCATCGCCCGGACCCTCATCCTCCACCCCCGCCTGGTCGTCGCCGACGAGTCGGTGTCGGCCCTGGACATCACGATCCAGAAGCAGGTGCTGGACCTGCTTCAAAGCCTGCAGCAGGAGTTGCAGCTGACCTACATCTTCGTGAGCCACGACCTGCGGGTCGTGCGGACATTTTGTGATGACGTGGCGGTGATGCACCGCGGCCGAATCGTCGAACGCGGGCCGGCCGAGCAGGTTTTCCGCAACCCGCAGGAGCCGTACACCCAGACCCTTTGCCGGGCGATCCCGTCGCTGGACCCGGACCGTCGGCTGCCCACCGCGGCGTCTGCACCTGCACAGGAGGCCTGATATGAAGCGATTGCTCGCCTGGTTTGGATGGATGCTCTTGATCTCGCCGTCGCCGTCGCCAGCCCTGGCGGTCGAGGGTCAGGGCGGGCTGCGGCTGCACAACACGCTGATGGACCACATGGTGGTACAGCGGGATCGGCCGATCGTGTTGCACGGCTGGGCCGAACCGGGCGCCCAGGTGTGGGCGACGCTGGACGAAGACCGGGCCCAAACCTTGGCCGGCGAGGACGGACACTGGCGGGTCACGCTGCCGGCCCGGCCGGCGGGGGGGGCCATCTCGATCGACATCGGCAGCGGCGACGACACCATCACGTTGCAGGACGTGCTCGTCGGCGACGTCTGGCTGCTGGGCGGCCAGTCGAACATGCGGTCGCGGATGATCGACTCGCAAGAAACCCGCGATTGGCTGCAGGCGGTCGGCCCCCAGGACCGGGTCCGGCTGATCGAGATCGAGTTCAACGACACCCCCGAGCCGGTCGACGAGCCGATCCTCCGCGAGCCGGCCGGCTGGTCGACGATGACCGCCGAGCGGGCGATCCGGTTCTCGGCGGTCGGGCTCGTCTTCGGCGTCGAGCTGCACCAGTCGCTGGACGTGCCCATCGGCCTGATCCACGCGTCGCGCGGCGGCACCCCGATCGAGTCTTGGCTGACGGCTGAAAACCTCGAGGCGGAGCTGGGGACGCACCAGCCCGAGCTGGGACGCTGGCCGGCGTCGGAGTACTACCACGGCATGATCGCGCCGCTGCTCGACACGCCGCTGGCCGGCATCGCGTGGTACCAGGGCGAGAGCAACGCCCAGCGGCCGGACACGTATGCGGGGCTGTTCCGCCGGTTGATCCACCAGTGGCGAAGCGACTTCGAGTCGCCGGAGCTGCCGTTCCTGTTCGTGCAGCTGCCGTCCTACGGGACCGACCCGCGGGACCCGACCGGGCAGTCCTGGGCCTGGCTCCGCGAGGCTCAGGCCGCGGCGCTCCAGCTGCCCCACACGGCAATGGCCGTCACGCTGGACGCGGGCATGTACGACGACATCCACCCGCTGCGGAAGATCGTGATTGGCGAGCGGTTGGCGGCGGCGGCGCTGGCGATGCACCGCGGCGAGCCCGACTCGGCACCCCGCATGGAACGCGTCGCGTTCGTCGATAGCGTCGCGGTCATTCACCTGGACTCGGTGACGTCGAGCATGGAGGCCCGCCGTGTCGAGATGCGGGAGGGCAAGCAGCGGGCTCGACCGGTGGGCGCTCGCTACATCGCGGAAGCGGGCGTCCCGCACGGCTTCACGATCGCCGGCATCGACCGCGTGTTCCATCCCGCCGAGGCGACGATCGATGGACAGACGATCCGGGTCCGCAGCGCCGCGGTGCTCGAGCCGGTGGCCGTGCGCTACGGATGGTCGAACTTCACCCTCGCCAACATCTACGACGCCGACGGCCGGCCGCTGCCACCGTTCCGCAGCGACGCCTGGCCGCGGACCCCGCCGGCCCAGCCGTGACACGGCGGATGAAGGTCCATCCGGTTTTGTAAATTGAAAATCACGCGGATATGTGCTACTTTATGCGTTCGATTCCCCGCTGCTGTGTCCCCTCAACTCCCGGAGCCCCACCCATGTGGCGATGCGTCCCCCCTTGTCGAACTTTGCTGGCCGTGTGTATGGCGGTGATGTGGCTCGGCGTTCCCGCGGGGGCCGATGAGCCGCTGCGGCCGGCGGCCGACACCTTTGTCCACCTCAGGGCGATCGGCGACGCGGAGGCCGCCGGGGGCCTTCGGCCGGTCCTGGCGGTCAAGTCGGATCGGCCCGCGGCCGGCAATGACCGGGTCGTCGTGATGCGGTTCGACATCCCGGCCGACGCGTCGCCCAGCGGCGCGGTGCTGCGGCTGTTGCTGGTGCCGGACCAGGAGCAGCTCCAGCCGCGGACGCTGGCGTTGTACGCCGTGGCCGAGGGTGCCCACGAGCTCCGCTTCGACGAGGCGAGCTACGCGGCGGGCGAGGACGACGGCGCGGTCGATCACAGCCCCAATCGGCTGCGTGAGCCGCACATCGTGGACCCGGACCCGGACAACGTCGGCGTCGATCCGGTCGCCACCGCGAACTTCACCGAAGATGCCCTGGCGGTCGAGTTCCAAGGCGACGCGCTGGATGACTACCTGCGACAGCGCGACGGTCGGTCTGCGGCGTTCGTGATCGTGGCCGAGCGGCCCGAGCAGGATGGGTCCACGCCGTCGGTGTTCTTCCACTCGATGCAGGCTGGCGGCGGGGCGGACCTTGGGCCGGGGCTGTTCCTGCGCGGCGAAGACGCCGCGGCCTCACCCGTGCCCGCGGGTGGGTCTCCGGGGGCGGATGCGGACCCGACATTCGAGGGCGCGGGCGCGATCGTCGGGACCCATGTGGGCTTTGAACCCAGCGAGGGCGGCGAGTTAGCGCTGAATCAGGTGCACGGCAACAACACCGCGCGGTACCACTTCTACACCGAAGACGGTCGGCGATTCAACCTGCCCGCGATGGGCGATTCGGCCGACCCGGCCTTGTCCGACGCCCAGGCCCGCAGCGGCACGCACTCGCTGCGGCTTCACGTGGGCCCATCGACCTCGGGTGTCGATCGCGACCGCGCGGAGTTTCGCCTCAAGCACGGCGCGGGCGACGAGCAGCCGTTCCAGTTTGGCCAAGACCGCTGGTACGGCTGCTCGCTGTTCATCGACCCCGAGTCAGAGCCGCCGAGCCCCGGCCGATGGATGCACGTCGGCCAGCTCTGGCAGCCCAGCACCGTCGGCCAGCTCGCCCGTCAGCACGAATGGGGCATCCCGATGGCCATGTCCTTCCTGACCCGGCAGGAGGGGTGGGTCCTGAGCCTCGTGGCCAAGTCCGACGGCCGCCGCCACCAGAGTCAGATCGGCCAGCTCACGCCCGGCCAGTGGCACGACCTCACATTCAATGTGATGCTCAGCCACTCGCGCGATGACATCGACGGCCACCTCCGCGTCTGGCTCGACGGGCAGAGCGTCATCGACGAGCCGATCGACGTGGGCAACTACCCCCGCGACCTGGACGACGGTTTCGTGGCCCTGGACGCCATGGACATCCGCTTCGGCATCTATCGCATGAATCAGGCCACGTCCCAGACGCTGTACCTGGACGACATCTGGTTCGACGACACGCCTCGCGAACCGGTCGCCGAGTTTGCCCCGCAGCCCGCGGGATCGCCCGGCGGCCCGTGACCGGAGTGGGAGCTGCACTATATTGAAAGACGCGTCAATTTTTATTTACATGGCGGATGTTCCGTCGTATGATTGCGAGTCCGAGGCGTCTGTTCCGTCCGTGTGAGTCTGCCAATGTCGATCACCAAAGTTGCCAAAGTCGCCGGGGTGTCTCACGCGACGGTTTCGAACGTCATCAACAATCGGCCCAACGTCCGGGCGGACACCGCCAGGACCGTGCGCCGGGCCATGGACGAGATCGGGTACAAGCCCCGGCCGGTCGGTGCCCGCCCCGGCCGGCGCTCGCGGACGGCCGACGGCGTGCGGACTGGCGTGATTGCCCTGGTCTGGCCCGGTGACCCCGGGGGGCAGAACAGCATTGCCGCCGGGCTGATCGAGGGGATCAGCGCGGAGTTGACCCGCCAGAACCTCAAGCTCCGCCCGACCTTCGCCAGTCCGCACGTGACCGCCAAGGACTTTGCCGAGATGGTCGGCGACGCGGACGGCTGTCTGATCCACGGCACGCTCCCCGAGCGGTTCCACTCCGCGATCCGCAGCAAGCCGGTGGTCTGGCTGGGCACGGTGGGCCCGACCGACTGGGGCGACCGCGTCGGCGTCGACAACGCCCAGCTGGGTCGGGACGCCGCCCGCCGGCTCGACGCCCGTGGGGCCCGGCGGTTCGCTTATGTCAGTCTCGATTGCGACCACCCCGCTTACGTGGCCCGGGGCCTGTGGTTTACCGCCGAGGTGAGGCGGCTGGGCTGCGAGATCGACGGCGTGATCGAAACGCCCTCGCCCCAGGCCGACCCGGGGCACACCGCCCAGGCCGCCCAGCGGCTGCTGGACCTGTGCGGGCAGATCCCCGGCGAGGAGCCGGTCGGCGTGTTCGTCTCCAACGATCGCCACCTGGCCATGCTCGAACGCGAATGCCGTGTGCTGGGCAGCGACCTTTTCGAGCGCGTGTCGCTGATCGCCTGCGATCACGACCAGGCGGCCCTGGCGGGCCTCACCACCCGGCCCGACACCTTCCAGATCCAGCCCGCCCTGATCGGCCGGCTCGCCGTCGATCGGCTGCTCGCTCGCATGCGCAAACCCGAGACGCCCGGCCAGATCACCGTCCAGGTCCCCGCCATCCTCGTCCCCGCCGATGCCGGCGGTTGACACCAACCGATGTCACCACGCCGACTCGTGTCGGCCCCTTGCTTCGAACCGTTCTCAACCCCGTTTTACTTTTGGAGGCTCCCCCATGCGTCCCGTAGCACTGACCCATACCATTCTATTCGCCGCCGGATTTGGATTGGCCGCCGGTGTCCCCGCCATGGCCGCCCCGATCGTGGCCTCGGACGATGTCTTCGTCAACATCGGCGACGTGGTTGGGGCTGGCTCGACGACCGCGGCCAACAACGGGACCACCACCCAGTCCAGCGACGACAACCGCAGCAGTGAAACCTCCAACGCCGACAACGTCTCCCTGTTCCGCTTTGAGGTCCCCACCGCGACCGGGACCAGCAGCGGCTCGAGCCTGACGCTCAGCGTCCGCAGCGCCGCCGCCACGAATGCCACCCCCGCAACCGCCCTCATAGGCCCCTTCACCCTGAGGCTGTACGGCGCGATCGAGGGCTCGGCCGAAGACAATCTCCAGGAGGGCACCTACGCCGGCGCGGACGCCCAGGCCGTCGATGCCAGCCCCAACCGGGTGCAGGAACCGTTCGTGTTTGGAACCTCCCCGCTGGACACGGTTTCGCTGGCCGCGCTGCCGCTGGGCGATGACAACGGCGGCAACGCGCAGGTCGTCTTCGACGGCGCGACCTTCGATAGCTTCATCTCGTCGGTCACGACCAATCCGAGTGACAGCGATCTTGGGTTCCTCGTGATCCTGGAGCACGACAACGACGAGCTGGTACTCGTCAACTTCCATTCACGCAACTACAACACCACCACCTACGGCGACGACGAGGCCCCGACGCTCAACATCGTCCCCGAACCCGCCAGCCTCGCGCTGCTGGGGCTGGGCGGGCTGGCCATGCTCGGCCGGCCGCGCCGCCGGGCCTGATGTGCGCGATGCGGTGCCCGGGTTGCGATGGATGCTCATCATGAACTGGCCCACGACACGCCGTCACCACCGACCGGCCTTCAGCTATGTAGAAGATTGTCAACCCTCACCGGGTTGTTGGCCATCGACGG
>CAZVBW010000029.1:0-46218 GCA_964625505.1 uncultured Phycisphaeraceae bacterium
GACCTCAGCTTTAGGAAAGCCGTGCTCTATCCAACTGAGCTACGCGGGCGGCGCGGGGGACATGGTATCGGCGGGCGGGTCGCGGGCCCCGCGCGGCTTCGCCGCGAACGGGGCAGCTTCGCTGCACCCGCTAAACGGGTGTTGACGGGGCGCTGATCGCCGGGCGTGGGCCATCGTCAGCCTGGACCACGTCCCGCAGCACGTCGGTGATCTGCTCGACGATCGGGCCGAGGGTGAACCGCTGCTGCGCTTCGGCGCAGGCGCGGTCGGCCATTGCGGCGAGACCCGGGGGGTCGGCGAGCAGGTCGTCCAGCCGGCGAGCCAGCGCCGCGGCGTCGTCCGGCGTGACCAGCACCCCGGTGCGGCCGTCGTCGACGATCTCGCGGGGCCCTCCCGCGTCGGCGGCGACGATCGGGGTGCCGCTGAGCATGGCCTCGACGATGACCCGGCCGAACGGCTCGGGGGCGGTCGAGCAGTGCAGCACCACGTCGGCGGCCTGCATCAGTCGCGGCACGTCGTCGCGGAAGCCGACCAGGTGCACCCGGTCGCTCAGCCCCAGCTCACCGACCTGCCGACGCAGCGACGCGGCGTAGTCGTCTTCACCGAACAATGCCTCGCCGACCAGCACGAGGTGGGCGGGATGATCCATCTGCGACAGCGCGTCGATGGCGACGTGCTGGCCCTTCCACGGCGAGAGCCTGCCGAACAGCGCGAGCACCGGCGTGTCGTCGGTGACGTGTGCCCCGACGTCTCGCCAGACCGCGGTGGCCGGGCGGTCCAACGGGGCCGCGTAAGCGTCGCCGTCGATGCCGTTGAAGACGACGGCGGTCGGTTCGACGCGGCCGCCGGCGTCGGCAAAGGCGTCGGCGGTGGCGCGGGAGTTGGCGATCACGGCGGCGGCGAGGCGGTTGGCCGTGCCGACCGCGAGCTTGCGGTTCAGGTTGCTGAAGTGATCGGCGGTGAGGATGTCGTGCAGGTGCATCACGGCGGGCCGGCCCGCCAGCTTCGCCGCGGCGCTGCCGAGCACCCACGCCTTCTGCGTGTTGGTGTAGAGCACGTCGAACCCGCGGGCCAGCTTCGCCAGTCGGCGGACTACCCCGACTGCGCCCGGCACCGCCGCCAGCGTCGCCAGCGGCCCGGCCGACCGCTGGACCCCCGCCGCCGCGCCGCTCATCGCGACGACCGTGACATCCACGCCGGCGGCGTCCAGCCGCTCGCGAAACGGCCCGTCGGCCAGCAGCACCACCCGCCGCCGCCCGGGGTACGCGCTGGCCAGGTCCAGCAGCGCGAGTTCCGCCCCGCCGAGCTGGCCGGTCTGGTCGACGAAAAGGACGGACGGGGCGGGCATGGGGGTGTGGGGGGTGTGGGCGGCAGTTGGTAGGTCGCGGGGCGGTTGTTTAGCGGGTGCAGCGCAGCTGCCCACGTCGGCGATCCGCGGGCGCGCCTTCGCCGCAGCCGCTCAACGGGCGACGGGTCACCCCGCGTCGACCGGTTGCGGCTTGCCGGTGTAGCCGAGCTTGGTCTCGGACTTGAGCCGGTGCGGGGGCACCCAGCCGTCGACCTCGTCTTCTTGGGGCAGCTGCGGCGAGTCGGCGTCGCAGTAGGCCCGAAATTGCTCGGCCCGCTGGTCCACAAAGCTCTGCAGCTGCGTGCGGAACCGCTCGGGCGAGAACCGCTGGGCGTTGCGCCGGATCTGCTTGGGGTCCAGGTTCATCTGCTCGAACCGCAGCACCGCGTCCATGATGCTCAGCGGCGTCTGCTCGTGGAACAGCACGCCGGTGACCCGGTCGATGACGGTCTCGGTTGCGCCGCCTCGGCCGAAGGCGATGACGGGTGTACCGCAGGCCTGGGCTTCGACGGGCACGATGCCGAAGTCTTCCTCGGCGGCGAAGACGAAGGCCTTGCAGGCCTGCATCAGCTCGACGAGCTTTTCGGACGACTGGAAGCCCATCACCTCGACGTTGTCGTTGGCCGCGTCGCGGACCCGCTGTTCCTGCGGGCCGGTGCCGACCACGACGAGCTTCCGCTCGGGCATGCGGTTGAAGGCCTGGACGATCAGCTCGACCTTTTTGTAAGGCACCAGCCGGGAGGCGACGAGGTAGAAGTCTTCCCGCGGGGTGTCGACCGGCTGGAAGCGCTGCAGGTCGACCGGGGGGTAGATGGTCTCGGCCTCGCGGCGGTAGAACTTCTTGATCCGCCTGGCGATGAAGTTCGAGTTGGCCAGGAAGTGGTCCACGCCGTTGGACGAGCGGGTATCGAAGTTCCGCATGTACTGCAGCAGGCAGCGGACGACCCAGCTCTTGAGCCCGCGGGTGATGCCCTGCTCGCCGAGGTACTGGTGCTGCAGGTCCCAGGCGAACCGGACCGGCGAGTGGCAGTAGCACACGTGCAGCTGGTCGGGCCGGGTGATGACGCCTTTGGCCGCGAGGTACGAGCTGCTGAGCACGATGTCGTAGCCGCTCACGTCCAGCTGCTCGACGGCCAGGGGCATCAGCGGCAGGTAGTGGCGGTGAAACCGGGCGGCCTTGGGCATCCGTTGGATGAAGCTGGTCGTGACCGTCTTGCCCTTGAGGAAGCCCCGCTGGTCCTCGGGGACGAAGTCGAACAGGCTGAACACGTCCGCCTCGGGGTAGACCTCGAGCATCTGCTCGAGAACGCGCTCGGCGCCGCCATAGGTGTAGAGGAAGTCGTGGACGATGGCGATGCGCCGGCGGGGCTTGGCCGGGTTCGCGGCCGGGGGGGGGTCGATGGGCCAAGGCCCGTCGGGCGAGGCGGGGCGCTGGGGCCGGGCGTCCGGGGTCCGGGGCGGGGTGCTGCTCGCGGGCTTGGCGATCTGCGGGGTCCGGCGTTTGTCGGCGTGGCCGACCAGGGCCCCGAGGTGGAACTCGTCGATCAGCCGGGTGAACAGCGACAGGCGGTGGCCGGCGCCTTCGAGTGAGTCGTCCGAGCCGATGAGCACCTCGGCCTGCAGCGGTTCGGCGCCACGCCGTTGCTGGATCGGGACGAACGTGGACAGTCCGCGGCTGCAGGTGCTGTGGCCGTTGGTGTTCTGCCAGCTGAGTTGGTGGAACGAGCCGTCGCGTCGGTCGACCGCGAGGTTCAAGCGGACGATGTCCAGGTCACCCGCGGCTTCGCACAGCGCGTGCCACCACTGGTCGAACGAGCGGGCCCGCATGAAGCGCAGCTGCGCGTCGTGCAGGGCTCTGCGGTAGCGGGTGGCGGCCTTGGAGCGTTGGCGGTTGCGAGCGAAGGCGGCGAGGTACTTGCGGCCGTGCAGCGACCGGGCCCGGCGGAACATGACCACCAGCAGCAGCAACGCCGCGGCCAGCACGACGAACCGGCCCCAGGCCGGCGCAAGCCAGAAGCCGATGGCCAGCAGCGAACAGGCGGCGGTCATCCAGTACAGCCGGCGGACGGCCGCGGGGTGGGACAGGCCCGCCTCGATGAGGTGGTGGTGGATGTGGCCCCAGCCGGCGGCCAGCAGCGAGCGGCGCTGCAGCACGCCGCGGCGGACGAACACCAGGGCCGCGTCGAGGATGGGCACGGCCAGGGCGATCGACAGCACGCCCACGCCGGCAAGCGGGTCACCGGCGGCGGCCGCGGCGACGCCGCAGCCCGCGAGCGTGAAGCCGATGAACATGCTGCCGCCGTCGCCCATGAAGACCTTGGCGGGGTGCTTGTTGAACACGAGAAAGCCCGCCAGCGACCCGGCCAGGGCGAGGCTGAAGATGGCCGGGGCGACCAGCCCCCCGAGGCCGCAGACCACGCCCAGGGCCAGTGCGGCGATGGCGGCCACGCCGGCGGCCAGGCCGTCCAGGCCGTCGATGAAGTTCATCGCCACGGCGGTGCCGACGATGAACAGGATCGTGACGCACCAGGCCGCCGCGGTGTCCACCCGCGGGCCCATCGCCCGCTCCAGGGGCAGGATGTCGATCATCAACCCGGCGGCGGGCAGCGATGCGGCGGCGAGCGCAATGGCCAGCAGCTTCAGCGCCGCCGGCAGGTCCAAAATGTCGTCGGCCAGCCCCACGAGGTAGATCCCGGCGGTCGCGAGGCCCAGGACCAGCCACGCGCCCATCGGCACATCGCCCGGCAGCACGCCCGCCAGCGCGGCCAGGCCCAGCGCCGCCGGGCACACCAGCCACCACGCGGCGGTAAAGCCCAGCCCGCCCACACGGGGCGTCGGCTTGCGGTGCACCTTCCGCGGGTCCGGGTAGTCCAGAAGCCCCCACCGATGTCCGGCGGCGCAGGCCACTGGCGTCATGAGCACCGCCACAGCAGCCGCCAGGGCCGCGGACGCGAAGTAGATCAATCCCGCCATCACCCCACGCTCCCCTGCCTACCCGGTGCTGCGACTCGCGGATCAGGTCGTTGACACATCGGCCGCCTCCTCCGCCTGCCGATCGACGTGCTGGCCGTTGCCGCTGGCGTGTCCGTTGCTGCGGTCCAGCTGCTCGTCGGTCATGGGCGGCATGACCGAGCCGACGTTCAGCGGGCGTTGCCAGCGGTCGGAGCTCGGCTCGGCGCGATCGCGTTCCAACTGCCGCAGGGCCGCTTCGTTGTTGCTGTCGTCGGCCTCGTCGCCGGACCAGCCGGGCCCCTCGACCGCAGCGGCGATGATGCCCGAGCCGCCGATCGGCTCGTCGCCACGGGCCTCCCGCAGCGGCTGGACCGACACGTCGCCGCAGCCGGCCCGGTTAAAGACCGTGCCGAGCACGCACGCCCCGATGACCCGCAGCTGGCCCAGCGTCCGGTCCAGCCGGGCCCGGGCCTCGCCTCGGTTGGTCACCACCAGGGCCGCGTCGGCCTCGGCGGCGACCAGCAGGGCTTCCATGCTGCCCGGGATCGGGCCGGTATCGAACAGCACCACGTCGTAATCGTGGGCCGACTCGTCGAGCAGTCGGCGGATGGTCTGGCCGTCGAGCCGGCCGATGTGCTCGGGCGTCACGCCGACGGCGGGCAGCACGTCCAGCCCGGGCTTGCCGGTCTTGGCCACGCACTGGGCGAGCGACCGGCCTTCGAGCATGCCGATAAAGCCGCTGGCATCCGAGCGGCTCGTCGTCGGTGCCGGGGCGAAGCTCGGGGCGGCCGAGCCGTGGGTGGCCGCGGCGACCGACTCGGCCAGGGCCTCGTGGTTGGACTGCTGGGCGACCGCACCCAGCCGCCGGGCGTGGCCGTCACGGAACATCCGGCCCGCCAGGTCGGTGTCGACCACGAGCGTCCGCTTGCCGGTCATGGCCAGCGAGGCGGCCACGCCGGCGGCGACGCTGGTGCGTCCCGAGCCGCGGGTCGGGCTGGTGACCGCGAAGCTGCGGGCCCCGGTGGCCTTGGTGTGCAGCTGCAGCATCACGCGGACCTCGTGGATCGCCAGGGCGGTCACGGCCTGGCCGTCGCCGCGGGCCTGTTGACCGGCCAGGTCCGGCACAGCGCCCAGCAACGGCGGGTCGTCCGGCGCCGGGGCCGGCAGTGCGGTCAGCTCGGTCGACGAGGGGTCGACCAGTTCCAGCGAGCGGCCCCGGGCGTCGGCAGCCAAAGGCCCCGGCCGGTGGTGGTCCCGCAGCAGCGCGACGCCGCCGCCGGTGAACAGGCCCAGGATCAGGGCCATCGCGAGGATGCGTGCCTCTTGCGGGCTTGTCGGCTCGTCGGGCGCGATGGCGGCTTCGATGACCTCGAACGGCAGGGCATCGATCTGCATGGCCCGCTGCTGCTGGGCCGACAAGGCGATGGCGAGCTGACGTTCCCGGTCCACGGCGCGGTCGCGGTGGCCGACGATCTGCTGGCGGTAAGCCAGCGCCTCGGCCCGGTCACGCTCGATCAGCTGGGTCCGGAGCTGTTCGACACGGGTGGCGCTTTGCACCACCGAGCGGTGCTGCGGGCCGAACCGCTCGATGAGCGAGTCGTGGAACCGCATCTCGGTCATCAGCTGGTCCTGCAGGGTCAGCCCGCCGGGCTCGCCCTCCAATGCCAGGGCCTCGGGGGCGTGGGAGGCGACCAGCTGGCGCAGCTGCACCGGCCCGGCGTCGGGCAGGGCCTGCGCGGCGGCCATCAGGGCCTCGGCTTCCATCGTCTCCAGCTGCGCCTCGGTCAGCCGCCGGCCCAGGTCCCGCAGCCGCATCTCCACCACGGCGACGTTGCCGCTGTCGAACACCTCGTGGTCCATCGCCTGATCGGGTTGGCCCGCGTCGAGCACCGCGAGTGTCGTCGCCGCCTCGGCCTGCGGGTCGTCCAGCAGGCGGGCGCTGCGCTCCAGGGCCTGCATCGTCGCGTCGCGGGTGGTCCGCTGGAACGGCTGGTAGCTGCTCACGTAGGCGCTGATCACCGCGTTGACCACGACCGCCGACTCCTCGGCGTCGGGCGATTCGAAGCTGATCGACAGCACGTTCTCGCTCTCCCAAGCCTCGACCTCCAGGTGGTTGCGGAGCACCTCGATCGGCCGCTCGGCATCGGCGAACAGCGGGCCGTCCATGATCCCCGGTTCCCGCAGCGCCTCGGCCAGCACGGGGCTGGACTGCAGCTTGCGGACGTGGGCCGCCAGGGTCGCACCGGCAAAGGGTGCGGTCTGCATCTGGCTGCGGGGGTTGTCCGAACTGGGCACCTGAATGAACAGCTCGGCGTTGGAGCGGTACATCGGCGTGGCGTAGTGCAGGTACGCCGCGGCGGCGGCGATCGCGACGACGACCGCGCCGAGGATCAGCCACTTGCCGCGCCAAAGGGCCGCGAATGCCTGGCTGAAAAAGCCGTCGTCCGGCTCGCCGCTGTAGGCCGGGTCCGGTTCGACCCATCGCTGTAGATTGGATGCGTGTGACATAGGCAATGTCCCCTCATATGCTCGCCCGCAGGCGAATCCGACGCTGCACCACCTCAAGGCGGCGCAGCATCACCACGGTGATGTTCCGTCAAACTCCCCAAACCGCGGGTTCTCCCCCCGCGGATACCGGCGCCTCCGGACGCCAAACCTTTCTCTCCAGACAGGCCTACTCAAGACTAGCCCGAACCTGCAGGTTTGCACCCCCTGTTTCATCCAATCTCGGTGAAGAATCGCTCGATTCGGTCGCGATCGGCCTCTTGCTGTGAAGCTGGGGAAGTTCTGCAGCCAATCCTTTAACTCGACCCGGCTTGCACCCACCGGCCGGCCGCCACGCGGCGGAGCACCGACAGGTGGGACTGAGCCGCCCGGTCGACCGAAAAGTGATTGCCCCGCTGGGTTCGCTGGGCTTCGGGGACCGGGCGGTCCAGCGCTTCGACGATGCCGCCGGCCAAGGCCTCGGGATCGTCCACGGGGACCAGCGGCCCGTACCGCCCGCCTTCCAGGATCTCTGCCGGGCCGCTGGGGCAATCCGTCGAGACCGTCGGCGTCCCGACCGCCAACGCCTCGGCCAGCACGTTGCCAAAACCCTCGTAGCTCGAAGAGAGCACAAAAACCCCCGCCCGGGACATGTAAGCCGCGGCGTTGGGCTCAAAGCCCAGCAGCGCCACGTCGTCGGCGATCCCAAGCTCGCCCGCCAACGACTGCAGGTGCCCGGCGACATCCGGCTCGCGTGGGTCCGAGCCACCCAGGATCGCCAACCGGACCGGGCGATCCGCGCGGACCCGCGCAAAGGCGCGCACCAGCAGCGGGAAGTTCTTCTGACGCACCAGCCGCCCCACGCCCAGGACCACTGGCGGCTGACCCGGCTCAAACCACGGGTGGTCGATCGGCTCGCTCGCTTGCTTTAACAGGGCCGGCGTGATGACCGGGTTGTGGATCACGTCCAGCGACTGCTCCGCGACGCCCGCCAGCGACGCGACGTCCCGGGCCACGCCGTGCGACACGCAGACCACCGCGTCGGCTCGGCGATGGGCCGCGACGAACAGCCGGCGGCGGATGGCGGCCCCCGGCCCGCGGCGGTCGCGGAACTGCTCGGTCAGGTTGGTCCGCACCCAGAGCACCACCGGCGTGTCGGTCCGCGAGAGCTTTCGCGCCCAGACCGCAGCGCCCGCGATGTCCAACGCCGAGACCACCGCCACCGGCCGATGCTCACGCATGTACCGCGCCATGCCCCAGGCCTTGCTCGCCAACGTCGGCGGCCGCTCCTTCAAGTCCACCATCCGGAGCTGCTCGGGGGCCTGGTCCAACAGCCCCTGCGCCTGCTCGTCGATCCGGCCCAGCAACAGGTCCACCCGCAGCCCCTGTTGCAGCAAGCCCCCGGCCAGCCGCAGGGTGATCAGCTCCGCCCCGCCGCCGGCCAGCTTCGGCAGCGCCAACGCGATCGGCCGCCGCTCATCGGGTCCGCCACCGCTCACGGCAGCACCTCCGTCGGCTGATCGTCCGCGGCGGCCTTCTTCTGCTGCCAGCCCAGCTCGTACAGCTTGAGCTCTTTGAACACCTCGTAGAACACCCACATCAGCGACGACGCCAGCCCCGCCATGCCCGCCCGGAACCGCCGCTGCACCACGTACCGCTGGACGAACCGGGCCGGCGGCCGCCACGCCAGCCGCGTGAGTTTGAACCGCCGACCCTCGTCGAAAGCCTTGTCGGCCTCGAGGCTCGTGTACCGGTTGAACCGCTGGATCAGGTTCTCCAGCGACCGGAAGCCGAAGTGCCACAGCGTGCCGTCCAGCCGGCGGACCTTCGCCGGGTCCACGTCAGGCGTCTCGTGCACCAGGACCTCGCGGACGCTGGTGCGGCCCCGGTGGTACCCGCGGACCTGCCACTCGTGCCGATCCAGCCAGCGGTCGAAGAAGTTATTGACCCGCCGCAGCGCCAACGCCCCGTCCGGATCGAAGTCCGGCTGGCACGCCCAGGCGTTGAGCGACTCGGCGAGCTCCCGGCCGACAACCTCGTCGGCGTCGATGAAGACGACCCAGTCGTGCGCCGCCTGGGCCGCCGCGAAGTTCCGCTGCTTGGCGTACCCGGGCCAGGCGTGGCTGACCACCCGGGCCCCGGCCTCCCGGGCCCGCTGCTCGGTGCCGTCCCGGCTGCCGCCGTCCACCAGCAGCACCTCGTCGGCAAACGTAAGGCACGCCCGAACCGTCGGGCCCACGCAGTCGGCCTCGTCCTGGGCGATGATCACCGCCGAGACGGGCCGCACCCGCGAGCCGGGCGAAGACGTCGCCGGCTCGTCGCGGCGGCC
The DNA here is from genome assembly GCA_964625505.1 of uncultured Phycisphaeraceae bacterium. GTDB lineage: Bacteria > Planctomycetota > Phycisphaerae > Phycisphaerales > Phycisphaeraceae > CAZVBW01. The sequence goes on from CAZVBW010000029.1 coordinate 9,114, forward strand.
GGCAGGGTCCGGGTCGCGTGCGGCGGGCCGATCGAGGACAGCGGGATGCTCGTTCACGAATCTTCTCCTTCAGGTGGGGCCCCGGCGGGCTGCGGCGGTCGGGCGCGCCGGGCGAGCAGGCCCCGCACATCGCTGACGCGCAGGATCAGGCACGGCGGCCGGAGTTTCAGGACCAGCGGGTAGGACGCGAGGATGAACACGAAGCGGACCAGCGACGAAGCCAGCATGGCCCAGCCCGCGCCCATCAGCCCGTACCGCGGCACCAGCACCGCCATCAGCGGCACGACCAGCAACAGGCCCGCGGCCTGGGACACGGCAACCCAACCGGGCCGGCCCAGCGCCATAAAGGCTTGGGCCAGCACGGCGACCAGGCCCGCGAGGACGACCTCGAAGATCAGCAGCCGCAGCAGCGGCGTGGCGTGGACGAACTCCCGGCCGTAGAGCACCCCCAGCAGCACCGGGCCCAGCAGGTACAGCACCGCGCCCAGGCCCGCCGTGGCCGCCGCGGTCCAGCGGGCCGCCCGGCCGACCGCCTCGACGACCTGGGCCGGGTCCTTGCTGGCGACCTTCGGGAACAGCACCGTGACCACCGACAGCTGCACCACGTTGAGCAGCCGCGCCGCGCTGAGGGCCACCACGTACGCCCCGACCTGCGCGGCGGCCAGGAAGCCGACGACCAGCACCTGGTCGATCTGCAGCGCCAGCGTGTTGAGCAGGTCGATGCCGTAGGACCGCACGCCGAAGCTGGTCAGCCGACGCAGCGACTGGCCCAGCCCGGCGAGCGTCGGGCGGTACAGCCGCCACAGCCGGTAGAGCATCCAGAGCACCGGCAGCCCGTTGAACACGTAGCACAGCGCTGCGCGGATCGGCGTGAGCACGCCCAGGCCCGCCATCACCAGCAGGCCCGCCAGCGCCAGCGACGGGATGGCCAGACGGACGATGTTGGACCGGTGGAACTCGCCGCTGGCTTCCAGGGCCGCGTTGAGCACCGGCACCAGCAGCACGACCGGCGCGTTGAGCATCAGCAGCTGCGCCGCGAGCACGATCTGCGGGTCAAAGCCCGCCAGCCAACGCGGCAGCAGCACGACGCCCAGGGCCGTGGCCAACAGCCCCAACGCGAGGCTCATCAGGATCGCCGCCCCGAGCAGGCCCGGCCGAGCCGCGGGGTACTTGCGGAAGTTGAAGATCACCGAGCTGGGCAGGCCCAGCGTCAGGACGCCGGCGAAAAAGATCGTGCCCACGCCCAGCGCCGCCAGCTGACCGCGGCCGGTGGCGCCCAGCGCCTGGGCGGTGATCACGCCGGTAGCCAGGTTGACCCCGAGCACGGCCCCGCGGGCCAGCAGGGTCTGCAGCGTCGCCGTGACGCCGCTGTCGCCGCGGACCACGGTCCGGATCGATGACCGCAGCCGGCCGATCGGCGACCGCGCCTGGGGCAGTGGCCAGTCGGGGGCCGGCGAGCGGTGAACAGCGGGACCGTCCGAGGGCCCGGCGGTGCTGGGCATCGGCGTCATCCGCCGGCCCCCGCGACCTGTCGCGGCAGCGGGCCGACGCTCGCCCAGACTCCGGGCCCGGACCACAGCACGCGGTGCCCGCCACTCATCGACCGTCCCCGGAGCCGTGCGGCGGACCACCCGGTGCCTGCCCAGACGCGGCCACCGATCGGTGCTTCGCCCCGGCGACCGCCAGGCCCACGCCGGCCCAAAACAGCATGCCGACCGGCCTGAGCAACGTGTTGGACGAAATCATCATCGACAGCACCGCGACCGCCGAGGCCACCGCCGCCGCGCCCATCGGGGTGATCCGCAGCCCGCGTCCGGGCCGTCGAAGCGCCGCCCGCATCACGCCAAACACCCCCGCGGCAAACAGCAGGCCGCCCGGCCAGCCCAGCACATACGGCACGTTGGCCAGGCCGTTGTCGAAGTCCAACGTGTCGTGGGTCTTGAGCTTGACCGCCGTGCCCGTGCTGCCCAGCCCCTGGCCCACCGGGTCCAGCAGCGCACCGCGGAGCGACCGCGTGAAGTCCATCCGTTCTTGGAAGCTGTGGTCCTCGCTGACGTCGCCCATCGACGCGACCCGCTCGGTGACCACGTCGGTGGCCGGCAGCAGCGCCGTGGACCCGGCCGCCAGAAGCCCGACGCCCAGCAGCACCCCGACCAGGCTCAGCCGGTCCTTCTTGTCGGCAAAGCCGATGAGCACCAGCACCCCGACCAGCCAGCCCAGCCGTGCGGGCGAGGCTCAGCAGCAGCCCCGCCGCGCCCGCGGCCACCGCCGGCCACCGCGCCGCCCCGGCCTCCCGGCCCGCGCCCATCAGCAGCAGCAGCCCGCAGGCGGTCACCATCGCGTACGGGCCCGGCGAGTTCATCGTGCTGAACACCCGCACCCGCATCGGCTCGGGCACCCCGATCGAGCTCATCTCCACGTTGTCCATCCAGTAGCCGTCCCACGGCGGCACCACCAGCAGCTGCACCACCCCGTAGACCCCCATCAACAGCAGCCCCAACGCAAAGGCCCGGATTGTCGCCGACCGCACCGTCGGGTACACCCGCCAACGCTGGGCCACGTACAGCCCAAAGAGCACCGGCGCGGTCCACTGCAGCAGGTCGAACGTCGCCACCGCCGGGCCCTGACGCAGCAGCCCCACCGCGTAGCCGTACCCGATGCCCGCCAGCGCGAGCAGGCACGAGGTCCGCATCCGCCGGTCCCCCGCGGTCCGCTCCAGCAGCGTCTGCACGGCCAGCGACGAGGCCAGCAGCGGCGCGAGCATGATGAAGCTCACCGGGCTGTACCCGTCCAGCCAGTCCACCACCCGCCGGACTTCCGGCGTCAGGAACACCAGCCACCAGACAAACGCCACGTACGCCCCGGGCCGACGCCGGTACAGCCGCATCGCCGCGGCCACCGAACCCAGGGGGAACGCGAACTCGATCAACCGGCCCCAGCCCGCAGGCGAGAGCCACACCGCCGCCCCGGCCGCGGCCAGACCCAGCAGGCCGGCCAGGACCGCCAGCCCCACCCCCCGCCACCAACGCACACCAACGCCCGCGCCAACCGACCCGCCCGCCTCGGTCGGCACCGGCGGGAACCGGGCGGTCGTGATCGGGCCCGGGCTCGATCCGGCTAATGGCACATCAATCGACATGGGCTGCCGCATCCTCCGCGGTGGGTTCGCTTGCTCAGCGGACACGGCCCCGGCTCCGCCTCCGCGGCCCGGGTCGACGCACGCAGGCCGCATGGCCGACCGACGCCTCCCGACGCCGGGCTGCTGCTCAAAGCTACCTGATGCACCCGGACATGAGAAGCGTCCAAACCGCCTTTTTCGCCGGAATCCCCGCCCCATCTCACCCAATCGGACCGCCCGACCGAACAAGCGGGAAGATGGGCAAAAGCTGCCGGTTGCGACGCGCCCAGCCCGCGGCCTCTGATAGGCTGTTCGCCGGCACGGGCCCCGAGTCGGGGTCAAGCCCCCTCTTGTCACCGCTGCCTCATAATTCCGCCCTAGATTGATGCGAGCCTGAGCGATTACGTGGGGGGGCCAGCTTTGCGAATTTCTGTCGTCGTCAACAACTACAACTACGCCCGCTTCCTCGACGACGCGATCGGCAGCGCGCTGGATCAAGATCACCAGGACCTCGAGGTCCTGGTCGTGGACGACGGTTCGACCGACCACTCGCTGGCGGTGGCCCGCCGCTACGAGCCCAAGGTCCGGGTGATCACTCAGCCCAACGGCGGGCAGTGCGCCGCGTTCAACACCGGCATCCGCAGCGCGACCGGCGAGGGGGTCATCTTCCTGGACGCCGACGACCGACTGGCCCCCGGGGCGGTCGCGTTCCACGCGGAGCAGCTGGCGGGCGACGCCGTGGTCCGCAGCATGGGCCGGATGCGGGTGATCGACGCGGACGGCTCGCCGGACGGCTCATTGGTCCCAGGGCGGACCCCGACGCCCGAGCTCGCCCGTGGCCGCACGCTGCAGGCCGGGCCCGGGGCGTACATCTGCCCGCCGACCAGTGGCAACGCCTGGCGCGGCAGCTTCCTGCAGCAGATCGCCCCGCTGCCCGAGCCGCCCGAGCCCACCGCCGCCGATGGGTTCCTGATGGATACCGCCCCGCTCTACGGCCAGGTCACCTGGACCCCACAACTCGTCGCCGATTACCGGGTCCACAACCAGAGCCTGCAGAGCGGCCTGCGCGGTGCCATCACCGACGCGGGGCTCCAACGCGTGCTGCGCCAGCACGAGCAGCGCTGCCGGTTCCTCGCCCGGCACTGCGAGCGGCTGAACCTGCCCGTCCAGCCGGCCACGTGGACCGACAACAACTGGCGGGTCCGCCTCGCTCGGCGTCTGCAGGCCCGGGACGCCCCGGCCGGTTCGGCCGGGCAGTTGCTCGCCGCCGCCTGGCGGGCCGGACCCTCGGGCACCCGACGGGCCGTGCTGCTGACGATGCTGCTCACGCTCGCCCTGTGCCCCGCCGGGATCGACCGCCGGCTCGCGAGCCGGGTGCTCAGCCTCGCGTATATGTGAGCCCTCCCAAGCCGCCGCCGCTTGGGAACTCGCGGGCTTGGCTCTACAATCCCGCGAGCAGGCCGTCGGCAATCCCGCCGCCTCGGCCCCGCCGGGAGCCTTCACATGATCGTTCGACACCCCGCCGTCCTGGGCCTGAGCCTCGCCGTCGCCGCCACGGGGCTGCTGCCGACCTCGGCCACGGGCCAGTCGCTGAGCGACCGCATCGACCGCGTCCGTCAGCAGCAGGCCCAGCAACAGCGGCAGCAGGCCGCGCGGGCCCCGCAGCTGAGTCAGCTGCTGCGCATGCGGATCAACTTCGATGTCCAGCAGATCCCCGCTCAGGACGCGGTGCGGGCCTGGTCCCGGCTGGCGCAGGTCCCGGTGGTCATCAACTGGCCGGCAATGGAAAACCAGGGCATCGACCCGCAGACGCCGGTGACGCTGCAGCTCAGCGGCGTGCCAGCGGGCCGGGTGTTCGGGGCGTTGCTGGATCAACTGGCCCCGGAGGATCGACTGATCGTCGACCCTGCCGAGCGGTACCTGCGGGTCTCGACCCAGCGCGACGCCGACCGCCGGACCGTTACCCGCATCTACCCGGTTCAGGACCTGCTGGTCGAGGTGCCGCAGTTCGAGGGCCCCGAGTTCGGCCTGCAGCAGGCCCTGAGCAACACCGAGTCCGGCGGCGGCACCGGGTTTGAGGGCAACAACGGCGGCGGCGGGGGCTTCGGCGGCGGCGGGGGCGGCGGCCTGTTCGACCCCGACGCCGAGCCCGGCGACACCGGCACCAGCGTCTCGCAGCGCGGCGAGGCCCTCGCCCAGCTGGTCCGCGACACCATTGAGCCCGAGATCTGGCAGGCCAACGGCGGCGAACACGCCGCCGTCCGTTACCAGCGCGGCCTGCTCATCATCACCGCCCCCCTGTACGCCCACCGCCAGATCGGCCGGGCCAACCTCGACACCATGGCCACCCCCGCCCCCGGAAGTGTGAGCCGCTCGACGGCCAGCGCCGGGTCGCCGCACCGCAGCAACGTCAACCGGGCCGCCGACGTCCCGCCCGTGGCCGGCATCAACACCGAGCAGTCCAACCGCCAGGACCGCAGCGGCAAGCGGTGAATGGGTGCACCGCGCAACCCACGCGGCTGCGCCGCGAACGGGGGCAGCTTCGCTGCACCCGCTAAACATCCCGCCATCCCTTCGTTTACTGATCTCTAGATGGTCATAACGCGGTCGTGTGCCACACCTCGGCCGAAGGCCGATGTGTGCTCTTGCGGCATTCCGCGGCCTGCACACATCGCCGCCGAGCCGGCGAGGTGTGCCACCCTTCGGCAATGCATCCTGGCCATCTCGTTGTCAATAAACGTCGAGATCGTTGCCGTATGTCGTAGCCGCCGTTACGCCGCGTCGCTCACGGGGAAGCGGTGGAACACCGCCCGGGTCGGGTCCAGCTCGCGGAGCCGGCGGGCGACGCCGTCGCTGGCCTCGCCCAGGTGGCCCACGAAGTAGCCCACCAGGCACGGGTGGCGCGTCAGCCGGTCCATCTGGTGCATCACCGCCTCGCCGGGCTTGCCATCGCCGCCGACGGGCACGGCCTGGACCAGCAGGATGCCCGCCCGGTCGGCGGCGTCGTAGAGCACGTCGGGCCCGTAGTGGTCCCGCACCAGCAGCAGCGACTCGCCCGAGGCCGGCAGCAGCTGCGCCTCGTTGACCTGATCAACCACGACGACCTGCTCGATCTCGCAGATCCGGCCGTTGACCAGCAGCTTGTGCTCAAACGTCTGGCCCAGCGCCCGGTCGCGCCGCACCGAGGCCAGGCCGAGGGTAACCTGCCGCTCGTCGCAGACGCGGTCGCCGCCGATGAGGCGGAAGTTCATGCGGTACAGCGGTTGGCCGCCCATCCCAGCGGGCCACCACCGCTCGGGGCTGGCGATCTCGAACCGGAAGCTGCCGGTCCGCTCCTGCAGCTGCAGCCGGACCTTGCCCTCGTCGTGGAACCCGTCGTCCCCGTCCACGTCGATCAGCACCTCGGCCTCCGCCAGCGGGGGCTGGTCCGCTTGTCGGGTCAGGTCGGCGGCGACGATATGGGTGTCGATCACCGCCATGTCCTCGTCGACGTAGCGGACGAGCGGGCGGAGGGAAGTGAAACGAACAGCTGGCGTCATCGGGCCCCTTTCAAGGGTTCACGGGCCGCAGGCTCTGAAGAGTATGTTCGGCAAACGCGCGGGTGGCAAGCGAGATTCGGTGAAGGCGGGGTGGATGCCTGCCTTGTCCGAGTGGTCCGCGGAAGACCGACGCGGCTGCGCCGCGGCCGGGGGCAGCTTCGCTGCACCCGCTAAACGGCGTCGCTCTTGCCGCGGGTCGGGTTTGGCACGGGTGCGTGTCACTCGTGGCGGGCGGGAAATGGGGTCTGACCCCTTTTTCTCTTCGAGTGGTCCGCGGAAGACCGACGCGGCTGCGCCGCGGCCGGGGGCAGCTTCGCTGCACCCGCTAAACGGCGTCGCTCTTGCCGCGGGTCGGGTTTGGCACGGGTGCGTGTCACCCGTGGCGGACCGTGAAGGTCCCGGTGTCGCGACGGGTAGCCCGCCCACGGATGCCCGACCCGGTCGCCTCAGCACAACGCCACGAGGTGTCGCAGCGCCTGCTCGGGTGTGGTGTGCGTGACATCGAGCACCTCGTCGGCCAGCCGCCGGTAGATCGGGTCCCGCCGGGCCAGCACCTGGGCGACCTCGTCGGCCGCCGAGCCGGTGCCGGTCAGCGACGGTCGCTGGGCCAGGCCCTCGTCGGCCGAGGCGATGCGGTGCTGAAGCTGCTCGACGCTGCACGCCAGGTACACGCACTTGGCCCGGCCCGCGTCCCGGGCCGTGTCCAGCGACCGCTCGGCGTCGGGCTGCTCGGGCGTCCCGCCGCCCAGCGCGATGACCGCCGCCGGCTCGCTGGCCAGCGCCTCGTCCAGCACCTGCACCTCCACCGCCCGGTACGCCGGCTCGCCCTCGGCCTGCCAGATCTCGGCCACGCTCCGCCCGTCGAACCGGTCGCGGATCTTCTGGTCGATGTCGATCATGTCCCGCCACAACTGGTCGGCGAGCATCCGCCCCAGCGTCGACTTGCCCGACCCGCGAAAGCCCATGAGGACGATGTGCATCGGCGGGATGCTAGTGGTTGCTCGTGCTGTCAATGGGCATCCGGTCGCCGCGAGCTCCACCAGGGTCGCCTAGCGACCCGGCTACTGGGCAGCGGCGAGTGACATTCCCCTCCGCCGTATCATTCGCTTATGGAACCCGCCGCCGAAGATGCCCGCCTCGAGCGGTTGCGTGAGCACCGCAATCGGCCGGACCGGGACCTGTCGCTGGCGTTCCTGGTCAAGCAGTTCAAGCGCGACGTCGAGCGCCCGCACAAGCAGCTGGCCCAGATCGCCGAGCTCTGGCGGGACATGGTGCCCCCGGACCTGGTCGAGCACTGCCGGCTGGACGGCCTGGCCCGCGGGGTGTTGCGGGTCAGCGTCGACAGCAGCCCGCACCTGTACCAGCTGGACCAGCTGCTCCGCGGCGGCCTGCAACATCAGCTCATCCGCGCCCACACCGGCCCGGCCCTGCGACGGATCAAGCTGAGCATGGCGACGCTCGACTGATCGTTGGCACATGATTCTGGATGTTTAGCGGTTGCACCGCAGGTGCACCGGCGGATGCCCGATGGTGCGTGAGACGCGGCTACGCCGCGGACGAGGGCAGCTTCGCTGCACCCGCTAAACGGGCGTTCGCGGACGCAACGCGTCTCACGGCTTGGGCTGCACACGCCAGGTCGGTGGCGCATCACCCGGGCGGGTGGACCGGGGGCGTTGGCCGTCGGCGGGCATCGGCTCGTGGTGCTCGGTGACCAGCTCGCCGTCGGCGGCGTCGGGCACGTCCAGCATCCAAAACCCCTGGCCCAGCGGGAACCGCTCGCTGGTGTAGCACGGCGAGCCGGCGTTGATGCACTCAAACGGCGGGCGGCCCTGGCCGTCGGGCGTCAGCCGCCAGGGCTTATGGATGTGGCCGTGCAGGTGGACCACCCGGGCCGGGCAGTCGGTCAGCAGCTTCTTGAGCCGCGTGGCCTCGCGCAAGTCATGGGCCCATGACCGCGGGAACCTGGGGGGCAACGCACACGGGTAATGACACATCACCAGCAGCGCCTCGTCGGCGGTCGCCTGCTGCACCAACTCGCGGGCTTGTTCGTATTGGGCATCGCCCAGCGCACCGCGGGAGAGCACCTTGTTGGGGATCGCCGCGTCCAGGGCCAGCAGCTTCCAGCCGGGGGTCAGCGGGCGGATGTGGGGAAAGGCCTCGGGCATCATGGGGCTCATGAGCCGCTCGATGCGACGGTCCCGCCGCGAGCCGAAGGTGTACCGGTCGTGGTTGCCCGGGACCAGCACGGTGGGCACCGCGTCGGTGATGGGCTTGAGGTATCGGGCGACGTCCTGGAACTCGTCTTCGAGCGACGTGGTGGTCACGTCGCCCGAGAGCAGGACCATCTCGGGCTCGAGCTCGAGGACGCGCCGGGTGAGGTGGGGCAGCAGGCCGTGGTTGAACCGGCGGTAGCGGTTGATGATGAGGTTGGTGTGTCCCATGACCCGTTTGGAGAGCATCCGCCGGGGGTGCAGCTTGAGGCTGTAGAGGTGGATGTCGCCGATCAGCGCGATACGCAAGGGTGGCCTCCGCGGGGTGGAATCGGGCATCGTAGACGGGCGGCGGTTGATGCTGCGGCGGCGGGGAGGTGGTTGCGGGCGGGCTGGCCGCGTGCGGTGGTGCAGGTGGGTCGTGACAGCTCGGAGGCACAGCCGCACACGGCCGGGGCACCACGGAAGGGCGGGACGCGGCTTCGCCGCGAACGGGGGCAGCTGCGCTGCACCCGCTAAACGCCGGCCGTAAGCTGCCGACGTGGCCGCGGAGATTGAACACAACGTGCGGCTGACCGGCGAGGGGCTGGGGCCGGCCGCGGTGTGCGATCGGGCCCAGCCCGGCGACGTGCCGGAGGCCCGGGGCGTGTTGGCGACAGCCCGGGGGGCCGCAATCCCCCGCGGCGAGGGCCGAAGCTATGGCGATCCGGCGACGTGCGACGGCGGGCTGGTCATCGACACGCGGCGGATGCGGGGCATCACCGACTTCGACGAGGCGGCGGGGCAGGTGACCTGCGAGGCGGGCGCGACGCTCGAGCAGGTGATCGACCACGTGCTGCCGCGCGGCTGGTTCCCCGCGGTGACGCCGGGCACCCGGCGGGTGAGCATCGGCGGGTGCATCGCCGCGGACGTGCACGGCAAGAACCACCACGTCAATGGCTCCTTCGGCGAGCATGTGCACTGGCTGGACCTGCTGCTGCCCGATGGCACCGAGCACCGCGTCGGCCCGGACCTCGAGCCCGAACTCTTCGACGCGACGCTGGGCGGCATGGGCCTGACCGGGCTGATCCTCCGGGCCCGGCTGCAGCTGCACCGGGTCGAGTCGGCGTACATCCACACCCGGTACGTCCGCGCCTCGCACGTCGACGAACTGCTGGACGCCTTCGACCAGGGGCAGCAGGCGCGGTACTCGGTGGCCTGGATCGACGGGCTGGCGCGGGGACGATCGCTGGGCCGGGGTGTGCTGATCCTCGGCGAGCACGCGCGGGCCGACGAGCTCGCCCCCAAACTGCGGGACCGGCCGCTGCAGCGCCACCGACCGCGGGTCCGGCGGGTGCCGGTCCACGCCCCGCCCTGGCTGCTCAACCGGCTGTCGATTCGCGCGTTCAACGAGATGTACTACCGGCGGAACCCGACCCGCGAGGCGGTCGAGCCGTACGACGCATTCTTCCACCCGCTGGATGTCCTGCTGCATTGGAACCGGCTGTACGGCCGGCGCGGCTTCATCCAGTACCAGCCGGTGGTACCGCTGGAGCGGGGCCGCGTGGCGATCCGGCAGATGCTGGAGCTCATCTCGGGGGCCGGGGCGGCGAGCTTCCTGGCGGTGCTCAAGCGGATGGGCCCGGCGGGCCGCGGGTGGCTGGGCTTTGGCCAGCCGGGGTATTCGCTGGCGATGGACCTGCCGCGGACGCGGGGGTTGCCCGCCCTGGTGAAGGAGCTCGACGCGGTCGTGCTCGACCACGGCGGCCGGGTGTACCTGGCCAAGGACAGCATGCTGGACCCGCCGACGTTCCGGGCGATGTACCCCCAGCACGAGCGGCTGGTCCGGCTGCGCGAGCGGATCGACCCGGACCACCGGATGGCATCGGACCTCTCGCGGCGGGTGGGGCTGACGCCGGCGAGTGCGGGTCCGGACTGAGCGGCCGGTTGATCACGGGTGCCACGGTCGTGCGGCCGTGGCCGGACGGTTGCGGGGTGCCCGGCACTGCCGCACGCGGCAGTGGCACCGCCGGACCGCGGGTGGGGCCCAACGCGGCCGCCGCCACCTGAAGTGGCCCCGTCATCTGTCCGATGTCGCCTGTACGGCCAAGCCCGGCCGTGGAGGCACCGTTGAACTTGATCCCGCCGATGATGCCGCCGCCTGCCGAAGGTGCGACGCGTGTGCTGCTGGCCGATGCCGATCCCACGTCGGCCGAGTCGACCGCCCTGGCCCTGACCGGGCACCTGGGCGAAGACGCCGTGCACACCGCGGGCGATCTGCGGTCGCTGCTGCGGTCGGACCTGCGGTGCTGCGACCTGTTGATCGCGCAGTACCACCTGCCCGACGCGGCGGGGCCGGAGTTGCTTGAGGAGGTGTTCCTGCATCGGCCGGACATGCCGGTGGTGCTGCTGTTGCCGGACCAGGACCTGGCGCTGGCGGCGGACGTGATCAAGGACGGGGCGCAGGATGTGGTCGTGACCGCCGGGCCGTGGCGGGACCAACTGGCCCTGACGATCGAAAAGAACCTCGTGGTCCGCCGGCTCAAGCAGGACAACAACCGTCTGCGGGCCCAGCTGTCGACCACGCTGGGCAAGCTCAACAACACCAACCGCAGCCTCAACGTGGCGATCCGTCAGCTCGAGGTCGCCGCCGCGACCGACCCGCTCACCGGGCTGGCCAACCGCCGGGCCCTGCGTGACACGATGCAGCGGCGCTTCGCCGAGTGTCAGCGGCAGGACCAGGACCTGTCCGTGATCATGATCGACCTGGACGGGTTCAAAGAGGTCAACGACTACATCGGCCACCAGCAGGGCGACGTGACGCTGGTCACCGCCGCCCGGACCCTGGAGGCCAACTGCCGGCAGTCGGACGTGGCGGCCCGCTTCGGGGGCGACGAGTTCGTGATCGTGCTGCCCCAGACCGACGCGACGTTCGCCGCCCAGGTGGCCAAGCGGGTGGCCGAGCAGTTCGCCGAGACGACGGTTCGGCAAATCCGCAGCTGGGGCCACGACATCCGGTGCACGATGTCGATGGGCCTGGCGACGCTTCGGCGGTCCAAGGCGGGTACGCCCGAGAAGCTGCTTCAGGACGCCGACCGCGCGCTGTACGACAGCAAGGGCAGCGGCAAGGACCGCCTGTCGGTCGCGCAGCGCTCTTGAGTCCGTGGGTTCTTTCCCGATCAGTCACCGGCGCTAAAGCCCGGGGTGCGACGCACCCCGGGCGTTATGCCGCGCTGTGCAGGACACCGCCCAACATCCCAAACCGCACACCCCGCCAGGGCAATGCACAAAGGTCCGCAAATGCCTTAGCGGCCGTCAACCGCCGTGCGTGGCGGGTCGATGAGCGGAGCAGAAGCCGCCGCCGCATGACGCGGGGCGGGGGGAAGAAGGAGACGCAGCCCGATGTCAGACGCGATGAGCCCGACCACCACCACGACCGCCCAGCGGCCCGACCTGCTGATCCTGGGCACGGACCTGCCGACCGCCACCGCGATCCGCGGCTGGCTGGCCGAGCGGAGCGAACAGCCGCTGCAGGTCCGCCACGCTCGGACGGCCCGGGCGCTGGACCGCCGGCTGGCCAAGCAGCCGCCGACGCTCGCGCTGGTCAGCGGCGAGCTCGACGACGCCGACGACGCCGTCCGCCGGCTGACCGCGGCGGGCACGGGTGTGATCGTGCTGACCGACGCCGCCGATTTCGAACACGCGGTGCAGGCCCTGCGATCCGGGGCCGGCGATGTGCTGACCCGGCCGCTGGACGCCGGCCAGCTGACCGCCTCGCTGGACCGGGTGCTGCGTCAGGCCGACGACGCGAACCACGCGGTGCAGCGCGTCGCCAAGCTCGAGCGGACCTGCCAGCAACTGCAGCAGTCGCGGCGGCAGATCAGCGAACAGGTCGACGAGCTGTGCGGCGATCTGGTCCAGGCCTACCAGGAGCTCGCCGAGCAGGTCCAACAGGCCACCGCCGGCAGCGGCTTCGAGGCCGCCATCCAGGACGAGCTGGACCTCGAAGCACTGCTCCGCAAAACCCTCGAATACCTCGTCGATCAGACCGGCCCGACCAACTGCGCGGTCTACCTGCCCGCTTCGGCGGACGAATACACCCTCGGCGGCTACGTCAACTACGACGTGCCCGAGGCCTCGGCCCCGATGCTGCTGGACGAGATCGGCGACACCGTCGCCGTGGCCATGACCGACTGCGAGCACGTGGTCCACTGCCCGGACGGCGCGATGCTCGACCAGATGCTCGGCCAGCAGGCCCAGCACCTGCCCAGCGACCAGCTGCTGGCCTTCAGCGCCCGGCACGAGGACGAAACGCTCGCGGTCATCACGATGTTCCGCCCGGCCGACGAGCCGTTTGATCAGGCACTCTGCGAAATCTTCGGTTCGGTCGCCCCCCTGCTGGGCGAAGCGCTGGCCAAGCTGATCCGCATCCACCACCGCGCGGGGATCTTCGAGTACGACGACGTCGACCCAGCCGGCGAGTTCGGCGACGACGGCGACGACGAGGGCTGGCACATCAGCGACTGGACCCCCGAGTCCGACGAGGACGACGACGGCTCGCTGGCGGCGTGAGGGGCGCGGACTCACCGCCAGCCGCGGGTGCATACCCGCGGTCGGTCAGCCGTGGGAGGGCCATTATTGATCTCTAGATGGTCATAACGCGGGCGTGTGCCACACCTCGGCCGAAGGCCGATGTGTGCGCTTGCGGCAATCCGCGGTCCGCACACATCGCCGCCGAGCCGGCGAGGTGTGCCACACCCCCGCCAATGCATCCTGGCCATCTCGTTGTCGATAGCGTCGCGGCATGCTTGAGCGACCGCGGGTAGCCACCCGCGGCTCGGGGAAGCTGGTCGCGGGTCGCTGCACGGGCTCTACCCTGCTGCCGTGCAGCGGGTGGTCCTGATCAACGTGGTGGGTCTGTCCCGGCGGCTGCTGGAGCATGCGCCGCACATCCGGGCGCTGGGCGAGGCGGTGACGCTGCGGCCGGTGCTGCCGGCGGTGACGTGTTCGGTGCAGGCGTCGATGCTCACGGGGCTCGAACCGGCGGAACACGGGATCGTCGGCAACGGCTGGTACGACCGCGAGACGTGTGAGGTCCGGTTCTGGCAACGGTCCGGGCGGCTGGTGCAGGGCGAGCCGGTGTGGGAGGCCATGCGGGCACGGGACACTTCGGCCACGACGCTGAACATGTTCTGGTGGTTCAACGCGTACTCGACGTGCGACGCGGTGGTGCAGGCCCGGCCGATGTACCCGGCGGACGGCCGAAAGATCCCGGACTGCTACAGCCAGCCCGGCTGGCTTCGGGACCGGCTGACCGCGGAGCTGGGCGGCTTTCCGCTGTTCCGGTTTTGGGGCCCGATGGCGGACATCACGTCCAGTCGGTGGATCACCGACGCGACAGTTCTCGCCGACCGCTGGCTCACCGACGACGGCCAACCGCCGACGCTGACGCTGGTGTACCTGCCGCACCTGGACTACGACCTGCAGCGGCTGGGGCCGGACGATCCCGGGATCGTCGAGCAGGTGTCGGCGGTTGATGAGCTGATCGGTCGGTTGCGGGAGCACTACGAGCCCACGGGGGTGCGGGTGGCGGTGGTGAGTGAGTATGGGATCGAGGCGTGTGGGGGCGGGCGATCCGACGCTTCGCTTCGCTCAGCTGTCGGCTTCGAAGAGGGCGCGGGGGTCGCCGTCAACCGGGTGTTGCGGGGGGCGGGGCATGTGGCGGTGCGGGAGGAGCTGGGGCGGGAGCTGCTGGACCCGGGGGCGTCGTCGGCGTTCGCGGTGGCGGACCATCAGGTGGCCCACGTGTACGTGGCCGATCGGCCCCAAGGCGGGCCCAGCGATGTGCTGCGGACGCGGTCGCGGGACGGGCTGCTCGCGGAGGTGCGGGCGCTCTGCGAGTCGTGCGAGGGCGTGGATCGCGTGACAGAGATCGATCACGAGCGGGCGGGGGACCTGGTGCTCGTGGCCCAGCGCGGCAAGTGGTTCACCTACGACTACTGGCTGGACGACGCGCGGGCGCCGGACTTCGCGCGGACCGTCGATATCCATCGCAAGCCCGGCTACGACCCACGGGAGCTGACGCTGGGCACGAGCAAGGCCGGCGTCGCTTGGCGGCTGGCGCTTCGCAAGCTCGGGCAGCGCCGGCTGCTGGACGTGATCCCGCTGGACCCGTCGGGCGTCCGCGGCACGCACGGCCGCGTCGACGTCGCCGAGGGCAACCAGCCGGTGATGCTCGGGCTCGGTGGTGGCGAGGGGGATGCCGGGGCCGGGGTGCCGTGCACCGACGTGAAGCGGCGGCTGCTGGCGGCGATGGGCGCCGGACTCTCGTAGGGTGGGTGCAGCGAAGCGCACCCCACCGCGGCGGCACGGATGGTGGGCTACACCTTCGGCTTCACCCACCCTCCGGCAAGCGGCTACCTCAGCCAGCGGCGACGCCGACCAAGCAGCAACAGCCCCCCGGCGAGCACCGCGGCGGTGGCCGGCTCGGGGACGCGCAGCGACTGGTCGGCGTTGATCGACGAGTTGGTCACCGCGTCGTAGCCCAGCAGGTACAGCCCGAGATTGGGCGCGTCGCCGTTGCGGATCGGCTGCTGAAAGAGCCTCTCGTCGTCGGTGAGGAACCCGTCGGGCAGGTCGAAGGTCAGCACGGTGCCGTCCTCGTCGATGGCAGTGATCTGGTTGAGGATCGGGTCGACGGTGAAGC
This sequence comes from uncultured Phycisphaeraceae bacterium, assembly GCA_964625505.1. Classification (GTDB taxonomy): domain Bacteria; phylum Planctomycetota; class Phycisphaerae; order Phycisphaerales; family Phycisphaeraceae; genus CAZVBW01. Next base: position 24,666 of record CAZVBW010000029.1, read on the forward strand.
CCAGCAGCGAAAGCGTCTGCTCGTCGAGGTCGGAGAAGTCGAGCACCTCGCCCAGGCCGGCGCTGCTGGAGGCGTAGGTGATCTGCAGGTCGCCGGGGTCGTCGCGGACGGCGGCGTTGAGCTCGTAGAGGTCGGTGCCGGGCGTGACGCCTGCGCCCCAGACGACGAACGGGATGGTGTAGTTGAACTCGACGGTGGGCAGCGCGTGGTTCATCGTGATATCGCCGCCGGTCGGGTCGTCGCCGCCGCCGTGGTCGGCGGTGAGGATGACGGTCACGTCGCCCCAGCGGTCGCCGGCGCCGGCCCGGTCGGCGTCGATGTCGTTGAGGATCTGGCCGAGTGCCGCGTCAACGGTCTGGATGGCCTGCTGGTACTCGGGGCTGCCCCAGCCCTCGGCGTGGCCGACGCTGTCAGGGGTCCGCAGGTGCAGGGCGGTGTACTGGAGGTTGTTGCCGGGCGTGAACTGGCTCAGCAGTCCGGGGGTGGGGTCGCCGGCTTGGGTGCCGCCGTTGATCAGCTGGCCGAGGTTGATGTCGCTGTTGAAGACGTACTGGTCGAGCACGACGGAGTTGTTCGGGTCGGCGACCGACGGTCCCCAGGATCGATCGAACAGGTCGAACTTGCTCTTGCCGGCGAACATCGCGGTCTGGCCGTCGTTGTCGCTGACGGTGTTGAACACGCTGTGGACGTACTGGGCGACGCCGAAATCGGGGGCCTGGCCCGGGAAGACGCTCAGGTCCACGGCGTTGGCGTTGTGGACGGTCGCGATGTCACCGCCGGGGATGTTGCTACCCGAGAACGGGTTGTCCTCGTCGTCGAAGTTGTAGTAGTAGTTGTGGCCCTGCCCCTGGCCGCCGCCGAAGGAGGGCTGGTCGTTGACGGGTCGGCCGGTCCACTGGGTCGTGTGGTTGGGCAGGGTGTAGGTGAAGTCCTGGTCGGTGCGGGCGTTGAGGGTGGACGCACCCTCGCTGATCAAGCGTGCGAAGTTGGGGGCGTTGCCGGCGAGGACCTGGGCCTCGAGCTGGTCGGACCGCAGCCCGTCGACGCTGATGTGCAGGATGCGGTCGGCGGCCCCGGCCTGTGCGTGGGCGGCGGGTGCGATCGACGTCGCGATCGCTGCGCTGATCGAAAGCCCCGCCGCGGCTGCGGCACGATTGATACTCAATTGCATCGGGTTGCTCGCTTGGGCCATCGCACGCTACCGCTCGTGCGGCAACACGCGGACCATCGCCTCCGCGGATGAGCGAGGCTTCAGCAGCTTGTCAGAAACACGTGACGGATGTGTGTCGCGGCCGGTCACCCGCCCAGCGGGTCCAGGCGCATCAGCTGGCCGCGGGGGGTGACCAGGATCAGGGCACCGGCGTCGGTGGCCAGCACGGTCTTGAGCGTGTCGACGTCGGTGGCGTGTTGGACATCGCCGGTCTGCGGGTCCACGAACAGCAGCCGCTCGGGCCCGGCCATGATCAGCCGGCCGTCGTGGAGCGTGATGGGCAGGCCGTTGAGCTGCTGACGCCACAGCTCGGTGCCCTCGAAGGCGTCGATCCCGATCACGCCGATGCCCCGGACGGGCTGGAACACGTAGCGATCGCGGGCCAGGGGGGAAAAGGTCAGCGGGCGTTCGGCGTCGTGGTAGACCCAGGCGTCTTCGCCGCTGATGCGGTTCAGGGCGTACAGGGCGTTGTCGCGGGACGGGACGATGACGTCGCCCTGTTCGTAGGCGGCGGAGGCGACGGTGCCGTCGTAGGTCCGGTTGCGCCAGATGAGCTCGCCGGTGTCGCCCTGGAGCAGGGCGTAATTGCCGCCGGCGTCGGCGACGAAGACGTCCTGCTCGACCTTGGTGGGCGCGGCGACGACGGCCTCGGGCAGCTGGTACTGCCAGAGGTCGAAGTTGGTGTCGATGCCGTGGGCGAAGACGCGGCCGTTGGTGCCGCCGAAGACCACGGCCGGGCCGATGACGACCCCGGGTGCCTCGACGGGGGCGACGAGGTCGCCGGCGGCGAGCAGTTCGCCGGTGGCCGCGTCGAGGGTGAAGATGCGGGTCTGGGTGTTGACCAGCACCTGGTCGCCACGGCGCAGCGGCGCGAAGAGCACCTCCAGATCGCCGGGGACCTGGGTGGTCCAGAGCAGCTGGCCGTTGGTCGCGTCCACCGCCGAGACGATGTTGGTCGGCCGCTCGGTCATGACGATCATGCCGTCCAGCAGCCGGACGGCGTGCAGCCGCTGGCCGCCGGTGACGGGCACGGGCGTCGCCCAGCCGGCGCTGTAGCCCGCGGCCAGGGCCGCGTCGGAGCTGATGGGCAGGTCCCCGCGGTCGGCGCCGCTGGACGTGGCCCCCCCGCCGCCGCCCGAAGCGCAACCGATCGACCAGCACAACGTCGCGACCAACAGCGACACGGTCATCCAGCCACGCTTCATTCAATATTCCTTCAACAGACAGGCAAGCTCTCGTGAGCCCTGCAGTATCCGGGCGGCTTGCGCGGGGGTCAAGCCGAGCGATACCCCAAGCCCTGCCGCTACGGTGCGGCCATGGCGAATATCCTCGTGGTCGGGCCGCATCCGGATGACCAGGAACTGGGCATGGGCGGCACGATCGTCCGGCTCGCGGGCCAGGGCCACGACGTGCTGCTGCTGGACATGTGCAACGGCGAACCCACGCCCCACGGCAGCCCCGAGCAGCGCGAGAAGGAATGGACCGCCGCCGCCGAGATCCTCGGCGTTCAGCGCCGCCTGCTGCCGCTGAGAAACCGCCAGATCGAGCACACGCTCGAGGCCCGGCACCTGGTCGCCGCGGCGATCCGTGAGCACCAGGCGTCGATCGTGTTCACCCCCTACCCCATCGACGCCCACCCGGACCACGTCGCGACCACCCGCATCGTCGAAGACGCCCGTTTCGACGCCAAGCTCACACAGACCGATATCCCCGGCGAGCCCATCTACCCCAAGTGGCTGTTCTACTACTTCGCGACCCACCTGCGGATCGTGGCCCAGCCGACGTTCCTGATCGACGTGACCGACCAGATGGACACCAAGGAGCGGTCGATCCTCGCTTACGAAAGCCAGTTCGTGGTGCCCGAGAAGAACCGGAAGGTGGTGACATGGATGCGGCAGATGAACGGGTACATGGGCAGCCGGATCGGCGTGGACTATGCCGAGCCGTTCTGGACCCGCGAGCCGATCGGGCTGAGCACGCTGGACTCGCTGGTGATGTAAAGCAGCCGCTCGCGGCTTAGCCCGCGGCGCTGCGGATAGACATTGCAACGCGACGCCGAGCCGAGGCCGGGCTAACGGTCCGCGCTCAACCGAGCGTCCCTAGCTTCGCCAGAACCTCCTCGGCATGTGCCTCGGTCCTGGGCCGCTTGAACACGTGCCGCACCACGCCCTCGGGGTCGATCAGGAAGCTGGTCCGCTTCACGCCCATCGACTTCTTGCCGTACAGATTCTTCTCGCCCCACGTGCCGTAGGCCTGCAGGATCGTCTTGTCCGGGTCGGCGAGCAGCGGGAACGGCAGGTCGTACTTGGTGGTGAACTTGCCGTGAGCCTCGCCGTCGTCGGGCGAGACGCCGACCACCGCGACGCCCGCCCGCTTGAGGTCGGCCAGGTGGTCGCGGAGGTTGCACGCCTGCTTGGTGCAGCCGGGCGTGTCATCCTTGGGGTAGAAGTAAAGCAGCAGCCAGCTGCCGGCGAAGTCGCCCAGCGACAGCGTGTGCCCGTCGTGCGTGGTGCCTTCAAAAGCGGGTGCCGCGTCGCCGGCCTGGGGCATGGATTCAGCCATGCACGCACCATATGCCGGCCTTGCGTCCGGGGGCATTCATTGTTTTCTAGATGGTCATAACGCGGGCGTGTGCCACACCTCGGCCGAAGGTCGATGTGTGCTCTTGCGGCAATCCGCGGTCCGCACACATCGCCGCCGAGCCGGCGAGGTGTGCCACCCCCCTGCGATGCATTCTGGCCATCTCGTTGTCAAGAGCGGGTGCAGCGCAGCTGCCCCCGTCCGCGGCCACACCGCGTCGCCGTTCATGCCACCGCCCGCACCGGATCGTCCATCCCCAGCTGGGCAAACGCCCGCCGCCGCAGCAGACACGCATCGCAGTGCCCACAAGCCCGGCCCCCGGAAGTGGATCCCGCAGCAGCCGGATCGTTGTCGGCACCTTCCGGGGGCGGGGGCACTTCCGGGGGGGGCGGGTCGTAGCAGGAGTGGGTCAGGCCATAGTCCACGCCCAGGGCCAGCCCGCGCTGGATGATCTGCACCTTGGTCAGCTCGACCAGCGGTGCGTGCAGCGTCAGCCACCGCCGACCCGCCGCCGCCGTCTCGACGCCAGCCTTGGTCGCGAGGTTGGCCATCGTCTCGAACGCCCGCAGGTACGCCGGCCGACAATCGGGGTACCCGCTGTAGTCCACCGCGTTGACGCCCAGGAACACGTCGGCCGCGCCGGTGACTTCAGCCACCGCCAGCGCGTAGCTGAGGAACACCGTGTTGCGGGCCGGGACGTACGTCACCGGGATGTCCCCGCTCATGGCGTCCGCCTCGCGGTCCTTGGGCACGTCCATCGCATCGGTCAGTGCCGAGCCGCCGATCGACCGCAGGTCGATCCCGATCACCCGATGCGACGCCGCGTCCAGCTGCTCCGCGACCGCCGCCGCCGCGTCGAGCTCCGCGCGGTGACGCTGCCCGTAATCGAAGCTCAAGGCATGACACGCATACCCCGCCGCCACCGCCTGAGCCAGCACCGTCGCCGAGTCCAGCCCCCCCGACAACAACACCACGGCCCCCGCCCCTTCTCCCAAAGCCCCCGCACCCCCACCACCCGCCACCTCACCTTCCAACCCGCTCACGCCGACCCCTCCCCCTCACCCGCCACCTCCACCACCAGCGTCTGCGTCGCCAACTCCCCCAGCCGCTGCCGGTTCGGACCCACCACCATCACCAACAGCAACCACGGCAGCATCAGCTCCAGCGGCCGCGTCAACCCCCGAACCACCGCCCGCCACCAACCCACGTCCGACCCGTCGGGCCCCACCGCCCGCAGCCCCAGCAGCCGCTTGCCCAACGTCTGGCTCCACACCACCTCGCTCACCGTCGTGTGCAGCACCGTCACCGCGATTGCGACCGCCCCGGGCAGCATCGCCGTCCACGTGCTCGCCGCACTCTGAATCGGCCAGGACTCGGCCAGCAGCGCCGCCGGCCCGGTCCCCATCGCCGCCCACGCCACCGCCACCCCCACCAGCGTGTCGAGCGTCCCCGCCGCCACCCGCGGAAAGAACGACGCCGGCCGCATATTCGCCGGCAGATCCAGCCGCGTCGCCGCCCGGCCCCGCCGATACGCCGTCGCCACCAACGCCCCCGCCACCCCCAGCAGCACCACCATCAGCACCAGCTTCGGCCGCGACACCGCCGGCGGCAACGCCCCGGCCGTCAACCGCACCGACCCGCCCGACTGCCCCGACAGGCTCATCGTCGCCACCACCAGCTCCGCCTCCGCCGGCTCGCCGCCCCCCGTTTGGCCATCGCCGTCGGCATCGCCCTCAGCCCCCACAGCCACCGCACGACGGGGCAACGCCACCACCGCGACGTCCCCGCCCACCGGCACCACCGCCCAAGGCGTGCCCCCGTCCACCGGCAGCGTCAACTCCCCCAACGCCGACGCCGAACCGCCCCACAGCAACCACAACCGCACCACCAGCCCCCCCTGCTCGCCGCCCTCCACCCGTCGGGCCACCACCACCTGATCCTGCACCGCCGCCGCCGCCAGCCGACCGCCCGGCAGCTCATAACGCTCGGTCCGCCATCCCCCCCCGGGAGCCCCACGCGGATGATCCACCCGCCACACCCCATCGCCGGACCCCGGCCCCAGCACGCTGGGCGGCTGCCCGCCGCCCCGCACCAGCAGCGCGTAATCCCCAGCCGGCCACGCACGCTCGGGCAACACGATCGACCGCCACCCGCTGCCCCCGGTCCAGATCAACCGGTGCGCCACGTCCACGACCGGCTGCGTGGTCGCCACCGCCGCCGCATCCTCGGGCTGTGTCGCCGACACCTCGTCATCCGGGCCCCCGGCCCCCGCCACCAATGACGCATCTTCCGGCTCGTCTTCCTCGACCTGCCCATCAATCGACGCCAGCGCCGCCGGGTCGTCAATCCGCACCAGCACCCACAGCCGACCCCCGTCCCCCGCCGCCGCCAACGGGCTGGCCCCCGCGGGCAACGGCGGCGCGATCCGCGAGTCGTACACGTACCGCGGTGCCTGCCCGCTGGGCCGCACCGCCTCCAGCCGCCGAACCGCCTGGTCCCGGTAAATGACCCACACCCCGTCGCTCGACGCCGCCAGGCCCCCCGGCCCGATCCGCCCCCGCAAGGCCGGCAGCGCGTGCACCGTCGACTCCGCGCTCACCGCCCCACCCGCCGACTCCAACGGCAGGTGCAGCAGCCGCAGCTCCCCCGCCTGGGCGTCCGCGTCCGCCACAAACAAATGCTCGGGTCCCGCCGCCGCCGGGAGCCCCTGACCCCAAGCGGCGCCCGGCCACACCGCGGCCACACCCAGCCACACCACCAACCACGACCACCTGCGACCCATCATCGCCAGCCTAGCCCAACCACCCCCGCCTGGAGCAACCCCACCTTCACCGGCCCAGCCGCACACAAAGCCCACGCCTTCAGGCGTGGGCAGACCGCCGCACCTCGCCGCTCATGATCCTCCCCGTTGAGCCGGTGCAGCCGAGATGCCCCCATCCGCGGCAACGCCGCGGGCAAAGCCCACGCCTTCAGGCGTGGGCAGGCCGCCAACGCCCCTGACGTTCCGCACCTCACCACCTACGCCCCCACCCCGGCCCCCTAGACTGCCGACCGATGCTGCGGTATCGCCTCATGCTCGGCCCGGTCCTCATCGTCGGGCTGATCCTGCTGCTCTGGATCGACGAGCTGCTCGAACGCTGGACCGCCGTCGGCGGCCTCGCCCTGCTGGGCCTGTTCCTCGTCATCGTCGCACTCGCTTCCCGCGAAGTCGCCCGCGTCATGCGGGCCAAGGGCGTGCTCACCGACGCCATGACCCTCTTCGTCTCCGCCGTCGTCGGCCTGCTCGGGGTCTACCTCACGCCCGGAGCACACCTGCCCGACCTCGCCGCCGGGCCCGTCATGCTCCTCGCCACCGGCCTGGGCGGGGTCATGCTTCTGGCCCTCGTCGGCCACGCCCTGGGCCGACGCGCCGAGGGCGCCATCCTCGCCACCGGTGCCGCCTGCCTGGCCGTGGTCTACCTGGGCGTGCTGCCGGGCTTTTACCTCGCCCTGCGCAGCGAACACTCCGCATGGCTCATCGCCGCGGTCATCCTCATCACCAAGTTCTGCGACATCGGCGCCTTCACCACCGGCAAGCTCGTCGGCCGACACAAGCTCATCCCCTGGCTCAGCCCCGGCAAAACCTGGGAAGGCCTCGTCGGCGGCGTCGCCGCGTCCGCCGCCCTCGCCGTCGGCCTCGCGCTGCTGCTCGCCGCCGTCGCCTCGCCACAGCCCGGCGAACACCCCGAGGTCTTCCGCGTCCCGCTCTGGTACGCCGCCCTCGCCGGGGCCATCCTCGGCGGCGTCGGCGTCCTGGGCGACCTCGCCGCCTCACTCATCAAACGCGACGCCGGCGTCAAAGACTCCGGCACCGGCATCCCCGGCTTCGGCGGCGTGCTCGACGTCGTCGACTCCGCCGTCGTCGTCGCACCCGTCGGCTACTGGCTGGTCATCCTCGCCCCCACCGCCGGTTGACCGCATCATTAATCAATCGTCCGACTCTCTGCCCAATTCTCGAGGTGCGTGCCACACCTCGGCCGAAGGCCGATGTGTGCTCTTGCGACGTCCGCGATCTGCACACATCGCCGCCGAGCCGGCGAGGTGTGCCACCCGTCCGAAGCCCTGCCCCGTTTAGCGGGTGCAGCGCAGCTGCCCCCGTCCGCGGCAACGACGCGTCTACCCCGCCCTGACGCTGCGAATGCCCCCCCGTACCACCCGCTCCTGTTGCCTCCCCTATCCTTCGGCCGATACGGGAAGAACCCAATGCCGGCATCACACCCCGCCGGCGGAGCACCCCATGAGCATTGAGATCGAAGCCAAGATGCGACTGGCCGACATGCCCGGCCTCCTGCACCGACTGAACGAACTCGACGCCCAGGAGGTCGACACCCTCGAAGAGCTCAACTCGTTCTTCGACGACGCCGACGGAAAGCTCAAGGCCACCGACCAGGGCCTCCGCGTCCGCATCGAGCGCCGACCCGACGGCTCCCGCACCACCGTCATCACCCACAAGGGCCCCCGCGCCCACGGCAAGCTCAAGAGCCGCACCGAAACCGAAGTCACCGTCCACGACGCCCGCGACGCCGTCTCCCTGCTCCAGGCCCTGGGCTACCGGCTGGTGCTGACCTTCGAAAAACGCCGCCGACGCTTCGAGCTCGACGGCTGCCGCGTCGAGCTGGACCAGCTGCCCCACGTGGGCCGATTCGTCGAGATCGAGGGCCCCAGCGAAGCCGACGTCCTCGCGGTCCGCGAAAAGCTCAACCTCGCCACCGAACCGCTGATCAAGGCCAGCTACATCGCCCTGCTCCGGACCCACCTGGACCGCCAGGGCATCACCGACACCGTCATCCGCCTGGACCCGGACACCGACGACGACGCCGACCCCAGCCCCGTCCTCGCCGAAGCCGCCTGAGCCGGCCCTGCTGACCGAATCCCGGCGTCCGTTTAGCGGGTGCAGCGCAGCTGCGCCGCGACCACGGGCAGCTTCGCCGCACCCGGGGAACACGCCTGCCCGCACGCCCCCCATGCCCCGAGCCGCGGGTGCATACCCGCGGTCGCTGAAGCATGCGGCGACGCTGCAAATCGCGAGACGCCACGCTCGTTAGCCCCGCCGCACCCTCCCGTCTCACTGACGGCTCGCCCGCCAGAGCCCCGCGTCACCCATATCTTCGTCGCACAACACCGCCCGCCCACGCGACTGCGCCGCGACCGGGGGCAGCTGCGCTGCACCCGCTAAACGATTCACCGCAAATGACCCGCTCCCTGACTGTTCTGCGTCTTTGGATGGCCGGGATGCGCTTCGTGACGATCTCCGTGTCGGTTGACGCTCGCCCACCACCGTCCTGTTGAACCGCGCTGCCCGTTCTCGGACCCGCTGCCAATCCAGCCCGAGTGGCCTGGCGGCCGATGGTCAGGGGGTACGGCCGGACTGTGGTGGCCGAGATTCATTTCGTGTGAGGCAGCATGGCCGCGAGCAAGAGCAGCAGCAAGAAGACCGCCGACGATTCCAAGCCCGCCGCCGAGGGGACCTGGCGGGCGGTGGCGTGGGTGGTCATCGCGGGACTGTGGGTGCTGCTGGTCGCGGCGCTGGTGAGCTATTCGCCGGCCGACGCCCCGGGGCACGCGGTCGGGGTCCCGGCGGCCGAGCACCACAACTGGATCGGCGGGATCGGGGCGATGATCGCCCATGAGGCGTACCTGATGCTGGGGCCGGGCGTGTGGCTGGCGGTCGCGGCGGTGTCGGTGCTGCTGATCCGCACGGCGGCGGGCAAGCCGGTGGACCAACTGGTGCTGCGCGGGATCGGCGTGGTGCTGATGCTCTTTGCGACCAGCGCGGTGCTTGCGCTGGTCGGGCCGGTGTCCGAGGCGTCTGCCGCGCGGCCCGAGGGCGGCGGCGGGCTGGTCGCGGTGTGGGTGACTGACCAACTGTCGGACCGGTTTGCGATGGTGGGGACGATCGTGCTGCTGCTGGCGTTCTGGTGGATCGGGGCGATCCTGACCGCGGACCGGCTGGTGATGGCGATCCCGCGGACCGCGGGCGAGCTGATGCTGCGGGTCGCGGACGTCCGGCGGCTGCCGATGCCGCAGATGGACCTGGGCTCGATGTTCAGCGGGCTTGGGGCGGTCATGCGACGGGGCACGACCGCGTCCCGCCGACCGCTCAAGCGGCGCGATGATCAGGACGACCTGGACGACATCACCGAAGACACCGGCGGCTTCGCCGGGACCGAATCGTTCGGCCAGCCCGAGCCGGAGTTCGACGACACCGGCAAAGCGAGTCGGAAGGTCAAGCTCAAGCGGAAGAAGCGGGCGGCCGTGGTCGAGGATGTCGAGCTGGAAGCCGATGCGGAGGATGGGGTGGCCGCCGAGGCCCCGGACGTGTACACGTCGGGCAAGAAGGAGTTCGACCCGGAGGAGCTGCGGGCCAAGATCGCGAAGATGCCGATCAACCTCGCCCCGGCGATCGAGAAGCAGGACGCCCCGCCGCCCGAGCCGGACTTCACCGGCTACCAGTTCCCGACCCAGGACCTGCTCGAAGAGCCCGAGGGCGACTTCACGCAGGAGATGGACACCATCGTTCGCGAGCAGGCGGTGCAGCTGGAGTCGGCGCTGCAGCAGTACAAGATCCAAGGCGAAGTCGTGGGCATCGACAGCGGCCCGGTCATCACGCTCTTCGAGGTCCGACTGGCACCGGGCACCAAGGTCAGCACGCTCAGCGGCGTCGAGAGCGACCTGGCACGGGCACTTAAGGCCCAGAACATCCGCATCGTGCCCAACATGGCGGGTAAAGATACGGTGGGCATCGAAGTGCCCAACCTGAAGAAAGAACGCGTCCGGCTCAAAGAGCTGATGCAGGGCGTTGCGCAGGACGCTCAGAAGATGCGATTGCCGATGTATCTGGGCAAGGACGCGTCGGGCAACCCGCTGGTCCAGGACCTGGCGTCGATGCCGCACATGCTGATCGCCGGCACGACCGGCAGCGGCAAGTCGGTGTGCATGAACTCGATCATCATGTCGTTCCTGTTCACCCGCCGACCCGACGAGCTGAAGCTGGTGCTGGTCGACCCGAAGATGGTCGAAATGTCGCTGTTCAAAAATATCCCGCACCTGATGTGCCCGGTGGTGACGGAGATGTCCAAAGCCGCTGCCATTCTGGAGTGGGCGGTGACCAAGATGGACGAGCGGTATGAACTGCTTGCCGAGGCGTCGGTGCGCGATATCGCGAGCTATAACAAGCTGGGCGAAGAAGAGCTGAAAGAGCGGCTGGAGCCGAGCACCGACGAGGAGTGGGCGCGTGTGCCCAAGAAGCTGCCTTACATGGTGTTCGTCATCGACGAGCTGGCCGACCTGATGATGACCAACAAAGAGGTCGAGGCGAGCATCGTGCGGATCGCCCAGAAGGCCCGGGCGGTGGGGATCCACCTGATCCTGGCGACGCAGCGGCCGCAGGCCAATGTGGTGACGGGCCTGATCAAGTCGAACATGCCCTGCCGGGTGTGCATGAAGGTCAGCTCGGGCATGGACAGCCGGATCGTGCTTGACGCGAAGGGCGGCGAGCTGTTGCTGGGTCACGGCGACATGCTGTTCCTCTCGCCCCGCAGCAGCAAGCTCACGCGCGCCCAGGGCACGCTGGTCGACGACAGCGAGATCCGCAAGACGACCAAGTTCCTCAAGGGCATCGCGACGCAAGCGTTCGAGCCGCAGCTGGTGCAGATCAAGTCCGAGGGCGGCGAGGAGGGCGAGGACGACGGCGAGCGGGACCCGCTGTTCAACGATGCGGTCGAGGTCGTGCTCGAGACCCAGCGGGGCAGCGTGTCACTGCTGCAACGCCGGCTCACCATCGGCTACAGCCGCAGCTCACGGATCATCGAACAGATGGAGCGGTACGGCATCCTCGGCGGGCACAAGACGGCGCAGGCCCGGCAGGTGCTCATCAGCGAGGAGGAGTGGGCGGCGATGAAGGCCCAGGCCGCGGCCGACGCGGGGGTCGCCGATGGCGAGGGGCTCGATGCCGAGGCGGCGGCGGATGACCACCTGGAGTCGCTCGATGCCGTGGCCGAGGGTGATGGGGATGTGGTGGAAGCGGGCGCAGACGACGACGAGCTGGACGATGTGGCGCTGGCAGACGATGGGGAGGAGTGGGAAGAGGTCGAGTCGGCGTGAGGGTCAGCGGACCGTCCAAGCCTCGGTAGGCAGACCCGAGCCGCTCATGATGGCGCGGAGTGTGCCGATGGGAAGCGGTCGCTTGCCGTGGTCCGGCACGATGACCACATGCCCGGTTGAGGGGTGCCGCCACTTGCGGTGACTGCCGCGCTGCGATCGCAGCACGAAGCCGTGTCGCTGCAGCACGGCTTCAATGTGGCGAGCATGCCGTCGGGGGACGCGCTGACTCACCCCGCGACCACTTCGTGCACCTCCGCCCGATCCGGCAGCGGCTGCTCATCGACCTCGAGATAGGTTTCAATCGCCTCGCGGATGTGTTGCAGCGCCTGCTCACGTGTATCGCCTGCCGAGGCGCACCCGGGCAGCTGCGGACACCACACCGCCCAGGCGTTGACCTCCGGGTCGTGCTCGAGGATGACTCGCCACTTCTGCATAGGGTCATTCTACCTCTGCAGACAGCCGCAGCCGCTCCGGCATCCCGTTGGGCCAGCGGTCCACCGGCTCAAACCCCAGCAGCTCCCGCGCCGGTTGCATATCAAAGCCCCACGCCGCACCCTCCGGCGGCCGGCTGACCAGGTACACCACGTGGGCCCCTTCCGGCACGTCCGCGTCGACGCTGCGGCAGAAGAACCGCCCGGTGTCGTCGTGGCTCAGGTAGCTGCTCTGATGCCCGCCGCGCACGATCCGCTGGACCTCGTCGACGTCGCGTGGGAACCACGCGATGCGGACGCACACGATGCTCAGCTTGTGCCGCCCCGCGTACAGGCGGGCCATGTCCTCCGCCCACAGCTTGCTCACCGCGTAGTGATTCCGCGGGTACGCCTCATCCACGCCCACCGGGCCGCCCCCGGAAGCGGCCCCGCCTCGGGGCTTCGGCCGGCCCGACACGGTCTGGCATGTGCTCGCCAGGACCACCCGCCGCAGCCCCCGCTTCGCCGCGTGCTCCAGCGCGTGGAACGTCCCGAGGTAGTTCGCCTCCCACACGTCGTCCGGAAACGTCGCATCGCCGTGCGGGTACGCCGCGAGATGCACCAGCGTGTCCACCCCCTGGACCATCGCCGCGTCCCACGCGCCCCCTTCGGCCACCGACCCCCGCGTGAAGCGAGCCACCCGGGCTTCGCCCTCCGCCACATCCAGCCCGTGCACCACGTGCCCCGCCGCCGACAGCGCGTCGCACACGCAGCGGCCGATCGACCCATGACACCCCGTGACCAAGACGCCTCGCTCGCTCATCGCAGGAAGCTAGCACCCTCCGACGCGGCGTCGGCGCATGGCACTCATATAGTCCGACCCATGCGGTGCGACCTTCACATGCACAGCCGCGCCTCGGACGGCACCGACGACCCGGCCGACCTGCCCGCCCTCGCCGCGGCCGCGGGACTGGCCGGCATCGCCCTGACCGACCACGACACCACCGCCGGCCTGCCCGCCTGCCGCGCGGCCGCCGACGATGTGGGCATCGCCTTCCTCCCCGGCATCGAGCTGTCCGCCGACCCCGCGAGCATTGCCCCGCCCACCGCCAGCGGCGAACCCGCCGAGCCCCGCGGCACGCTGCACCTGCTGGGCTACGGCATCGACCCGGACGACCCGACCCTCGCCGCGGTCACCGCCCGGCTCCGCGACGCCCGGGCCGCCCGCAACCCGCAGATGATCCAGCGGCTCAACGAACTGGGCGTCCGGCTGACCGAGGACGAGGTGCTCGCCGCCGCCGGCGCCGACCGCGACCCCGACACCGTCGTGGGCCGGCCGCACATCGCTCAAGTCATGGTCCGCAAGGGCTACGTCAAGTCGATCCACGAAGCCTTCGAGCGGTACATCGGCCGCCGCGGCGCCGCGTACTGCCGCAAGGATCGGCTGTCCGCCGAGCAGGCCATCCGCACGCTCCATGCCGCCGGCGGTCTGGTCAGCCTCGCCCACCCGGTGCAACTGCGACTGACCGACGATGCACTCGAACACGCCGTGGCCACCCTCGCCAAGCTGGGCCTGGACGCCATCGAAGTCATCCACAGCGACCACCGCCCCGAAGACGTCGCCAGGTTCCACGCACTCGCCGACCGCTTCAAGCTCCTGCCCACCGGCGGCAGCGACTACCACGGCGACCGCAAGCCCGTGAAGCTCGGCCAGCCCGCCGCACCGCTGCCTTGGATGCATCAACTGCAACACCGCCTCACAGACGCGGCGGCTCTTTAGATAGATGCATCCCTCGTTTACCGCGGCAACCCCGTGCGTCACCGCCCCCCCCGCCGCCGCAAAAGCCGCCACCGCCCCCGACGTCCCCCGCCTCGTCGCTCACGCCCCCGCCCCGTTTAGCGGGTGCAGCGCAGCTGCCCCTGCCGGCCACCGGCGGGCGCGGCTTCGCCGCAGCCGCTAAACCCCCGCCCCCCCCGCTTCACATCCTGCGGCCCCGCCACCCAAAATATCACGACTTTTCTTCACGATTGATTTGCATCCCGCGAGATCCGTGGTTGTCTTGTGATGTACGACCCGGCCCCCGAGCCGTGCACCCTCTCCAGGACCCACCATGAACCGTGCCACCCGCTTTTTCTGCACCGCCAGCCTCGCCGTCGCCGGCTTGGGCATCGCCGCCCCGGCCCCCGCTGACATCATCGATCTCTACGTGGTCGGCAACCCGCGGGAGGTCGACACGACCGACCTGCTCGTGTCGGTCATCGTCTCGCAGGACGCCGACGGCTTCGTCTTCACCTTCGTCAACGAGTCCCGCACCCAGGCCTCGCTGGTCGATATCTACTTCGAGCAGGGCCTCGCCGAGCTGTTCACCAGCGACCGCGAACTGCAGGCCATGGGCGCCGGCGTCCGCTTCGGCGAGATGCAGTCCAGCGACACGCCCCAGCGGCTGCAGACCCGCGGCTGGATGGGCCAGTACTTCGCCCTCGAAGCCATCGCCGACGGCGAAGACGAGTCGATCGACTACGGCATCAATGACAACACCGAGGCCCTGCGGGTCCGCATGACCGCCAACGATGATGTGCCCCTGGCCCGCGTCCTGGACGTGCTCAGCCGCCCGGGCTTCCGCGTCGCCGCCACGCTCAGCAACGTCGCCGCCACCGGCGCCGACGTGTCCCTGATGTCCGGCGAAGGCTCGCGCCAGACACCCGGCGGCGGCGCAGGCGGCGGGTCCTTCCCCGGCGGCGTGGTCCAACTGGCGACCCTCACCGGCCTCAACGGCTCGACCGCCATCCGCACCAGCCCCTCGTCCTCGACCGACGACGAGTCGGACCGCGAACAGTCCGACGGTGACCCGCCGCTGGTCGAAGTGGTCAGCGGCCCGGAGGACCCGACCCCCAACCCCAACGACCCCGACGGCGACCCCGACATCGACGTCACCAACGACGGCCCGCTGCCGGTCCCGGTCCCCAGCCCTGCCGCCGCCTTTGCCGGCGTCGTCATGCTCGCCGGACTGGCCATGCGTCGCCGACGCTGATCGACCGACACCCAAGCACCACCCCCCGCGCCGCCGCCCACTCCGGGCGGCGGTGCTTCATTGGCCGCGCCCGGGCCCCGACCCGATCCCCAGCCGCGGGTGCATACCCGCGGTCGCCCAAGCCCGCCGCGCGATGGGGAGCAGCGGCGTCACCCACGGGGGCGGCTGTGAGGCACCGGTAAGCGACGTCGCCCGTACACGACGCCAAGGATCCTTCGCCATTATTGATCTCTAGATGGTCATAACGCGGGCGTGTGCCACACCTCGGCCGAAGGCCGATGTGTGCTCTTGCGGCAATCCGCGGTCTGCACACATCGCCTCCAAGCCGGCGAGGTGTGCCACCCCTCGGCGATGCATCCTGGCAATCTCGTCGTCAATAGCCGCGGGCCTTGGCCCGCGCGTCCGCCGCGTCAAACCGCCACGCAACCCCGCCCCGCGTTGCAGCGTTTCACCCCTTCATTAGAATGCCCGGCCCACTCGGCGGACACAAAGTCTGCCGTGGGTTCCCCGCGAACTCCATCGATGTAGCGCGACCCGGTCGCCGCCGATGGATCACCCGCCCCACTCCTCCAGCAAGGACCGCCTCGATGCCCTCCGCCCCGGCTCGCAAGAAGACCGCCAAGAAGAAGACCGCCAAGAAGTCCACCCGTAAGAAGTCGACCTCCCGCCGCAAGCCCGCCGGCGACAAGATGGTCTACTACTTCGGCCAGACCAAGACCGACGGCGACAGCTCGCTCAAGATGCTGCTCGGCGGCAAGGGCGCCAACCTCGCCGAGATGACCGACATCGGCCTGCCCGTGCCCCCCGGGTTCACCATCACCACCGAGGTCTGCGCCAAGTACTACGAAGAGGGCGAGAACCTGCCCAAGGGCCTGATGGACCAGGTCCACGACGCGGTCCAGACCCTCGAGAAGGAAACAGGCAAGAGCTTTGGCAGCTCGACCAACCCGCTGCTGGTCTCGGTCCGCTCGGGCGCCGCGGTGTCGATGCCCGGCATGATGGACACCGTCCTGAACCTGGGCATGAACGACGACGCGGTCGACGGCCTGCACAACCAGTCCGGCGACGCCCGCTTCGCCCTCGACGCTTACCGCCGTCTGATCAATATGTTCGGCGACGTCGTGATGGGCGTCGAGCACGAGGCCTTCGAGCACGAGTTCGACAAGATCAAGCGGAAGCACGGCGTCGAGCTGGACACCGACCTCGGGGCCGACGGCCTGGCCGAGCTGGTCAAGGCATACAAGAAGGTCTACGCCAAACACACCGGCGAGAACTTCCCCCAGGACCCGTACGAACAGCTGAGCAAGTCCATCGAGGCCGTCTTCGGTTCGTGGCAGACCCCGCGGGCCAAGCGCTACCGCCAGATCAACGAGATCACCGGGCTCAAGGGCACGGCGGTCAACGTCCAGACCATGGCCTTCGGCAACATGGGCGACGACTGCGGCACCGGCGTCGCCTTCACCCGTGACCCGTCGACCGGCAGGAACACGTTCTACGGCGAGTTCCTCATCAACGCCCAGGGCGAGGACGTGGTCGCCGGCATCCGCACGCCGCGGCCCGTCATCGAAATGAAGAAGTGGAACAAGGAAGTCCACGCCGAGCTGATGGCGATCAAGGACAAGCTCGAGGCCCACTACAAGGACATGCAGGACATCGAGTTCACCATCGAGAAGGGCAAGCTGTACATGCTGCAAACCCGGACCGGCAAGCGGACCGGCGCCGCGGCGGTGAAGCTCGCGGTCGACATGGTGAAGGAGGGCCTGATCGACGAGAAGACCGCGGTCAAACGGATCCCCGCGGGCGACCTGACCCAGCTGCTGCTGCCCAGCTTCGACCCCAAGGCCAAGAAGTCGGCCACGCCGTTGACCACCGGCCTGCCGGCCTCGCCGGGGGCGGCGATGGGCAAGCTCGCCTTCACCGCCGAGGAAGCCGTCGAGCGGAGCCACGCCGGCGAGAAGGTCCTGCTGGTCCGCAAGGAAACCAGCCCCGAGGACGTGGACGGCATGCACTCGGCAGCGGGCATCCTGACCAGCACCGGCGGCATGACCAGCCACGCGGCGGTCGTCGCCCGCGGCTGGGGCAAGTGCTGCGTCGCCGGCGCGGGCGATATACAGATCGACGAGAAGAAAAAGCAGATCACCGTCGGCGGCAAGAAGTACTCCGGCAAGGATGTGCTGTCGATCGACGGGTCCACCGGCGAGGTGTTTGCCGGCGAGATGGCCACGATCGAGCCCAAGCTCTCGGGCGACTTTGCCAAGGTGATGGACTGGGCCGACAAGTACCGCCGCCTGAAGGTGCGGACCAACGCGGATACGCCGGCCGACGCGCAGCGGGCCCGGAAGTTCGGCGCCCAGGGCATCGGGCTGTGCCGGACCGAGCACATGTTCTTTGAGGGCGAGCGGATCAGCGCGATGCGTCAGATGATCCTCGCCGAGGCCAAGCCCGACCGCGAGAAGGCGCTGGCCAAGCTCCTGCCCTTCCAGCGGAAGGACTTTGAAGGCATCTTCAAGGCGATGAAGGGCCTGCCGGTGACGATCCGGCTGCTCGACCCGCCGCTGCACGAGTTCCTGCCCCACGAGTCCAAGAGCCAAAAGCAGGTCGCCAAGGAGCTGGACGTCAAGGCGAGCAAGGTCAAGAGCCGCGTCGCCCAGCTGCACGAGGCCAACCCGATGCTCGGCCACCGCGGTTGCCGACTGTCGGTGACGTACCCCGAGATCCTCGAGATGCAGGTCCGGGCCATCACCGAGGCCGCGATCAACTGCAAGAAGAAAAAGATCGACGCCCAGCCCGAGATCATGATCCCGCTGGTCGGCACCGACCGGGAGCTGGAGATGCTCCGCAAGCTGACCCTCGCGACGATCGACCAAGTCAAGGCCGAGAAGAACTTCAAGGCCAAGCTGGATATCCCGGTCGGCACGATGATCGAGATCCCGCGGGCCGCGCTGACCGCCGACCAGGTCAGTGAGCACGCCGACTTCTTCAGCTTCGGGACCAATGACCTGACGCAGATGACCTTCGGCTACAGCCGCGACGACGTGAACACCTTCCTGCCGGACTACCTCAACCACGAGCTGCTGGAGAAGGACCCGTTCCAGTCGCTGGACCAGACCGGCGTGGGCCAGCTGGTCCGGATGGGCGTCGAGAAGGGCCGGCAGTCCAAGAAGGACCTCAAGTGCGGCATCTGCGGCGAGCACGGCGGCGACCCGTCGTCGATCGAGTTCTGCGACGAGGTCGGCCTGGACTACGTGTCCTGCAGCCCCTTCCGCGTCCCGATCGCCCGCCTCGCCGCGGCGCAGGCGGCGATCTAGGCGCTAGAGCTTGACATCACAATCCAACGAGAAGCCCCGCATGCAGATGCGGGGCTTTTTCTTGTCGCCTTTGATGTCGCGAGTCAGCCCGCCGCGCCCAGCCGCTGGTCCTCGCGGGAGCGGACCGGGGGGGCGTCCTCGTACAGCCCCAACTCGCCGGACCAGCGGAGCCAGTCTTCCCAATGCTGGCGGGTCATCGGCAGCGACGGGTCGTCGAACGCGTCGTCGGGCATGCGGTCCAGCTGCCACAGCGCCTGCCGGTTCGCCACCGCGGCTTCCTGATACTGGCCCAGCTCGCAGTGGGCGTTGACGATCTGCACCAGTGCCACGAGTGACGCCGGGTGCTGCTCGTACTGCTGCGCGGCGGCGCGGTACCGGTCGATGGCGATCTGATACGCCCCGCGTTCGAAAGCGCAGTCGGCCTTGTATAGATAGGCGTGCCTCAAACGCAGCCGTTCCAGCGGCGTCAGCGACTCCGCATTCACCGCCTCGAGCAGCGTGATTGCCTGGTCGTAGTACATCTCCGCCTGCTCCAGCCGGTTGCTGCGGTCCGACTGGTACGCGAGGCGTTCGCGCTGGCTCCGCCGGGCCGACGCGGACTCATCGAGCGACAGGGCGCTGCGTCGCAGCGCGTCGCCCAGCATATACCGCAGGCTCGCCCCCTCCCGGCTGTCGCCGAACCGCTGCACCGCCTCGTGCAACACCTCGACCGCCCGGGCGAAGTTGGCCGGGTCCTGCTCGCCCCGCTCGTAGCTGAGCCGGCCCAGCTCGATCAGCGCCTCGCGGTACACGTCCGACTCGGGCGTCACCGTCTGGTCCCTCGCCAGCAGCGACCGCAGCCGCGCCTCGGCCTCGGCCAGCTGGCCCCGCTGCTCCAGCGCCCGCGACAGCGGCACGTAGCTCGCCAGGGCCCACGGGCTGTTGGGGTGTTCGCGGATCAGCGTCTCCAACCGTTGGGTCGCCGCGTCGACCTGCCCGTCGGCCAGCAGCGCCAGCGCCAGCTGGTGCGACGCCTCGATCTGCCGGCCGTCAGTCCCGCGGTGGGTCACGAAGTCGATGTACGTCTCGATCGCCCGCTCCCACGCCTGCGCCCGGTCGTAGTTCCGAGCCGCCGACCACAGCGCCTCGCCGTGCACCTGGTCATCGTGCACCGACATCGAAGCCAGCCGGCTGTAGTGCTCCGCCGCCCGCCGGTAGTGCTCCGCCGCCTCCTGGTTCGCCATCCGAAACGCCTCGCCCCCCCCGGAAGCCCCGCTCTGTAAACCCCCGGAGCCGCCCCCAGCCGCCGCGTCCCCCGGCTGCTCCCGCGACGGGTCCAGCGACGCCGCCCGCTGCAGCGCCGCATCGCCCAGAGCCTCCTCGATCACCGCCCCCTGCTCCACCAGCCGACGCGGCAGCCCGTCCGCCCCGTACATCGGCAGCATCTGACCCAGCAGCACCAGCGCCTGGTCGTACCGCTCCAGCTCGACCGTCCGCCGCACGTGTGCATCCAACACGTCCAGCAGCCGCTGCCGACGGGGGTCCCAGTCCGGCAGGTCCTGATTCAGCACCGCCGCCGCCTCGCCCAGTGCATCCACCGCCTCCGGAAACCGCTCGCCAGTCACCGCATACAGATCACCCAACCCAATCAACGCATCGACATACCGCGGCCCGTGCGGGTCCAGCCGACGCGCCGACTCGAACAGCTCCGCCGCCCGCTGCCGCGCCGCGTCCGCCCCCTGCGCCAGCTCGACCTCGCCCAGCCCCACCATCACCTGGGCCTGCCGCGGGTCCGCCGCCGGCAGCATCCGCTGGGCCCACTGGTACTGCGCCAGCGACTCGTCGAACCGCCCCGCGTCCTGGTACGCCCGGGCCAGCAGCAGGTGCAACGGCAACAGGTCCGAATCCGTCGCCGCATCATCGCCCCCGCCCTCCCGGCGGAACCGGTGCACCTGCCGCAGCAGCTGATCGATCACCTGCTCGGGCACCCCCGCCTCGAGCATCCGCCTCGCGTCCAGCCCCGCCGACCAGATCAACTGCTCCCGCCGACGCGCCCGGTCCGGGTCCTGCCGGACCTCGTCCTCGAACCGCATCACCAACGCATCCAGCGCCTCGCCCCGGCCGCGGTCGGGCCCGGCCCGCTGCCGCTGGATCATCTGCCGCACGATCCCGTACCGCCGGTGCGGCGCCTGGTCGCTCATCCGGTCCAGCTCGACCATCGCGTCGTCAGGCCGATCCAACACCACCAGCAACTCCGCCAGCCGCGCCCGGCTGTCGGGCCGAAGGTCCAGCCCCAGCTCGTCCGCCCGCCGGTAATGCGCCGCCGCCCGCTCGTTGTTCTCTACCGACTGGGGCGTGTTCATCGCCAGGTGCCCCCGCTGCCGCTGCTGCAGGTACACCAGGTCCCCCATCGCCTGATGAAACCGCGCCGCGTCCCGGGCCGGCGAGGCATCCATCAACGGCGCCAGCGTCTCCAACTCCCCGTGCACCGCCTCCAGGTTCTGCGCCGCCAAATACTGATCCACCCCGTCCAACACCCCCGGCACGTCCGGCCCCTCCGGCTGCGGCCACGCCAGCCACACCCCGAGCACCAACAACCCCAACCCCAACAACATCACCGGCAACTGCCACGCCTGCGCCCAACTCCCCCCGGAAGCGCCCCCGGACCCCCCCCGGAATCGACCCCGCCCCCTCCGGACGACGCACGCGCCGGCTCCACCACCTGGTCCTCCCCCGCCGGCTTGTCGTCGGTTTCCGCCATCACACGTGCACCCATCGCGCAACCATCACCCCAGTTATCGGCCACCCCCCCACCCCAACCCCAGAACCCACCCCCGCCTCCTATGCAGCCGGCACGAGCTGTCCTGCTTCCCCAGCCGCGGGTGCATACCC
>CAZVBW010000030.1:0-45099 GCA_964625505.1 uncultured Phycisphaeraceae bacterium
CCGAGCCGCGGCCGCAGCCCACGCCCGCCCCGGTGCCGCCGCCCACGCCGGCCCCGGCTCCGGGCGACCCGCCGATGCCGGACATGCCGGGAGCTCCGGAACCCCCCGACGCCCCGGAAGCTCCCGGAACCCCCGAAGCTCCGGACGCGCCCCAACCGCCGCGGCCTGCGCCCGAGCCGGGGCAGCCCGCCGAGCCGGACATGCCTAATTCGCAGGCACCCCAACCGTCACAGAACGAACCGCCGCCCGCCGATGACGATTCGTTCAAGTGAAAAATCATGACCGGGGCCTGATGACGGGGATATACATAAGTGACGCGCAATGCGTCCCGGCGTTGTGACGTCTGTTCGCCACAACTTCGGGCCCCTGTTGCCTGACGGCATCGCCTTTGCACTCATGACCACCGCACGACCGCCCCGCCCGACTATCCGGGCAGGCGATGGAACACCCCCGGCAGGATGCCAAACCCTTGACCGCCACCCCTTCCGCGATTGCCGAACCGCCCCCCCAGCAGGCCCCGGCCGACGTACCGGTCGAGCGGGCCGCGTCGTCGGCCGCGCAGCGTCGCCCCGACGAGTCGGCCCCCGCCACGCCGTCGCTGACCGACTTCCTGGACCTCGAGACGCTGCAGGAGATCCAGGACACCTTCACCGGGGTGACCCGGCTGGCGACGACGATCCTCGACGCCGACGGCCGGCAGCTGACCCGGGACACCGACCCGGACCGCCGGGCCGAGTCGGACGACGTGCTGACCCAGCTGATTGAAGCCGACGATGCGAACGCCGACCGGCTGGTGGCCCCGATCACGATCGCCGAGCAGCAGGTGGGCAGCATCGTGGTGCATCGCCGGGCGATCCGGCCGCTGCAGGGCATCACCCGCCAGCAGCGGGAGCAGATGCGACAGTTGGGCGAGCGGCTGCAGATCGACTCCGAGTCGCTCGAGACGCTGCTGACCGCCGCCGAGACGACTTTTGCGCCCAGCGCCGCCGCGTCCATCCAGTTGCTGTACCAGATGGCCAACGGCCTGGCCCAGTTGTGCTACGAGCAGCACCAGTCCCAGCAGCGGCTGGACGAGCTGGAGGTGCTCTACAAGCTGACCGGTGTGCTCTCGGGCAGCACCGATTTGCAGGCGACGCTGGATACGGCGGCCCGGGCGGTGGCCGAGGTGATGCAGGTCAAGGCGGTGAACATCCGGCTGCTGCAGCACCGCGAGGGCGAGCAGGAGCTGGTGCCGGTGGCGACCCACGGCCTGTCCGAGGCGTACCTCAACAAGGGCAGGTTGCTGGTCAACCGCAGCGAGCTGTACAGCAAGGCCCTCGACGGCGAGGTGGTCTACATCGAGGACATGGCCGCCGATCCGCGGGTGTTTTTCCCGCAGGACGCCGAGCGGGAGGGGCTTAAGTCGATGCTGGCGGTCGGGATGATCTTCCAGGATCGGCCGATCGGGACCCTGCAGGTCGCCAGCCCGCTGGCCCGGCGGTTCTCGCGGTTTGAGCGGCAGATGGTCCGGGGCATCGCCCAGTTGCTGGCCACGGCGATCAGCAACAAGCGGCTGGACGAGAAGCGGGCCGAGAGCCAGCAGATCCAGCGGCAGGTACAGCTGGCCTCGAGTGTGCAGCGGCGGATGCTGCCGCGGACCCCGCCGAGGGTCGACGGCTACCAGATCGCCGCTCGGTACGTGCCCAGCTTCGAGCTCGGCGGCGACTTCTACGACTTCATCGACCTGGACGGCGCCACCGGCATCGGCATCGGCGACGTGGTCGGCAAAGGCGTCCCCGCGGCCCTGCTGATGGCGTCGGTGCGGGCGTCGCTGCGGGCCTTCGCCCAGGACGTGTACGACCTGGACGAGGTCATCGGCCGGGTCAATCACAACCTGTGCCGCGACACGCTGGACAACGAGTTCGCCACGCTCTGGTACGGCTCGCTGGATCACGCGACCCTCCGGCTGACGTACTGCAACGCCGGCCACGAGCCCGCCCTGCTGCTCCGCGGCGGACGGGTCATCGAGCTGGACACCGGCGGCATGATCGTCGGCATCGACCCCGACCAGCCTTATGAGAAGGGCATCTGGGACTTCGAGCCCGGCGACACGATGGTGCTCTACACCGACGGCCTGCCCGACGGGCTGCACCACAGCGGCGAGGGCCGGTTCGGCCGGGACCGGATCGTCCGGGCCTTGGCCGAAGCCAACGGCCGGTCCGCCCAAGAGACGATGCAGCACCTGCTCAACCAGCACCGGGCGTTCACCGGCGGCAAGCGCGGCGTCGACGACCTGACGCTCGTGGTGTTCCGCTGCACGCACCGGCCGATGGCCAATCACCCGATGATCTGAATCCGGCACCACGGCGACTCGACCGCCGGGCCACGAAGGTGCGCCATGCTGTGTGGGCCGCTCAAGTCGGGTTCCGATCTCGCCGATGCGCGGTAGGCAGCCAGCTGTGCTGCGGGTTGCCGGCTCTTCCGGCGGCGGGGGTGGGAACTGCCATGCCTGATGCCATCCGCCTGATCTGTCCGAATCTCAAGTGCCGCGCGATCCTGTCGGTGCCGCCAAGTGCCCGCGGCAAAGCCGTGCGTTGCCGGGCGTGCTCGATGCGGGTGCAGGTCCCCGCGGGGGGCAAACCCAAGCCCGCCCCGACGCCCGAGGCCGAGGCGGTCGGGCAGAGCGAGGCCACCGTCGACTGATGGCGTGCTGGAGCATGCGGTAGGTTGCCCGGCATGCCCGACGCCGACCCCGCCGACTCCCCGCTTGCCGCCGAGGGCCTGACGCTCCGCGCGTTTCAACAGCACATCCGTGACCGGTATCACGATGCCGACGCCGCCCGCGGCACCGAGGGGACGTTTATGTGGTTCGTCGAAGAGGTGGGCGAGCTGGCCACCGCCCTGCACAAGAGCCAGGGTGCCGGCGGCGACACGTCCGGCGACGCCGATCCGGCGGGCGAGTTCGCCGACATCCTCGCGTGGCTGTGCACCTTGGCGAACATCAACGATATCGACCTCGAGTCGGCCGTGCGGGCGAAGTACCTCGGCCAGGATGCCCCACGCGGGACGAAGTAGCGACGTCAGCGAGCCGGGCTCTGTGAGCCCGGATTCCGGCGCCGCAGACGCCGGCTCACCACGCTTAGACCTCCACGTCGATCCGCCCGCCCTTCTGATCGTCCGGCTCAGGCTCACCCTGCTCGTGCCACAGCGGCTCGTACCCCGGCGCCTGCGGGTCCGGCAGCTCCTCGCTGGCACCCTCGGTGCTCGGCGTGCTGGCCTGCTGGTCGAAGCGGTCGCGCATCGCCCGGGCCGCCTGCGACTCGCGGTTGTCCGCCGCCTCTCGCTTTTTCTGCGCCTCACGGCCCTGAACGATCGCCTGGGCGGCACTGGCTGCGATAGGACCGGGGAGCTGGCTCATGACGTGGACCGCCTCACTGGTCTAGCATCGGCCAGCCCTCACCCCCCGGTTGAACACCGGTCGGCCTGATGTATAGCCCGCCAAGTGGAAGGTCCGCATGATCCTGCTCATCGATAACTACGACAGCTTCACGTACAACCTCGTCCAGCGCATCGGTGAGCTGCACCTGGACCGCGGGCTGGACGTGCCGGACCTTCGGGTGGTCCGCAACGACAAACTCACCGCCGACGACGCCGAAGCGATGCATCCGGCCTACGTCATCATCTCCCCGGGCCCGTGCACCCCGCGCGAGGCCGGGGTGAGCGGCGAGGTGATCCAGCGTTTCGCCGGCCGCGTGCCGATCCTCGGGGTATGCCTGGGCCATCAGTGCATCGGCGACAGTCACGGCATGACCGTCGACCGCGCCGACCGGCTCATGCACGGCAAAACCAGCACCGTCCACCACGACGGGCGCGGCGTCTTCGCCGGCTTGCCCAACCCGCTGACCGCCAACCGCTACCACTCACTGATCGTCCGCCGCGAGACCGTCGACAGCGGGCGGTTCGAGATCACGGCGTGGACCGACGAGGACGAGGTGATGGGGCTGCGGTCGCTGCCGGATGCCTTCGCCGGTGATGCTCCAGTCGAAGGCGTGCAGTTTCACCCCGAAAGCTTCCTGACCCCCGACGGCACCGCCATGCTCGCCAACTTCCTCGGCGTCGATGCCCCCACCGCCGCCGCGCCCGCGGGCTGACACCCGCGGCTATTGACGACGAGTTGACCAGGACGGATTCTCGAGGGGTGGCACACCTCGCTGGCTCGGCGGCGATGTGTGCGAACCGCGGATGTCGCAGAAGCACACATCGGCCTTCGGCCGAGGTGTGGGACGCGGCGCGTTCAATAAACGATCGATCAGGCGACCGCTGCCCAATGGTTTGACGCCACTGGCAGCTCGGCCGCCAGTACGTGGGATCCAGCGCGAACGCCCGGCCAGGAACGCAGCATCGCCGCGTGCGGGTGCAGCTGCGTTGCAACCTTGAAGCAGCGCATCTGCCACTCAAGATCGCGTGTGGCCCGTGGCCGCTGTTCCGATCTCTTCGCCCCCCTTTTGCCTCCGCCCTTCCACCTTCTGCCTTACGCTACCGGCTGTAGCTACTCCCGACCCCGCCGGTCGATTTGCTCAGCCGGTTGTGCACGTACAGCGCCTCGAGCAGAAACTCGCCCGCCGACGCCAGCTGCTGCGGATCGTCCGCCTCCACCCCCAGCCGCTGGGCCACATCCTCCGCCGCGTCGCGGAGCCCTTCGACGTGCTCGAAGCTCGCGACCAGCTCCTCCGCGGGGACCTCATCGCCAACGCTCAGCCGCAGACCCTCGGCGAACGGCTCGACCAGGTGCTCGTACTCGTCCACGTCGGCGACCGCGTCAAACATCGCCTTGACCACCTCACCCAGCAGCGACTGGACCAGCCGGTCTTCGGTGTCCTCGCCGTCGTCGGCCATGAGCAGTTCGATCTTGCCGCGGGTCGACGCGGTGACGTGCGACAGGTCGCTGATGCGGGGGACCACCCGGTCCTCGCCGGTGATGAGTCCCCGCCGCTCCGCCGAGCTGACCATGTTCTCTAGGCACGCGATCGACGTCCGCACCGACACACCCGACGCCTGGTTGATGTGCGTCGACCCGCGGGCCGCCGCGACCGTCTCCTCGATCAGCCGGTGCATAAACGCCGGCGTCTGGACCTTCGGCGTCGACGCGTCGGCCTCGCCGTCGCCGTTGAGCTCGGCCCGCTCCAACCAGGCGTTTTCTCGCGTGATCCGCATCGCCTCGTCGGCCGACTTCGGATAGTGCGTGCGGATCACGCTGCCGATGCGGTCCTTCAGCGGCGTGACGATCCGCCCGCGGTTGGTGTAGTCCTCGGGGTTCGCCGAGAAGACCAGGCACAGGTCCAGCTCCAGCGGCACCGGGTAGCCGCGGACCTGCACGTCCCGCTCCTCGAGGACGTTGAACAGCCCCACCTGGATCCGCGGGCTCAGGTCCGGCAACTCGTTGACCGCGAAGATGCCCCGGTTGCTCCGCGGGATCAGCCCGTAGTGCATCGTCGCCTCGTCCGAGAGGTACCGCCCCTCGGCGTGCTTCACGATGTCGATCTCGCCGATCAGGTCCGCGATCGTCACGTCCGGCGTCGCCAGCTTTTCGTGGAACCGCTCCGAGCGGTGCAGCCACTTCACCGCCGCGTCATCGCCCTGCTCCCGCACCAGCCGCTTGCCAGCCCCGGTGGTCGGCTGCGTCGGATCGTCCGGCACCTCCACGTCCGCCAGCACCGGCACCCACTCATCGAGCAACCCCGGCAGCATCCGCAGCATCCGCGTCTTGGCCTGACCCCGAAGCCCGAGAAACAGCATGTCGTGCCGGCTGAAAATGGCGTGCACGATTTGCGGCAAGACCGTCTGCTCGTACCCACGCACCCCCGGGAACAGCTCCTGCCCGGCTTTGAGCCGGGCGATCGTGTTCTCCCGCAGCTCCTGCTTGACCGTCCGGTAGCGGTAGCCCAGATGCTTGAGCTGGCCCAGCGTCGCGACGTCGGGGTGGTCGGTTCCAGATGGGCTCAGGGCGGCGGTCACGGACATCCCCCACGGTAGCGCCGACCGCCGGCGAAGTCGATGCCACTGCGACCGAAGCCGTCCGCCTCGGCCCGATCAATCCGCGGGCTCAGACCCCACCGCGTCCGCCAGCCACGCATCCGCATCCGGCGGAGCCGAACCATCCGCCGCCAACCCCGGTTTGCCTTCCGGGAGCGGGGGCGGGGCAGCGGGTGCCGACGCCTTGCCGATCTTGTCCAGCACCCCATTCACGAACGACGGGCTCTGCTCGCCGCCGAACCGCTTGGCCAGCTCCACCGCCTCGTTGACCGCGACCTTCCACGGCGTCCGCCCGCTGGTGATCTCGTGATGCCCCAGCCGCAAGATCGCCCGGTCCACCGCCGGCTGCCGATGCGTCGGCCACGCCGGGCTCAACTTGCTCACCGCCGCGTCCGCCGACGCCCGCCCGTGCCACGCCGCGAGGGCCAACTCCACCGCGTCCGGCCGGACCTCCGTGGTCGAAACCCCGCCGGGCTGCCCTTCCGGGGGCTCGCGGTCCTTGCCCGGCTGATCCGCCAACTCGGCCGTCAGCTCCGCGTCCAGCCGCTCGAGTACCTGCTCGGCCGTCGGCTCCACCTGCGCCGACGACGTCATGTCGATCCAGTACAGCACCTGCATCGCCAACCGCCGCGTCACCCGCCTCACATCCTGCATCCGCACACCATAAAGCCGCGGCCGTCGGCCGCGCTCCGTGAAGCCGGTAGCTGAGTTCGCCGCAGGCGGACGAAGCGTCGGATTACCGCCCACACCGCCGACGAGACGCAGCCCAATCCGCACCCCCATAAAGCCGCGACCGCCGGTCGCGCTCCGCCGCAGGCGGACGGAGCGTCGGATCATCCCGCGGCTGCCTCGTCACCCAACCGCCCCATCAGGTCCGCCATCTCCACCGCCGTCATCAATCCGCTCCGCCCGGCGTTGCCCATCTTCGCCCCCGCTCGGTGGATAGCCTGCTCCAGCGTGTCGCACGTCAAAACCCCGAACACGCACGGCACCCCCGTCTGCGTGCCGACCTCCCGGATCCCCTTCGCCGTCTGCTCCACCACGTGGTCGTAGTGGTCCGTCTCCCCGCGGATCACGCACCCCAGACACAACACCGCCTCATGCCGGCCCGACTCCGCCAGCTTCTTCGCAGTCACCGCCAACTCAAGCGCCCCCGGGACATGCACCACCGTCAGCTGATCCTCGTCGCCGCCCAGCTGCCGCCAGGCATCAACCGCCCCCGCCAGCAGGTGGCCCGTGATGAACTCGTTGAACCGGCTGACCACCACCGCAATCTTCGCGCCGCTGTGCAGCCGACCTTGCACTTCTTCAGGCATGCCCGGCATGCTAATGGCGCACCGCCTTGGAAGCCGCGGGCGCGAACCGGTCGGCTCAGCCCGTCCACGCCCTCCTAACCCGCACGACCCCACCCCGAGACGGCACCGCACGCCCCGCCCCCCGGGCCGTGACCCTCGCTCGGGATATACTTTGATGCTTCTGCCGACCCTCCCCGGAACCGTCGCCTATGTGTGGAATCGTCGCGTATGTCGGCAGTAAACCCGCCGCCCCCGTCCTCACCGAAGGCCTCAAGCGCCTCGAATACCGCGGCTATGACTCGGCCGGCCTAGCCGCCATCGATCATCACGCGCAGCAGATCCAGCTCGCAAGGTCGGTCGGCCGCGTGTCCGTGCTCCAGGACCTCGTCGACCAGGACCCCGATCGCTACGCCGGGACCACCGGCATCGCCCACACCCGCTGGGCGACGCACGGCGGCGTCACCGAGGACAACGCCCACCCCCACGTCGGCCAGACCCGCGAGGGGCACACCATCGCCCTGGTCCACAACGGAACCATCGAAAACTACGCCGCCCTCCGCAAATACCTCGAAGGCCGCGGCCACACTTTCTATAGCCAGACCGACACCGAAGTGCTCGGCAAACTCATCGCCGAGCTCTACAAGGGCGATCTGGAGAAAGCCGTCCAGGCCGCGCTGCGGGAGGTGACCGGTGCTTACGCCATTGCCGTGATGTGTGATGCGCATCCGCACACGCTCATCGCCGCCCGCAAAGGCAGCCCGCTGATCATCGGCATCGCCGACAACGCCTACGTCGTCGCCTCCGACGGCAGCGCCATCATCTCGCACACCGCCCAGGTCGTCACCCTCGAAGACTACCAGGTCGCCCGCCTCTGCGCGGGCCCGGACAAGCGCGATGGCAGCGGGCCGTGGTCTGAAATGTTCCGCACCACGACGATCGACAACCGCATCGTCGAGGCCGAAGTCACCGAGCTGGAACTGGAGCTGCAGGAGATCGAGCTCGGCGGCTACCCGCACTACATGCTCAAGGAGATCTTCGAGCAGCCCGAAAGCCTGCGGACCTGCACCCGCGGCCGGCTGGACACCCGTGACGGCCGGGTCGTGCTCGGCGGGCTCAAGGACCTGTCCCGCGAACTGGTCCGGGCCAAGAAGTTCATCATGACCGGCCAGGGGACTGCGTACCACGCCGGGCTCATCGGCGAGTACCTCTTCGAAGACCTCGTCAAGGTCCCCACCCGCTGCCAGTACGCCAGCGAGTTTCGCTACCGCAACCCGGTCATCCCGGACGCCAGCTTCATCGTCGCCATCAGCCAGTCCGGCGAGACCGCCGACACCCTCGCCGCCCTGCACGAGGCCCAGGAGCGCGGGGCCACCGCGCTGGGCGCGGTCAACGTGGTGGGCAGCAGCATCGCCCGCCAGACCGACGCCGGGGTCTACCTCCGTGTTGGCCCCGAGATCGGCGTCGCGTCGACCAAAGCGTTCACCGGCCAAGTCATGGTCCTTGCCCTGATGGCGCTATACGTCGGCAAGCGAAAATTTCTTAGCCAGGCACAAGTCGCCGAGTACATCGACGAGCTGGAAAAGATCCCGGACAAGGTCGGTGCGATCCTCAAGCAATCGGATCACATCCGCGACTGCGTCGAGCAAGTCGTGGACCGCGAGAACTGGCTGTTCCTCGGCCGTGGCTACAACTACCCCGTCGCCCTCGAAGGGGCCCTGAAGCTCAAAGAGATCAGCTACATCCACGCTGAAGGCATGCCCGCCGCCGAGATGAAGCACGGCCCGATCGCCCTGATCGACGACGGTATGCCCGTCGTCTTCGTCGCCACCCAGGGCAGCCAGTACGACAAGGTCATGAGCAACATCGAGGAGGTCAAGGCCCGCGGCGGCCGAGTCCTCGCCGTGGCCACCGAAGGTGATGTCAACATCGGCCGCTACGCCGACGCCGTCTTCGAGGTCCCCGACGCCCCCGAGGCCCTGCAGCCGCTGCTGACCGTGATCCCCCTGCAACTGCTCGCCTACCACGCCGCCGTCATCCGCGGCCACGACGTGGACAAGCCCCGCAACCTCGCGAAGTCGGTCACGGTCGAGTAGCTAGACCGAACGCACCCCATCTGTACCGACCCGCAAGCCGACCCCGTAGGACGGGCGTCCCGCCCGTCGATCAAGCGAAGCTTGATCCACCCTCTCGTCAGTCGTACGCCATGACGGGCAAGACGCCCGTCCTACGTCACATCCGCTACGCATGAATCGAGTTTGCTCTAATCGTCCTCCCCCTCATCCCCACCCCCCAGGAACCCTCGCAACAACCCCCCCGCCCGCTCCCGCACCACCGCGGCACCCGCTCCACCCAGCGCCGCCGCGTCCAGCCGCACGCCCGGGTTGTCCAGCGGCCCGACCAGCGTCAGCGTCACCGGCAGCTCATCCATCAGCCCCCCGCCCAGCCCGCCAAATGACGCCCCCCGCACCGTCATCCGGATCGGCAGGTCCATCTGCCGCGTTGCCGCCGACCCGTCCACCCGCACGTCCAGCCGCCCCTCGCTCATCGACAACCCGCCCGGCAACTGCACCCCGTCCAGCCAACGCCCGACCGGCAGGTCCCGCACCGTCATGTCCAAATCCACCAGCCCCCCCGCCTCCGACCAGCCCGTCGGGGCCAGCGATAAATCGATCGCGCCGTCGTCGCTCCGCACCGTGATCCGCGGCGGGCCGTCCACCAGCTCCGGGTGGGTCGAGACGTTCTCGCCCGTGATGGTGAACCGCCGATCCTCCATCTCCCGCACGACGACGTTCCGCGCCTCACCGCGGCGCAGCAGCAGCCGCGGGGCACCCTCCACCAGGTGCTCCGCTCGCACGTGCCGCAGCCCGACCGTCTGCGTCCGCCGCCGCACCCAGTCGCCCATCGGCCCGGGCAGCCGCACCGGGTCCGGCGGACCGGCAATCCGCTCCAGCCACGACCGCACCCGCGTCAGCCTCGCCCGCCAACGCTGCGCATCCCGCACCAGCTCCTCCAGCCGACGCACCTGCGGCAGCCCCAGCTGATCGTTCTCCGACGGCTCGGGCAGTTGCGTCGTCCGCCGGCCCGGGACCGCGCGCTCCGCGCCCACCACACCCCCATCAGACACCACCTCGTCCACCGCCAGCCGACGACGCAGCAGCCCATCCACGTCGACATCCGCCGTCAGGAGCGTGGATCGCCAGAGGTCCCGCTCCAAATCATCCGGGTCCGTGATCGCCAAGTGGTGCACTTCCAGCCGCCCCGTCCCGGTGTCCAGCTCCACCCGCCCCACGTCCACCGTCGCCCCGAACATCCGCTCCAGCTGACTCTGCAGCTGCCAGCCCACCACCGGCCCGGTCAACAACCCCCGCATCAAAAACAGCAGCACGACCACCAGCACCACCGCCGCCGCACCCAACGGCCGGATCGGGTTGCCCAGCCCCTTCAGCTCCGACAGCTCGGCGTACGTCTTCTTGCTCCGCCCGCCCAACAGCAACCAGCCGAGCGTCCGGACCCACCGCCGACCGGTCCACTTCGCGTACCGCTGCGAGCCCGACTCGACCGCCGCCATCGCCCGCCGAAACCGCCGCAAGACCCACAGCAGCCCGATCGACTCCACCACGCCGATCACCCCGCCGACCACCATCCCGCCGGGCACCACGTAATACGCCAGCCCCAGCCACGCGGTCACCGGTGCGTTGATCAGCACACCAAAGGCCGGCCCCATCGGACCGTCCAGCAGCCACTGCCCGACCGCGAAGTTCACCGGCATCAGGAGCAGCGCCAGCAACGCCCCGACCCCCGCCGCCGCCGTGGCCACAAACAGGTTGGCCGACAGCAGCACCAGCAGCGCGACGAGCCCCGCGGTCCAAAGCGGCGCCTGCCCCAGTCCCGGCGAAAAGCCCAGCCACGTGCCCAGCATGCACGCCGTCACCACGCTGAACGGCCGAACCCCGCCCCGCAGCAACTTGCCGATCTTCCGCGTCACCAACAGCATGACCCGGATCGTACGCTTCCCCGACCAGCAAGCGGTTGACGCCTCCTTCAACAGCCGCGTACCGTGCCCCACTCGGGCGGCTAGCTCAGTTGGCTAGAGCATTCGCTTTACACGCGAAGGGTCACTGGTTCGAGTCCAGTGCCGCCCACTTGACCTCTGGCAACTGCGGCTTCGTGAAGCTCAGTGCGGTTGGAGCGGCCGGGCTGCAAAGTGTCGCCGCTGCTGATTGGTCCGCGGCATGGGTGCAACCTTCCGCGGGGCGTGCAGCTGATCGACGTCGGCCCACATCGACCGCTAAGGCGCTTCGCGCGATCGCTGCTCGGACCGCGTCGGGATGTAACGCCACATCCCCGAGCAGCTGGTGGTAAACCACGCCTCGCCGCTGCGGGGGTGGACCCGGACGTGGATCGCTTCGCGGCCCCCGGCCAGGCCGTCGGCGTCAAGGGGCGTCTGCTGGCTGATGACCGTCCATGTCTGACCGGCATCTTCTGACCTCATGGCGCTGACATCGGGGGCGTGCGTATTGAAATGCTGAGCCGCGTACAGCCGGGTCGGGACCTGCGGATCAACGGCGACGCTGCTGATGCGGGTGCGGCCTTCGGCGGTGGCGGGTGTTGACAGCTGCTCCAGCTGACCGTCCACATGCACGTGCAGAACGTGGTCGAGTACCAGGTACAGCCGATCATCCTCGGGGGCGTGGGCGATATCGCTGATCCAGCCATCGACGTCGATACGCGGCTGCCACGTTCGTCCGGCGTCGTCGCTGTAAACCACCTGCGAACGATCCGCTGCCGGGTGGCTGACGCCCCAGAGCCGATGACCCGCGGCGTGAGGCGAGGCGGTGAACACGCCGTGACAGCCGGTCATCCGCTGCCAGTGCCGGCCACCGTCTTCGCTCCGCCAGGGCCCTGCAAACACAACGCCGCTGTCTTGCGGAGCGACGAAGGACCGATCGTGACCGTAGCGGGCGGTGTCCCGGCGGTCGGTGGACCAGCGAGCGTTGTCGTCACGGGTCCACGTCTGGCCAGCGTCTCGGGAGACCTGGACCACACGGTCGGCGTCCCAGCTGTCAGCGAGCCCGACGATGAACGTGGAAGCGTCGGCCGCGACGCCGCCGTAGGTGAAGCCGCCCCAGCTATGGCCCGAGACGTTGCTGTAGGTCCAGGTGCGGCCGGCGTTGCGGGTGAAGGCACCGTTGTAGTCCTGCGAACCGCAGAACATCAGGTCCGGGTCGCCGGGGTTGAACTGGAACGCGCCGCCGACGAGGACGGTGTTGACGCCATCGGCGAACCAGTGGAACGTGGATCCGCCATCGGCGCTGCGGGTGGGCCAATCGCCGCCGAAGCTCAGGGCCACGTCCGGGTCGGCCGGGCTCCAGACCGGGTGGGCCCGCCGGGCGTTTTGCGGGAGGAACGCCAGCGACGGATCCAGCTCGACTTGCCGCCAGGTCACACCGGCGTCGTGGCTGACGTGCGAGGCGAAGCGCCAGTGATCGGCGGTGCTGGCGACGAGCAGCCGGTCCGGGTCCGCCGGGCTGACGCTCACCATCCGCAGCCGCACGCCCTGCCGGTCGTCGCCTTCTCGAAGCGCCGGCACGTCGTCCCACGTCTGCCCGCCGTCACGTGAGACGATCAGCCGGTCGGTCCCCGTGACCCACAACCGATCGGGCGCGGCGGCGGCGACGTGCAGGCTGCTGGCCGGCGCGTCGTGCAGCTGCTGCCAGGACGTGGCACCGTCATCGCTGACGAACACACCGCGGTCATTCGCGGCATAGAGCGTGCCCGGCCGGCCGGGGTGGGCGATCAGCTCGCCGCCTGCGAAGCGGCGGCTGTCGGGCAACCGGCTCCAGGTCTGGCCGCCGTCGCTGGACCGGTAGATCGCCGGGTCCGGCTCGGGTCGCCCGTAGTTCGCGTCGTCGTGCTCGATACGCGACCAGTAGACGGTGGTGCAGTAGCCCGCTTCGGGATCGAAGCTGCCGGTGTCGAAGGCGATCTGTCGGCGGAAGTCGCGCATGCCGGCGATGTCCGCCCGTTGCACGTGGGACCACGACGCGCCGCGGTCGATGGACAGGTACAAGCCGTTGGTGCGGAAGGGCACGGAGTTGACGCCGACCGCGAGGACGCGGTCCGGGTTGTGGGGGTCGATGGCGAAGCCGGTGGCGCCGCGGGCGGCGAAGCCCACGTTGGCCGGGTGCCAGAGATCGCCGCCGTCGAGCGAGCGGAACAGCCCGCCGACATCGGTACCGAGGAAGGCAAGCCGGCCGTCGTCGCCGCCGAGGACCAGCGACAGGGGCACCTGACCCCCTTCGCCGCCCCGGCCGACGCCGGGCGCCTCGAGGATGGCGTCGGTGGTCCAGGCGATGGGCTGCCAATGGCCGGCCGCTTCCTGGGCGTGGACGGCCGCCGCGCTCGACAACGAAAGGATCAACGCGAGCGAGGCCGCAGCGATGACAAGGGGTCGCCAATTAGCCATGCCGGTCATGTGCAGCCTTAGGGTCGATCGACGCGGACGTGCTTCACACGGAGCTCGCCGTAGCGGATTGCCCCGGCGTGACCGTCGGCGAAAACCATATTGGCGGTCTCATCGCTGGCGTGGCGGAACCGCAAGTTCCACTGGCCCGGGTCGCTGCTGAAGTTGGTGTAGTCGAGGTTGGGCCCTTGATCGACGAGATCGTCCAGCGGCGCGCCATCGCGGACGTACCCACGGCCGTAGGCCCAGAAGGCGCTGCTGTCCAAGGCCAGCAGCAGCGGGTCGGACTGCCCGTTGACGGTCCGCAAGGCGCCGTCGGCGACCAACAGCAGGTCACTAGGGCGGTTGAGGTCTTCCTGGCTGTACGGCCGGTAGTTGACGCCGCCGCCCACGAACCGGTCTTCGTAAGTGATCGCGGGGAACAGCCGCGGGTGGGCGCTGTAGTGGTGGGCGTTGCCGTTGTCGTCGCCGTAGCCTTGGGCCAGGCCGGTGGGGCAGCGGAGCACCTTCTTGCGCTGCTCGATGGTGCTCGACGAGCCGCCCATGTAGGGCCCGGGCATGGTGCGGGTCCAGTCGGTACCCGAGAACAGGCTGCCGGTGTCGCCGACGGGGAAGTGGTCGTAATCGCCGTGGTAGGCGTAAGACCCGATGCCGACCTGCCGGAGGTTGGCCAGACACAGCGCATCGCGGGCCGCACCCCGAGCGGCACCGAGGGCCGGCAACAGCAACGCGATCAGCAGGGCGATGATGCTGATCACGACCAGCAGCTCGATGAGCGTGAACGCTCGGTGGTGATCACGGTTTGAGCGAGTCCGGTGCATCTGCGATCACTCCCAATCGGTGACGGTTTCGGCGGCCAGGCGAAGTTCTTCGACGCCGACGGTGAAGCGGTTGAAGCCCGGCTGCAGCCGGACGCCGAAGTCGCGGCCGCGCGGCCGGTCCTCGTCGGCGACGACGCCGGTAAGGTTGATCGGCTCTCGGTGGGCCCCGGCGTCCTCAAAGCGCAGCAGGACGTCCAGACCCCCGTCGGCATGGGGTCGGGCGGCCAGCGTCAACGTGAAGTCCGGCGAGCCGTCGGTCAGGTCGAACTCATCCGAGACGGCCAGCTGCTGCCCATCGCGGGCCAGCACCAGCCGGTACCGGTTGGTGGTCGTGCCGATCGCCTCGACCCGCCCCAGCAGCCCGGCGGCCGTGTACTGTTCGGCTCGGCTGGCTAAGGCCACCAGCCCCACCTGCGTCGGCCCGGTGTAGTCGATCTGGCCGACGCGGAAGCGGGCCTGCAGCACGAACGGGCTGGTCGCCTGCTCTCGCCGAGTCGTGACCAGCGCGACCCCGACATCGCGGAAGTCCGACTCGTTGGCGAAGCGGGCCTCGCCGTCGGCGATCCGCCAGGCTTGCTCCTCGGGGTTGGGCGTTTGGCCGTCGTTGAAGCCAAAGCTGACAGCCGTCTGCTCGTCGTCAAACGACTCGGCGAACGGCAAGTCGACCTCCTCGGCCCCCGCCCCGGTCGCGCCCGTCCCGAGAGCGAGCGCAACCACGGTGAGGATCAGCGGCCGAAGATACGCAGCGTGCAGTGGCATTGAAGTTCCGCGTGGGGGGGCGAGTCTGAGCTCAGCGACGACGGCGGGGCATCAGGCACAGCGCCCCCAGGCCCATCAGCGCCAGCGACGCCGGCTCGGGCACTGCAGCGCCAAAGTCGGTCGTGATCACCAGGTTGTCGAGAGTGAGCACATCGGCGGTGACATCGCCGCCCTGGCGGAGCCAGAAGGTGTCCAGGCTGGTGAGGCCGATGTCTTCGGTGACCGTCGAAACCGGCGTCAGGGCATTGATGTCGCTGCCGGTGGGGTCCTGGTAGAGGGCCACCGTGTTGTAGTTGCCCAACGGGTTGGTCTTGCTGAACTGCAGGACGAAGCGGTAAGTCTCACCGCTGGTGTAGGACGCGATGGTGCCGCCGGTGTTCGAGGAGCCCTGCCGACCACGCGTGGCGAAGTTGGGCGTCGGACCGGACCAGACCATGCCCAGCGAGTTGTTGTCATCGTCATCGTCCGAGACGGCGAGCCAGTAGAAGTTCGGATCCAAGCCCACGTCATTGTTCTCGACCTTCAGGTCGAAGCCGGCATAGAACGTGCCTGATTGCCCGGTGAAGGTGTGCGACACGCGGCCGTCGGTGGTGCTGGCGCCGTTCTGCAGCGACTGGCCGTCGATCG
Source organism: uncultured Phycisphaeraceae bacterium (assembly GCA_964625505.1). Taxonomy (GTDB): domain Bacteria; phylum Planctomycetota; class Phycisphaerae; order Phycisphaerales; family Phycisphaeraceae; genus CAZVBW01. Next base: position 15,978 of record CAZVBW010000030.1, read on the forward strand.
CGTTGGTGTTGGACACGTCCCACATCGCGTCGCCGAGCCAGCCGTCCTGGCCGTTGAGGTCGCTGAGGGTGTAGGGCGGGTTCTCAAAGTCGCTCTCGAAGATCGCGGCGGAGGCGGACGTGCCGAGGATGAGGCTGGCGGTCAGACCACAAGCAGCCGCGGTCAGGAAGCGGTGGGTACGGGTGCGGGAACGGTTCATTTCTCAAAATCTCCGGTTGCTGGGACTCACAAGGACACGGTGGGCGGCACACAGACACGCGCCCGATTCCGAGGGCGGACGTTCACCCGCGGCTGAGTTCAATTATTCACCACATCTGGCCCGACGCAATGAAGGATCGCGGAGAAGTTGTGCGGGATCCCGCCACATCTGCCGGTCCAGAGGTAGCATGGGGCGGTGCGGCACGAGCTTCGGATCGCGGTGTTGGTGCGGACGGACCTGGCCTACGGCCGGGGCGTGACCCGTGGCATTGCCCGCTATGCCCGCCAGCAGAAGCACTGGCGGCTGCACGCGATGATCGGACACGACACGATGCCGCCCCCGGGGTGGGTGGCCGACGCGGGCATCGGCCATTTGCCGCCGGACGATTGGAACGGCCTGCTGGCGCCCGATGCGCCGCGGGTGCTCATCGGTTACCTGGCGCCCGAGGGTGCCGCCCGCGTGTTCGCCGACGAGAAGGCGATCGGCCGGCTCGGGGCCGAGCACCTGCTGGGCCTGGGGCTCAAGCACCTGACGTTTGTCGGCGGCCTGGAGCGGGGCGAAGGCTTCCGCGAGGCGGTGCGTTCTGCCGGGGCCCACATGGTCGAAACGCCCGAGGCGGTGCGGTCGAGCCTGCCCGAGCAGTGGCCGGCCCTGATGGACGGATTCGTCGCGTGGCTCAAGCAGGCGCCCCGGCCCCTGGGCGCCATGGCGATGCACGACGTGCAGGCTCGCCACGTCTCCGTGGCTTGCCGCCTCGCGGGGCTGCGGGTGCCCGATGAGGTGGCCATCCTCGGTGTGGACAACGACGAGCTGGTCTGCGAGCTGTCCGACCCGCCGCTGTCGAGCGTCGAGCAGGGCCTGGACCAGATCGGTTACGAGGCTGCGGCCATGCTCGCCCGGATGCTCGACGGCGAGCCGCCGCGCGACGTCATCGTCCCCCCGCACAGCATCGTGCCGCGGCAGTCGTCGGATGTCCTGGCGGTCGATGACCCGGACGTCGCCGCTGCGATCCGCTTCATCCGGCAAAACGCCTACCACGGGATCACCATGGATCAGGTCGCGGACGCGATCCCCGCCGCGCGGCGGACCCTGGAGCGCCGGTTCAAACGGGTGATGGGCCACACGCTGCACACCGAGCTGGTCAACACGCGGGTTCAGCACGCCAAGGAGCTGCTAATCAGCACCGAACGATCTCTGGAGGGGGTCGCCGAGGCGTGCGGCTTCAACAGCCTCAAGCACTTCCACGACGTGTTTCGTCGCCTGGTGAATGACACACCGGCCAGCTTCCGACAGCAGCGGCGGGTGCGGTAGCCCTGGCCGCCACCCGCTGGCAGAGCCGCGGACAGTGCATCCGGACCCGAGGCAGCGGCACCACGGCACCCCTTGACCCCGGCTTCCCGAGAGACGCCAAAAGACTCGACGCGGAGTCGGTCGATGGCTAGCATACGGCGCAGGGCCTAGTGGAGAGCCACCGATGATCGGCGAGATCGAGTTCCTGTTGGGACGTCGTCCGTGTCGCGCCCGGTTGATGCCGGACCTGACTTGGTCGTCGAGTCAGCCGGACGTGGCGGCGTTGCTGCAGCGGATTTGTCCGGCGGATCAGACCCCGGGGATGACGCTCGATGAACTGGGCCGGCACCTGCTGTACCGCGCCGGCGAGCGGCTCGGCGGGCGCGTGAGCGTCCGGCCGATGCCGGCGGCGGTTTGAGGGTTCAGCCGGTGCAGACGCTGGAGCCCGGCGGGCGCAGCTTTGCTGCACCCGCTCAACGTGCCGCTTCGTGATGAAGCCGCCGCACATGGCCCCGCGGCGCAGTTAACGCGCGTCGAGGTAGGCGTTGATGGTGTCGCTGCTGCCGCGGACGCTCATGCCGTCGGGGCCGTGGCCGACGAGGGTCACCGGCTTCTCGGGCAGTTCTTCGCCTTCGGCGGTGACGTAGAGGTATTCGCCGCGGACCTCGGTGGTGAAGCCGTCGAGGTCGTGTTCCGAGCCGGCCAGGGCGTGGGAACCGGCGTGATCGGAGGCGTCGGCGCCGCCGGACATGGACTCGCAGCCGATGAGGGCGGCGGTGAAGCAGGAGCAGGCGGCCAGGGCGGATAGGTGCTTGAGCATGGCGTGTCTTTCGTTCTCGGAGAAGGTGCAAGGCGTTGGCGGCTCGGCGGTCAGCCGAAGCGGCCGGTGATGTAATCCTCGGTCTGCTTTTCTTTGGGCTTGGTGAACAGTTCGGCGGTGGGGCCGTACTCGACGAGGTAGCCCTGGTAGAGGAAGGCCGTGAAGTCGCTGGTGCGGGTGGCCTGCTGCATGTTGTGGGTGACGATGACGATGGTGTAGTCATCGCGGAGGCTGTGGATGAGGTCTTCGATGGCGGCGGTGGACTTGGGGTCCAGGGCCGAGCAGGGCTCGTCCATCAGCAGGACCTCGGGGCTCACGGCGATGGCGCGGGCGATGCACAGGCGCTGCTGCTGGCCGCCGGAGAGGTCTTGGGCCGAGCCGCTCAGCCGGTCTTTGACCTCGTCCCAGAGGGCGGCGCCTTTGAGCGACTGCTCGACGACGTCGTCCAGCTCGGACTTGGACATCTTCAGGTGCAGGCGGGGCCCGTAGGCCACGTTGTTGTAGATCGACTTGGGGAACGGGTTGGGCTTCTGGAAGACCATGCCGACGCGTCGGCGCAGCGCGACCACGTCGCGGTCGGAGCTCAGCAGGTCATCGCCGTGGAGCGTCATGGAGCCGCTGGCGTGGGCGCCGGGGACCAGGTCGTTCATGCGGTTGATCCACCGCAGGAGGGTGGACTTGCCGCAGCCCGAGGGCCCGATGAAGGCGGTGACCTGCCGCTCGGGGATGTCCATGTTCAGCTCGTGCAGCGCCTGGAAGTCGCCGTAGTAGCCGTCGAAGTTCTTGATCCTGATGGCGGTGTCGAGGTCGGCCAGCGGCGCATCGGGCTGGCGGGGTTCGACGGAGCTTTGGCCGATGAGGGTGTCCTCGGCGGCGACGGTCGGCGCGTGGCTGCCGCGCTCCATTTCCGGGGCGGTGTTGGTCCCGCGCTCGGTCAGTTCGCCGGTGTTTTCCCCGGTGGGGGCGTCGATGTCGCGGGTCTGGAGGTTGCCGTCCATTTATCGGTTCTCGCTGGAGGCGCGGTGGCGGATGTAGACCGCGATCGCGTTGAAGGTCAGGAGGATCGCCATGAGCACGATGATGCCAGACGCGGCGACCTCGTGGAACTCGCTGACCGCTCGGGCCGACCAGTTGAAGATCAGCAGCGGCATGGCGGTGAAATTGTCCATGGCGTGTTCGGGCATCGAGGCGATGTAAGCCGCACCGCTGATCACCAGGATGGGAGCGGCCTCGCCGATGGCCCGGCTCATGGAGAGGATGGTGCCGGTCATGATGCCCGGGATCGCCGCGGGCAGGGTGATATTCCAGGTGGTCTGCCAGGGGGTGGCGCCCAGAGCTAGCGAGCCGCTGCGTAGCGACCGCGGCACCGAGCGGAGCGCCTCCTGAGAGGCGACGATGATCACCGGCAGGATTACGAGCATCAGCGTCAGGCCGCCGGCGATAATACTCCGGCCCAGGGGGATGCGGAGGTACCAGGGCTTCCGCCCGGCCTCGCGTAGCGGTTTGGCGTCTTGGGGCACCAGGCCTGGCACGGCGGCGGAGAGCTCGGCGGCCTCAATCCGCGAAACGATATCGGCCATGGTGTCGTTGTACGCGTACTGGGTGGCCAGATCGCGGCGCTGTGCATCATTCAGGTCGGCCACCACGACCGGCTGTTCGAACGATGCATGCGTCGCGACTAGCGCGTCGACCAGTTCCTGCTTGAACTGCTCGGCGGGCTCGCCATCGAGCACGAGCGGGATCTGCTCGGGCAGGGCTTGATCCTCGGGCGTGGCCGATGCCCCGGCATTGGCCCAAAGCACGTCGACCAGCTGGCGTGCCGACTCGGCGTTGACGAACCAGCGCTGCGGGTCGACGGCTTGGCGACGGATTTCGTTGTAGATCGTGTCGGCCAGGCCGGCGTTGACCCGCGACAAGGCGGCGCCGCGTCGACGGTTCCACTCGCTCAGGGGCACCAGCTGCACGACCGCCCCCTCGACGCCGGGGACCTCTCGGCCCGCGACAACCGCCGGGTCGGTCGGGGCGGCGTTCCCGGAGTCGAGGGGGACGACGATGCGCTGATTGTCGGCGGTGATGAACTCGTCGCGCCACTCGACGCCGACTTGGAAGCGCGGGTCCAGCGGCGTGCCGAGGAAGTCGAAGTTGAACATCTGCACGAACAGCGTCAGCCCGAGCAGGCCGTACACGATCGAAGGGACGCCGGCGAGGTTCGAGATGTTCAGCTGGATGAACTCGTGAGTCCGGCGGACGACGGGGTGGCCGGTCGGCTTGTATTCCTCGAGCAGGATGGCGGTCCCGACGCCGATGGGGATGGCAGTCAGGGCGCAGATCAGGCAGATGCAGACCGTGCCGACGAGGCCGGCGAGGATGCCTGCTTCGGCGGGGACGCGCGAGGCGTAGCTGACCAGGAAGCCGAAGTCCAGGTACTCCAGACCGCTGATCAAGATCGAGGTCAGCAGGATGGCGAGGGTGATCAGCGACAAGGCGGCGGCGGCGATGCACACGCCGTTGAAGAGCTTGTCCATCCAATCGCGACGGGCGCGTGACCGGATGGGGGCCTTCGCGGTGTCGTCGGCGATGCCGGCGGCGGGGTTGGAGGACAGTTGGCTCATGAGGCTTAGTCGTACTGCTGGCGGTAACGGATGCGGACCAGATGCCCCACGAGCGTGAGCAGCAGCGTCAGCACGAAGAGGGTGGCACCCACCGCGTAGGCCGAGGCGTACTCGGGCCCGAAGCTGCTCACGTCGCCCTTGAAGATCTGGACCATGTAGCCGGTCATAGGCTGGATAGACCCGGTAATGTCGGCGGAAAACTGGGCGACGCTGCCGGCGGCGAGGGCGACGATCATCGTCTCACCGACCGACCGGGCAATGGCCAGCAGGCAAGCGGCGATGATGCCCGAGAGGCCGGCGGGGACGACCACCCGCAACGCTGTCTCGACGCGAGTCGCGCCCAGGCCGTACGACGCTTCGCGGAGCGACCGGGGGACGGCCCGCAGCGCGTCTTCGGACAGCGAGGTGACGATCGGGAGGGTGAGGATGCCCACCGCGATGCCGGCACTGGTCACGTTGAATACGGCGAAGACCTGGCCGTCCCAGAGGCCGGTGATGCTGCCGATGAAGCCCGACGAACCGCGGAGGGCGGGCGTCAGCACGGTCAGCGCGAAGAAGCCGTACACGACGGTCGGGACGCCGGCGAGGACCTCGAGCACCGGCTTGAGGACGCCACGGACCTTGGCGGGGGCGTATTCGGACAGCCAGATGGCGGTGATCAGGCCCAGCGGGATGGCGATCGACATGGCGATCACGGTGACCATGACGGTGCCGGAGATCAGCGCCCAGATGCCGTAATTCTGCTCGGCGCCCAGCAGCGGGTTCCACTTGATGCTGAAGAGAAACTCACGCAGCGACACGACCGGGTGGTGGACCGAGGCCACGACCGGGGCGGTGATGGGGGCGTCTGGGCCGCCGCTGAGGAACAGCCGGTCGGGCTGGATACGCGTGATCTCGAACTCGGCGTAGTTGTCCGGGTCGAAGTCGAGCGCTTCGGCCCGCTCTTCCAGCTGCGCGGCATTCTCCCGCAGTTGCTCAGTCTGCTGCTGATCGGCGGCGACCTGCGGGGCGGGGGCCGGCTCGGGATCGGCAGCGGGTTCATCGGTGCCAAAGCCTGCGTCAGCTTCGTCGCCGACCGGCTCGCCGGTCGGGGATGCGGCGTCGGGTCCCGCTTCGGCAGGGTCCGCCTCGGCATCGGCGTCCGCCGCGGGCGGGGCCTCGGCAACGGGTTCGGCCGACTCCGCTTGGTCGGCGTCGTCGACCGAGACCGCCTGCTCACGCTGGGCCTGCTCCTGCTCGCGTTGGGCCTCCACCTGGTCCAGCAGCTGCACCTGTTCACTGGTCGGGCTGATCCCGCCCTGATCCGGGGCGTAGAGGCGGACCAGATCGCCGACCTTGGCGACGCGGTACTCCCAGTTCTCGCCGATGCTGTAGTCGAGGTTCAGAAGCTGCGCCTGTGCGGCTCGGGCGGCATCCTCGCCCATGTCGGCCTCTTCAGACAGGCGCAACTCGCGGGCCCGCTCCGCATCCACAAAGGCGATCCGGCCCCGCTGCTCGTCGGCGATCTGGAAGACCCAGCCGTCGTCGGCCTGCTCAAACGTGCCGGCCAGCCGGTCGTCACCCAGCCGGTCGACCACGACCTCGTTGAAGGTGAAGAAGCGGTAGGCCTCGCCGGAGAGGACCACGATGATCAGCACCGTCGTCAGCAGCGTGAACAGGCCGCAGGCGACCAGGAAGGTCATCACGCCCGACTCGCGGATCCATCGCAGCGAGATCGACCTCTGCTTGGAGTCCCCGCCCTGGCCGGGCTGAGTGGATTTGGGAGCGGTGGGCATGAGCAGGCGGCCGGGGGTGCGGACGGCACCGGGGAGCGGGGCAAAAGCCGCGGCGACGCGGTCAGGCGTCGCCGCGGGTGATGGGCTAGAACTTACTCAGGCAGACCGGGCAGGCCGCGACCGGTGGACGCTTCCATGTACAGGTCCCGCAGCGAGCCGCTGACCGCTTCGCCGTTCTCGACGTAGACGGTGCCGGTCTCGCGGTTGTCGATCTTCCGCTCGGCGGCGCGGTAGATGTCGGCGGGCAGGCCGACGTAGCCGACCTCGGCGGCCATCTCGGCGGCGTTGTCGAGGTAGAAGCTCACGAACTGCTGCACGTGCGGCTGCTGGAGGGCGTCGGCACGGACGTAGATGAACAGCGGGCGGCTGAACGGGGCGTACTCACCGGACTCGATGGTCTCGGGGGTCGGGCGGACGCCCTCACCGGTGTCGGGGTTGATGATGGGCACCGAGCGCAGCCGGTCCTGGTTCTCGAAGTAGTACGCCGAGCCGAAGTAGCCGATGGCGCCCACGTCGCCGGCGACGCCGTTGACCAGGACGTTGTCGTCCTCGGAGACGGTGATGTCCGACCGCATCGAGCCGTCGTCACCCAGGACGACCTCGCTGAAGTAGTCGTAGGTGCCCGAGTCGGTGCCGGGGCTGTAGACGGCGATCGGGGTCTCGGGCCACTCGTCGTTGATGTCGGCCCAGGTCTGCGCGGGGTCGTCGTCGCTGAAGATCTGCTCCAGCTGCTCGATCGTCAGCGAGTCGACGAACTGGTTGGAGGGGTGCACGGTGATGGACAGGCCGTCATACGCGACGGGGACCTCGATGAACTCGATGCCGGCTTCCTGGGCGGACTGGTACTCGTTGACCTTGATGGCCCGGGAGGCGTTGGAGATCTCGGTCTCGCCGGCGATGAAGCGGCGGAAGCCGCCACCGGTGCCGGAGTAGCCGACGGTGACGCGGACGTCCGGGGCTTCGGTGCGGAACTCTTCGGCGACGGCCTCGGTGATCGGGTAGACGGTGCTGGAGCCGTCGATCGTGATCGACTGGGCGTCGGATTGGACACCCACGGCCAGTGCGGCGACGGAGGTCAGGGCAAGGGCGGTTTTCATAGCGTTTTCCTTCGGGAACGGTTTGTGCCGGTATCGACTGGAACACCCAGCCGTGTCGGCACTTGCAGATCAGGTGACGGGAACGGGAACAGGCCCGCACCCGGCTCGCCGCCGGACAATGGCGACGAGGTGGGAAGCTATGTTTGATTTGTGAGCGATCCGTGAGCGGCCGGTCAGAAAAGCTCGAAATATCCAGCCCGCCAAGCCATATCGCCGATAGCACGCGACGCGGGTTGCTTACGCCGGTGCATCGGCCCACGGATGAGCCGTTACATTCCGCGGCTTGGAGCACTTCCTCTCGATCGCTGACACGCCGGCCGACCGGCTGATCCACATGCTCCGCGCAGCGCATCGGCTGCGTGAGCAGCGTCGCCGCGGTCAGCCGCACGAGCCGATCCTCGCGGGCAAGACGCTCGCGATGCTGTTCGAAAAACCGTCGCTGCGGACGCGTGTGAGCTTCGAGCAGGGCATCGTCGAGCTGGGCGGCCACGCGATGGTCCTGGGCCAGCATGAGGTCGGGCTGGGCTCGCGGGAATCGGCTGGGGACGTGGCGCGGGTGCTCGGCGGGATGGTGCACGCGGTGGCGGCGCGGGTGTTTGACCATCAGTCGCTGGAGCAGCTGGCCCAGCACGCGGGGCGGCCGGTGATCAACATGCTTTCTGACCGGGCCCACCCGGCTCAGGCGCTGGCGGATGTGATGACGCTGGTGGACGAGTGGGTCCCGCAGGGCGTGGACGATCCGCGGGAGGCGCTGGCCGGGCGGTGCGTGTGCTTCGTCGGCGATGGGAACAACGTGGCCCGGTCGCTGGCGATGGCCTGCGGCAAACTGGGGATGCGATTTATCCTCGCAAGTCCGCCGGCGTATGCCTTTGAGCAGCGTTTCGCGGACAAGGTGATGCGGGTGTGCCCGGGGATGGACTTCGAGATGACTCACGACCCGAAGGCGGCCGTGGCCTACGCCGACGCGCTGTACGCCGACACGTTCGTCTCAATGGGTCAGGAGGACGAGAAGCAGAGCCGGCTCGACGACTTCAAAGACTTCCAGATCAACGCCCAGCTGCTCGACGGCTCGCAAAACCGCACGATCGTGTTGCACTGCCTGCCGGCCTACCGCGGCGTCGAGATCACCGACGCGGTCATGGACGGCCCACGCAGCCGCGTGTTCCAGCAGGCCCACAACCGGCTGCACGCGCAGAAGGGGCTGCTGGCGGTGTTAATGGGCGGGGCATGAGGCGAGGGCATCGCGTCGGATCGGCCGCGTCAACCGGTCACTTCTTTCGCCCGACGTCACCCGCACCGCGGTGGACGATGGGCTGGCCGAACTTGTCGGCGATCTGGTCCAGCACCCGGTCCACGCGCTGCTGCCGCTGGGCCCGCGGGTCCTCGAACAGCTGCAGCTGCGGGGCCTCATCGGTCAGCGGCGAGGCGGTGAGCCCGATCAGCCGAACGGGCCGAAACCCGCCGGCGGCCCACTGGTTGAACAGGCCCACCCCCGCGTCGTACAACTCGCGGTCGATGTCGCTCGGCCGGTCCAGCGTGGTCGAGCGGGTGATGGTCTGGAAGTCGCCGTAGCGGATCTTGACCACGACGCCGCGGGCGAGCCGGCTCTTGCGACGCAGCCGCCGCCCCACCGCCGTGGCTTGGCCCAGCAGCACGTCGCGGAGCTGCTGCGGGTGGTCCAGGTTCTGGCCAAACGTCTGCTCGTGGCCGATCGACTTGGCCCGTCCGTCGCAGCGGACCGGCCGATCGTCCTCCCCGCGGGCCAGCTGGCCGAGCCGCCGGCCCCACGAGCCGAAGCGTTGCACCAGCCGGTCTTCGCCGACGGTCCGCAGCTGGCCGATGGTCCGCACGCCCATGCGGTGCAGCGACGCCGCGGCGGCGGGCCCGACGCCCCAGACCCGCTCGATCGGCAGCGGGTCGAGGGTTTGCCGGATGCGGTCCGGGTGGATCACGGTGAGCCCGTCGGGCTTGTCCAGGTCCGAGCCGAGTTTGGCGAGAAACTTGTTGGGGGCCACGCCGATGCTCGCGGTCAGGCCCAAGCGTTCGCGGATGGTCTGCTTCAGCCGGGCGGCGGCCGCGACCGGTTCGCCGTCGAGCCGGCGCTGGCCGGTGATGTCCAGAAACGCCTCGTCGACCGACAGCGGCTGGACCTGCGGGCAGGCCTCGTCCAGCACGGCAAACAGCTGGTCCGACACCTCGCGGATCCGCTGGCCCGGGACCTTGACGCAGATGGCGTGCGGGCACAGCTTCAGCGCCCGGGCTGTCGGCATCGCCGAGCGGCAGCCGAACTTGCGGGCCTCGTAGCTGGCCGTGGTCACCACGCCCCGCGGGCCGCTGCCGCCGGTGAGCACCGCCTTGCCCCGCAGCGATGGATCGTCGAGCACGGCGATGGCGGCGAAGAACGCGTCCATGTCCACGTGCAGGATCGCGCGGGCCGCGTCGGGCCACCCATCGCAGTGGTCGGAATCAGCATCTTTTACGGCCATCTTCCATTCTCTTGCGGACTGACTACAGTTCGCACCGTGGAACGGTATGTCCTCAAGCTGTACATCGCCGGGATCTCGCAGGAGATCACTCAGATGATCGATCGGCTGCAGCAAGTCTGTGATGACGAGTTCAGCGGGTGTTACAAGCTTGTCGTCGTGGACGTGCTCAGCGATCCGGAGCAGGCCGAGCAGGACCGCATCATCGCCACCCCGACGCTGATCAAGGAGCTGCCCCCGCCGCTTCGACGGGTCATCGGCGACCTCAAGGACGCCGACCGGGCCCTGCTGGGGCTGGGGCTCAAGCCCGCCGGTCGGCAGTTGCATGCCGAGCCGTCCACCGAGGAGCACTGACGCCTTGTCGATCATCACCGAACCGGAAATCCCGCGCCGGGGTATTGACCGCATCGAGACCGGCATTCCCGGCATTGACCCGCTGACCTACGGCGGCCTGCCGGAGCACCGCACGACGCTCGTCGCAGGGCCCGCGGGGTCGGGCAAGACCATCATGTCGGTGCAGTTCCTGCTCGAGGGGATTCGCCACTACGACCACCCGGGCGTGTTCGTGGGCTTTGGCGAGACGCCCGCGGACATCATCCGCAACGTCGCGAGCTTCGGCTGGGACATTCAGAAGAAGATCGACAACGACATGTGGCGCTTCGTCGACTGCTCCCCCACCGAGCACAACGACGAGGAATACCTCGGCGGCGACTTCGATCTGGCCGCCCTGCGGTCGCGGATCGTGCACGCCATCGAGAAGATCGGGGCCAAGCGGGTCTCGGTGGACTCGATCGCAACGTTGTTCCAGCGGTTCCCGAACCCCGGCGTGGTCCGGCGGGAACTCTCGCGACTGACCCGAACGCTCCGCGACGCCGGCGTGACCGCGGTCGTCACCGCCGAACGTGACGCGTCGGCCCACGTGATCGGGCGTTTCGGGGTCGAGGAGTTCGTGGCCGACAACATCATCGTGGTCGACTACCGCCGCGAGCAGAATCGCCGTCGGCGGACGCTGGAGGTCCTCAAGCTCCGCGGCGGGGACCACGCCTCGGGCGAGTACCCGTTTACCATCACTTACAACGGCATCAACGCCATCCCCATCGGCACGCTGCACCTGGAGAACACGCCGTCGACCAACGAGCGGATAAAGTCCGGCAACGACGACCTGGACGCGATGTGCGGCGGCGGCTTTTTCCAGGACTCGGTCACGCTGATCGCCGGGGCCACCGGGACGGGCAAGACGATGACCGCGATGGAGTTTCTCCGCGGGGGTGGCGCCGACACCGGCAAGGTGATGCTCTGGGGCTACGAAGAAAGCCGGCCACAGCTGATCCGCAACGCCAGCAGCTGGGGCATCGACCTGGAGCAGATGGAAGCCGACGGCCTGCTGGAAATCCACTGCCAGTTTCCCGAGTCCGGCAGCCTCGAAGACCACCTGACGGCCATCCGAGACGGACTCGACCGCTTCCAACCCAAGCGTGTCGTGGTCGATTCCCTGTCGGCCCTCGAGCGGATCGGTAGCGAGGAGTCGTTCCGCGAGTTCGTGATCGGGCTGACCTCGATCATCAAGCAGCGGCAGGTCGCCGGGCTCTACACCACGACCGACGACAAGCTTTTTGGCGGCTCGTCGGTCACCGGCAAACACATCTCGACGCTGACCGACGCGATCATCATGCTCCGGTACGTCGAGGTCGATGCCACGATCAAACGGGGGATCACCGTCATCAAGATGCGGGGCTCCGGGCACGACCACAAGTTCCGAGAGTTCCAAGTGACCAGCGATGGGTTGCGGATCGGCGAGGCGTTCGGCGACCAAGTCAGGATCTTCGGTGACAGTTGCTAGGGTGCCCACCCAACGCCCCGGCACCAGTCATGGATGACTCGCTGATCAACGCGTTGCCCGACGGCGTCATCGTGCTCGACGAGCACGGCGGCATCCTGACGTGCAACCCCGCCGCCGCCCGACTGGTCGGTCGCGACCGCAGCGAGCTGATCGGCAGCCCGATGGGCGAGCCGCTGCACCCCGGCGAGCCGCAGGAGATTCAGACCCGCTCGGCCGACGGGACCACCCGCACCTACGAGTCGATCGCGTCACCGCTCCCGGCAGAGCACCGACCCGGGCACTGGATCGTCAGCCTCCGTGACACCAGCCGGCGGTCGGCCCATGAGAAGCAGCTGATCCAGTACCAGCAGCGGCTCCGCAAGCTCGCCCATGAAGCCACCACCGCCGCCGCCACCGAGCGCCGCCGCGTGGCCGACCTGATGCACGACCAGGTCCAGCACCTGCTGGTCGCCGCCCGGATGCAGATGCAGCGGCTCAGCACCGATGCCTCCGGCGGCTCGGCGGTCCACGATGCCATCGCCGCGCTCGATGAGGCGATGCAGACCACCCGCAGCTTCACCACCGACCTCGTCCCGCCGCTGGGCAAGCACGCCGACCTGTGCGAATCGATCCGCTGGGCGATCGGGCTGATGCGTCGCCGGCACGGACTCAACGTGGCGTTCGATCCGCCGGACGACGGCTGCCTGATCGAGCACGAGCCGACACGGGTGGCCCTGTTCACCATGGTCCGTGAGCTGCTGTTCAACGTGGTCAAGCACGGCGGCACGCAGCGCGCCACGGTCGACGTCCTCAAGCTGACGCCCACGCTGGTGCAGATCCGCGTCAGCGACAACGGCCACGGCTTCGAGCCCGGCACGCTTGAGGACCGCGACGACGAGGAAACCCACCTCGGGCTGTTCCGCATCCGCGAGCAGATCGAGTTTCTCGGCGGCGCGTTCCGCCTGCAGACCCGGCCCGGTGAGGGTACACGGATCACCCTCTCGATCCCGCTGCAGGACACCGACACGCCGCCGTTGGCACCCGTGCCCGTCGCCGAGGCGGCCGCCGCGACACCAAAGCCCAGCCCGCGCGACGACGGGGCGGCCCCAGTCAACGGTGTGGCCCGCGTGCTTTGGGTCGACGACAACGAGCGGCTGCGCAGCCTGCTGGTCCGCCGGGCGCAGCAGCACCCTCGCCTGCAGGTCATCGCCGAGGTCGGCAGCGGCGAGCAGGCGATCGAACAGGCCGCCCGCCTCGGCCCGGACGTGGTGGTCATGGACATCAGCCTGCCGGGGATCGACGGCCTGGAGGCGACCCGCCGACTCACCGCCGCCCACCCGGGCATCCGCGTCGTCGGGCTGACCTGCCACCATCCGGATCACCTGGTCGGCCAGATGAAGGATGCTGGCGGCGAGGTGATTCTTGACAAGGCGGCGGCGGTGGATGAGCTGCTGGACCGGCTGGCTAATGGGCACGGGACAGGGGCGTAGGAATCGTCTTTGGGTGGTCGGCCGTTTTGCCGCAGCCGCTTACGCTGCCCGGATGAAGCGGATCGGCTTGATCGGGACGGGCGTGATGGGCACGGGGATGGGGCTCAACCTGCTGGAGGCGGGCTTTGAGCTGGCAGTGACGACGCGGACCCCGCAGCGGGCGAGGGAGCTGCTTGAGGCGGGGGCACAGTGGCGGGACGGCACAAAGGCGCTGGTGGCGGACCGGGACGTGGTGCTGACGATGGTGGGGTACCCGCGGGATGTGGAGCAGGTCTACCTGGGCCCGGGCGGGGTGGTCGAGCATGCGGCGGCGGGGTCGCTGTGGGTCGATGCGACGACATCATCGCCGGCGTTGGCGGAGCGGGTCGCGGCGGCGGCCGCGGGGCGGGGTTGCCTGGCGCTGGATGCCCCGGTGTCCGGCGGCGACGTCGGGGCCCGGGCGGGGACGCTGTCGGTCATGGTCGGCGGGCCCCCGGAAGCCTTCGAGCAGGGCCGGCCGGTGCTGGACGCGGTCGGCGCGACGGTTGTGCATCAGGGGCCGGCCGGTTCGGGCCAGCACACGAAGATGTGCAACCAGATCGCCGCGGCGGGGACGATGATCACGCTGTGTGAGTCGATCGCATACGCAAGGGCTTCGGGGCTGGACCCGGCAACGGTGCTCAAAAATGTCGCCAGCGGCGCGGCGGGCAGCTGGGCGATGACGAACCTCGCACCGCGGATTCTTGAGGGCGACTTTGCGCCGGGCTTCTACGTGAAGCACTTCATCAAGGACCTGGGCATCGCGCTGGAATCGGCCGAGGCGATGGGGTTGGAACTGCCGGGGTTGGCGCTGGCGAAGTCGCTCTACGAACGGCTGGCGGCGGACGGCGGGGGAGATCTTGGAACGCAGGGTTTGATGCGGGTGTACGGGGGGTGATGGCGGGGATACCAGACGCTTCTCCGCCTGAGGCGGATCAGCGTCGGCTTCTGATCACGAAAAAAGCCCACCCTTGGCGAAGGGTGGGCTTGGGGGGGCTTGAGTTGTAGGCCGCGTCAGATGGCCCGGGGGTGGGCGTCCTGGTAGGCGGTTTGGAGCCGCATGCTGGACAGGTGGGTGTAGATCTGCGTGGTGGACAGGGACTGGTGGCCCAGCAGTTCCTGCACGGATCGCAGGTCGGCGCCGTTGTCCAGCAGGTGGGTGGCGAAGCTGTGGCGGAGCGTGTGCGGGCTGATGGTCGGGTCCAGGCCGGCCCCGGTGAGGTACTTGTCGAGCTTTCGGCGGACCGAGCGGGAGGACAGTCGGCCGCCGTTCTTGTTGATGAACAGCGGGCGGGGCTCGCCCGGCTCACTCGGGCCGCGGAGGGCGCGGAAGCGGTGGTCGTGCTCGAGCAGGGTGAGGTAGTGCCGGATGGCGGCCATGGCGTGGCTGCCCAGGGGCACGATGCGTTCCTTCTTGCCCTTGCCGCGGACGTGGAGGGTCTGGCTGGGGTAGTCCAGGTCCTGGCGGTCCATGTCGACCAGTTCGCTGACGCGGACGCCGGTGGAGTAGAGGGTCTCGAGGATCGCGCGGTCCCGGCCGCCGAGGGTCTCGCGGTTGTCCGGGGCGGCGAGCAGGCGTTCGACCTGTTCGACGGTGATGGCCTTGGGCAAGCGTTTGGCCTGCTTGGGCGTGCGGATGAGCAGCATGGGGTTGGAGTCGATCAGTCCGCGGCGGAGCATCCACTTGTAGAAGCTGCGGAGCGTGGCGATCTTGCGGGCGGTCGTGGCAGGGCTGTAGCCGAAGCCGTCCAGGTGGGCGAGGAAGGCCCGGATCGCCATCACGTCGGCGGTCCGGATACGGATCTCCAGCGGCGAGTCGAAGCCGTCGCCTGCGGGCTCGCTAGCGGACGCGGGCTGGTCGCCGATGCGGCCGAGCACATCCGGGTTGGCCTCACCCTCTTCCCGCCCGGGGGCGGGCAGGCCCTGATCGAGCTGGCTCTGGATGTATTCGCCGTATTGCCGCAGGTCCGCGCCGTAGCAGCGGGCGGTGTAGGGCGAGAAGTGGCGTTCGTCGCGGAGGTAGCTGACGAACTGGTCGGTCAGCGGGACGGTGAGTGGCTTGGACGCGGGCATCTGGCGTTCCTTGGGTGAACCCCGGCGCCGTGGTGGGCCGGGCGGGTGAGAGAAGCGGTTCAGGCGGCCTGTTGGCCGTGCTGTCCGCGGGAGGTCGGGCAAGTCGGGACGGGGCCGGCGACGCCGCGGGCCTGCTGAAGTCGTTGCTGCAGTCGCAGGCCCACGTGGTGGGACAGCAAAGCGGCCTCGAACCAGGTCATCGCCTCCTCGCCGCCCGTCGGGCCGGCGGCGCGGGTGATGTCGCAGAGGGTCTGGTGCTCGCCGCCCGGCGGGCAATGGAAGGTCCAGCAGCGGTGGTCCCGCTGGAGGATCAGCCGGCTCTGGACCCAGCGGACCGCCACACCCGGCTGCAGCTGCAGCTCGGTCAGCAGCGGGTCGGCCAGCGGCGCGGCGTGGGGCAGCGGCTTGCCCGGCGGCGTCGGGACCGACGCGCCGTCGCCGAGGTCGAGGCTCGGTTGTGGGGGCTGATCGGGCATGGCGGCTCCGGCACTCGGCCGGGCCGGGGCCCGTTACCGAGGGGGTGTTCTGGGTTCCGCCCACCCGCCGCCGAGCCGATGTCGCTCGGCCTGGAGCAGGTGTGCCACCGCCTGGTGGCTGGCGAATTCACTGAACAGGTCCATGCTCAAGCGGTACAGCCGGTAGCTGTGCTCGTCCTCGGGGTCCACGCCGCGCTCGGTGGCGTAGCGGTGCAGGGCGTCACGGACGATCGGGTCCGCGGCGTCGTAGTGGCTGGCGGACACGGTGACCGGCTGATCATGCGTCCCCAGCGTCGGAGAGGCCGCGGGCCGTGACTCCTCATCCACCGCCGCCCAGGCCAGCGCCCGCACGTCGATCGGCTGACCGTCCGGGCCGATCGGCTCCATGTAGAGCTCGACGAGCAGCCCGATCTTGGGCGGGTCGTAAGGGTCCCACGCCGTGATCGACCCGATGACCAGCCCGTCCACCCCCAGCGTCTGACGCAGCAGCAGGGCCTGGGCCTGATCGGTCGGTCCATCGGGCATCTGCAGCGCCTCCATCGCGGAGAGCACACGGTTGACCGGCAAGACCTCGAGGCCCTCGACCAGCGTCAGCCGCTGGGTGAGGTGGTCCGCGATCCGTAGCGGGTCGGCGTGAGTCGAGCCGCTCTCGTTGCGGGGCGGCACGACGGCCATCACCATCCGGTGCGGGTACGGCGAGGTCATCCGGGCATGACGCGGGCTGCCGGCACAACCGGCCAACCACAGCGGCAGCCCGACAAGCAGACCGGCGAGTCCGAGCAGCAGCAACGACTTGACCGCGAGGGCCGAGCTGGGGCTGCGCTTGAAGACCTGTTCAGTTGTCATGGCGTCCTGCCGGGATCGTCGCCGGGCTCCGCCGGCGACACAAGGCTTGGGGGTCCGACGGGCGGCGATCTACACCACCCGCGGACCGAAGGTCGGTTCAGGTCATGGCGTGGGCACGGCGGCGGTGGCGCTCTCCTGCCCCGGGCGGGTGGGCACCGCGCGGTTTTGCTGGGCGACCCGCACGGCCTCATCGGCGCGGACGGACCAGACGTTTTCCACGCCGCCGACCCCACGGTCGGACACGAAGTAGATCGAGCCATCGCCGGACCACGCCGGCTGGAGGTTGGCGAACTGGCCGTTGGTCAGTCGGGCCCGGCCGGTGCCGTCGGCCCGCATGACCCACAGGTCGGCCTGCCGCGGCCGCACGGGCTGGTCCTGGCCGTCCTGCATCACGGTGCAAAAGACCAGGTACTGCCCGTCGCGGCTCCACTCGGGCGTGATGACCGCGGCGTTGCTGCTGGCGGCGACCTCGGTGGGGCTGGTCGCTTCGTTGTTCACCAGGTCCACGGTCCAGACGCTGAACCACCGGGTCCCGCGCTGCCGGGCCCGCTGGAAGACGATCCGGTCCTCGGTCGGCGAGAAGCTGGGGAACAGCCCGTGGCCGATGAAGGTCCGGGCAGCGGGGTTGTCCACGTCGATCAGGACCATCTCCCACTGACCGCTGGAGGCGCCGTAGCTGGAGTACACGATCCGGCTGCCGTCGGGCGACCAGCTGGGGTGGATGTCCTGCGTCGGGGCGGCGGTCAGCTGCACGGCCTGGCCGCCGGTGATGTCCATGACGTACAGGTTCCAGTCGCCGGCCCGGTCCGAGCAAAAGGCGATCCGCGTGCCGTCGGGGCTCACCGCGGGCATCGCGTCATTGGCCGGGTCGTTGGTCAGCTGGGTGATGGCCCGGCCGCCGTTGCGCTGCAGGTACAGGTCGGACGTGTCGCGGTGTCGGGTGCTGGCGAAGACCAGGGCCTCGCCATCGGGCGTGGGGGCGATATCAAAGTCCGCGCCCTCGGCGCCGAAGGTGACCTGCCGCAGCCCATCGTTGGAATCCATCGCGGCGGACCTGCCGGCCGGGACCGCGGGGGTCTCGCCGTAGAGGCTCAGGCCGGTGACGCCAGGGCCCACACGATCGGGGGCCTGGTAAGTCACCGCGACGCCGGGATCGGCCACCGGCACCGGGGCGGGGCTGGCGGGTGCAGCAGGGGCGGCGGCCACGGGCTGCTGCGGGTCGAAGTCGGCGGCGATGCCGGGCTCGGCGGTGAGCCCGGGGGTGTCGATGGGCTGGGCCATCAGGCCGGTCAGGGCGTTGCCGCCGGGCATCTGGTCGTTGTTCTTGTCGAGCATCGCGGCCGGGCCGGCGGTGGCGGCGGTCGGCTGATCGGCGGCGGCCTGTCGGGCCCGCTGGTCGTGGGTGTTCTGGCTCTGCTGCCACTGCCCGAGCCGCTGGGCGGTGGCGTCGCCTTGCTGCATCTCACACGCGACAGTCGCGGCGAGCGTGGCGGCGAGGGTTCCGGTCAGCAGCAGGTGGGTCGGACGCATCAGCAAGGCCTCGTGGGGTTCGGGTGGCGGGCGGTGCCCGGGTGCACCCGTTATCGGCATCCGGGGCGGGCTGATCGGACTCGCCCCGACTCTGGCGTTTATCGGACAGCCCGGTGCGGCGGCTGCATCGGAAGCGCCAACTCCCGTGCAGGGTCCGGCCGCGGCTTGAGCCGCCAGCCGTGAACGCCGGTTCAGATGACTGTGGACAAATCCGCAGCATCTGCCATCATGTGTGGAATCACCGCGGGTTCCGGGAACCCCCGGGGCTTGTGCCCGCCGTGCAACCGATCGCGACCCCCCCACCGGCCCGGACCGCGGGCCCACCGCTCACCATGTATCTGTCGCTGCACCTCCTGCTCCTTGCCCAGCCGCTGGGCGAAGCCGCATGGCTGCAGGCGCTGCGCCTGCCCCTGACCGCCGGCTACCTCGGCCTGCTGCTGCTCATCGGGGCCTACGGCCTGCACCGCTACTGGCTGGTCTGGACCTACCAGCGCTACCGCCGCGACCTGCCCCGGCCCCAGCGCCGATTCGACCCGCTGCCCCGCGTCACCGTCCAGCTGCCCATGTACAACGAGGGCCCGGTCTCGGCCCGGATCATCGACGCCGCCGCCGCCATCGACTACCCGGCCGAGCTGCTGCAGATCCAGGTCCTCGACGACTCAACCGACGGTTCGGACCGCATCTGCCAGGAGCGTGTCGACTACTGGAAGGCCCGCGGCCTGGACATCGCCCTGCACCACCGCACCGACCGCACCGGCTTCAAGGCCGGGGCCCTCGCCGCCGCCCTGCCCGACGCGACCGGCGAGTTCGTGGCCATCTTCGACGCCGACTTCGTCCCCCCGCCCGGGTTCCTGCGGCGGACGATCCACCACTTCAGCGACGAGACCATCGGCATGGTCCAGACCCGCTGGGACCACCTCAACCGCACCGACTCGCTGCTGACCCGCAGCCAGGCGATCTTCCTCGACGGCCACTTCGTCATCGAGCACACCGCCCGCTGCCGCTCGGGCCGATGGTTCAACTTCTCGGGCACCGGCGGGGTCTGGCGCCGTCAGGCCATCGACGACGCGGGCGGCTGGTCCCACGACACGCTCACCGAGGACATGGACCTGTCCTACCGCGCCCAGCTGGCGGGCTGGGAGTTCCTGTTCCTGCCCAGCGTGACCTGCCCGGCCGAGCTGCCCCCGGAGATCAACGCCTTCAAGAGCCAGCAGCACCGCTGGACCAAGGGCATGATCCAGACCGCCATGAAGGTCCTGCCGCGGGTGCTCAAGTCCAAGGCCTCGTTCAAGATCAAGACCGAGGCGTTCTTCCACCTGACCAGCCCGATGGTTTACATCTATGTGAACCTCTTCGCCCTGCTGTTCTTCCCCGCCCTGGCGGTGAACGTCCACGGCCTGGGCAGCGGCACGTGGTACGGCATCCTCTTCGGCCTGTCGCTGTTCGCCCTCGGGGCCCTGTCCGCCAGCGTCTTTTATATCACCAGCCAGCGCATCCTCAAGCGCGGCTTCTGGGTCACCGTCCTGCAGATGCCCATGCTCATGAGCGTCGGCATCGGCATCGCCCTGAACAACGCCGTCGCCTGCGTCGAGGCCCTGATCGGCCACCAGTCCCCATTCATCCGCACCCCCAAGTACAACGTCGGGGCCACCCGCATCTCCAAGCCGAGTGCTGAGCGAAGCGAAGCGTCGGATCAGGCAGGCGGGGCGCTCGACGAGCCGACGCAGCACCAATCGGTAACCCGCCAGAAGCTGGGCACGATCATCCCGATCCCGTCGCTCAAGCGGTGGACCATCGCGCTGGAGTTCGCCTTCGGCCTGTATATGAGCTGGTGCGCCTACCTCTCGCTGCAGGACCCGCGGCTGGCGATGAGCCTGCCGTTCCTGCTGCTGTTCGCGGTGGGCTACCTGTACGTGGGCTTCACCAGCGCGTCCATCCACTTCCGCGGCTGGCTCGAACAACGCCGCCTCGCCGCCGCAACCGCCTGATCAAGCCGCTTGCGGCTTAGCACGCCCCTCAGCTAAGCCGCAAGCGGCTAAGAAGCTGTTTCACAACCTCGGGGGTGGCACTGACAAGCGGAGTCCGCGGAGCTTGTTAGTGGGTCGCGCGGCTTCACTGACAAGCCGCAGAGCCGACTTGTCAGTGCCACCCGAGCCAGTTGGCGGTTGTAAAACAGCTTCTTAGCGCGTTGACCCGCACCCCTTACCCGGCGATAATGCGGGCAGACGATCAACGAAGGGAGGCGCGGCATGATGTGAACGCAAGCCGATGGCGAAACCAGGCAGCCGAGCGGCCGCACCGATGATCTCTGCACTTATTCATTTGCTCATGATCCGCGACGCTCGGTTTTTTATTGCGCCCACCGCCCTGCTGCTGGCGATGCTCGGCTGCGACGGCGGATCTCACGACCAGCGGCCGGATGCTGCGCGTGCGGTGGAGCCGGCGCCCCCCCGGCCAGCGATTGACTTTGGGCGACTCGACGCTCGCGGGGGCGCCCAGCTGGCGATCAGCGGCCCGATGAACCGCCCGACGATCGAGCTCACCAACCCCGCCCGCCAGGACGAACGCTGGCGGACCGCGGCGCGTCTGGACCTGCCCCGCGATCACGCCGCGACAATCTGGCTGCAGGCCCGCGGGCCGTTCGTCGCGATGTTCGTGGACGAGTCCGGCAACCCGATCGACCGGGCGGCCGGGACGTGGGACGTGCCGACGATGCACGTGCTGCAGGCCACCGGCGGTGCGGCGCGGTTGCTGCTGCACCGGCTGGCTCACGAGCCGGGGACCAGCACGCTGCAGGTGGTGGCCGCGGTCGCGGAGCCGCTGACCGAGCCGCGGGGGCGGGCGACGCTGCTGGACAAGCGGGATCGCCTGGCCGACGAGTTGCTGCGTCAGTCCCACATGCGGCGGGACCTCAAGCCGATGCTCGCCGAGGCCGGCGAGTCGATCCGCGCGGCGATGCGGGACGCGGGTTCGCACGCCGCGGCCGACGCGCTGCATCAGGCTTATAGCCGGTGGTCCAGCGTGCTGGGCCGCAAGCGGCCGCTGCTGGATCAAGCCCATTTCGTGGCGGCGCTGACGCCTTGGACAGTCCGGATGGCCCGCGACACGGGAGACGACGTCGAGACGATCATCGCTCGCGGTGCCGGCACCTGCTGGCAGCAGGCGTACGCGGCGACCTGGATGCTCGACACGCTCGACGCCCGGCACGGGGCCCGGGTGATGGCCAGCGACAGCGCCCGGCAGGGCCACGCGCTGGCCGTGACCGACCAACGGATCATCGACCCGAGTGTGGGGGTGGTGATTGACATGCGGCCCGAGCGGTGGTCGGCGCTGCACGACCTGGAGCGGGTGCAGGCGGTGGCCGATCGGCTGTGGGCCGCTCCGCTGCCGCGGTACGCGCTGGAGGCGGACGTGACGCCGGTCCAAGGTGATGCCATGCTCGTGCCGCCGCCGGACGACGTGCTGCGGGACTGGCACCGCGTGATGGTCCGGCTGACGCTGCACCCGCGGGACGTGGGGATCGACGTGCCGCCGCTGGATTAGCAAAGCCCGGGGATGGCCATCCCCGGGCTTTATGCTGCCCGCATGTCGAATGTGCACGTGGTGGAGCATCCGGTCGTCGCTCACCTGCTGGCGACGCTGCGGGACAAGGCGACGCCGCCAGACCGGTTCCGAGCGGTGATCGCGCAGCTGGGCGGATTACTGGCGTATGAGGCGACGCGGGACCTGGCGGTGCGGGAGGTCCAGGTGGACACGCCGCTGGAGCGGATGGGCGTGCAGCGGCTGGCCCGGCCGGTGTCGATCGTGCCGATCCTGCGAGCGGGTCTCGGGCTGGCCGAGGGGATGCTGCGGGTGGTCCCCGAGGCGCAGGTCGGGCACATCGGGATGTTCCGCGACGAGGACAAGCTCAAGCCCGTGAGCTACTACGACAAGCTGCCGCCCTCGGCCCCGTCGGGCACGGTCCTGCTGGCCGACCCGATGCTCGCCACCGGCGGCAGCGCCATCGCCGCCCTCGAACTGCTGCGAAGCCACGGCTGCGACGACATCACGTTCGTCTGCGTCCTCGCCTCGCCCGAAGGCTTGCAGGCCATCGAGCGGGCCGGATTCGACGTGCCGATCGTGACCGCCGCGATCGACCGGCAACTCGACGACCGCGGCTACATCCTGCCGGGTCTGGGGGATGCGGGGGACCGGACGTTCGGGACGCTGGAGAATTGAAGTGGAACCGCCAAGACGCCAAGAGCGCCAAGGCGAATCATTGGGACTTTGACCCGCGGTGACCGGGTTACTTGCATCGATCCCGGTGAGGGAATGCTGGAGCCAATCTCGTCAATCGTCTTGCTTGGCGCTCTTGGCGACTTGGCGGTTGCTTGGTCTACACCCGGTGCGGGTGCGGGCCCCACTGGGCGTTGTAGAAGCCGGCCACGTGTTCGCCGGGCGGGATCAGCTCGTCGATCGTCTCGCGGTCGGTGTCGGTGACTTCCACGTCCATCGCGGCGAGATTGTCTTCGAGCTGTTCTATCGTCCGGGGGCCGATGATCGGGCTGGTGATGCCCGGCTGGTCCCGGCACCACGCTAGGGCGAGCTGACTGACGGTGCAGCCTTTGTCCTTGGCGAGCTTTTCGATGCCCTCGACGACGTCGAAGGCGCGATCGTTGCTGAGCATGTGCGATCGGCCGTGCTTGCCCTCGCCGAAGCGTGAGTCCTTGGGCTGGTCACTTCCGGCGCCGCCGCCGCGCTTGTACTTGCCGGTGAGGAACCCGCCGGCCAGGGGCGACCACGGGATGAGCCCCACGCCGTAGGTCCGGGCCATCGGGATCAGCTCGCGTTCGATCCGGCGGTCCAGCAGGTTGTAGGGCGGCTGCTCAGTGACGTAGCGGCTCAGCCCCAGCCGGTCGCTGGTCCACAGGGCCTCGACGAACTGCCACGCGGCGTAGGTCGAGCAGCCGATGTAGCGGACCTTGCCCTGGCGGACCAGGTCGTCCATCGCCCGCAGGGTTTCGTCGATAGCGCAGTCCGGGTGCGGCCGGTGGATCTGGTAGAGGTCGATGTAGTCGGTCTGCAGCCGGCGGAGCGACGCCTCGCACTGCTCCATGATCTGCCGGCGGGAGTTACCCCACTGGTTGGGGTTGAGCTTGGCGCGAAGCCGCTGCCGATCCGCGTCATCGCCCGCCGCGTCGTCGCCGGGCTTCTTGTGCATGTTGCCGTGGCACTTGGTGGCCAGGACGACGAAGTCGCGGTGGCCGTTGCGCTTCAGGGCCTCGCCGGTGACCTCTTCGCTGCGGCCGGTCGAGTAGACGTTGGCGGTGTCGAGGAAGTTGATGCCCGACTCGATGGCCCGGTCAATGATGTCGTAGCTCTGTTCCGGGGCGGTTCGGCCGCCAAACATCATGCAGCCCAGGCACAGCGGGCTGACGCGGACGCCGGTCCGGCCGAGGTAGCGATAGGTCATGTCCATGTCGCGACTCCTGAAGGGGCGTCGCAATGTACCGCGGGCGTCCACGGCCGGCAGGCCCGACCACCCGCCGGCGTCAGGCTGCCTTGGTCGCGGCCACTTCCGGGCACGGCAGCAACACGCGGACCCGGGTGCCGGCCCCGGGCTGACTGTGGATGCTCAGCTCGCCGCCCAGCAGCTGCACGCGGTGGCGAAGCACCTCCAGGCCGACGCCGGGGGTGTTGGTCTGCTCCTCGGCCTGCGCCTTCTCGTCGATCCCCGCCCCCGAGTCGCTGACCGTCACCTCCAGCAAGCCGTCCACGTCCCGCAGCGTGACCCGGGCGGTATGCGTACCCGCGTGTTTGACCACGTTAAACAGCAGCTCACGCACCGCCTCGTAGATCAGCACCCGGATCGGTGCAGCGACCACGTCGGTGCATGCCGAGGTGTCCACCTCGACCTGCACCTCCAACCGATGCCGCTGGGCAAAGCTCTCGGCCAACCGCTCCAGCGCCTCGTGCAGGTTCTCGTTCATCAGGCCCGGCGGGTTGAGCCGGGCGGTCAGGTTGCGGCACAGGTCGAACGACTCCCGCAGCAGGTCCTTCACCTCGGTCAGGTCTTCCCGCTGGTGCTCGGTCTGCAGGTCCTGCTCCATCATGCCGCACCGCATGATCGCGGCGACCAGCAGCTGCTGCAGCCCGTCGTGAAGCTGCCGCGAGAGGTTCCGCCGGGCCTGCTGGTCGGCGGCCTCCAGCTTCAGCGCGAGCGCCTGGATGTCGTCTTCCTGCCGATGCACCTGCTGCTCCAGCTGCTGCTGGTCGCGGACCAGATGCTCGGCCCCATGCTTGGCAAACGCGTCCACCGCTGCGCTCATCAGCAGGTCGACACATGAGCAGAGCGTCTCGGCCGCACTCGGGGCGAGTTCCAGCAGCTTCAGGCGAAAGACCGCGTACTCACGGACCAGTTCCCAGAGCGTGCCACCTTGTCGGCTGCGATACTCGCCGTGCCGGCGGGCGACCATCGACATCGCTCGGCGGCGCGGGGGCGTCGGGTTCTCCAGCAGGTGGGTCAGCGCCCCCAACTGCTCCTCGTATCGATCCAGATCAGCACCGCTGAACCGGCCATCCGCCTCGGGTAGCGCGGCGCGCACACGATCAAGCCAACCCCGCGCCAGTTCGGGCAGCCGACGATCCAGCAGGCCGGCAATCTCCGGGTCCGCTTCGATAATGAGTGGGTCCTGCACCACCATGTGCCTTCGCCTGCGCATCCGCATCCGGCGGATGACCGTGGCTCATCCACTCTATAAGGATGCGGGGCCAGTGGCTAGGCCTCTCTTAAGTTTTTTTTACGCGTGGCTTAAAGCATCTTGAAGATCACGCGAGCCGGCTCAACCGGTCAAACCCTCGAACATCGGTGTGGACAGGTACCGCTCGCCAAACGAACAGCCAATGGTGACGATCGTCTTGCCCGCGTACTCGGGCATCTGGGCGACCCGGCAGGCGGCGCAGACGTTCGCCCCGGTCGAGATGCCGCCGAAGATGCCTTCCTCGGCGGCGACGCGGCGGGCCCAGGCGAAGGCATCCTCGTTGCTGACCGCCTGGGTGCCCGAGAGGATCGAGGTGTCCAGGTTCTTGGGGACAAAGCCCGCGCCGATGCCTTGGATCTTGTGCGGGCCCGGGTCGCCGCCGGCGATGACTGGCGAGTCGGCGGGCTCGACGGCGATGGCGGTGAAGTTGTCGTCGCCCTTGCGGGACTTGAAGTACCGGGACACGCCGGTGATCGTCCCGCCGGTGCCGACGCCGGCGACCATGATGTCGACGTTGCCATCAGTGTCGTTCCAGATCTCCGGGCCGGTGGTCCGCTCGTGGACGGCGGGGTTCGCGGGGTTCTCGAACTGCTGGGGCATCCAGGCGTTGTCGGTGGTGCTGACCAGCTCGGCGGCTTGCTCGATCGCGCCCTTCATGCCATCACCCGCGGGGGTGAGCACCAGGTCCGCGCCTAAGGCCCGCAGCAGGGCCCGTCGCTCGAGGCTCATCGACTCGGGCATGGTGAGCGTGAGCTTGTAGCCGCGTGCGGCGCAGACGAAGGCGAGCGCGATGCCGGTGTTGCCGGACGTGGGCTCGATGATGTGGGTCTTGTCGTTGATGAGCCCGTCGGCCTCGGCGGCCTCGATCATGGCCCGGCCGATGCGGTCCTTCACCGACGCCATCGGGTTGAAGAACTCGCACTTGACGTAGATGTTCGCGCCTTCGGGGGCCACCCGCTGGAGCTTGACCAGCGGGGTGTTGAAGACGGTCTCGAGGATGCTGGGGTAGGCACCGTGGTGGAGCAGGCGGGTGTCGGAATTGGTGGCGGTGGCGGACATCGGGGTTCTCCGGTTGTGGTCCAATGGATGTTAACAGCGTCGTTTGGGCCGGACCCGCGTGTGGGCCGGTAGGCTGGAGCGATGGTGCGGGGCCTGCTCAAGCGTAAGTCGGCAAGGGTGGGGTTGTGGCTGCTGCTGGGGTTGATCGTGTTCGTGAGTGTGGTGCTGATGCTGCAGCGGCGGGTGATGTTTCCGCGGCACGTGCTGCCGGACGTGTCGACGCTGTCGGCGCCGGTGGACGCCGAGGCGTGGCGGGTCGGTGGCGACGCGGGGGCGGAGGCCTGGTTGTTGATGCCGCGGGGGGTGGCGGGGGACCCACCCGCGGGAGCGGGTGGGCTTTCGGGGTTGGTGGTGTTTGCTCACGGGAACGCGGAACTAATCGATTTTTGGCCGGAGATGCTCGGGCCGTATCGGGAGCGGGGGCTGGCGGTGCTGCTGGTGGAGTACCGGGGGTACGGGCGGTCGGGCGGGACGCCCAGCGCGGCGGGGATCGTGGAAGACTTCGAGTCGGCGACGCGTGAGGCGATGCGGCGGACGGGCGTTAGCGAGGACGGGCTGATCTATCACGGGCGGTCGCTGGGCGGCGGGTTCGCAGCGCAGCTGGCCACGCGGATCGAGCCGGCAGGCCTGGTGCTGGAGAGCACGTTCACCAGCGCGGCGGACATGGCGGCCCGGCTTTGGGTGCCGCGGGTACTGGTGCGGGACAAGCTGGAGGTCCGCGGAGTATTGGAGCAGTTCGGGGCGCCGGTGCTGGTGATGCACGGGACGACGGACGACATCATCCCGCCGGTGCACGCGGAGCGGCTGGCCGAGGCGGCGGCGGATGTGGAACTGGTGATGCTGGACGCGGGTCACAACGACCCGATGCCCGAGGGGGCGTACTGGGCGGCGGTCGATCGGTTGTTGGAGCGGGCGGGGATTGGCCGCCCGAGCGAGCCGGGTTCTGCGGACCCGGAACCGACGTCACAGCAGCGTTAGTCGCCCCGCTCGGTGGGGCGTTGTCGCGGGAACGCCGGGACAAACGCGGCGGCTAACGGGCAAGTTTGAAGTTCACCGCGGCCCGCCCACGCCTGAAGGCGTGGGCTTTGCGGCGGACCGCGGGGTCAGCCGCCGAGGAGGCGTTCGACGAAGTTGATGTCGACTTCGGCCTTGCGGAACGCGCCGTTGGTCATCAGGCGTTCGTGCAGGGGGATGGTGGTCTTGGTGGGGCTGACGCGGAACTCGCGGAGGGCTTCGAGCAGGGTCTGGATGGCCTGTTCGCGGTCGCGGCGGTGGACGATGAGCTTGGCGATCATCGAGTCGTAGTTGGGCGGGATGCGGTAGCCCGAGTGGCAGTGGGTGTCGAGTCGGACGCCGAAGCCACCGGGCGGGAAGAACTCCTCGACGACGCCGGGCGAGGGGGCGAAGTTGCGCTGCGGGTCTTCGGCGTTGATGCGGGCCTCGATGGCGTGGCCGTTGATCTTGATGTCCGACTGCTTGAACGGCAGGGGCAGCTTGGCGGCGATGCGGATCTGCTGCTTGACGATGTCCACGCCGGTGATCATTTCCGTCACCGGGTGTTCGACCTGAACGCGGGTGTTGACCTCCATCAGGTAGAACTTCCGGTCGCTGCCCATCAGGAACTCGACCGTGCCGGCCGAGTAGTACCCGGCGGCCTTGCACAGGCGGACAGCGGCCTTGCACAGCTTGTCGCGCTGCTCGGGGTTGAGGACCGGGCAGGGCGCTTCTTCGATGAGCTTCTGCTTGCGGCGCTGCATGGTGCAGTCGCGTTCGAACAGGTGCAGCAGGTTGCCGTGCTGGTCGCCGAGGATCTGGACCTCGACGTGGCGGGCGTTGTCGATGAACTTTTCGATGTAGACCGAGCCGTTGCCGAACGCGGCCTCGGCCTCGGCGCGGGCGGCTTTGATGCCCGAGCGGAGGGAGATGTCGTTGTGGGCTACGCGCATGCCCCGACCGCCCCCGCCAGCAGCGGCCTTGATCATGACCGGGTAGCCGATGTCGCGGGCGGTCTTGAGGGCCTTGTCGTCGTCCTCGATGGCATCTTTGGAGCCGGGGGAGGTGGGGACCTTGTGCTTGAGGGCGAGCTTGCGGCACGCGACTTTGTCGCCGAGGGTCTGCATGGCCTCGACGGGTGGGCCGATGAACTCGATGTTGCAGGACCGGCAGACCTCGGCGAAGTGGGCATTCTCGGCGAGGAAGCCGTAGCCCGGGTGGATCGCGTCGACGTTGGCGACCTCGGCGGCGGCGATGATCGCGGGGATGTTGAGGTAGCTGAGGTTGGCCGGGGGCGGGCCGATGCAGATCGCGCGGTTGGCGATGCGGACGTGCTTGGACTCGCGGTCGGCCTCGGAGTAGACGGCGACGGTCTCGATGCCCAGCTCGCGCGCCGCGCGGATGATGCGGACGGCGATCTCGCCACGGTTCGCGATGAGGATGCGGGAGAACATTGAGCACACCATCCGACCCTTCGCCTTCGGCTCAGGCGTCGGCTTCCAGAACAATCAGGGCTTGAGGCGGAACAGGGGTTGGCCGTACTCGACAGCGGTGCCGGACTCGACGAGCATGGCGTCGATGGTGCCGGCCTGCTCGGCCTTGATCTCGTTGAACACCTTCATCGCCTCGACGATGCACACGACCGTGTCGGCGTCGACCTTGTCGCCGACCTTGACGAACGGGGCCGAGTCGGGGCTGGGCGAGGAGTAGAACGTACCGACCATCGGGCTCTCGATGACCGGACCGGCGTCGGCGGCGGGGGCGGTCCCGGCGGGCGGGCCGGCAGCGGGCGCGGCCGGAGC
>CAZVBW010000031.1:0-43508 GCA_964625505.1 uncultured Phycisphaeraceae bacterium
GCCGGCGGGGCCGGGTGGAGCTGCGGGCCGAGAACCCGCTTTACCCGCCCCTCGTCTTCGAGGATGGCGACGCGGGTGGGTCAACCGAGCTGATCGTGTGGGGCGTGGTGACGGCCGTCATCCACCGTCCTTAGCTTGGGGGGCTGGACGGTGGACGAGCGCAACCCACCCGCCCGCGGCCCGGTGGCCCTGGTGGACTGCAACAACTTCTACGCCTCGTGCGAGCGGGCCTTCGACCCGAGCCTGGCCGGCGTGCCGGTGTGCGTGTTGAGCAACAACGACGGGTGCGTGATCGCCCGCAGCCAGGAGGTGAAGGACCTCGGCGTGCCGATGGGGACACCGGCGTTCAAGGTCAGGAAGGAGTTGGCCGGCCACGGCGTGCGGGTGTTCAGCAGCAACTACGCCCTCTACGCCGACATGAGCCGGCGGGTGATGGAGGTGATGGAACGTTTGTCCCCCGTGGTGGAGATCTACAGCATCGACGAGGCGTTCAACCTTTGAGGTCGATCCGCTGTTGAGCATCAAACACTCAGGAGGACATTGCTGGCACAAGCTTTGGTGTCATCTTCTTGTCCGTCCTGCCGATCACTTTCTGAACCGGTATCGCGGCGTCCTCCATGACCATGGTATTCCGTCGCTCAGAAGCACCTTCTGTATTCGTCATGTCGCTTCTGAAGCCCTCGCCGGATACCAATTCTGTATCCATTCGAAGATGGCGACAGACCTCCTCGTCGGCCTTTTCTTGAAAGCTCTTTTGCATGTTGAGCCTGAGAGATTCCGAAAATATTTTGTGGTCCATGTTTACACTCCTTTGAGATCTGCAATTATAGTTAACCATATCCTAAAAGTCAACGTGATCATTAAGCGGACCAATTATGAGTCTCGGTAATCTTGAACGATTTCTGGTTATGTGGATTGACGTCAATCCGGCAGTAGCCGCAGACGGCGGGATTATCTTTCACCGCGTTGAAGCTGTGCTCGGGGCTTTGCACACCAGAAAGGCTGCCGGCGTACTCTGGCGGAACGTACCTGCCCCAATCTTTCTCCGCGTCGGCAAGGCGAAAAGGATTACGCAAAAACCGTTCCCAAACGCGCCACGCCGATTCCCAGTGGGGCAAATGCACCAACAGCAGGAACACGGCGTGGGTCTTGCGAAAGTGTTCGATCCGCCCGGCGAGAGCTGTAGAGTTGTGACCGACGATGTCCAAAATCAAACTGAGGTTCTTTTGGATCGCACGGTCTATGATCCGTCTGTTGACAATGCCTTTGGACTCTTCGTGTAATGCGGTGGAATTCCAACCCTGATACTCCGGGAGCATCGCCTTGACCGCGTCTGAATCGACGGTTACGAAATCTTCGCCGAACGTGTTGTGGACGTTCTTCACGCCAATAGAACTCTTTCCTGAACCCGGCGGTCCCACGACAATGACGACCCGGCGATCTCCGGGGAAGCACCGCTTGTGACCCAGGAGGAATTCGTTGGCGATCTTGGTGTGAAGGTTCTCACGTGGAACATCCCATCCGTCCTCGGAGCGGGTAATGATCTGGCTCCACCTTTCAAGGCAGTCCTCGTCAGTCCCCTCTATGGCTTGGGCTTCGGCCCGCAGGACATCCTGCCGGGCTTGCACCCGCCGGTAGATGGGGTCATTGAGGACGCCCTTCAAAAATTGATCAAGTTCCAGCTGGTCGGTCGGACGGGTGAGGGCGGTTTTTGCGCGCTGTCTCGCATCACGACGTTTGGTGGTGCCCCCTGCGGCCATCGGGAGCGACACTAGGAGGTACAACGCCACTGTCAACGTAATGCAAATAAAGCGCCGAAGTTGTTTGATCGGCACAAATTCCTCGATCGGGTGTCCGTAATTAACCCTTTGCCGGACGTAGCTTGATGTACAGGTTGATCGACACCTCCGGGCGGGGTCGGGCCGTGGGCGGCGGGTTTCCGGTGAACGGCCGTTTGATCAACAATCATCCGCTCCGGCCGCAGTGGCATGTCGGCCCCAATACCGCCCCGAGCGACTTCGCCGGATTGCCTCACATAACGGCGTTTATGTCAGCCACAGGGCTTGCGGTCCGGGTCGAGTTCGTGATACACTGTTCGTGATAGACTGGTCGCACGACCGGTCGAAACCGGAGGGTTGAAGGAATGAATAGCAAGGAGGTCACCATGGATTTTGACGAACAACACTGCCTCGGCGCCTACGAGGCCCGCACCCACTTCAGCGACGTGCTCGACCGGGTCGAGCACAACGGCGAGAGCTTTGCCATCACCCGCCACGGCCGGCGGGTCGCCCGCCTCGTGCCCGAGCCGGCCGAGGAGCCGCTGTGCCTGAAGGACTGGATCATGAACGGCCCGCCGCTCGACGGCGTCGACCTGGAGCGGGACCGCGGCCCCGGCCGCCGCCACGAGGTCGACTTCGGAACGCCCGCCGAGGTTGAACCCGAGGTTGAACTTGAGGTTAACCCGTGAGCGGCGACGCGGCCGGCAACACCGTCTCGGCCGGCGTGGTCGTCGACACCTGCGTCCTCTCCGAGGTCCGCCACCCCAAGGGCAACGCGCGGGTGAAGCGGCGGTTCGCCGCGTGCCCGGCCGGGCAGCTCTACCTGAGCGTGCTGGCGGTGGGGGAGGCGAGGAAGGGCATCCACCGGCTGCCGCCGGGGCCGCAACGCACCGAACTGGAGGCGTGGGCGGCGGGCGTGCGGCGGACCGCCGCCGGCCGGGTGCTGGACGTGACCCAGGCCGTCGCATTGCGGTGGGGCGAGCTCGTCGGCGAGGCGATGCGGCGGGGCCGGCAGGTGCCGCCGATCGACGGCCTGATGGCCGCGACCGCCCTCCATCACGGGATGAGGGTGATGACCCGCAACACGCCCGACTTCGAGGCGGCCGGCGTCGCGGTGCTCGACCCGTGGTCGGACGACTGGCCAGCCGGGTGGGAAGGCGAACCGGAGGGCACGCCATGACCGACAAGGACGACAACAACGAAGGCACCAAGACGGCCGACGCCGTGGAGATCATGCGGCGGCGGTTCGGCGACGACCCCGAGCGACGTGCCCGCCTGGAACAGATCAAGGAGAACATGGCGCTCGGCTCGCAGATCTACGCCGCCCGGACGGCGGCGGGGCTGACCCAAAGGCAGCTCGCCGAGCGGATCGGCACGTCGCAGAGCGTGATCAGCGATTTGGAGGACGCCGAGTACGAGGGAGACACCACGGCCATGCTTTGTCGGGTGATGTCGGCCCTCAACGAGACGCCGGCCCACGAAATCGCCGGGGGCCGGCGATGACTGACCTGATCCACCGCCCCGCGGATCTCGCCGGCCCCGCCACACCTTGCTTCCCATTGCCCGCCGCCGTGGCCGAGCTGGGCGAGCCGGCGGCCAGGGCCTTCCTCGACTTCTTCACCGCCCGCATCCGCAACAGGAACACGCGGGCGGCCTACTTCCGCAACGCCGCGGCGTTCATGGACTGGATCGAGGTCCGCGGCGTCGGGCTGCGGGACGTCCAAGCCGTGCACGTGGCGGCGTACGTCGAGGCGCTGTCCGAGGCCCGGTCGCCGGCGACGGTGAAGCAGCACCTGGCCGCTTTGCGGATGCTCGGGCAGTTCCTGGTCGTCCGCCAGGTGCTGCCGACCAACCCGGCCGCCGAGGTGCGGGGGCCGGCCCACGTCGTGCGGGTCGGTAAGACGCCGGTCATGGCCGGCGGCGACGCCAAGCGGCTGATCGGGTCCATCGACCCCGCCACCCCGGCGGGCGTGCGGGACCGGGCGCTGATCGGGGTGATGATCTACACGTTCGGCCGCGTCTCTGCCGTGCTGAACCTGGACGTGGGCGATTACTACCAGGTCGGGCGGCACATGAAGCTGGGGTTCCGCGAGAAGGGGGGCCGCGACCACGAGATGCCCGTGCACCACACGGCGGTCGATTACCTCGACGCCTACCTGGAGGCTTTGGGCCGGCCGGACGCCGGGCCGCTGTTCCGGACGGTCAACCGGACGCGGTGCGGGTTCACGGGCAACCGGCTGCGGCGGGAGGAGGCGTGGCAGATGGTCAAGCGGCGGTGCCGGCGGGCGGGGCTGGGGACGAAGTTCAGCAACCACACGTTCCGGGCGACGGGCATCACGGCGTACCTGAGGAACGACGGCCAGCTGGAGCACGCCCAGTTCATGGCCGGGCACGCCAAGCCCGAGACGACCAAGCTCTACGACCGGCGGCAGCAGGAGGCGAGCCTCGATGAGGTCGAGCGGATCATCTTGTGAGCGGGGCTCAAGAGCCGTTGCACAAGATATTCACGGTAGCCGTGTATAAAAGTTGGGTCAAAATGCCTACGAACAGTGTCATCGAAAAACATCACACTGGTGGCAAATCACCAAGATTAAGTAATTCATAAATGGATTTGATGGTCTTGGTGACAGGTTCGACCAGACGCTGACAAGTTCGAGCAGCTCCGATAAGACCCTTGGCTCCAAGATTCATGTGAGGCTTGCGAGGATTCGGATCGGCGGCTTCTTTGACAAAACTGTCGAAGTCTCTACTGATCCGATCCGCTTCACCAGGGGCCTCTTTCGCCAGCTCCGCCAAAAGGGCTTTTAACTCCTCGAGCAGAATTATTGCCCGCTCTTGCTCATCTCCATCGCCTGCTGATTTGTTGAACGATTCCCGAATGTCGGTGGTATGTGATCCGCTGATGATCTGAATGGCATCGCCACTGACGGTTTGCGCACCAGAGTTCAAGCCCGAATTTTGCTGTGAAATCCCCCTGCTGTCGTCACGCTTTTTACTCATGGGTACCTCCACTTTTGCGATCGTAGCTCCGGCAAAATTTACCGAGCCATCTCGGTTTTTTCTTAGCCGGACGCGGCACTTTACTGGATCATACCCATCGGGCATACTGTGGTCTGCAGGGTCGTCATCGGGATAGATGATGGAAGCTCCATCGGCGGCGACCGAAAAGTGTGCCTCGAACGGGATTTCGCTGTGTGTGCTGACCCGCGAGTATCCCGACCAATCAAGCCTAGCAGTCGGGTCGAAATGGACGAGCCGGGCCCCGCAGGTGAGCGACAGAGGAGGGCGGTACATCTTGGCAAAGCCGCGTGGCTTGACCTTCAACTCGACGTAGCCGCGATCAACCACCTCGTTCGTATCGTACCGCTCAACCTCGCGGTTAGTCATTTGACAATGCACTCTCGCCAGCACCTCGATGCCGCCGTACAAAGTCCACGCGCTGTATGCCACGAAGTCAGGTGATGACACGTCTTTGGCTCGTCGCTCCCATTCGGGCGCCTCGGTCTTCATGATTTGGAGCTCTTGCAGGTGATATGCCTGTTGGAAACGCACATCGTAGCAGGGCTGCACCTTGATGTCAGGCGGTGGTAAACTCGGCTGAAGTCAGCCCGGTTCTAGGTCGAGATAGTCGAAGGCTGCGTTGAGAGCCGAAGTCAGGTCCTCTGCGTCGGCGACATCGTCGCCGAACCGAAGACTGTGGGAGAACGCGTCGACGATGCGGGGGATTGTCGAAGGGCGACGACCAGCGGAGAAGTCACGTGCCGGGAAAACGAAAGCTGCGGCGAGTGCATCGGCAGGGTCTGGCGCTGCTTTGGGTATCTGTGCCTCGAACTCATAGCTGGCTGCCTTGAGGAACAGGCCCGATAAACCTTCTTCTTCTGATTTTAAGGCTGCCACCAGAAGGTCCGTCGAGCGGTTCGAAATTTCCCCTTGGCGGGGGTAGTCCCTCCGGTCCCGCCGGTTGATCAACCACGAAACCAGCAAGTCATCCTGTTGCCTGCTTCGGGCGGACGTGTGGCGCAAGAACTTCAGGAATCCGATGGCGGTCTCGCGGGCGGCCGCAGCAGGCCGCTTCCGACGAAGCGGCCACACGAGACTGATGAGCCTCCCCTGGCCACTACCACGAAAACTGTCTATGAACAGAAAGGCTGCCCGCTCGGAAGAGCGGCTGATTTGCAGCCGGATGTCGTGGTCAGATCGGAGCAGGCTTGGGGGAGGCGGAGCGTCCTTCACACCCGATTTGCCCAGAGCATCTGAAAAGCCCCAGGTTTTTAGCTCGTCGCCATGCTGACACCATGTAAGTTGCCAGCCATCTACAGGAAGAGCCATCTTGTCTCCCATCACCAGGTACTTCGGCTTTGAACGGCGACGACTGGTGTCGGCGGGTTCGACTGATAAAAGCGCTTCCTGGCGTGGTGTCCGGACGGCCGGACGAAGGGCGTTGCCCTCTCCTTTCCCTCGCATGATACTGCTCGGCCCGCCCGAGCGGGAGTTGGAAAAGCAGTTGTCGACAGAATCATCAGGCTTGGCATCACAAGTCGATGTTATCACAGAGCTTATGATTCTTACAAGGCTGTGGTGCTTTGTCCTGCTAAACGGCCGGCTCTCCCGCAAAGCGACTAAATCGCCGACTTTTGCCTCATTTTTCTCATCATGCGCCCGCAGCTTCGTCCGGCGGTTCAGGATCTTGCCGTACTTGGGGTGCTTTTGACGCCATGTGAGCTCCACGCCGATGGTTTTGTCATTCGAGTTACTGGTGACCACCCCGTACTTGAGCTTGGGGCGGTTGCGGCGCCGCTCGCCGCCGAGTTTCTTCGTCTCGCTCGTCGCTGTCCCCGTTTGCACCGGGCAATGTAGACGCATCAGACAAGCTATTCGACACTGAGCCAGCGATCACTGCGGATGGTGTTGCTCATGCCACCAGCCGCTTAGGAGGAGGCGGACCATGTGCCAACGGCGACAGGCTGCGAACAATGCATTTTATCAGGAGTAAATAGTAGGTCGCCTTGGCTTCGGGTTCTTCTTGACCTTGCCGGCCGCTCCATGGCATAATCAAGCTAGACCGTCTAGCTAGAACAAGAATGAGGAGGCCCGCCATGACCTGGAACCTGACCGACGCCAAGAACAAACTCTCCGAGGTGCTCACCCGCGCCGACGAGGAGGGCACGCAAATCATCACCCGCCGCGACCGCGACTACGTGTTGATCCCCGGCGACCGCTACCGCAAGCTCACCGGCGAGACGCCCGGCTTCCTCGATCTGCTCCTGGACGAGGGGCCGCGGTTCGGCGACGACACTGAGCTGCCCGAGCGGACGGTGCGGCCGATCCGCGACCCGGAGCTGTGAAGGGCATCAAGATGAGGACGCTGCTCGACACCAACGTGATCTCGGCGATGCGCCAGCCGGAGCGGAATCCGGAGGCATACCAACGGGTGCGGCGGGTGCCCCAAAGTGAGTGCTACATCAGCAGCGTGTGCTTCGGCGAGCTGACGTTCGGCGTTGAGCGGCTCGAGCCCGGCCGCCGCCGCGACGAGTTGGCGGTGTGGTTGGACCGAATCGAGGCCGCCTACAGCAACCGCATCCTGCCGCTGGACCGCGAGGCGTCACGGCTCTGGGGCGTCATTGCGGCCCAGCGGGAGAAGATCGGAAAGCCGCTGCCCTTGGAGGATGCCCAGACGGCGGCGATCGCCAAGCGGTTTGGGCTGCGGGTGATGACGCGGAACGTGAGGCACTTCGACGGCTTCGGTCTGACGATCATCAACCCGTGGGAGCCGGGAATTTAGGCTGCGTTATCCGGCGTCGGGTTCTCGGCCCCAGTACTTCGGCCGCCGCTGTGGTCAGGAGCTTCTACGCGTAGACAAGCTGCTACAGTTCGAGCAAACCTTGTTGCTGCGGCCACTAAAGCTGGCGGGAAATGCGGCACAAAGATACTGTGCTGCCGCATGAGTGAGATCATTTCTATACGTGAATTATCTGAGCTTGAGCCGGACCGTCCTAGCAAAGGCACATGCCAGCCAAGGACGATGGAGAGCCATGAGTGGCAGGCTCTTCGAGATACGTTGTGGCGTAAGGCAAAGCACCCCCAGCGGGTGGCAGACAACAAAGACGTGCTCCGGTGGCAGATCAAGAAGGAATTAAACGTCGAGATGTCGGATTTCTACGATCACATGCGAGGCATTGTAGGAGATGTTGTGGACATAGCGAACGCCATGGAACATCACCCAGATGTGCTTCTTTCTTCCGAAGGACTGTCGATATATGTATGGACACACCGCGGTGATGAGCGAGTAACGATCAACGATGGCATCTTTGCCGCCCGCTTTCACCGGATCATATTAGAGGCCGAACTAGGACGCACATACAAAGTTGCCGGTGATTAGGCGACCCACATCACACAAAGGCACCTATCGGACCAGCCGGAAAGGACGATAGGGGGCGGGAAAGCGGTCGATTATCGGGGCTTAGTGTCTTCGGGCACCGTCTTCGAACTGTTGAAGGGGCCGGGGATTTGCCAGAGGAGCTTCCCGAGCCCGGCGACCTTGACCAAGCGGGAGCTTATCCGGCTGATGGCCCTGTAGCCCGGTCGCCAAGTGGATCCGTCCGGTCGCCGCCGCTAACGTCCGGGGTGAGCTCCGACCTCCGCATGAACCGTAAGTACGCGGCCGACAACGCCGTAACGTTGGCTACGGCCGACTGCCTCAAGTTTCTCAAGACGCTCCCGAGTGACTCGGTGCAGCTCGCAGTCACGTCGCCGCCATACAACATCGGCAAGGAGTACGAGCAGAAGCAGACCCCGCTCGCCGACTACGTCCGCTCGCAACGGAAGGTCATCGACGAGCTGGTCCGCGTCGTCCGGAACGGCGGGAGTATCTGCTACCAGGTCGGTCACTACACGAATGGTCAGTCCCAGGTCGTCCCGCTCGACATGCTTCTCTACCCGTGCTTCCGGCGGCATGAGCGGCGGAGCCGGCTCCGCCTGCGCAACCGGATCATCTGGCACTTCGAGTTCGGCAAGCACGCCACACATCGGTTCTCGGGCCGCCACGAGTGCGTCCTCTGGTTCACCAAGGGGGACGATTTCACGTTCAACCTCGACCCGCTACGCGTCCCCCAAAAATACCCCGGGAAGAAGGGGTACCGCGGGACCAATAAGGGAAAGCCGAGTGGCAACCCGAAGGGAAAGAACCCCGGTGATGTGTGGCGAATCCCGAACGTCAAGGGGATGCACATCGAGAAGACGAGCCATCCGTGCCAGTTCCCGGTCGAACTCGCCCAGAACCTCGTCCTCGCCACGACCCACGAGGGGGACCTCGTCCTCGACCCGTACGTTGGCTCGGGCACGGCCGTTGCCGCGGCGGTCCTCCTAGGCCGGCGGGCGGCCGGGTGCGACATCCGCGCCGACTACGTCCGGCTCGCCCGGAAGCGGGTGAAGCTAGCGCACGCCGGCCAACTGCAGTACCGCCCGCGGGGCAGGAAGATCTACCAGCCGCCGCCCGGCACCGCACTCACTACGGTCCCAGACAACTTCTGTTACGCTGGACGCGACCCCGGCGACCGGCCGGCATGATCGGACCCCGGCCCCACCGGTAGGTGGGACGTGGCCGTCGACAACCATCGAAAGGTGACGCAAGGCGATGCCCCCGACCTACGCAAAGGCTTACCCCCACAAGCGCTTCTTCCTGCAGATGTTCACCCGTGACATCACCGTCGAGAGCTGCCTCCTCGACCTCATCGACAACTCGATCGACGCACTGATGCGGAACCGGGGCTGGGCACCGGGCGACCTGGAGGACATCGCCTTCTCGGGTGGGGCCGGCGGGCCACGGGCACGCGTCGGGCTCACCATCACCGAAAACCTGATCAAGGTCGAGGATACCTGCGGCGGCATCCCCCTCGACGAGGCAGCCGAAGAGGTCTTCAACTTCGGGCACGCGGTCGATCACGATGGGGCCTCGGAGGGCAAGCGGTCGCTCGGCGCGTATGGCATCGGGATGAATCGGGCCCTGTTCAAAATCGGGAAGAGCTTCGTCGTGGAGTCGCAAAAGGAGAAGAAGCGGTTCCGGATCAGCGTCGACGTCGATGAGTGGCAGGACGACGAACAGGACGAGCCGTCGCTCGAGACGTGGCGGTTCCCGATGCAATCCATGGCGTCCACGGTCAAGCTCGAAGGCACCACCCGCGTCCAGATGGAGCCGCTGACGAGGGAGGCGAAGCTCGCCGCCAGCGGGGACTCCCTGTCGGATCGCCTGCGCGCGACGGCGTCCCGGACCTACGCCTTGTTCCTGAACAACGCCGTGGAGCTGACGGTCAACAAGAAACCGGTCGAGGCGCGCCGGATCCCTGTCGGGGCGAGCGACAACATTACCCCGGCGACGGAGGAGCTGGACATCGACGGCGTCCGTGTCCGCATCTACGCCAGCCTCGCGGCGCGCGACGAGGGCGGGAAGTGGAGGGACGAGACGGCGGGCTGGTACGTTCTCTGCAACGGCCGGGTCGTCGTGTTCGCCGACAAGACTTCCCGCACGGGGTGGGGGAGCGGTGTGTTCCCGCTGTACCAGCCGCAGTACCGGGGCTTCATCGGCGTGGTCTCGTTCGAGAGCGAGGACACGCTAAAGCTGCCGTGGACGACGACCAAGCGCGACGTCAACCTCGACTCAGACATCTACCGCAGGGCCAGGCAGAGGATGAAGATCGTGGGCAAGCCGGTGTTGACGGCACTGCGGACGCTGTACAAAAACCAGAAGGTCGAGGAGACGGAAAGCTCCGGCGCGGTGTCCGGCGAGCTCAGGCAGGTCGATGCCCTGCGGAAGCTCAGCCCCTCGAAGTTCGAGGTGAGGTCGACACGTCCCGAGCCGAGCGACGAGGTGAGCATCCAGTTCAAGCGGCCCCGTTCCTTGATCGAGCGGGTGAAGCGGGAGCTCGACCGCCCGAGCATGTCGAACAAGAAGGTCGGCGAGCGCGTCTTTGACTACTTCGTCGATGCCAAGGGGATCTCGTAGTGGCGGGGCCGACGAACAGCTTCGAGAAGGTCCAGTACGACCTCCGGCCAGCGAAGCAGGTCGAGCGGCGGATGATCCTCGAAGGCCTCCTGCTCTTGGCGGCTGCGGGGTTCCCTATCTCGAGCTACAAGTACACCGGCATGGGGTCGATCTACTTCGTCGACTTCATGCTATTTCACAAGTTCCTCGGCATCGACGAGATGCTCAGCGTCGAATACGCGGAGAAGGCGAGGAAGCGGGTGGCGTTTAACCGGCCGCTCTCCGCCATCGACCTCCGCTTCGGCAGCATGTCAGACGTGCTGACCGACCTGGACGACCGCCAGAAGCACCTCGTCTGGCTCGACTACGACGCGCGGCTCAACAAGGACCAGCTCGACGACGCGGCCCTCGCCGCGGCAAACATGGGTGATGGGGCGATCCTGCTAATCACCGTCGACGTCGAGGCGCGGCAGAGTGCCAAAGAAGACTTTGAAGCCTACAACGAGGATTTGGACCACCATTTCGAAGACGGCTGGACGTCGCGGGACTTCAGCCGGGAGGCGATCCCGGGCCTAGTCGCGACGAAGCTTGACCACCAGATACGGGACGAGTTGCAGCAGCGAGGGGGCGAATTGGACTTCCAGCTGATGTTTAATTTTCTTTACGCCGACGGTCACCGGATGCTGACGATCGGCGGAATGATTGTCGGTGAGCAGACTCGGGAGCGGCTCCTAAGCAGCAAACTTTTCGAGCGGGACTATGCTCGCAAAGCGGTCGAGGAAGAGCCGTGCGCGCTCCAGGTTCCCAAACTGACGCCGAGAGAGCGTATCCTCCTCGACAGCAACATGCCGTGCGAACCAGGGTTCGTGCCGGACGAGTTCGAGATTACCGAAAAGCAGGTCGAGCAGTACATGAAGGTGTACCGGTACCTGCCTCGGTACACAGAAGCACTGCTTTGACCTGAAAACCTGATGCGGTGGGCGTTTTAGCTACACCTCGGCCATACCCGTTTGACCGTGGCATCGGTAGGCTCTCAATTACACAGTCCGCGACGCCAGAACAGGTACAGCTCCACATAATAACCATTATTGGGCCGTGGCAACTTGGCATCAGCTTGCCTCGCTCCGCACGAAGGGATGCACCGGAATGTTCTGACGCCGGCTGGGGGCGTCGCCACCGGGCAGGAGACCGTGCCTCGGCAGGTACGCATTGCACATTTCTAAAGA
The DNA here is from genome assembly GCA_964625505.1 of uncultured Phycisphaeraceae bacterium. Lineage (GTDB taxonomy): Bacteria > Planctomycetota > Phycisphaerae > Phycisphaerales > Phycisphaeraceae > CAZVBW01. Next base: position 11,982 of record CAZVBW010000031.1, read on the forward strand.
TGCCACCTGCTCTGGGTCAGGTCCCATACAGCTCGCCCCGTCACTGACCCAGACATCGTGAGTTGGGTCTCCCCAAGGCAGCCCCTTGGGATGCTTGCGCAGCGCATCGTCGATCCAGCACTCGGTTTTGAGAATCAAGCAGCCCTTCTGCTTGGTGCCTTCTTTCCCGAACAACAGGTTGGTGACAAGAATGGAAAGCCTATTCAATGGGTAGCAGACACCGAAATGGTGGCACGGGATGATGAGTTCTACCTCGGGACGGTTCTGCCGTAGCAAGTTCTTCATCTTGACGCAAAACCTGTTGTTGCCGGCAACCTGCTGTAATGATCTGGTGTAGACCGCCTCCAATTCTGTTAAGGCGTCGTGTTCGCGGCGGTTCATCCCGACACACGAGATCGTGTAGATTTGGCGGAAATGCTGCTCGGCTTTGGCCACGGCCAGTTGGTCTTTTGCAGACATGTGCTCGACGAGGGCACGCTGAATGTTCGCAACGTGCTCGTCGCCGAAGAGGCACCTTAGCACGTCCTGAATGGCTCCGTCGCCGCCACCACTCACAACGATCCGTTTGCCTGCTGCCCCATCCGAAAAGCCGTAATCAGGCTTGCTAAGGTCGTCAAAGTCCCAGAAGGGCAGCCCTGACCAGCCGGACTTCAGCTTTAAGCGCTCGCTCGCACCCGTGCACTGGATCACCCTCGTGGCTTTGACTATTCGAGAGCGGGAACCTCGTCGGATGATGACATCAACATGGGATTCCGTCTCAGCCACAACCTCACCCCAAGCCGGCTGTTCGATCGAGAACTGGGAAAACTTTTTAAGTTTACCCTCCACCACCCTGAGCCACCGCTCGGCAAGCTGGCCGGGCTTCGCGGCGAACAGCGGGAGCGGCCCTACAGGTTGTTCTCGAGGAGGGTTATCTTCAACTAAGGGCCAGTCATACAAGAAAGGCTCGATCCGGCGGAAGGGGCTGGTCCCGATGGTCCCGAACAGGTTGAAGCTCTCGACCAGAATCACCGAGAGACCAAGTTCGGCGGCCATCGTTGATGCGGCCAGTCCGGCCGCGCCACCGCCGATCACGACCAAGTCATGGTCTACCACCACATCATCGAGCCGGTCGAACTTCTTCAAGTAATGGAGCTGCTCGACCAAGAGTGCGCCACGGGACGCTTGGGCAGATATGGAGCCGGGCCAGAACTGACCGGATAGATCGAACCGACGCCCCGACGACGTCCCGAGGCAGAGTGGCAGTGGCGGGATCACAGTGCGGCCGTTGGCATTCCGTGCCTACCACGGCTGCCGAGACGTCAGCGCGGTACCACTATGGGTTGAGGGCGAGAAAAAACTGGTTGGGTGTCTCAACGTTAATGATGGCACCCAAAGCGATCATTGCCTGGGCGGCATCCCGTGTCAAAATCATCTTTGGATCAAATACCAAGATGCCGCGAGGGAACCTCCCAGGGTGTTCTGCGTCATGGCCGCGCATAATTTCTATCGCGGCGATGAAGCCCTCTACCTGTTCCCCGCTGTCGATCTCGAAGATGAACCTGTCCCCAGGCTTAAAACTCTTGACCTCATCATGAAGCTCGCCGTACTCGTCCAGGAGGGGAACCCAGTCGACATCGGGGCAAGACTCGACATCGAACTTGTACTCGACATAATGTTCGGTGGGGGCATCGTGCGGGCGGGCCGCCCCACCAGCCACTACAACGGCCAATTGACTGGCCAAGAGCAGTATTTCGCGCTTCACTGTCTCACCCTCCGCTCGGTGGGTTCTACTGGGCTCGCAGCCGTTCACACCCTCGTGTATCTGGCCGCCAAACCCACAACTGTTAGCAAAAACCCGGCCAAATGCATTATCGGCTTGTCCAGTCGGAGCGGGTTGGTGATGGAAGCACCCACGTGCTCGCCGCTCAACCATCACATTGCACATGGCAACGGGTGGAGGGCGACGTAGATCGGTGATGCACGGGCGACATGGTCTGGCAGGTTACGCGAGAAAAATAGACTTGACAAGTGGGAATGTACACCGGCAGGTCCCCGCCGATGAATGCGGCGGCGACCATGCCGAGGATGAGCTTCCGACTCAACGGACCTCTGTCAACTGACCGTCCACAATCGATCGTTGCAGGGCCGATTCGGCGTGACCGGGTTGCCGAGAAACCGCCCGCCAAATCGCAGCGCAGGAATGTCACCGGGAAGGAGCCGACTTGGGGTTGCGGGCATTCCGCCTTACCGTTCAACGGGGCTCTATTCGCCACCTGCCACACAAGATGTAGCGTCTCGAGCATCTGACTTGCACACCCACCGGATTTTTCGGGCATTGTTTTGTGCAGCCCTGCTGGCAATTTGGTAAAAGGTGCCGATAAAAGGGGTGGAAATGAACGTGGAGGCGTTTGTGGCACCCTCCGCAGGCGGTCAAGACCACGGGAAGGAGGTGAACATGTCTAAGAACGGCAAGCAGAAACCCAAACGTGAGCCCATTCACGTGCCTAAGGGCAAGAAGTTGATTTTTCGACCCTTCATTACCCTGAAGAATGGCGCGAAGTTGTGGGCTCGTCAGCGTGGTCTCAGGGCGTTCCCAATCATCGTGGACACCTGATTCCCTAGTTTTTCCTCAAGTCCCCGACCCCGGTCTGTCCACCGGGGTCGGGTTATTTTGTATCGGTTCGAGGCCACCAAGGCAAGTCCTGCGCAACCTCTTCACACCTCGGCATCTTGTCCATGGGGATCGACGGCATCAAATTGGGCACCGCAGTGTCGGCAGGCGACGTCGCCTGGGTAGGTGAGCCAGGTGCCGGTGCCGAGGTCGTCGGGGTCCTGGTCCGGGTAAAGCTCCCGCAGCTCCCAGTGTTCCTCGGGGGAGACCTCGTGGACGACAGCCCGCTCAAAGTTTTCACTTCCGCACTCCTCGCAGGTCCAGACGAACGCCGGGTGTATCTCAACCTGCGGGCGTTCTGCAACGCTGCTGCGATCATCGAATGAGTCTTGCATGGCGTCTCCGGGTGGGCGGACCGGTCGGCGTGCGGGGGTAACGCCGGGCACCAAAGTAGCGCCAAACCAAAATATCGCAAGCGTCTGCTCGCTGCGTCCACTCAAAGTCGCACGTGAGGAAAGACGCGAAAGAACCACACGCCGATAATGTCTTTCGTGCACGGAAGCACCCGCTCATCCCGATCGCCCCGCCGCCGCGTTCGGCTCCCCCACGCCCAGCCGTGGCTCGTCGAGCCGTTGGAGCCGGCGGGTGAAGCGGGTGGCTTGGAGGAGCACCGTGTCGGGAACGCGGGTCCCGCCGCAGCTCCCCTGCCGCCGCTGGTGCGGGCGTGGGCCGGGACGCTCAATGCCCCCGAGACCCGCCGGGCGTACGTGCGGGACGTGGCCGGGTTCCTGCGGCACCTGGGCATCGCCCGCGACGGCGAGCTGCTGGGCGTGCGGCCGCCAAGGGTGGCGGCGTGGCGGGACGTCCTCGCCGGCGAGCTGGAGGCCGGGCGGCTGTCCTACCAGAGCTGCAAGCGGCGGCTGTCGGCGGCGAGCAGCTTGTACGATTACCTGAACGTGCAGGGCCACGTGGTCACCAACCCGGTGCGGCGGGTCAAGCGGGTGCCGCCGCCCGAGGCGGAGCGGCAGCGGGATCGACGGCGGCGGGCGGCGTGCCCCGCCAGGCACTGCCCGGTGGCCGGCGGCCCGGCCGCCGGGAACTCCGTGCCCGACCTGATCGGCAGCCTGATCCCCGGCCGGCAGCTGACCCTCTGGTGAACACGCCCTCAGGGGTCACGCCAGGAGGTTGAGGGCGGCCTCGAGCAGTTGGCCGAGCAGGAACACCAGCACCAACGCGGCGATCACCCGGACGCGCACGGCTCGACGCCGTGCGTGGTCGGCGTCCGCCTCGCGTTGGGCCTTGAGGTCGGCCACGGCCGCCCAGAACACGTTGTCGGGCATGTCGTAGGACAGCCGCATCGAGGGCAGCCGGGCATGGTCGGTACCGCGTGGGCGGGTCCGCCGTTGCAGCCCGGTCGCGGGGTCGTCGTCAGGTGCGGGCGTCGTCATCCGTCAGCAGTGCCACAGGTCGGGCGGGTCTGTCAAGCCGCCACCGGCCGGGGGAAGCGGGTGAGGTTCACCGGGTGAATGTGCCCGACGCATGACGTGCCGGATGCGTGACCAAACGGGCACTGCCACGGTCGGTACCGGATGTCCGGCGGCGGTGTCAGGCTGTTGGCCGCAGGGGTCGTCTCTCCTTTGTGTGGTCAACGATTGCTGACGCTAGCACGGCGGGCCCGCTCCAAGACAAATAGACGGGACCGAGTCCTCGCCCCAAAAGGCTGCGGGCCGCACCACTCCCGTCGATTTGTCTTTCCGCTCAAAGGCCCTTCTCCCGTGCCGGCCGCTCGGCATCGTTAACAACACAAAGGAGAAACGACGATGACCAACCCAACTGAAACCACCCCCACCAAGCCGGTCGGCACGCTCCGGGACGGGGCCCTGAAGGCCACGATCTGGAAACGCCAAAGCGAGAAGGGACCGTTCTACACCGTCGACCTGAGCCGGACGTACACCGACCGGGACGGCAACTTCAAGGACTCCAAGAGCTTCAGCAACGCCGAGCTGCTGCGGATCGCCCGACTGGCCGAGATCGCCTACAGCGAGGTGCTCATCTTCAAGGGCTACGACCCGGAGGCGGAGTACGAGGCCGAACACGGCGGTGACCAATGAGCCGCCGCATAACCCCCGAGATGGTGCCGCTGCCTGCGGCACCTCTTACCGCCAGTCCGGTGCCCCACCTGACCAGCATCCACAGCGTGAGCGAGCGTGGTCCCTACGGCGACAGCCGGTATCGGGGCAACTGCGGCGGGCACCTGATCGCGGACCTGATCCGGTACTTCCGGCCGGGCCGCGTGCTGGACCCGATGACCGGCAGCGGCACCTGCCGCGACGTGTGCCAGGAGCTGGACGTGCGGTGCACGAGCTTCGACCTGAAGCTCGGCCAGGACGCCGGTGACGCGACGAGTTACCGAGGGATCGGCCGGTTCGACTTCGTGTGGCTGCACCCGCCCTACTGGCGGATGATCCGCTACAACCAGGACCCGCGTTGCCTGTCGAGTGCCCCGACGCTCGACGCGTTCTGCGACCAGCTCGGCGGCGTGCTGCGCCACTGCCGCGACGTGCTGAGCGAACGCGGGAAGATCGCGGTGCTCATCGGCGGGTTCAGCGACTTCGACGGCAAGAAGCGTCGGTACATGCCGCTGCCGGCGATGACGAACCAGGTGGCGATGGACGCGGGCTTGTGGCCGGTGTGCACGGAGATCATCCGGTTCCAGCACGGCAACACGTCGAGCCGCCGGAGCTACAGCAGCAGCTTCATTCCCGGCCTGCACGACACCTGCATGGTGTTCGAGCGGAAGTGACGCACCCGTCCCGCCCCGGCGTCGACCGGGGCGGGATCACACCGATGGCGACGGGCACGGGTCGGTGTACTCCTGCGTGTCGTGGGTTGCCCTTGATGATGCACCCTGGCAGCTGCGTCGTCGGGGAACAAGGGGCCGTGTTGTCTGCTGCGCAGCCTGCCCGCACCCAGACCCCTTGCACCCCGCCGCCGCACCCGCCTGATCGGATGCATCAGGTCAACCCACAACACGAAGGAGAACACTCGAATGACCCGCACCCTCTTCCCCACGATCCTCAGGAACGCCCTGCTCGACGCCGCCCGACATGACACGCGAGGCGACCCGACGCTGCTGGCGAAACTCACCACGGCCGACGGCCAAGTGCTGTACCCGATCGGCCTTCACGACCGCGACGAGGACGGCTACTGGATGACGTGTTTCAATCCCGAACATGTCGGCGGGTACCAGGTGATCAAGACCGGTGGGCTCAAGGGCCCGACGCTTTGCGTTGACTTCGAGCCGTTGAAGTTGAGCCACCTGGACCCGGCGTGGCTGGCCGAGGCCGAGGCGATGGACCCCGACGATTGGCCCTGCTAGAGCAGCAGTCTTCGACGGCGAGCGTCGGACGCACTGCCCGCCGTCGGAACACTGACGGTTCGCCCGTCCCGGTTCACGCCGGGGCGGGCTTTCGCGTTGTGAGGGGTGTTGATCCCGACGCCCCGGCCGTGGCAGGATCGAGGGGGTCGGATTCGCCACGAAGGAGGATGAACGTGAAGCGGGACACGGATGAGAAGGCACGCGGCGACGTGGAGAACGTGGTCCACCTCGACGCCGACACCGTCGCGTTGTGGCGTCGGCTGAGCGACCACCCGTGCTACGCCGGGTGCACGCTCGACCAGCTCGGGAACGCGGCGGTGCGGTGCCGGTTGATCGAGCTGCTCGACGCCATCGGTGACCCCCGACAAGACGACCCCGACGCCTGACCATCGGCCACACTCTTTCCCCGATCGCCCCGGCGAAGCCGCCCCCCTTCGGGGAGCGTCGGCCGGGCATGCGTTACAGTGGCTCGCATGGACCACGAGCTGAAGACGATCGTCGGCCGGCTGACCCACGAGCTGCAAGCCTGGCTGGACAAGCCCGGCCCCGCCGACGCGAAGATCGAGCGGGTGCGTGCGGAACTGGCCGGCCTCAAGACCGAGCTGGGCACCGGCGTGCTGGGCAGCGCGATGAAAGACCTGGAGAAGGCCAGCACCGAGGCCCGGCGGGGTCGGCAGCGACAGGCCGCCGAGGCGATCGCCGAGCTGTGCCGCCCTTTGGGGGTGGTGGTCGAGGCGAAGGAACCGCCCAAGCGGAAGCCCCGAAGCACGAAGGGGAAGGCGGGCCCCAAAGCCAAGGCGGCCCCAGCGACGGCGTCGCCGGACGCGGGCGGTGGGTCACCCGAAGGTCAATGACCCCCGGTGCACCCGGGTCAGATCGGGGTCGGGCGGGTCAAGATACGGAAAATGCTTGCATTGCCACGGGCGGTTGTGGTAGGAAGCGGGTTCCGAAGAAGGAGAGCCAGATATTCTTTTAGCACACAAAACGCACCCTACGGGCTCGATTTGCGTGCTAAAAGAACCCCTGCGGGGCCGCCTGCGGCGGTCTGGCCAAGGGGTTCGCCCCTTGGATGGCGAGCAAGAGGGTGGGTTCATCCCCCCTCCTGCACCTCCCGATGACCAGGTGTTGCACCTGGACCGCACCAAGGCGGTGGCTCAGCCACGCCTTGGAACCACCGGGGCCGTTTCGACGCCCTGGACCCACCGAGGAAGGGTTTGGCCCCTTCCATGACCCCCAGCCTTTCGGGGCTGGACCCCGCCCGAGGAGGGACGTCCTTGGAGGCGTGACCCGGCCGAACGTGAGCTGCCCCGTTGGCAGCTTCGATCGGGCCGCTGCGGGGGCGATAGGAGACGAAGATGGCGCAGGCGAATGCGGCGAACAGCAACGGCAAGCCGGCCCGGCCTCGGGGCGGGCGGTACACGGCCGTGCCCGACGAGGAGCGGTGCTCGCGGATCGCGGTGCGGCTGACGATCAACGAGCACATCGCCCTGCGTGAGCGGGCCAGGACGGCCGGGCTCACGATGGCGGAGTTCCTCCGCCGGCGGTGCTTCGACGTGCCGGTGGTGCCGCCCAAGGCGACGGCCGACGCGCGGATGCTCACCGAGCTGAACCGCATCGGGGTGAACCTCAACCAGCTCACCAAGCGGGTGAACGCCGGCGACGGGCGGGACCTGGACGGCCGGCTCGACGCGGCGGCCCGTGAGGTGCGGGCGGCGGTGAAGGCCGTCGCCGATGCCTACCTGGGAGACTGACCCGGTGATCGCCGTGATCCACAAGAACGGGACGAGCTTCAAGGGGCTCATGAACTACCTGCTCACCGGCAAGGACGGGCAGGACCCGGACCGCGTGGCCTGGACGCACACGCACAACCTGGCCGTCGAGGACCCGCGTCAGGCGACGGCGGTGATGATCGGCACGGCCAAGAGCCAGGACCAGCTCAAACGCGAGGGCGGCGTGGCGATACGGAAGAACTCGCCCCAGGTGGTCCAGCACATCAGCCTCTCCTGGGATCGGGACGAGAAGGTCGATCGGGACGAGATGCTGGCGGCCGCGTTGGGTTCCTTGAGCTACCTGGGCAACACCGAGGGCGAGAAGATCAGCAAGACGCAGGTGGCCAAGCGCACGCAGTTCGCCGACGAGCACCAGGTGGTGATCGTGGCCCACAAGGACACCGACAAAGAACACTGCCACCTGGTCATCAACCGCGTGAACCCCGGCCACGGGGCGTTGCTTCCGGAGAACAAGAACTTCGACAAGCTCTCGGCGTGGGCGTTGGACTACCGACGGGCGATGGGACGTGAGGATCTGTGCCCGCGTCGGGCGATCAACGCGGCCAAGCGGGCCCAGGGTCTGCTCACCAGCCACCCCCGCAAGCCCCGCAACGTGTACGAACGCGAGCAGGAAAAGCAAGCCGCCGACCCGGCCTCCCGCAAGCGGGCGATCCTGGAGCAGTTGGAGCGTCGGGGCAAGGAACTCAAGGCCAGGACCGAGCGGCTCAAGGAGCAACGCACGGCGAAGATGGCGGAGCTGAAGCGGGCGTTCGTCCAGGGCGAGCGGGAGAAACGGGCCGAGGCGGCCGCGCACATCCGCAAGGCCAAGTCGCGGGTCAAAACCGACCACGCCAAGAAGATCGAGACGCTCCACGCCAGGCAGAACCAGGAGCGGGAGACGTTCGAGGCCGCCAAGGACACGCTGGCCGGCCGGGCCCGCAACGCGTGGTCGGCATTGAAGACCAAGGCGTGGATGACCGAGATCCGCACCAGCCCGCTGCGGGCCACCAGCCAGGCGTTCAAGCTCGCCTTCGACGCCGGCATGCAGAAGGCCCAGCTCGACCGATACCACGCCCAGGAGCAGCGCAAACTCACCGCCGAGGGGCGGAAGGAGGAGCACGCGGTCGCCAAGGCCGAACGCGGCAAGCTGGCCGAGAAACTCGACGAGCAGCGGAAGCGGTACGTCCGCGACCGCAGCGACCTGGTGCTCGACGCGGCGATGAGCCAGGCCAAGCTCAAGGCCGAGTGGAAGCAGCTCGATCACGATCGACGCGTGGTGCGGAGCGAAGACGGACGGCCGCACGAGATTGAACAAGGCCGGCAGGTGGGCAGCGGCTCGAAGCAAGGCGGCGGCCAAGGACGGATGCCGGTCCGGCAGCAGGCTCACCCTGTCGTGCAGCCGGCGAGCAAGCCCGAGCCCTACGACCCGGAACTGATCAAGAAGATCGCCGAGGAGGCAAGGCAGGCCCAGCGGCAAGAACGTCAGCAGGATCGAGACCGTGGCGATCGCGGGGTCGAACGTTGACACTTTGCGCTGTGCAGCAACATGAGATCACGGTACCATCGTTTGAGCGTGAGCCTCGACCCCCGACATGGCACCAGCCGCTACGAGCGAGACGAACAGCCCAGGGGCTACCCGTTCACGCACGTGCAGCCGCTTCGATCGACCTACGTGCGGGCGGTGCAATCGAGAACTCCGCTGCAACCTTCGGTGCAGGTGCCCAAGCCGATACCGATGCAGTTCGCACACCAGATGCTCACCGAGAAGGACCCTGCTCGCGTCAGTGGCCTGGTTCGGTCGCACTTCGTGTATGCCGATCACGCCCAAAAGCCGCTCGACGCGCAGCGTGAGCAAGCCCCCTCGACCACGCAGGTCCGGCAGGGTTCGCACACTTCCCGATCGCTCGGCTCGCAGATGATCAATCGGGAACAGCCCAAGCCCGCGTTGGAACCCCGGGGTCCGATGAAGACGGCGGTGAAGCAGCAGACCTTCAACCGTGACTGGCAGCAGGAGCGTTCACGCGCGGCCGCCCAGCAAGAAATGGTCAGGGCCGCCGCCGAGAAGGCACGCACCGAGCAGCAGCAGGATCGGGGCCGGGGCCCGAACCTTGAACAAGATCGTGGCAGAAGCCGGTGAATCACGGGGCGGCCGATCTGACACCAGTGTCGCGGTTTGCTCGAATCAGCTACCCGAAGTTCGCCTCAATCACCGCAACCACAAACAACATACCGGCCAAATAGAGGACCAGGCAAACGAGAGCGAAACCCACGGCTTGTAGGCCCTTCCAAAGCCCATCGAGCCGCTGCTGGTATGGGGCCGCCCGCTCTTGCCAGAAAGCCAGGGCTTCCTCCTCCGCAGCCCGTGCTTGGTTGTGAGCTTCCCGCATTTGCTTTACGTGCTCTACCCGGGCCGCCGGGTCCGAGGGCCCAGTACTCTCCCACTTCGCCAACAAGTTGGCACTGGCCAAGTCGTAGGAATAGTGACCGGGTTCCCAAGCGTAGGGCCGCACCTGCGGCTCCTCGCCGAAGTGTGCGGGCACGGCCGTCAGGATCGAGTAGCCGATGAACCCGCCGGCGGCCAACACGATGAGCAGCATCGCCACGCTGCTTCCAAGAAAGTACCTGTGCCGCCACAAGTAACCCGGTTTGGGCGGGTCTTCCGCCGCGTCCGGGGCGGGAAGCGCCTTGATCCCGGCGTCGTCGTCCGGGACTTCCCCCGTGTCCGCCGGTAGCTCGATGGTGATCGGGGCCGCCACCTTGGTCGCCTGCTCGACCAGCCGCTTTTGCTCGGCTTCGAGACGCGCGGCCTCTTGGCGGTTGCGAAGCATCGTGCCCACCTTCTCGTTGATCAGGTGCTCGCCATCAGCCAGGCGTTCCAGCTCGTAATCCGCCACCTCTTCATCACCGTCGAGCCAAGCGTCGAGCAGGTGGTATTGCAGCGTGGCCAGCGGCTGGTCGGGCTCGTACGACCCGCCCGCCGGCGAGTCGATGCTGAGGATGCGGCCCGTCTGCGGGGCGTGCACCAGCACGGTGTCCTCGATGCCGTGGGCGATCGCCAGGCCCGGCCGCAAGGCGTAGAGGGGTTCGCCCTTGCGGACCTCTTCGCCCGGCCGCTTGTGCCACCGGGCGATGATCGAGCGGTGGTACCGGCCGTCGTCGTCCATCGCCCCGTAGCACAGCTCGATCTCCGGCGGGTACTTGGCCAGGACCGTCGAGCGGCGCACCACCGGTGGCGGATCGGTTTCCGGGTGGTCGGGGTGGCGGTCGTACATCCCGTCGAAGCCGAGGTCGTCGTAGTAGAGGGTTTTGCGGATCACCGCCGGCCGCTTGCCCTTGATCCGCACCAGCACGAACCCCGGATAATGCGCATCACGGTGCTCTTCGCCCGCCGCGAACTTGTCGACGAGCTCCGAAGCCGCCAGCAACGGCCGCTTCTGCACGTTCTGCGTCACCCCCATCGTCACGCTCAGGCTGTGGGTGTTGGTGTGGCCGAAGGTCCGGGCGAGCGTCTGCGTCCAGTTCTCGTTGACCGTGTGCGTGGCCGACCGGCCGTAGGTATCGCTTTGGCTCTTGCCGTGCGTGTCGGTCGAGCTGCTTTGGCGGGTCTTCGCCAGCGAACGGCTCACGTTCCGCAAGTCGGACCAGCCCCGGTTCTCGGACGCCGTGTTGTTCCAGCTCTTGCTGCGTTGCCGGTTCCTCGAGCGGTGCTTGCTCCACCCGTCCTGCCGGCCGTCGCTCATCTGCGTGTGGGTGTCGATCGCGGCGAAGAGCATGTTGATGGTGCGGAAGACCGGCATGCCCTCATGGGTCATGCCGCTGTTGGTGCCGCCGTTGGTGCCATCGCCCCGCGTGGTCCCGTCGGACGTACTTCCGCCTTGGCTCTGTGCTTGAGACGAGCCGCCGGTTTTACCCGTGGTCTGACCCGAGGACTCGGTGGAGGTGTCGCTGTCGCCTTCGGTGTTGGCCGTCGACGACGTGCTGCCGGTGGTGTGGTTTTCCGTCGTTCCGGTGGCGTCCGACACCCCACCGCCCGCGCCGGCCGAGGCGGTCGCACTCGACTGGTCGCTCGTCCCCTGTTGCTCGGTCACCTGCATGCTCTTGTTCTCGATCACTACGTCGGTCTCACCCAACCAGCCCGAGATGCGTTTGGCGGACTCGTCGCCCACGTCGAAGAAGAGCTGGAGACCGGTGTTGTCGAGCAAGTCCTGCTCGGCTTTCTCGTAGTGCTCACCGAGCTGGCCGAGGTTCTGCAACACCGCGACCATCTTCACGTCAGCCCCGGCGAGCGTCGAGAAGCCCTCCTGGATCACCCTCATGTGCCCCAAGCTGGCGAACTCATCGAGCATCATCAAAGTGCGGTGCCCCGTTGCCGATTGGCCGGGGATCATCTGCATCTCTTCCACGATGGCGGTGAGCATCAGCCGCACCCACCGGGCATAGGTTTCCTTGGCATTTAGCGGCAAGCAAAGGAACAGGCTCATGCCGCTCGGGTCGGTCTTGAGCCGCGCCAAGTCGACGCCTTCGTCCGTGACCTCCAGCACCTCCTGAATGCCCGGGTGCTCCAGGAACTCCAGGTGCTGGGAGAGCGTCGAGCGGAAGCCGAGCCACTGCGCCCCCTTGTCCCCGTGGAGCACGTCGAGCATCTCGTTCGCGATCGCGGGCAAGGTGTTGCCGCCGGGCCCGACGGCTCGATTACTTTGCATGCTCCGGAACAAAGCCTCGAACGGTCGGATGGGAACGGTCCGGTCCTCGTCTTTGACGTTCTCGTGTTCGTCCTGAAGCCGGTTGATCTCCGTCATCTCCGCCGCCGTCGGCTCATCGCCGAACATCGCCAGGAGGTACACGGTCACCAGGTTGCGGCAGTGCACGAATTGCGGCGACGTGCAAACGTGCATGATCAGGCCCCGGATGAGCGAGCGGGCCTTGAGGTTCCAGAAGGTCGAGTCCCCCTCTTGCTTGGGCTTCACCACCATCGCGTCGGCCATGTTCGAGGCACGATCCTGGAACCGGTGGTGCTCCGGGTCCAACACGTCCAGCGGGTTGAACCGCTTGCGGTACTTGGGATCGACCTTCGCGATGTGCATCGGGTCCAACGTCGCCACGAACTGGCCCATGCCGACGCACACGTCATTACCCTCCCCGCGCCGCGCCGCCGTCACCGCCGTGTTTTCGCCTTTGGTGTCGTAGGTGACCATCGAACCGTTCCAAAGCAGCTCGTTCGGGGTGATGATCGTCGCACCCTTGCCGCCGCGTGTGGTGCCCACGAGCAGGATGTGCTTTTGATCCCGATGGCCCACCGGCTCTCCGGAAACCGGGCAGCGGCCGATCCAGAACATGCCGGGCTCGAAGGCGTAGCGGCCGGCAAACTCAACCGGGTCCGCCCACGCCCCGTCCGCCACGCGATCGACGGTCTGGATCGACTCGATCGTCAGCGGCTGCTCGGCCTCCTGCCGCAACCCCTCGGGATACCGCTCCCGCTTCAAACGCTCACACAAAAGCCCGAGGCTGCGTTCATCGACCTGAAGGCCCGCCTGCTGGACCAAGCCCACCAGGTCGGTCCACTCGTGGTGACCCCACCCGTTGGCGTGGTCGTCGATCCAATCGCTCAACAGGTCCGACTGCGCGAGGCGGGTCAGGTCGGCCGCTTTGCTTTGTTGGGGTTGCAACATCGGGTCCGATTATGACGAGAGTTGCCAGCGATTGGTGGGAAAACTCCCATAAAAATGGATGGGAATAGATGGGTTTGAGTGGTAAAGAAATGGGTATGTCCGCGAGTGATAGAGCTCCGTTGAACCGTCACCCTGGCCCTTCGATGCATGGCGGCCCATAGGTGTCGAGCACGTGAAGCATGACGTCCACCTTGTTATGGATGTACCCGCCCTGGTGCAAGGCCTCGAAGAGGATCGCCCCGTGGATGTTCCCGAAATCGAACAGCACCTGGTGACCGACCCGCTTCACGGTGGCCTCAACGCCGGCACCTTCCAGAAGGTCCGCCGCCACCTGGACGTACGCAATGACAAAATGCGGGTCGGCGTTCGGCCCGAACGTGATCGTCGTGAGTTGCTTTTCCGGTCCCATGTACTCCTCGTAGCTTTCCTGGAAGAGGAAGCTGCTGTTCATGTCCTCGAAGAAGACCCGCGCCTGGTCGCCACGGACCACGATCTTCACGTCGATCTTCCCCATGCGGGCCATGTCGGACAGCAACGATCGCCACTGGTCAAAGCTCCTGGAACCACCGGCCGGATAGGTGTAGTCGCGGTGGATTCCCCCCGCATGTTTAAAGTCTTTTGGTGCCGACATCCCCGCCTCCGCCCATTCAGTTGTCAATATGGCAAACTAACACAGCCCGGCCGTGCCGCGCAAGCTTTGCGTGCGGCCCTCGCCAAACCCCTTGCATTCAGAGGGGTTTTCGTGCGGTAATGGGAGGATGAGACACACGTTTCCACCCCCTGCCCCGGCGGGCCGATGACCGGCCGGGCCGACGAGCTGGACCGCTTCAAGCGGGACGTGCCGCTCACGGCCGTGGCGGCGTCGTTGGGCTACGCCCGCGACCCTCGGGCCAGCAGCCGGGCGAGCGAGGTGATGCGCAAGGGCGACGGGGGGAAGATCGTCGTCGCCCGCAACGCCGGCTCGGGGCACTGGGTCTACTTCAACCCCCACGACGACCGCGACGGCGGCAGCGTCGTCGACTTCCTCCAACGCCGCCGGGGGCTGAACCTCGGCCAGGTCCGCGTGGAGCTGCGTAAGTGGCTGGGGGCGGATCGGCCGGTTGTGGAGCCGGCGCTGTATCGCCGCGACGTGGCCGCGGTGACGGTGGACCGGGCCGCCCTGCTCGCCCGGTGGGCGGCCGCTGAGGTGCTTGAAGGGGTCGACCCCTACCTGAACACCACGCGGGGCATCCCGGCGGCCGTGAGCGGCTCGGATCGCTTTGCCGGGCGGATTCATACCCCGCGGGCCGGGGAGGTGTGGTTCCCGCACTGGGACCGCGACGGGCTGTGCGGCTGGGAGATTAAGGCCGAGGGCGTCACGCGCATGCCGGCCGGCTCCGCCAAGGGGCTATGGGGGAGCAGGAACTTTGCTGGCGACCTAAGTCTGTGCGTGGCGGAGACGGCCTTGGATGCGCTCTCGCACGCGGCGGTGCGGGCGGATGCCCGTGCCCGCTATGTGAGCCTGGCGGGGTCGATGAACAAGCAGCAGCCGGGGCTGCTGGCGTCGGCGATGGGCAAGCTGCCCGGCGGTGGCGAGGTGGTGCTGATCCTCGACGCCGACGCGGGCGGGGACCGCTTGGCCGAGAAGGTGACGGCGATCTTCGAGGGGCTGGGCCGGGGCGACCTCACGCTGACCCAGGACCGGCCGCCCACGCCCGGGCGAGACTGGAACGACGAGCTGCGGGAACCAGGTCCCCCTCCCCCATCGCCCGCTTCCCCTTCCCACGGATGAGCTTCGGCCGGTCGATGCCGTGCCGAGCGCACAGCCGGTCCACCCGGGGCGTGTTCCGCAACCACCGCCGCTTGGCCCGCGTCTGCTTCATCTTCCGCTCGGCCCGCAAGGCCGTGTGCCGGTCGGGGAAGTGCATGACCGCCAGCAGGTGCCACCGTCGGCCCCGCGTGTACCCCTTGTTCTCCGGGTCGTTGTGCTGCCGGAACCGGCGGCGGAGGTGGCCGGTGTACCCGACGTACAGCTCGCCGTGCTCCGAGAGCAGCAGGTAGCAGGTGAACCGCGGCAGGCGGGACAGGCGGGGCACGTCTAGCTCTCCTGGCCGTGGGGCTTGGCGAGGTCGGCGAAGATCGGCCGAAAACTCTTGCGCCGACGCGGGCGGAACTTGGGCGTGGCGAACTTGCCGCCCCACCGCCTCGCCGGCGGGCTGGCCCGCTTCCAGGTGGCGGCCAGACCACCCGAACCGCCCGCCCTTCCTTCTTCCCCATCGCCCCGCTTCCCGCTCATCGCGGCCCGGCGGCGGGGAAGAAGCCGTGGTTGTTGCAGTGGCGTCGCCTGGCCTGCTCGGGCGTGATGCCGTCGGCGGCCATCGCCGCCTCGTCGGGGGCGTGGCTCCACAGCGTGCCCTGGGCCCGTTGCTGGGGACCCGCCGGCGGAACGGCGTTCCCGGTCGCGGCCGGCCCCTCCCGGGGTTCTTCCGGCGGCGGCGGTGGCGGGGCCCCGGCGGGGTCGAGGCCGGCCAGCAGGAACCGCAGCCCGCCCGCGGCCCACGCCCTGTCGCTGTCCCGGTCCAGCGTCGGGCAGGCATCGCACAGCCGGGGGAAGAGCGCCGCCCGGTAGCTGGCGAACAGCCGGCCTTGCGCCGGGCCGAACGGTCCCCGTTTGGTCCTGGCGAGCAGGTCCCGCAGCAGCGTCGCCTGCCCTGCCGCCGGCAGGGCGTCGAAGCGGTCACGGTCTGCTTCCGACACCGGGTAGCGGGTGTCGATGCGGTCGAACGCGGCCTTCAGGTACTCGGGTTCGTGTTCCGCGGCCGGTTCGGGCGTTGATGGTTGTGTTGGTTTCGTGTGGCTCATCGTGATCCTCCTTTAGAACAGCGTGAGTTGCGGCCCGCTCGTTCGGTCGGGCCTGGGCTGCTGGGGTGGTTGGGGCTGCTGGGCCCACGCCGTGGCCTCGGGCGGCTGGGTGGGCACGAGGTCCTCGACCGCCACGCCCTCAACGCGGGCCTGGAACGCCGCGGCCGCCTCGATGCCGAACGCGTCGGCGTAGCCGGCAACGAGCGACTCGTACCGCCGGCGGGCCGCCCCGATCCGCCGGGCGGTCGCCTCGACGAGCCTGCCCCGCGTGGCGGCCGTGCGGGGCTTTTTGCCCGTCTCGGGGCTCACGCCCCGCTCGGCGGCGTCGAGCAGCTTGCGGGTGAAGTCGAAGGCCCGGCGGCAGTCGGTCAGGTGGCCGAGCGTCAGGGCCGCCAGGTTCTCGCCGGCCGCGTCATCAGCCGACACCACGCCCTCGCCCACCGCCTTGGGCAATGGGGGCGGGAAGGTGGTCTGGAAGTCCCACGCGGCGGGGTTGTCGC
Organism: uncultured Phycisphaeraceae bacterium; assembly: GCA_964625505.1. Classification (GTDB taxonomy): domain Bacteria; phylum Planctomycetota; class Phycisphaerae; order Phycisphaerales; family Phycisphaeraceae; genus CAZVBW01. The sequence goes on from CAZVBW010000031.1 coordinate 28,733, forward strand.
TCGTGCGGATCGTCCCCTGTTCGCCAGGAGCGGCCCGTGGGGCCTCCTCGGCCGGTTGGGCGGGTCCTGGGGCCTCTGGCAGCTCTCCGGCCTCCTGCGGTCGTTCCGTGGGCTTCTGCGGGGTTGTTGAAGGTTCGGGGTCATCGTCGTTGGCCGCCTCGAAGGTCGTGCCGAGGATGAAGTCGGCCGCCCGCTGGGCCTGAGCAGCGGCCTGAACGACCAGCTTCTTGTCGCCCTTGATCGTCCGCCGCCAGCCGTCGATGTAGCTGGCCGAGGCCCGGGCCGTCTGCGGGAAGATGCCCGCGGCCGCGTTGAGGAACGCCGCCCCCATCTCCGCCACCAGCTCTTCCTTGCCGTAGTCGCTTGTGCCGAACGGGGCCGGGGCCGTGCCGAGCCCGCGGTCGCAGCGGCCCTTGATACCGGTCGAGTGCACCAGCTCGTGGAACGCGGTGCTGTAGTACTCCTCGGGCGTCCCGAACCGCTCGGGCGGGGGCAGCCGCACCACGTCCTGCGACGGGATGTAGCTGGCGAGCGTGCCTTGGTGCTCGATCGTCGGCTGCGGCCGGGGGTACTCCCTCACGATCCGCTCGGCCTCCTCCAGCCGCACGAACGCGGGCACGCCCGCCAGATCGACCGGGGCCGGCACGTCCAGCCCCTCGCACTGGGCGGCGGCGTTGAAGACGGTGTACGCCCGCAGGACCATCGGGGCCTTCGTCGGCCGGCCCGTCGCCGGGTCGATCTCCACCTCCTCGTCGTCGCCGACGAGCTTCTTCCAGAAGATGACCGGGGTGCCCTTCTCCCCCTTCCTGACGTTGCCGCCGCGGCCGAGCGCCTGCTTGAACGTCACCCACCACGGGCTGTCGAAGCCGCGGCTCATGCCCGTCATCACCAGCAGGAACACGTTCACGCCCCGATACTTCCGGCCGCTGGCCAGGTTGCGGGGCAGCTCGCCGCCGCCGGCCCCGCGGACCGGGTTGTGCCACGGCACCGTGCCGGCGTCGAGCATCCCCAGGATCGCGTCCGTCACCTCTTGGTAGAGGTCCCGGCGGGGCTTGGCCGCGTTGGACGACTTGGACGACTTGGACGACTTGGACGCCCCACCCTTCTTGCCGTTGCTCGTCTTCGTGGCCGGCGTGCGGGCCGGTGCCTTGTCCTTGGCCATCCGCGTCTACGCCGCGGCGTGGGCCGGACCGCGTGCGGCGCGTGCGGCGCGTGCGGTGCGTGCGGTGCGGTTCGTGTGGCTCGTGTGGTTCGTCTGCTTCGTGTGGTGCATGGCTGCCCCCTCTCGTTGTGGTTCGTCGGGGGCACCCATGCCACGGCCCGGGGGCTTATGTCAAGAAGTTTTTTGTGGTTTGTTGTGGATAAACCCCTGCGGGGCGTTGGTCCGATAGTGACAATGCACGCGTGCAGCCTGTAGACTGTTCGGGTGTGCACACCTTCAACCCTGCACACGGAAAGGACTCCATGCAAACCATCGCCCTCATCAGCCAAAAAGGCGGGGCCGGCAAGACGACGCTCACCGTCCACCTGGCCGCCGCCTCGGCCCAAGCCGGCACCGCCACCGGCATCGTCGACCTCGACCCCCAGGCCAGCAGCGCCAACTGGGGGGACCGCCGCAAGGCCGTCCAGCCCGTGGTCGTCTCCGCCCACGCCACCCGCCTGCCCCAGGAGATGCAGAACGCCCGCGAGGCCGGCGTCGAGCGGCTGTACCTCGACACGGCCCCCCACTCCGATTCGGTCGCCCTCTCGGCCGCCCGCGCCGCCGACCTGGTGATCGTGCCGTGCAAGCCCAACATCCTCGACATCGAGGCGATCGGTAACACGATCGGGCTGATGAAGGCCGCCGGCACCCCTCTGTTCGTCGTGCTCAACGGCGTGGCCCCCGCCGGCGGCGAGGCCGACGAGGCCGAGGCCGCGATCAAGGAGGCGTTCGCCGTGCCCGTCTGCCCCGCCCGGCTCACGAGCCGCGTCGCCTTCGCCCGCTCGCTCGTCGCCGGCCAGACCGCCGCCGAGTTCGTGCCCGCCGGCAAGCTCGCCGCCGACGACAAGGCCGCCGGGGAGGTCGAACGGCTGCACGCCTTCGTGTGTGCACACCTGAACAAGCAACAGGATGAAGGCGTGCAGGACGGAACACCTTCGCTCGTGCAGGATCGAGCCGCGGGAGGTGCCCATGTCGCAGCCTAACAAGTTCCTCGCCGCCGGCCTCAAGAAGGGCGAGCGGGCGGACGCCCCGCCGCCGGCCGACGCGGACGCGCCACCGCAAACGCCCGCAGAAGCCCCGCAGGCGACGCCGGCTGCCCAGGCGATGGTTGCCCCCGCCGAGCCGCCCAAGGCGCGTCAGAAGCCTTCCAGGGTCGCCACAAAGCACATTGGCGGCTACTTCGACCCCGCCGTCTCGCGGCAGCTCCGCCAGATCGGGGTGGAGGAGGACGCGACCGTGCAGGACCTGCTCGCCGAGGCCATCGACCTGCTGTTCCAGAGCCGGCAGCGGCCGACCATCGCGAAGAAGCCGGCCGCATGAGCACACGCCTTCACAAGATCAACTGTTCACGCATTCACGGCTGCAGGTTGTCACTCCTGCAGGTGTTTGATTGTGAAAGTGTGCACACGTGCAGGGGATCCACATGACGGAGATCGCCAAGGTGAGGCGGGCCCCGCCGGCGCGGGTGCCGGCCAGCAAGCAGTACGAGCTGTTCGCCGAGTTCTTCGGCAACGAGGCCGACCTCTCGAACACGATCGAGCTGTGGGACGCGATCCCCAAGTTCGCCGTCACCGCCCGCCGCCAGGTGTCGCTGCGGGACGGCAAGCAGCGGCTGCCGGTCCACGAGCACGCCTTCAACTACAAGAAGAAGCCGTGCCGGCTCGAAATCCAGCCGGCGTCGCTGAAGGTGAAAGGGCGGTTCCGCGACTTCTACCCCTCGGCCGACGAGGAGCTGGTCGAGGAGGTGCTGCGCAAGGTCTTCGCCGACCAGCAGTACGGGCTGCACAACGCCCCGGCCGTGGAGAGCTGGGTGAAGTTCTCGCTGTCCATGATCCGCAAGGAGCTCAAGCACCGCGGCAAGACCCGCAGCATCGACGAGATCAAGCACTCGATCGAGGTGCTCGCCGGCACGACCATCCGGCTCTACATCGACGACGACGACACGCCGGTCTACACCGCCCCGATCCTCTCGGACCTGACGCGGGTCAAGCGGGACGCCTACCTGGAGGACCCGTCGACGCTGTGGGTCGCCCGGCTGCCGGCCCTGGTGTCCAAGAGCGTCAACGAGCTGTCCTACCGCCAGTTCCACTACGGCACCTACATGGGCCTGGCCTCGCAGCTGGCCCGGTGGCTGCACAAGCGGCTCTCGCACACGTTCACCAACGCCGCCTTCAACACGACCTACGACGTGCTGCTCTCGACGCTCAAGCGGGACAGCGGCATGCTGGAGGCCGCCCGCATCCACGACAACGTCCGGGCCGTCGAGCGGGCCCTGGACGAGCTGAAGGCGGCGGCGGTGCTCATGGACTGGACCAAGGAGGAGCGGCGGGGGGGCCGCAACCGGATCGACGACGTCAAGTACCGCCTGGTCCCGGACATGGAGTTCATCAAGCAGGTCAAGGCCGCCAACAAGCGCAGCAGCACCGCCGGGGCCATCGTCGCCGGGCGGCCACCCCTGCCGTCGAACCGCCGCTGAAACGGCCCCGAGAATGCCCAACGTGGTAGGCGGAGCCCGCAGGACGTGGTAGGCGGAGCCCGCACGAACTGGTAGGCGGAGCCCGCAACTGCCTTTTCAACTGGTAGGCGGAGCCCGCAACTGAACCCCCAAGGTGGTAGGCGGAGCCCGCAGCAAGGGCCCCAGGGTGGTAGGTGGAGCCCGCACCGGTGGTAGGCGGAGCCCGCAACTGCCCCTTCACCGTGGTAGGCGGAGCCCGCAGCAAAGGCCCAGGTGGTAGGCAGAGCCCGCAGGTGTGAGCGGCCTATCGCTTGATTGGCAAGTGTTTGCGCCGAATTCGGGCACGCTATCCTTTCCCTTCTTTAATCCTTCTTATCCCTTGAGGCGATTGGGAAAAAGAGTTGGTGTCGGCGAGACGGGTGGGGAACGGTGTTACCAGATCGCGTCTCAACTTGGCCGAAGCCAAAGGGGCCAGTGAAGGCTGCCAAGCGTCAGCCAAGTAGGTAGAACAGCGGACACCCCGGCGCGGGAAGAGGGCCGGGCCAGCGTATGAGGTGATCGCCGTCATCCATCGGCATGATTACCCAGGTGGACTGCAACAACTTCTACTGCGCGTGCGAGCGGCTCATCCGCCGCCAGATGACGGTGGTGGGGCACCGCACCGACCGTCTTCGCGAGGATCAGCCGCAGTACCGCAACGCCGCCTCCACCCGCCTCGCGGTGCCAACGGCCGACGTCGCGGAGCTGACCGGCATTGCCACGCGCATGCTCGCCGGCATCTACCGCGAGGGCTACCGCTACAAGAAGGCGAGCGTCATGATGCTCGACCTCCAGCCCGATGCGGAGCGGCAGACCGAGTTGTTCGATCCGCTCGACCGGCCGCAGCGGGGCCGGGTGCTGGACGCCTACGACGTAACCAATCAACGGTGGGGGAGGGGACTATCACCACCGCCGAGCGAACCTGGCAGATGAAGCGGGAGTTTATCTCGCCGGCCTACACGACGGACTGGCGCGATTTGCCGACGGTGCGGGCGTGATGCAGACCATGTGCTGGTGGGCGAAGCCCCGTGAAAGTGCGACATCTTTGTTCGCTTTGCGCAAAGCCGTTGCAACTGCAGCGGCAGCCGTTAGTCTCATCACCCGAACAGACGCCACAGGCCGTTCGTGGGGCCGGCGTCGCCCGCCGCGACCGAGACCGGGGACACGCCGACATGCTGCTTTTCGACCGCCTCTTCCGCCGGGACCAAAAGACAACCACCGCCCACAACGCCCGCCCCCTACCGCGCGACCTGCGCCTGAAGCGGGCCGTCGCCGAGGTACTGGAACCCCGCCGCCTGCTGAGCCAAACCCCGGTGGCCACGGGCGTCTTCGACGTCGACGCCAACCCACAGCAGGCCCGCTTCACCTTCGACCCCGCCGCCGGCGTGAGCAAGGCTCCGGGAAACCTTGATTACGAGGTGCTCAGGCTTAACACAGCAAGCAAGGTCCCGTTCTACTATCTTGGAGCCAGCGGCGATACTTCGCAGAGCACGCTGACGTGGCCCCCGTTTGGCAACCCGACCCAATACCCCGGTCAGCCGAACGGGGCGCTACCCGACGGCAACTACGAGTTCATCCTCAACCATGAGGGGCTCGGGGCCAACCCCGGCTTTGGTGACGCAGTCCTCCAGACGTTCTTCCTGAGCGCCGACGCCAACCGCGACCGGCGGGTGGACTTGGCGGACCACGGCATTGTCCGCGCCGGCTTCGGCGACAGTGACGCGACCTTCGGTGGGGGCGACTTCAACTACGACGGGGTGGTGAACCTGACCGACTTCGGCATCCTGCGGAGCCAGTTCGGCAAGAAGGTGCCGCTGCCCCCGCCCAACGCCAGCTTCGTCGCCCCTATGGCCGGGGCCGTCGGCGGCGACAACACCAACAGCATCGGCGTCGTCCGCGGCGGCTCGGCCGATGCCCCGCTGCCCGAGAAGTGGCGGGTCTACCGCAGCCCCGACGGCGGGCAGTACACGCCCATCGGCTGGATCGAGGACGGCGACGACGGCACCGTCGACGGCGTGGCGGCCAGCCAGTACTACGCCGACACGAACCTCGCCGAGGGCACCCGCTACTGGTACCGCATGCGCCCCTGGTCCGCCGCGGCGGGCCTGGGCCACACGACCCGCGAGGCCTTCGCCAACACGACGCTCCCGGCCGCCGACGACGTGCGGGCCGAGCGGACGCATCACGCGGGCCAGGTTCGCGTCAGTTGGCAGATCCACAGCACCGACCACACCGGCTTCCGCATCGAGCGGAGCCTTGACGACGGGGTGAGCTGGTCGGAGCAGGTGCCCTCGGAGGTGGGGGTGGGCGCGGTCTACCTGGAGAACCAAGTGGCCGACGGTGCCCTCTACCGCGTGACGGCCCTGGGCAACGGCCACGGCATCACTTCGGCCCCCTCGGCCCAGACACCGCTGCGGCGGGCTGGGTGGGGGCAAATGCGTCGGCACGTCGGAACCGTCGATGTGCCGGCCGACGGCTCGGCGGTCGACACGCCGTTCCCGTTGGAGGACGGCAAGAACTACGTCCTGGTGGCTTCGGGCACCGCCACCGATGGGGCGGGCGTGTCCTACGACGCCGAGTACGCCCAATTTGCGCCCACAACCGACTGGCGGGACGAGGACCCGGTGGGTGCCCCGCTGCCCGGCGGCGGCGGGTTCAGCGGCGGCGACTACGGCATCTCCGTTGACGGAAACGCACCCTCGTGGGGCGGGTTCGACGCCGAAGGACACTCGTACGCCAAACCAATGATCGGTGCCAACCGCCCGATCTCATTGAGTTTGAAGGCCAACCAGCAGCTACTCAACAGCGACCTGAGAATCGCCGTCTTCGAGCGGCCGATCTTCAATGATCTGGATCAGCTCGACGCCCGGCCGGACGACCCGGTGTGGGACGACGGCGTCTTCACGGAAGACCGGCCTCACGCCTTCATCCCGATCGATGCCGAGGCCGAGGCGGTCAGTATCTTCTTCGACGTGATCGGTCTCGACGAGGACGGTCAAGAAATCGAGCAGCGCCCGGTCGAGTTGACCATGCTGCGGGAGGACATCGTCGACGAGTACGCGCTGGTCGACGTGCGGGCCGTGGCGGAGGGCGTGCTCGGCCTCCGCCTTGTTTCGGACGATCCGCCGGATTTTGGCGGATTCACGGAGGGCCCGATCGACTGGCGAGTTGGCGGGGTCACCACGACCTCGACGCTCAACATCCCGCTGCAGGTCAAGGCGTTCCACGGCCACGGCACGGTGGACGAAAACTTCGGCGGCGCCCACTTCCCGCCGGTCCTGCCGCTCAACCACGACCACGACGAGGTCGGCCCCGCCGCGACCGATCACGAGTTCAGCGAAAACGGCTTGTCGCCGATCAACGGCTTGGCCTCGCACCAGATCAGCGGCAGCTGGGCCGACGGCTGGAACGTCGGAGAACGGGAGGACCTGCCCGACCCGGACCTCGTCTACTTCCAGGTGGAGATTGGCGAGCCGGCCGAGGACAGTCAGGGACGGCCCTCGCGGTCCATCTGGGGCTGGGAGTTCCCCGCCGACCGCCTGGCGTTGGATGACGGCACACCATTCCGAATCTCGAACACGATCGGGCTGTGGTCGTGGTCGCCGGCCGATGTTCACGACGAGTGGCGTCCGGTCGAGCCGGGCCGCCTGAGCCGGCCCGATCCGATCTACAACACCAAGCACCTGTATGTTGCTGAGGGCCTGGTCGAGCGGAAGGTCGACGTCCGGCCGGTCGTTTATCGGGCGGACGTTGAGGATCCCGGCTCGCTCACGCTCAGCATCATTGAGGACGTGCCGGCGGATCACCGGCCGGTTATCGGCGGCGAGAACGTCTGGACGTCCAATGTCGGCACCCGCGTCGTGTACACCGATCTCGATTACCGTGATACGGAAGGCGTGGTCGCCGCACCGAACCAGGAACCGAGCGAAAACGGCCCGAACCCCGCGGGCTTTGTCCGCACCCCGCGGGCCCCCACCTCAGCCGGCGTGGTGGTCGACGTCAACCAGCTCGGGCCGACACTCGACTTGGTCGACCCGGTCGACCCGCACACGTCGCGGTTGGAGGAGTTTCCGAAGCTCGGCGAGGCCGAACTCCGGATCACCACCGGACCCTCGATCCGCCACGACGTATACGACGGGAACGGGAGCGCGAGCGAACGGACCTTCCCGATTGGCCGCGAGACGACCGGCAGCTTCGACACGCCGCTCGTGCGGGATGAATCGGTTGACATCTGGAACCTGCTGCCCAACGGCGATCGACCGCCCGAGCGGGTGGAGGCGGCCCTCAGCTACCAGATTCGCCTCCACCCGCTCGACTACTACACCGGCGAGGTGTACGAACCGATCAACCTCCCGCTCGACGGGGTACTTATCGACCCGCTGGAGATCACGCTCGACACCGACGCCAACGGCCTGCCCGACGAGTGGGAGTACGCCAGCTTCGGCCAACTCGGCAACGACCCGGCCGCCGACCCCGACGGCGACGCGGCCGACAACGCCGCCGAGGCCGCCGCGTGGACGAACGGCTCCGACCCCAACCCGCCGGCCGACCCCAATGACCCCAGTAACCCACCCCCGGACCCGAACGGCCCGCACACGCCGCCGCCGTCCGACAACGACCCGAGCCCGGGCACCCCGCCGCCGTACGACTACATCGAGTCGGTCGCGCCGCCCTCGGAAGTCGAGGCTTGGGCCAGCACCAGCGGTCATGGTGCCGATGCGGTACCCGTCGCAACGGGTCATGTCAACTGGAAGGACAACTCGGACAACGAGCTGGGCTTCGTCGTGCAGCTCTCGGAGACGGACGACTTCGCCAGCCCCATCACGCGGCAGGCCAATGCCGACCAGACGGTGTTGGAAATCGAGGACCTGCGTCACGCCAGTGGCTACCACGTCCGGGTCAAGGCATACAACGCCCATGGCCCGTCCGAGTGGGTCCGCGGCCCGATGCTCTTCACGCTGCTTAACGATGTCGTGACCGAAGCCCTCGACACCACCAGCATCGCGCTTACCTGGCCGGCCTACGACGCCAACGGCGAGGTGATCATCGAGCGGCGGAGCTACGACCACTATGCCCCCGACCGGAGAGAGCCGCTAACCGACTTCCGCCGCCTCGACGTGGTTCCCGCCAGCAGCGGCGGCTACACCGACACAGGTCTCACCGAGGGCACGCACTACGAGTACCGCCTCGCCGTCCGCCACAACGGCCACCGTGCCCTACGCAGCACGACTGGAAACCGAGATGTCGTGCAGTGGACTAAGCCGAACGCCCCAACCGGGTTGTCGCGGAGCGTGGCGGGCAAGGATGCTTTGGGAGCAAACTTCAACCTCAATTGGTCGGATCAAAGTGATCGAGAGAATGGTTTCGTTTTAGAATATAAAAGGGGTAGCAACGACAACGCTTGGAGTCCGTGGCTCTTTAGCCCGCGTCTTTGGGGTCTTGGGAACAGTCATGGCATCTCGCCGCGGAACTCGCCTAACAGCACAATCTACGTGGACCGTTGGTCGCTCGAGGACAGCAATTATGCCGGAACAGTTCAAGTGCGAGTCCGCGCGAAGAGCGGGCTCGAACTTTCCGAGCCATCTAACGCGGTACTTCTTCACACTTCGCTGCCTGATTACGAACCTGGTCACGTTGCCGACCGTCAGCCCGTGGTTCTCAAACCTATGATGGACTTTGCAGGTTATCAATATGATAAAGAGCCTCTCTACTATCGCAAATCAGAGAGTGAGTTAGAAGATTTTGATTTTAGTTTGCATCCAGGAGCATCGGCCACCGCTCAATTCTGGGGGGAAACAGGGGAACCAGAGAGCGGGAAGGACTGGATCACACCGTCAAGCACTTTTGTTCCTGCAAACACGAGCATTTTGACGCCTGTTAAGGTCAGCATTAATGATGACTTGCTAGCAGAACCCACCGAGTACGGTTACTTGCGATTGAAAGGTTCAGCAAACTACATCGTTGGACGAAACAGGTGGGTTGGCGGTCACAGCATGCGGGCAATGGCAGGCAGGGTTCTGATTAAGGATGACGACTGGGTTGACCTCGACGTTGACTCTGACAACACCGATGGCGTCCTCACGCCCAGCCGGGCCGTCGAGGACGAGGACGACGTCGAGGACCAGGTCGGCCAGCCCGGCAAGCTGGTGAGCCTGACGCCGATCGATGATGACGCCGACGGCGTACCGGCCTTCGCTGACGGCTTCGGTTGGCACGATAACAGCGTGCTTGGCTACGCCGAGAATAGTCCTTTCGCCGACGCCGCCGAGAATGATACGGCTCGCCTCGTGCCGCTGGTGCTCAATCGCCCTGGCGGCTACAGCGGCGATGCGACGGTCAAATTCTTGTACAATGCGTCTGACCCCGCAGACGTCCGGCTCGTCGGCGACGGCAGCGACACCAACCCGTACCAGGTTAGCCTGCCCGATGAACCCACCGACCGCCGCGCCCGCCTCTGGACTAGATCCTCATTTGAGGTCGCCTATGCCAATGGCACGCGCCGATCCTATACCATTCAGCGAAACCCACAGCCGGTCGCTGTCGATGATGAGGAAGGCGGTAACTACGTTCCACCAGACAGGGCAGTCAAGCTAATTAATCTCCCGAAGACTCTCTACGTCGAAGCCGTCCGCCCCAGCGCCGACCTCGGCGACATCCGCATCGAAGTCCAAGTCGACCCCGACGGCCCCAACGGCCCCCAAGGCTATCGCCTCAGCGACGCCGTCCGCCTCACGGCGTACGACATTCACCTTGCCCACCTGACCGACACAGGGTCGCTGGAGCGCACCGACGTCGTCCAGGCATCGATGGCTCCACCAACGTTCGAAGGCGTCTCGATCACCGCCAGCTCCGCGTCCGTTGACTCGAGCAATGTCGGCAGGCTCCTTACCGATATCACAGTGTCGGGAGGGCTCGACGATAGGATGAGTGACCTGTTCGCGGGTGACAAGGCCGTCATCTCGAGCGTAAATGTGCTAGTCAATGGCGTAGCCGAAAGCGTCGCCACCGTGGGCGTGAGCTACCAAAAGGTGCAGACCAATCAGATCGACGCGCCCTTCGACTTCAGCGGCAACTTCCAGGCGAGCCTGAGCGGCATCGAAGTCGTTCCCGGGTGGAACACCATCGAGGTGGTGGCCAAGAACTTCGCGGGCCTGTCGAGCACCGCCAGTGCCCAGGTCTTCGTGGGCATCGAGCCCTTGGATCCCGACGCCTACGACCCCGGCGACTACACGACCTTCACGACGCCGAACATCACACTGTCCAGCCCCGAAGTTTCGGGCGGGGGCTCGCTACATGCCTACGCCATCGAAATCGTTCCCGCCGCCGTCGGTCCGCACATCCGCCACACCGAGGTCGGCCGGACAGGCGAGCGGCGAAAGGTCGTGAGCCACAACGGGCGCACGTTCATTGGGACCACCCACGATCACGAATCGCCGGCATTGCACATCGCTTCCTTAGGCGTCGGCCAGAATCAACAGCCCTCTGCAAGCTCGGGTTTAAGCGCCGCAGCAGCAGCCCCGGCCTCGGCCCCGGATGCTGGGGGAGGTATCGATGCCAAAGACTTCATTGTTGGTTTCGGCAAAGGTTTAGGCGCCGTCGGCATCGAACTGTGGGACAATGCGGTCAGCGTGATCGAAGTCGCTGATAAAGGCGTTAAGTGGTTTTACCAAGGCGGCAAAGAGACGACTTTTGCAAACGTGTACATGCCGGTCTTCGTGAAGGTCCACAACTATTTCGAAGATGAGGAGCTGGTCTGGAGGCCACAGGACCCCGAGGTCGAGAAGGTAAAAGCTGCGGCCCAAAAAGCTGCCACATTGGTGGTAGAGGTCATCGATTCTGAAGATGCTATCGGGAGCGTGTTCTTCGACTTGGCCACCCGGCCGGAGTGGGCTATCCCCCGTTTGTTGACTAAGACCCACCCAAAATCCGATGAACTGCCAAAGGACCTTCAGGATGCGATCGATGCCGGGGCAGAATACCTGGCGGCACTGCCCGAGACTTTGGTGAATGGCGTTGCCAATCTGACGGACGAAGACATTGGCTGGTACGTCGGCTACGCGACCGGGACCATCATTGTCGAGGTTATCACCGCCGCCGTCGGTGCCAAAGCCGCTCTCTGGCTAGGCAAGATCGCACCACGTTTCCTGTCCGTGGCCGACAAAGCGATTGACGGCCGACGGCTGGACGTCTTCGAAACCAACCTCGACCACGCACTGGACATCCGCCGCGGCCCAACGGGCGATCCCGTCGCTGTTCCCGACGGCGTCATCGACCGCCAGGCAAAGACCCAAATGTGCTTCGTCGCCGGCACGTCGATCTTCACGCCCGACGGCGAGGTGCCGATCGAGAGCGTGCGGGCCGGAGATCTGGTGCTGAGCCGCGATCCGGCCACGGGTGTCTGGGACTACAAGCCGGTCACGCAGACGTTCATCACCCGGCCAAAGGAACTCTATCACGTCAGCTACGACCCTGATGCAGACGGACCCAGGTCGCCCGAAACCATCACGACGACCGCCCCACACCCGTTCTGGGTCGCCAACCGCGACGCCGACAACGATGGCACCCCCGGCGGATTCGCCCCGGCAGACCAGCTCCGCCACGACGATAAACTGCTCCTGGCCGATGGCTCCGCGGCGTGGGTGACAAACCTAGACATCGAGTGGGCTGGTGCTGGCGAACAGTTCACGACGTACAACTTCAGCGTCGCCGAGTACGGCACCTACTTCGCGGGCGATCTGGGGGTTTGGGTCCACAACAGCAGTAGCAGATTCTGCGACACTGCTTTCGGCATCTTGCGTTCGGTGCGAAAAAAGATAAAAAAGGGTGATTTGCCAAATGGAGTTACACAGCCAGACGCTGCATCCAGTCCGTATCTAGCCGCAGCAGACTGGGTTAAACAGAACGCACCCGGAGTGACCAAGGAAAACGTGGCGAATCTTTACGCGGAGACGTTCGACGATATTCTCAGGGAAGATCGACACGGTTGGCTTGATTATTACGAAGGCCGCTCTATGCCAAATGATCCCGGAAGCGGGAAATCAAGGCAACCTGGCCACACGATTGCAAAACATGTTGGCAAAACGATCCAGCAGCTGCAAGATCGATTCAACGACCCTTCGTTCACGGGTCCTATGGCCTCAACTTTCGTCAATCAAGTTGATGCGGAGGATGCTCTGACATTTTTCATGTCGGCTAAGAGAACGCAGCTCATAAACAAATCGAAGTCTGCACCCGATGGTGCAAAATCGATCTTAGAACTAGATGTAGGTCGGTCGATTGGATTTGGTGTCGACAGGCAAGGGAATGTGCATAATGGCATGCACAAGCTGAAAGTTGTCGTGATATTTGACGGTGCGGGAGGCTGGTTGATCCAGACTGCTCATCCTGTGCCTTAACCATTGGCGTATTAGCATGATCGATACCGTATTTCAGATTTTAAGAGGTTCGGAGCCAGAGTCGTCATGTAGATTGGCGCTCTGCCCCGAAGGATGCTCGTCGCATTCACATGATGAACTAGATGTTATTCTTTCAGGTTATTTACTTGATGATGATCGCGAAGTTATTCAATCTGCTCGATTCCAGAGATGCGAAGTTGATGAGGCCGCTCTGATCATGCGGATGGCGTGCGGTTGGCCTAATATGACCGCATTTGAGTTTCTAGAACCAGATAGTGATTCAGCGGTCGGATATAGTGTTCCCGAAAGATTCAGGTTGTCTCGTCCCGCCGCAGCTGCGTTTCTATCTGCTTTGTCTGACATCAAACCTATGTATGGTGTGGTTAACGTGCAGGCCGGTTTCCTGTCTGATTTCAGTCGTAGCACTGATGAAAGTATCGACCGTATGGACCTTTATGAAGTTTTCGCCGCAGTTGTTGGAGCAGGCAGTTCTTTGGTGCTATACGATTACACGGTTGTAGATTGACCATGGTCGGAAAAGTGGTCGGGATGGCTCTGTCTCAACCCTCCGGCGGACCGGCATGAGTTTGGCGATGAAGCAACGTTCGGAGTTCAAGAACCGGTAGATTTTGCCGCTCGACCTACTTCGGCGAGAGCCGAACAGAAGCGAACACGGAGGGTTGAGACAGAGCCGGTCGGGAGTCATTGATTCCGGCGGGGAGGTGAGGTAGCTTCTCCGGCGTGCCCCGCAAGCCCCGGGAGACGTTCGCCGGCGTGACTTACCACGTGCTCAACCGGGCCGCGGGGCGGATGACCTTGTTCGAGACCGAGGCGACTATCTGGCCTTCTGCCGCGTGTTCAAGCAGGCGGTGGCGCGGGAGGCCGAGCAAGGGCGGACGCCGCCGGACGTGCTGGCTTGGGTCGTCATGCCCAACCACTGGCACCTGGTGCTGCGGCCCCACGCCGATGGGACGCTCAGCGACTTCGTGCGGTGGCTGACGGTGACGCACACGCAGCGTTACCACGCCGCCCACCGCACCGGCGGCACCGGGCCGCTGTACCAGGGGCGGTTCAAGAGCCTGCCGGTGCAGGAGGGCGGGCATTTGCTGCCGCTGGACCGGTGGCCGGCCGAACTAGAAAACCCGCCCGCCCGTTCGCAAGCTTCGGCCACCATCTGCGCCAACCCATCCCATGTTAGCCGGATCACCATTGACAGCCGCGGCCGTGGCCTGTTAGATGTTCCTGTTTTGTTCAGGTCCGACCGCAACGCAGGAGCAACCGCATGTCCGCCAACATCCGCCGGCTCGCCCGGCCTCACCGCCCGCCACCGGGCACGACAATTCACACGCCCCGGTTCGGGCCGCCGCGCCGGCTGCCCCTCATGCTCGCCCGCGTCCCCGCCGGCTTCCCCAGCCCGGCCGAGGATTATGTGGAGGGGCAGCTCGACCTCAACGACCACCTCATCGCCCGCCCGGCGGCGACCTACTACGTCCGGGCCACCGGGGACTCCATGCTCGGGGCCGGCATCCACCCCGGCGACCTGCTCATCGTGGACCGGGCCGAGGAGGCGGCGAGCGGGCGGGTCGTGATCGCCGCCATCGACGGCGAGCTGACGGTCAAGCGCATCGTCCGCCGGCGGGGCCGGGTGGAGCTGCGGGCCGAGAACCCGCTTTACCCGCCCCTCGT
>CAZVBW010000032.1:0-43500 GCA_964625505.1 uncultured Phycisphaeraceae bacterium
GGAGTCGCGGCGTGCTTCGGCGGCCGCGGGTATGCACCCGCGGCTGGGGAGTTGACGGGTTCGTAAGCTTGGCGAACCCAGGCCCGCCGCTCCCACTGCAGAACTGCACGCTATGTTGCCGATCCTACCCGTCGGTCCTGGCGGGTTCGAGGAACTGGATGCAGCCGGTCGGTTGGATATTGATCGCGATCCTGGCCCCCGCGGTCGCGGGCCTGATCACGTTGCTGCTGCCCAAACGGGCGGCGTGGCCGCGGGTGCTCGTCGCCCTGGCGGGCCCCGCGACGGCCACCGCGATCCTCCTGCAGCACGCCACGACCGGCGGCATCGACGCCGCGGGCACCGGCGTCATCCCCTGGCTGCCGTCGCTGCAGATCAACTTCGCGTTCCTCACCGACGGTTTGGGCACCTTCTTCGGCCTGCTGGTCGCGGGCATCGGGTGCCTGATCGTGCTCTACGCCCGGGGCTACTTCGGCGGCCACACCGACGCCGCCCGGGCCGACCTCTACCGCTTCTACCCCACGCTGGGCTTTTTCGCGACCGCCATGCTCGGCGTCGTCCTCGCGGACTACACCCTGCTGACCCTGCTGTTCTGGGAGATGACCTCGATCAGCTCGTTCCTGCTGATCGGCTGGGACCGCGACGACCGCCGGGCCGTCCGCCTGGCGATGCAGGCCTTTTTCACCACCGGCCTGGGCGGCATGGGCCTGCTCGGCGGCCTGCTCCTGTTCGGCAATGCCACCGGCGTCTGGCGATGGAGCGAGCTGCTCGCCGACACCTCCGTCATCGACACCAGCAACGGCATGGTCCTCGCCGCCCTGGTGCTGTTGCTGATCGGGGCGTGCACCAAGTCGGCCCAGTGGCCGTTCCACTACTGGCTGCCCGGGGCGATGGCCGCGCCCACGCCGGTCTCGGCCTACCTGCACTCGGCGACCATGGTCAAGGCGGGCGTGTTCCTGATCGGCAGGCTCTTCCCGCTGCTGGCGGCGGTGCCCGCGTGGCCGTACATCATCGCGCCGCTCGGGGCGGTGACCATGCTGCTGGGCGGCGTGCTCGCACTGCAGCAATACGACCTCAAACGCATCTTCGCCTACACGACCGTCTCGCAGCTGGGCCTGCTGGTGTGCATGTACGGCCTGGGCGCGATCCACTTCGAGTACCACCACGAGCACCTGGCCGCCATCGACCTGGACATCACCCAGATCGCCAACCACGCGTTCTATAAAGCCCCGCTGTTCATCATCGCCGGGGCCTTGGGCCACGTGCTCTCGCGCGACCTGCGTCAGCTGGGCGGGGCGATCAAGACCCACCCGGCGATGGTCGTCACGCTGCTGGCCGCGGGCTACGCCCTGGCCGCCGGGCCCGGGACCGTCAGCTTCCAGGCCAAGGAGCTGTTCCTCTACGCGGCGTACCACGCGGCGAAGGTCCAGCCGTGGGTCTGGGCGATCCTCGTGATGACCGTGCTGACCGCGGCGTGCAACGTCGCGATCTTCGTCCGGCTGGCGACGACGATGCTCGGCCTGCCCGGCGGGCTGCGGGCCCCCGAGCCCGAGGGCCACGACGACCACCACCACGGCGAACACGAGCACGGCTGGCCCGCCGCACTCATCTGGCTGCCCGCCGTCCCGCTGGTGCTCATGCAGTACCTCGGCGGGCTGGCCCCGGGGGTGTGGAACGAGCTGTTTTTGCCGCTGGAGCGGTTCCCGAATTACTTCGAGGGTGTGCCGAGCCTGCTGTACGTGGTGACGCACCCGGGCATCCCACTCTATGGATCGCTGGTCGGCATCGTGCTGGGCGTGGTGCTCGGCATCTCCGCCCTCGGCCGCCGCTCGATCCGTGACCCGCACGACAACATCTACGGCGGCATGTACTGGCTCGCGGTCATCGGCGGCGGCACCGCGTTCCGCCGGTTCCAGAACGGCCAGCTTCGCTTCTACCTGCTGTCGGTGCTGGTCGCCCTGCTGGTGGGCGTCGCCTTTGCCGGCGCCCTGGACCCGCGGCTGTTCACCGCCCCGCTGGCGTCGCTGGGCACCGTTGGCGAGCACTGGCCGGGCCTGCTGATGGGCGTGGTGGTCTGCGGCACGTCGATCGGGCTGCCGTTCGTCTACGAGCGGATCACCCGCGTCTTGCTGCTCGGGGCCTGCGGCTTCGCGGTGGTCGGGATGTACTTGGTCTACCGGGCGCCGGACCTGGCGCTGACGCAGCTGATGTTCGAGATCATCAGCGTGCTGCTGTTCGTGCTGGTGCTGCGGCTGCTGCCGCCGCAGGTGCCCCGGCGGAAGGTCGGCCGGTGGTGGCGGCTGCCGATCGCCGCGGCGTCGGGCGCGGTGATGGGCTGGCTGACGCTGCTGTGCGCGACCATCGACCGGCCGAGCAAGCTGGGCGAGTGGTTCGCCATCCACGGCTACGACGGCACAGCGCTGACCGACGGCCGAGGCGGCGGCGGGTACAACCTGGTCAACATCATCCTGGTCGACTTCCGCGGCTTTGACACGTACGGCGAGATCGTCGTCCTGGCGATCGCGGCCATCGGGGTGTGGTCGATGCTGCCGGGCCGCTCCAGCCATCGGCGGGTGCTGGAGCGGATCGCCGAGGCGCCCGGGCCGCCCGTAGTCCTGGCGGGCCTGCCGCCGCGGACGCCGCTGGAGTCGCCGCCGCTGGGCGACGCGGGCTCGCCGCGGCGCGGGCCACAGGCGGGCGATGCGGACCGCGCAAAGGGAGACGGCATTTGACGAGCGTCATCCTCCAGACCGTGGTCAAGCTGCTGTTGCCAGTGACGCTGCTGTTCGCGCTGCACCTGTTCATCAAGGGCCACAACGCCCCGGGCGGCGGGTTCATCGGCGGGCTGACCGCGGCGATCGCGATCGTGCTCTACCGCCTGGCGTTCGGGCCCGTCGGGCTGTACCGCCTGCTGCCGCTGCACCCGCGCGTGCTCGTCTTCGCCGGGCTGGCGATCGCGACCATCACCGGCATCATCCCGCTGATCTTCGGCGAGCCGATGCTGCGGTCGCTCATCACCGACATCGACCTGCCGCTGTTCGCCCAGCCGCTGCACTTCGTGTCGGTGTTCTTTTTCGACATCGGCGTGGTGCTGGTCGTCGTGGGCGTGTCGGTGGGCATGATCACCCGCCTCAGCGAAGAGCTGGAGGTGCAGCAGTGAGTGTGGTGCTGGCCATCTGCGTCGCCGTGACCTTCGGCGTGTCGATCTACATGATGCTCGGGCGCGAGCTCAAGGGCGTCGCGATGGGCGTGTTCCTCATCGGCCACGCCGCGAACCTCTCGATCATCGCCATGAGCCGCTCGCCCTTCGCCGGCCACGGCGACAAGGCCCCGCCGATCCTCACCGGCAAGGTCGACCCCGCCGACCCGCTGGCGAGCATCGTCGACCCGCTGCCCCAGGCGCTGATCCTCACCGCGATCGTGATCAGCTTCGGCGTGATGGGCTTCCTGCTGTCGCTGCTGGTCGTCACCGCCCGGGCCGCCAAGACGCTCGAGGTCGACGAGCTGGGCCGCCGCGGCCTGGCCACCCCCTCGGTCGTCCACGGCGACGACGATCACCACGACACCCCGGAAGACGGAGCTCACGACTCCGCCGATCACCCCACCCCGGCCAGCGACCCCGCCCCGCACTGACGTCCGCATGACGCACCACCCGATCATCCTGCTGCCGCTGATCCCGCTCGTCGCGGGCATCCTGCTGCTGCCGCTGGTCGGCCGGCCCGGCATCTCCCGGTTCCTCGGCACGCTCTCGCTCGGCACGACCCTCGCCGTCGCCCTGGGCCTGCTCCTACAGATCCGCGACGGCAGCGTCCTGGTCACCCAGTCCGGCGGCTGGCCCGCGCCCTTCGGCATCAGCCTCGTCTTCGACGCCCTCTCGGGCCTGCTCGTCTGCGCCGCCGCGATGGTGGCGCTGTGCAGCTACTTGCACGCCTTCAGCTCGCTGGCACCCGCGGTCGAACGGCGGTACTTCCACCCGCTCATGCAGCTGCTCATGGCCGGGGTCAACCTCAGCTTCCTCACCGGCGACCTGTTCAACCTCTTCGTCGCCTTCGAGATCATGCTCCTGGCCAGCTACGTGCTGCTGGTCATCGGCGGCAGCACCAAACAGCTCACCCAGGCCTACAAGTACGTCCTGCTCAACGTGCTCGCGTCCACCGTCTTCCTCATGTCCGCGGGCATGGTCTACGGCATGTTCGGCACGCTCAACATGGCCGACCTCGCCGCCCAGGTCGTCGCCATCGAGCAGGACCCGGCCCGCGACCTGCCGGCGGGGTTCGGCGCGGTGGCCATCCTCCTGCTGCTGGTCTTCGGGCTCAAGGGCGCGTTCTTCCCGCTGTGGTTCTGGCTGCCCGACACGTACCACACCGTCCCGATCGCCATCGCCGGGCTGTTCGGCGGCATGCTCACCAAGGTCGGCGTCTACGCGGTTGCCCGGCTGTTCCCGCTGATCTTCGCGACCAACGGCCTGCCCGACGCCGCCGCCGCGCCCGAGATCCAGGTCATCCTCGCCATCTCCGCGGCCTTCACCATGCTGCTCGCGGTGCTGGGCGCGGTGAGCCAGCACGAGGTCCGCCGGATCCTCGCGGTCCACGTCATCAGCCAGGTGGGCTACATGGTCTTCGGCATCGCGGTGGGCGTGGGCGTCTCGAAAGCGACGGGCCGGATCATCGACGGCCACACCATCGGCACTTACGCCTTGGCCGGCTGCGTCTTCTACATGATCCAGCACATGGTCGTGAAGTGCGCCCTGTTCCTGTGCTGCGGCATCATGGAAAAGCACGCGGGCACCGACGACCTGGACAAGCTCGGCGGCCTGCTGCGGCGGGACATCCCGCTGGCGGTGCTGTTCTTTATCGCCGCGATGTCGCTGGTCGGGCTGCCGCCGCTGAGCGGGTTCTTCGGCAAGATGCCCATCATCCGGGCGGGCTTCCACGAGTGGTGGTGGCTGTCGATCATCGGGCTGATCACCGGGGCGCTGACGCTGCTGTCGATGCTCAAGATCTGGTCCTACGGGTACTGGAACCCGCCGATCGCGCCGGTCGCCGAGGCCCCCGAGGTGGTCCGCCGCGGCAACGGCTGGGCGTACCTGGGCATCACGCTGCTGGTGGTCAGCGCACTATTCCTGGGCTTCGGCGCCGAGCTGGTGTACCACTACGCGTTCATCGCCGGCCAGCAGCTGGACGACCCGACCGCCTACATCACCGCCGTGCTCGGCCCCGACGCGATGCCGACCACCCCGCTGGACACCGCCGCGGTTGACGCCGCCCCCACGCTGGAGGTCCCCCGATGATCCGCATGCTCCTGCTGCACCTGCTGCTGTCGGTGGTGTACTTGATCTTCAGCCAGTCGGTCACGCCGCTGAACATCCTGCTGGCGTTTATCCTCGGCTTCCTCGTGACGCAGCTGGTCGCCCGCTGCCGCGAGAAGGGCAGCTACGCCGGGGCGTGGCTGCGGACGATCCGGTTCTTCGCGTACTTCATCTGGATCCTGCTCAAGGCCAATGTGCAGGTCACCAAAGAGATCCTGACCAAGACCCACCACATGCAACCGCGGTTCGTCCGCTACCCGGTCGATGGGCTTACCGATGCTCAACTGACCGTGCTGGCCAACGCGATCACGCTGACGCCCGGCACGCTGGCGGTCGATATCTCCGACGATAAAGAAGTGCTCTACGTGCATTGCATGTACGCCGCCGACGCCGACCAGGCGATCGCCGAGTTGGACACCCTCCGCCACCGCCTGCTGACCGACCTGTTCAACGCATGAGCCCCCTGCTGCCCCTGCTGCTGGCCGCCGCCCCGCCGCCCGAGGCCCCCGCCCCGGTCGGGCACGGCAGCGCGCTGGAACCGGCCCTGCTGATGGTCATCAACGTCGGCGTCGCGGCCATCGTGCTGGGCATCCTGCTGTGCATCTACCGCCTGCTCAAGGGCCCGCACCTGTCGGACCGCGTGCTCGCGATCGACACGATGGGCATCCACGTCGTGGCCCTGGTGATCCTGCTGGCGATCCGCCAACGCAGCACGATGTTCTTCGACGCCGTGCTTGTGATCGCGATCATCGGCTTTGCGAGCACCGTCGCGCTGAGCCAGTACCTGCACGCCCGCAAGGCCGCCCCCCGCCCGGTGCCCGACCCGCTGCCGCCGCCGGCCACGTACCCGAACGATCCGAGTGAAACGGACCGGCCCAGCGAGCCCGCCGGACCCGAAGGAGCCCCCGCGTGAACGAACTGATCGCCAACATCGCCGATGGCCTGGCGATCGTCTTCGTCGTCATCGGCGTGTTCTTCATGCTCGTCGGGGCCTTGGGCATCGTCCGCCTGCCCGACTGCTACCACCGCCTCCACGCCGCCAGCAAGTGCGGCACGCTGGGCCTGCTGGGCCTGCTGCTCGGGGCGTTCTGTCACCTGGCCACGACCGACATCATCCTGACCGGTGCACTGGCCGTGGCCTTCGCCTTCATCGCCCTGCCCACCGGCTCGCACATCCTCGCTAAAGCGGCACACCGTGACGGCGCGAGTCAGTGGCACGGCACCCTCAGCGACGACCTCGCCGAGGACGACCCGCCGCTGGCTTAATGCGCCAGAAGGGCTCTCGCAAAGATCAGCTCCGTTGCTGCGTGCTCCGGTTTGGGAATGTCATGCAGCGACTCGGGCACCGGCTGCCCGCGGCGTTTCGCGGTCGCGATCGAAGGACGTTGCGGCGCGGGACGACAGGGCTTGCTCGCATCGTCACGCGGGCACGTGGAGGCAAGCCGCTACCTTGGTCCGCATGAGCGGGCAGACGACGTATCGGGTGTTGGCGGCGGACAAGCTGGCGCAGGAGGGGCTGGACTGGATCACCCAGCAGCCCGACGCGGAGCTGGTGAACAAGCCGGGGCTGAGCGAAGATGAGTTGGCGAAGATCATCGGGGACCACGACGCGATGATCGTGCGGTCGGGGGTGACGGTGACGCCGGCGGTCCTTGCCAACCCCGGCAGGTTGAAGGTGATCGCACGGGCCGGGGTGGGCGTGGACAATATCGACCTGCCGGCGGCAACGGCGGCGGGGATTCTGGTGGTCAACACGGCCGAGGCCTCAACGTTGACGACCGCCGAGCACGCGCTGTCGCTGATGATGGCGCTGGCGCGGAATATCGGCCCGGCGTCGGCGACCATGCGGGCCGGGGGGTGGGACCGCAGTAAGTACAAGGGCGTTCAGCTGGCCGGGCGGACGCTGGGCGTGGTGGGTTTCGGGCGGATTGGCCAGGCGGTGGCGGCCCGGGCGCTGGCGATGGAGATGGACGTGCTGGCTTACGACCCGTTTTTCGCGGGCGACTCGGCGATGGACGGGCGGGTCCGGCTGTACCGAGACTTTGACCAGATGCTGCCGAAGCTGGACATCGTGAGCTTCCATGTCCCGCTGAACGATGCCACTCGGGGGATGCTGGGTGCCAAGCAGTTCGCGACGGCCAAGGCGGGACTAATGGTGGTCAATGCCGCACGGGGCGGGGTGGTGGACGAGTCGGCGATCATCGAGGCGCTGGACGCCGGGCAATGCGGCGCGGTGGCGTTGGATGTCTACACCGAGGAGCCGCCGCCGGAGGACTCGCCGCTGCGGACGCACCCCAAGGTCCTGTGCACGCCGCACCTGGGGGCGAGCACGGTCGAGGCCCAGCAGGCGGTGAGTGTCGATGCGGCAGCAGCGTGCCTGGCGTACCTGCGTGGCGAGGGGATCAAGGGGGCCGTCAACGCTGGGGGCGTGCGGGTGGACCTGGACCCGCTGCAGTCAGCGTATGTGGACCTGGCCGAGCGGATGGCCACGCTGATCAGTCCGATGGTGACGCGGGGCATTGCGTGTGTGACGGTCGAGCTGGTCGGCTCGGCGGTGGCCAAGGCGGCCGGGACGGTCGAGCGGTCGGCACTGGTGGGACTGCTGCGGGGGCACCTCGATACGCCGATGAACGTGATCAACGCCGCGGACGTCGCGGCCCGGCGGGGCATCAAGCTCAAGTGCTCCACGGTGGAGGACGCCCCCGGTAGCCCCGGAGCCGTCGGCCCGGCGGGCGGCACGTCCGGGGGGGCGGGCCAGCTGTCGATCAGCATCGAGGGCCCCGCCGGGGCGGTCACCGCGGCCACGCCGACCGCCGACCGGGCCCGGCGGATCATCGGGCGGGTTTATGAAGATCACCTGCCCCGCGTGGTGCAGATCAACGGCTACGTCATGGACATGGTCCCCGCGGGCCAGATGCTGCTGATCCAGAACGACGACACGCCGGGCATGGTCGGCCTGGTCGGCCAGACCCTCGGCGATGCGGGCGTGAACATCGCCGACATGACCATCAGCCGACGCGACAACGAGGCAGGCGGCGCGACGGCGCTGATGGTCCTCAAGCTCGACGCTCCGGCCCCGGAAGCCGTGCTCGCAACGTTGCGGGACCAGCCCGGCGTGCTGAAGGTGGCGCAGGTTGGGTTGGCCGACGCCTGAGCAGCCGCTGGCTCTCGGCGTCAGGCGGCGCTGGTGGGCCGCATGTCGCGATCGCCGGGCTATCTGAAACGCCGAGTGATAAAGCGGGTCCCCTTCGCTTAAGAGATCGCTTGACTACACTCCGGATGATTCTGTCGATCCCTTGCCGCAGTTGAGGATCTCGCATGCATCGGCCCTCTGGCTTTACCCTGATCGAGTTGCTGGTGGTGATCAGCATCGTGGCGCTGCTGATCGCCCTGCTGCTGCCGGCACTTGGCTCGGCGCGCGATGCCGCCAAGTCCACGACCTGCCTGTCTAATCAGCGACAGCTGGGAATCGCGAACATCAACTTCGCCACCGACTACGGCTACTACGTCCCCGGCAAGGATCGGGACCCCGCGACCAGCGTCACGGAGTGGTCGATGTCGCTGTTGCCCGGCGACG
Organism: uncultured Phycisphaeraceae bacterium; assembly: GCA_964625505.1. Classification (GTDB taxonomy): domain Bacteria; phylum Planctomycetota; class Phycisphaerae; order Phycisphaerales; family Phycisphaeraceae; genus CAZVBW01. The sequence goes on from CAZVBW010000032.1 coordinate 8,883, forward strand.
GCTACGTCCAGGCCGAGATCAACGCCGGTGTGGGCACCGCAGCCCCACTGCCCGAAAGTCGCAGCGTCTTTCACTGCCCGGCCGGGGAGATGACCAAAGGCGGCTGGAGCGTTGCGGCGACGTAGAACGCCCCGGAGGTGGTGCGGGTCTCCAACTTGCCGTATCGCGGCGGCGGGGCTGATGAAGGCACGCTCTGGACCCACTATTGGGTCAACGGCGTGACCACGAGCGAGCCGTGGCCCTTCAGCGGAGACGACTCGGCACCGGACCTCAATCCCGCGGTCAGCCTTGACTTCATCACCGAACGCCAGCGGCCGTCGCAGCTGTCGATGCTCTTCGACGGCATGGGCTACCCCAATCGCAACGCCCCGCAGCGAATCGTGGCCCGTCACGGCAACGCGGCAATCACGAACATGACTTTCTTCGACGGCCACGCCGCCCCGATCGACCGGGCCACCATGCCCAGCCTCTACAGCACGAGCGGTGATCCCTACTTCAAGATCTTCTGATCGGGTGCCGGGCTGCGCGAGCGATGCCGCGACACGCCCACCGCCTTCGGCTAGACTGATCGCCGCGCGGCGGTAGCTCAATTGGCAGAGCGGAAGCCTTCCAAGCTTCAGGTTGCGGGTTCGAGGCCCGTCCGCCGCTTTGGATCACGTCCAGGCGGAACACCCAAGACCATCCGCCCGGTGGCGACGCGGCTTGTGCCTGTCGCTTGATTGCACGTGTTGTGGCCACCACCGGCTGCCAGAGTCTCCGTCGCCTCCAGTCTGTTGCGACGCTGGGTCGGGCAACGATGTCAATGGGCCCGGCAAGATTCGAACTTGCGACCTCACCCTTATCAGGGGTGCGCTCTAACCAGCTGAGCTACGAGCCCGTTGTGTCGCCAAGCAATGGCTTGGCGGTGACCGGCCGCGCAATATAGCAGACGCCACTTGGCAGGGCGTCGGCCTTAACCGGACGTGTGTAACGACGCGATGACCGAGGCGGGGTCGTCGCTGCCGAACAGGGCCGACGCGGTGACCATGACGTCGCAACCAGCTGCGGCGGCCTCGGGGGCGGTGTCCGGGGACAGGCCGCCGTCCATCTCGAGCCGCTGATCCTCGCGGAGTCGGGCCGCTAACGACCGCGTTTTGTCTAAGACCGCCGGCATGAACTTCTGCCCTGATCGGCCAGGCACGACGCTCATCACCAGCACCATCGCCAGCCGCTCCAGCCACGGCTCCAGCGGCTCGGCGGGCGTGTGCGGGTTGATCGCCATGCCCGCCGTCATGCCTGCCGCCTCGATGGCGTCGACCAACTCGCTGGCGTCGTGGCCATTGGGGGCGAAGGGGTGGCAGACCTCGAGGTGGAAGGTGAAGTGGTCGGCCCCGGCGTCGGCGAACGGCTGCACATAGTCGCCGGGCCGATCGACCATGAGGTGCACGTCCAGCAGCGTGTCGGGCAGGTGTTTGCGGAGAGCCTTGATCATGTCTTGGCCCATGGTGAGGTTAGACACGAAGTGGCCGTCCATGACGTCGATGTGCAGCAGGTCGGCACCGAGGTCCAGCACGCGTTGGCAGTCTTCGATCATGTGGCCAAAGTCGGCCGAGAGGATCGACGCGGCGACGAGCGGATGGTCGGGTTTTCGGCTGAAGTGGGTCATACGTAGGCCGCTTGCGTCTTCGCGTGCGTCGCTCAAAGTCAAAACCCGATGCCCACGCCCAGGCGCAGGTACGGCTCGTCTTCAAGCTCAGCGAGCGTGTTGGGATCACGCAGGTCCCAGCCGCGGCTGAACTCGCCGCTGAAGGCGTAGCCCGCGGCCGCCTCGATCTGAGCCCACGGAACGGGGCGGTATTTGATGCCCAACTCGGCCCGGCTCTGCTCGAAGAAGATGCGGCGGTCTTCGTCGTCGCCGTCGACGTGGAACGCGTCGGTCCGGCTGGACAAATCCCCGAACAGCCAGAGCTCTTCGTCCATGAGTTCGTACTCGACGCGGATCGTCGCGTTATACGGCAGCACGATGGCGGTGCGGATCATCCAGCGATCGTCGGGCCGCCACAGCAGCGTACTCAGCGGCAGGCCGAGGCTGTAGACCAGCTGATCCGATTCGCGACGCTGCCAGGTGATGCTCGGCAACGGCACGTCGGGCAGGAAGGTGCGGTTGCCGTCGTAGCTCAAACCCACCAGCAGGCTCGACCGGGCGTTTAGGTCGCGCCGGGCCAGCAGCGACGCCCCGAAGTACACGCCGTCGTTGTCGGACCACAGGTCGTCGCTGGCCGAGCCGACGGTGAGTGTGCCGGCCAGGTCCCAGTCCTCGTAGCTGCCCAGGGTGCCGCCGACGCCGATGGACTGGTCGAAGAACGCGTCGGTGGTGCCCAACGCCGGCAGGTCGATATCCAGGTACGTGTTGCTGACGCCGATCGCGGTCTCGAACGGCTCGTCGGAAACGAAGCGGTACCGGCCGGACACCTCGATGATCGTGAGTGCGTCGGCGTCGAAGCCGCCGTCGGTGGTGGCGTCCTGGGTCGAGCCGCTGACGACCAGCTGCCCCTGCTGGTCGAGGTTGGTCCAAGGCGTGAGAAGCAGCGCCGGGCCGGTCTGGGCCAGCGCCGCGGGCGCTGCGATCAGCGCGGCGGCCACGAGTGTGAACCGGGTCAGGTGCGGCAGGCGGTTGGGCATCGCGGCAGCGTACCGCAACGGTCTGACGGCATCACTTGTCGTCCAGCAACGCCACCGTGCTGAACCGCTTGCCTTCGAGCATCTCCAGCGACGCGCCGCCGCCGGTGCTGACGTGCGTGACCTTGTCGGCCAGGCCCAGCTGCTCGATCGCCGCGGCCGAGTCGCCACCGCCGATGATTGAGGTGGCGTCGCTCTGGGCGATGGCTTCGGCGACAGCACGCGTGCCCGCATCAAACGGCGGCATCTCGAACACCCCCATCGGGCCGTTCCACACCACCGTCTTGGCCTCCCGCACAATCGCCGCGTACCGCTTGGCGGTCTCCGGGCCGATGTCCAGGCCTTCGTAGCCGTCGGGGATCTGTCCTGCGGCGACGACCTGCTTGTTCGCGTCGCTGCTGAAGTCGTCGGCGGCGTGCGTGTCGGTCGGCAGCACCAGCTTGTCGCCGCCCTGCCCGAGCAGCTGCTTGGCAAGATCAACCTTGTCCTTCTCCACCAGCGATCCGCCGACGCTGCCGCCTCGCGCCAGCGAGAAGGTGTACGCCATCGCCCCGCCAATGAGGACCTGGTCGCACTTTTCGAGCAGGTTGTCGATGACACTGATCTTGTCGCTGACCTTGGCGCCGCCGAGGATCGCGACGAACGGGCGGGCCGGGTCGTTGAGCACGCCCTGCAGGTACTCAATCTCCGTGTTCACCAGCAGCCCAACCACCGTGGGCTTGCCGGCTTGCTTCATCGCCTGCGGTACGGCGAACATCGAGGCGTGCTCGCGGTGACACGTTCCAAACGCATCGTTGCAATACGCATCGCCAAAGCCCGCGAGCTTGCTGGCAAACTCGGCATCGCCCTTCTTCTCGGCCTTGCTGAACCGCAGGTTCTCCAGCACGACGACACCACCGGGCTGCAGGGCATCGACTTTTGCTGCCGCGTCGTTGCCGACGGTATCGCTCGCGAAGTGGACCGGGTGGCCATCGCCCAGCAGCTCGCCGAGCCGAGCCGCCGCGGGCTTAAGCGAGTGCTCGGGCTCGGGACCGTCGCCGCCGGGCCGGCCCAGGTGACTCATCAGCACCAGCGACCCGCCCCGCTGAAGCACGCTGCGAATCGAAGGCAGCGCCATCTGAATCCGGCGGTCGTCGGTGATGGTTTGTGAGCCGGCGTCGTCCTTGAGTGGGACATTGAAGTCCACCCGCATCAGCACCTTCTTGCCCGCCACGTCGAGGTCGGCGATCGTCTTCTTGGCCATGGTTCAAACTCCTTGCCGCGAACATAACAAGGCGACGCAGCGGTAGAATGAGGGCATGGTTGCACCCGCCGCCCCGGCCGACATGGACTGGACGCTCGACGACGTGCGAGATCGGTTCGGCTCGATCTTCGTCGGGCGGATCGTGACCGACCCCGCGCCCGGCACGGCGACGCGGTCCGACTTCGAACGCGTCAACGGGCCCGGCAGCGAAGGCGGGGTCGAGCTGATTGACGGGATTCTGATCAGGAAAGCGATGAGTGAATACACCGGGTGGCTGGGCGGATACATCCTCCGCATACTGGGCAACTTTATCGAGAGCCGCGGTCTGGGATGGGTTCAGCCCGGCGACAACCGCTTTCACTTCCCCGACGGCATGCTCGGCCCGGACGTCACCTTCACGCGCCGCGACCAGCGGCCAGACGGCCTGCAGACGCGTGGCTGGTCCGACGTCCCGCCGGCCCTGGTGGTCGAAGTCATCTCGCCCGGCAACACACCACGCGAGATGCACCGCAAGCGCGAGATCTACTTCGCGGCCGGCGTCGAAGAGGTTTGGGAGGTCTGGCCCGAGCCGCGGGAGGTGCGGGTCTTTACGGCCGTCGAGACGCAGCGAGTCCTGCGGCCCGGGGATCGGCTGGAGTCGCCGGTGCTGCCCGGCTTTGCCACCGATGCCGCCGAGCTGCTCAAGCAACCCTGACCCGGCGGCTACGCTCGTGCATCCATGGCCGACTCGACCATCACGATGCGGGTGCAGGACGCCGGCGCTCGGTTGATGCCCTGGGGCGACAGCGGGGCTGACGGCACCGCGCCGCCCTCGGTGGCCGAGGACTTCGGCGCATTCGCCGCCGAGTACGCCGCGATCCGCCGCCGTGTCGGCATTTTTTACATGCCGCATCGCGGGCTGCTCCGCCTCACCGGCGACGACGTGCTGCCGTTCCTACAGGCGCTGACGACCCAGCAACTCGAGGGCCGAGCCGGCGGCTGGTCGGGCCGCTCCCTGCTGCTGTCCGCCAATGGGCACGTCATCGCCGACCTGTTCATCCACCACGGCGACGCTTGCACCTGGCTCGAACTGGACCGCAGCGACGTGCCCACCGTCCGCTGGCTGCTGGACAATCGGCTTTTTGGTGAGGACGTCCAGATCGACGACGGCAGCGATGGCCGGGCCTGGCTCTGGCTGCTCGGGCCGGCCACCGCCCCGCTGCTCGAAACCGCATACCCCGACGATGAGGTGGCGGCGCGTGTCATGGCAACGCCCGGCACGCACCACGTGCTCGATGCCCCCAACCACCACATCACCGCCGCCCGCCGCGACCTGGGCGACGCGCCCGGCTGCGTGCTCGCCATCCCCCAAGACCACGCCGCCGACGCGTACGATCGCCTGCTCGACGCCGCCGGCTTCGCCTTCGGCTCGCCCCACGCCAGTGCCGGTGCTGCCGCAGTCGTCGAGGTTGAGCAAGCCGCCGCCGACGCCGCTCGACGCCGTGACTCGTTGCGGGGCCGACCCGTCGGCTGGGCTGCCGTCAACACCGTCCGGGTCGAGCAGGGCGTCCCGCGGTTCCACATTGACTTCGGCCCCGACTGCCTGCCCGCCGAGGCCGGCCCCGCCCTGCTCGACGAAGCGGTCAGCCTCACCAAGGGCTGCTATCCGGGACAGGAAGCCGTCGCCCGGATGCACAACCTGGGCCACCCCAAACGCATTGCCGCGGCGTGGGCCAGCGAGGGCCGCGGCGGTGCCGACGGCTCGCCAGGGTCGCGTAGCGACCCGGCTATGGAAGATGCAACTCCGCCGGTCCCGCCCGCCGGGTCGCCCGTCCTCATCGCCGACCCCGCCAAACGCGCAACCGCCCCCCGCGACGGACAGATCGGCGCCGTCACCAGCGCCGTCGCCTCGCCTCTCGCTGGGCAACAACCCGTGGGCCTGGCGATGATGCGGTGGGGGAAGCACAAGCTGGGCACCGTCGCGGTCATTGACTCACCTAGCGGCCAACTGCCGGTGGCGTTGAAGTAGGACTCCAGTGCCTCACCACGCGAACAATCTCACGCCGCGTTGCATTCGCTGCGGCTACGACCTGCGGCATCTCAACGATGTCGGACACTGCCCCGAATGCGGTGCTGGCATCCAGAGGTCGCAGCAGGCATCCGCGGCCGATGTTCAGTTCTGGCGAAAGCTGATGACCGCCGGGGTCACCCTGCTCGCCATCGGATGGTTCAGCAGCTCCGCGGTCCTGGTAGGGCAGGCCTTCACGGTGGCGGACGACTTCAACTTCATCGGCAGCCCCGTCCCGAGCATCGTCGCCGGCGGATGCTGGCACGTGGTCATCCTTCCTGTGATCCTCATCGCCATGTTCCTGCTTGGCTGGCAGGCGCCCGCCGGCATGATTGCGGGCGATAACGGCTGGGCCCGTGCCGCACAAGCCGCCTCGTTCGGCTGCGTCGTGATGGGCTTCGTCGCCTTCGCGGGTACCAACACCTTCAGCTTCGTCAGCCCCCTTGCCGCCCTCGCAGCCATCGCATGTCTGCAGTTGGGCCAGTGGTTCGCCGTCCTGCGGGCCGCACGCATCGCCGATGCCTTTGACTACACCGGCTCGGCGACCACCCTCCGCTGGATCGCGTACGTGCGCCCAGTGCTGATAGTGCTGATCTGGGGCGCAATCTTCACAAACTGGGGCCCTATCAGCACGACGTTGGCGGTCCCGCTTTGGGAGATGCTGCTCGCCCGCGGCGTCCTGCTGACGCTCGCCACCCTCAACATCATCGGGGTGATCACGCTGCTGCTGCTCCTGCGACGCACCGACTGGCTGCGAGTTGCCGATACCCCCAGCGCCGTGCCATAACCCTCAAGCCCCTACCCCCGCACCGCCCCCCACGCCTCCACGATCGCCGCCGCCGGAGCATCATCAATGATCCGCACCGCGCCGATCCGCTCGGGGACGATCAGCCGCAGCTTGCCCGACTGCACTTTCTTGTCCTTCTGCATCGCGGCGAGCAGGACCCGCGGGTCGGCGAGCTTGCCGCTGGACGTGGGCAGGCCCAGCGTCTCCAGCAGCGACACCAGCCGCTCGACCACGTCCTCGCCGCAGATGCCCAGCTTCGCCGACAGGGCCGCCGCGGCGACCATGCCCAGCGACACCGCCTCGCCGTGGTGGATCACGCCGTAGCCCACGGTCGACTCGATCGCGTGGCCGAAGGTGTGGCCGAAATTCAGGTGCGCCCGCTCGCCGGCCTCCCGCTCGTCGGCCATCACCACCGCCGCCTTGATCGCCACGTTCCGCTCGATCAACTCGCTGACCACCGGCACGTCCAGCCCCAGCAACCGCTCCGCGTGCTCCCGGGTCCAATCGAACAGCTCCGCGTCCCGGATCACAGCGTGCTTCACGCACTCGGCCAGCCCGCACCGCAGCTGCCGAGCCGGCAGCGTCGTCAGCGTCAGCGGATCGATCAGCACCAGCTGCGGCTGGTGAAACGCCCCGACGAGGTTCTTGCCCTGCGGCAGGTTGACCCCGGTCTTGCCCCCCACTGATGCATCCACCATCGCCAGCAGCGTCGTGGGCACCTGCACCCACGGCAGCCCCCGCTGGTAACTCGCCGCCGTGAACCCCACCACATCGCCGCACACCCCCCCACCTACGGCCACGACCGGGCTCTTCCGCTCCAGCTGATGATCCAGCAGCACGCTGTACAGGTTCTGCACCAGCCCCAGCGTCTTCCGCTTCTCGCCAAAGCTCACCACCCCGACCGCCGTGTCAAACCCCGCGTCCTGCATCGACCGCGCCGCGGGCCGGCCGTGCTCCGTCTCGACCGCCTCGTCAATCAACACCGCCGCCCGCTCGTGGGACGCCACCGCCCGCACCCGCTCCCCAAGCCCCGGCAACCCGCCGGGCTCCACGACCACGTCGTACCCATGCTCCCGCCCCGGCAGGTCCAGTCGGATAACAGCCATCGGGGCAGGCTAGCGGAGCCCACGGTACGCCTCATGGTCTGTGTGGCACTGACAAGCTCCGCTTGTCAGTGCCACCCACCGGGAGCAACGCGGATTGCCTCTTATCTGATGCTTCGCATCTGTTCAATCTGCTCTGATCGGCGTTCTCGATACACCCGCAGGAGGTCTCGAAGTGCCTCGTGGGAATCGGCAAATGGAAACTGAAGAACGATTGTGCCGGAGTCTCGCAGTTCGATCGCCTGCTGCTTCAAACCCAGAATGGCCGTCTCACGGCTGACGAAGGACGGCTTCCCGGACGTTTGACCATGTATCTCGATCTCGGCCACCGAAACCACCATCTCGCAAAGATCGACCACGAAGGTCTCGTGCCAGCCATAGATGACCAGGAAGCGGCCGTTTTTGCTCTCCGCGAAGCGGATCCACGGCGACATCGCGATGCGGTGGTCCGCGAGAATGCCGAGTTGCTTGTCGAACAACTCGACCTCGCAGCCCCACATCGGGGTGCCCATCCGGTACTCGGGGGCATATGTGGGCCAGAGCTTGCAGATGGTTGGCGACTGCATCGAAGGCGTCCCCGCGATCAACTTGGTCAGGTGGTCACGCCGCCCCCGCGATTTTCGCGCGGCGTTGCAGTTCCGCGTCGATGAAGCCTTGCAGGTCGCCGTCCATGACGGTTTGGGGGTTGCCGACTTCGTGGCCGGTGCGGTGGTCTTTGACGCGGTTGTCGTAGAAGACGTAGCTGCGGATCTGGGTGCCCCAGCCCATGTCGACCTTGCCGCCGGTGGCCTTGTCCAACTCGGCCTGGCGTTCCTGTTCGGCCTGCAGTTCGAGCTTCCCGCGCAAAATGCCGATGGCTTGTTTGCGGTTCTGTTCCTGGGATTTGTGGGTCGACGAGACCACCTGGATGCCGGTGGGGATGTGGGTCAGGCGGACGGCGGTGGCGACCTTGTTGACGTTCTGCCCGCCGGGGCCCGAGGAGCGGGCGAAGCCGATAATCTCGAGGTCCTTTTCGGGGATCTCGATGCCGCCGGTGTCGGGGAACTCGGGGATGACGTCGACGGTGGCGAAGCTGGTCTGTCGCTTGCCCTCGGCGTTGAATGGGCTCACGCGGGCCAATCGGTGGGTGCCGCGTTCGGTGCTGAGGTATCCGAAGACGAGCGGGCCCTTCACGAAAAGCGTGACCTCCTTGAGCCCGGCTTCGGTGCCGTGGGTCTTGCTGACCTCGCTGACGTCCCAGCCCTGCTGCTCGAAGTAGTACAGGTACATCCGCATCAACATCTCGGCCCAGTCGTCGGCCTCGGTGCCGCCGGCCCCGGACTGGATCGAGAGGTACGCGTTGCGGCCGTCGTACTTGCCCGACAGCAGCGACCGGGTCTCCAACTGATCGACCTGCTTTTCCAGCTTGTCCAGCTGCTGGTCGACCTCCTCCCGGGTGTCGTCGTCGTCGGCCTCCTCGGCCATCTCCCAAAGCAGCACCGCGTCATCGACCGCCTGCTTGACCTCCTGCACCGGCTCGACCATCGCCTTGACCGCCTTCATCTCGCCGATGACCGCGTTGGCGGCGTCGGGGTCATCCCAGAAGTCGGTGGCGTTCATCTTCGACTCGAGCTCGGCCAGCTCGGCCGTGCGGTCGTCCAGGCGCAGCGAGGAGGCGACGGCGTCGGTGCGCTGCTGTAGTTCTTCGAGGAGGCCGGCGATGTTTTCGCGCATGGGGCAGCAGGGTACGCGGCAGGAAGCCCCGCATGTACATGCGGGGCTCAGCTGACGACGGCGGCGGTGGCGTCGGCGAGGCGGGGGATGTTCTCGCGGGTCATGCCGGCGACGTTGATACGGCCGCTCCCGACGATGTAGATCGCGTGGTCGTCGCGGAGCTTGACGACCTGCTCGCGGGACAAGCCGGACATGGTGAACATGCCGTTTTGTTGGGCGATGAAGCTGTTGCCGTCGTCAGCGAGGGAGACCTTGCGTTCGTCCAGGGCGGTGCGGAAGGCTTCGCGCATGTCCTGGATTCGGTCGCGCATCTGGTTGAGTTCCATGAGCCACTGCCGGCGGAGGCCGTCGTCGCCCAGGACGTCGCGGACGACATGCCCGCCGTGGGCCGGGGGGTTGGAGTAGTTGCGGCGGATGGTCTGCTTGACGCGGGACTGGACGGCGGCGGAGGCGTCGGCGTCGGGGGCCAGGACGATCAGCGCCCCGACCCGCTCGTTGTAGAGCGCGAAGTTTTTCGAGAACGAGGTGCAGGCGATCATCTGCGGGCTCGTCGCGGCGATCGTGCGGAGCCCGGCGGCGTCGGCGTCGAGGCCCTCGCCGAAGCCCTGGTACGCCATGTCCACCAGCGGCAGCGGGCCCGCGTCGGTGATGGCTTTGGCGATCTGCTGCCACTGGTCCAGCTCGGGATCGACGCCGGTGGGGTTGTGGCAGCAGCCGTGCAGCAGGACGACATCGCCTGCCGTCGCGGCGGCAAGGTCCTCGAGCATGCCCGGCAGGTCCAGGGCGTTGGTCTGCGGGTCGAAGTAGCGGTAGGTGCGGGTGGTCAGTCCCGCGGCGGCGAAGACCGCCGGGTGGTTGGCCCACGTCGGGTCGGGCATCCAGACGGTGGTACCCGGACGCAGCTGGTGGACGAGGTCGGCGGCGACGCGGAGGGCGCCCGTCCCGCCGGGGGTATGGGCGGCGGTAAGCCGGCCGGCGTGCTGGCGGGCGTGTTCGCCGAGGGCGAGTTGGAGCACGGCGCTGCCGTAGGCAGGGTCGCCGTCGATGGGCAGGTAGGACTTGGTGGTCTGCTGCTCGACGAGCCGCTGCTCGGCGGCCTTGACGCACTGGAGGATGGGCGTTCGGCCGTGGGCGTCTTTGTAGACGCCCACGGCCAGGTTGATCTTGTTATCGCGCGGGTCGGCGAGGAAGGCCTCGGTCAGGCCGAGGATGGCGTCGGGGGCGGCGGGTTGGACGTCGTGGAGCATGGGCGGGGCCTGCGGCGGGCAAGTAAGTGAGCGTAGCGGTGGGCGGCGGGGGATACCAGACGCTTCGCCTGCGGCTGGGCGTCGGCTTCACGGGTGTTGTGTCACACTGTCGCGGATGGAAGCGGAGCAGCAGCAGGCGACGGGTCCGAGTCTCACGGCCGCGCGGGGCTTCCGCGTGGCGTCCGGGGCGTGCGGGATCAAGCCATCGGGCAAGCCGGACCTGGCCCTGATCGTGGCGGACCGGCCGTGCCCGGCGGCGGCGGTGTTCACGCGCAGTTCGGTGAAGGGCGACGCGGTGCTGGTGAGTCAGAAGCACTTGGCGTCGGGCCCGATCGGGGCGGTGGTGATTAACAGCGGGGTGGCGAACGTCGCGATGGGCCGGCAGGGCCGGGCCGACGCGGAGGCGATGTGCGCGGCGACGGCGGCGGCGGCGGGGCTGAAGGTGCAGCAGGTGCTGGTGGCGTCGACCGGGATCATCGGCCGGCCGCTGCCGATGGACAAGATCGTGCCGGGGATCCACCGGCTGGCCGAGACGCTGGACGAGGGGGAGGAGGCCGATGCGGGCGTGGCACGGGCAATCCTGACGACAGACCTGCGGGCCAAAGCTTCGCTGAAGCGGGCGACGATCGGCGACCGCGGCGTGAGCACCGTCAGCGTCGGGGGGATTGCCAAGGGCAGCGGGATGATCGCACCCAATATGGCGACGATGCTGGCGTTTCTCACGACCGACGCGGCGATCGCCGCGGGGCCGCTGCAGACCGCCCTGTCGATGGCCAACGAGCAAACGTTCAACCGCATCAGCGTCGACGGCGACACGAGCACCAGCGATACCGTGATGCTGATAGCCAGCGGCGCGGCGGGTTCGGAGCCGATCAAGAAGGCGTCTGGGGCGTCGTTCGACGGGTTCGTCGAAGCGCTGACGGGCGTATGTCACGACCTGGCCCAGCAGATCATGCGTGACGGCGAGGGGGCGACGCGGCTGTTCGACGTGGCGGTGCGGGGGGCCGAGGACGACGCGGACGCCCGACGGATCGGTCGGGCCGTGATCAACAGCCCGCTGGTGAAGACGGCGGTGCACGGCGGGGACCCGAACTGGGGCCGGCTTCTCGCGGCGATCGGCAAGAGCGGGGCCGAGGTCCGGTTGGACAAGCTGATTGTCCGGATTGGCGAACAGGCGGTCTACGAGGCGGGCGAACCGGTGGAGATGACTCACACGATGACCCGCTCGCTGGAGCAGCTGATGCGGCAGGACCGGGTGACATTCGTGATCGACCTGGGGCTAGGCGATGCGGGGGGCACGTGGACGGGTTGCGACCTGTCACGGGATTATGTGAGGATCAACGCGGAGTACACGACGTAGGAGCTGGAAGCTTGAAGCCGGAAGCGAGAAGCCAGAGCGACGAGAAGGCCAGCCGGTGCTTGGCTTCTGGCTTCGAGCTTCGGGCTTCTGGCTCTTTCGGCCCGGTAGCCCAATCGGCAGAGGCAGGCGACTTAAAATCGCTCCAGTCTGGGTTCGAGTCCCAGCCGGGCCATTCAGCAAGTCAGATGTAACAAGTCAGATTCAGGAAGGTTGGATATGCCAAACATTCGTATTGCTTGGATGCATTGCTTGGTTGGGGCGTTCATGGTGGGTTGCGGGACGGCACGGGCCCAGCCCGCGGCGACGCAGCCGAGTGAAGCGGTGCGGCCGCACCCGGCGGCGGCAACGCAGCCGCGTGATGTGGTTGTGCCGGGGGACACGCCAGACTCACCGATCCTCTTCACCGATGCGCTGGAGCTGAGAAACGATCAGTACGTGGTCCGGGTCTCGCCGGGGACCGGGCGGATCGTGCACTTTGGTCGGCCGGGCGGGGAGAATCTGCTGTGGATCATGCCGACGCGGGCGCTGGACGGCGGGCACCCGCAGCGGGACGGCCGGCCATACTTCAATTTCGGCGGGGACAAAATCTGGCCGTTGGTCCAAGCGCTGTGGCCGCGGGCTTACGGCGGGCGAGGGGGATGGCCGCCGGATAACGTGGTGGATGGCGGGATGTGGCAGATTCCGCCGCGAGCAGCCGCCGCATCGGCTGGGCCGCGGCTGGCCATGCAAAGCCCCCTGCAGCCGGCATTGGGTTCCGTCTTGCTACGCGAGCTGTTCCTCTTCGACGATCTGGAGATCACAAACCGGGTCCAGCGTACCCAGCCCTCACCCTTCCCGGTGCATCTCTGGTCGGTGACGCAGGTGCAATCGCCGCCGTACGTGCTGATGGACCAGCAGCCGGACCGGCCCACCGAGGACGCGTTCGCGACGTTCGGCAACGACCGCGATGCGGCGGAGGATGTCGAGGTCCTCGAAGGGCTGAACGCGTTGCGTTGGCGCTTCGACCACGAGGGCGGTGGCAAGGCCGGCAGCTATGGCCACTGGCTTGCGGCGATCTACCCGGCAGACGACTTGCTCTTCGTGCAGTGGCACGACAGCTACGACCCGCAGGGGATGTACCCCGATGATTCAAACCTGCAGGTGTACAAGGACGGGACCTACACCGAGTTGGAGCTGCTGAGCCCGAGTGAGCATTTGCAGCAGGGCGAGTCGCTGGAGACGCGGGTGATGTGGCAGCTGATGCGGATCGACGGCCGCAGCGACGCGGAACTGATCGCGGCGATCCGGCAGATGATCCGCGAGTAACGGCCGACGCGCGGTTCCCAGGCGGGGTGACCCGCCGTGGCAGCTTCAGTTGACCCGCAAAACGGTATGAACGCGGCCGAAAACTAACGCATCCGGCGGATCTGCTCGCAGACGCTTTCGACGGAGCGGATGTAGCGCTCGCCGAACACACGAACATGCCGCATCATCGTCTCGAGCCAGTACACACGGCATCGACGGTCGAAGCCATCGCGGAGGGGATGGTGCCGCTGATAAGCGGCGAAGAAGTCGGGCGTCGCGGTTTGGAAGCAGCGGAGGTAGGCCAGTTCATATTCCGGGTCGGCCCAGGCGGCGGCGGGGTCGATGAAGCCGGTGATGTGGGGCCGGTCGGGGTGCGCGTCATCGACCATGATGTTGGTGGCCCAGAGGTCGCCGTGAACGAGCGTGGGCGGGCCGCCGTTGGTGAGGTAGCCCGGTAGGTGGCGGATGACGTGGTCGATCACATCGCGGGTCGGGGCCTTGTAGTGCTCGCGGGTGGCGACGTACTCGTCGTTGAGCGATGGGCCGAAGGTGTCCAGCCAGCGTTCGTGCCGCTCCTCGGGCTCGGCGACGGAGCCGAAGCGGTCCTGGGTGCGCTGATGGAGCATTGCGACGTGGCCGGCCAGTGCGTGCTGCAGTGCCACAACCCCCCGGGGGCTGAGCCGTGCGTCGGCGAGGTTGACCCCCGGCACGCGTTGCATCACCAGCAGCATGCCCCGCCAGACCGGCTTGTCGTAGATCAGCCCGAGCGGCGCTGGGCCCGGCAGGCGGGTCTTCTCGTGGAGGAACTGCAACCCCAGGTATTCCCGGCGCATCGCCTGCTTTCGGCGGCGAGCACCGAGCTTGGCGACCAGCGTGTGACCGCCTTCCAGGTGCATCTCGAACACCCGGTAGATGCTCCCGCCGTGCATCATCCGCAGGGCCCGGACCGGGCCGTCGTGCAACCCGGCCCGCTGCAGCAGCATGGTCGCGGTCGCCGGGTCCAGGGAGGGGGTATCGGGCATGGACGCGGCAGGCTACCGCGGCCCCGGCAGCCGGTCCGTCGCAGCTGCGGTCAAGTCAAGGGGTCAACTGCATCCGGTACTCCAAACGCAGCTGGGCAAAGTCGGTCAGCCAGGTCCGCACCGTCTCGGGCTCGAGGTTGATCGATGGCCGCTCAACCGCGACCCGGCTGCCCAGCGGCCCGCCAAACAGGCTGGTCTGCGGGCGGATGATCGTGACCCGCGGCGTCTCGCCCGAGGGGATGCCCGCCAGCGCGGCGGCGCGGTCCACGGCGTCGGAGAGGTATCCCACGTGGTCCACCAGCCCGTTGCTGAGCGCCTCCTGCGCGGTATAGACCGACCCGTCGGCCACCTGCCGGACGGCGGCCTCGTCGAGGCCCGGTCGGCCCTGGTCCACCACATCGACGAAGCGCTCGTACGACGCGTTGATCAGGTCCAGGATCACCTGCCGGCTCTCGCGGCCGGCCTCGGTCAGCTCGCCCTGCTCGTTGTGCCAGGCCTCGAAGAGGTTGTTGGCCACCAGCTTCTCGTCCGAGCCGTCTGCCGCGATGGTGTTGACCTCGATGCCCAGCGACTCGACGAGGCCCTCGACCGTGGGGAAGTAGGCCATGACGCCGATGCTGCCGGTGATGCCGGTGGTCTCGGCGACGATCTCGTCGCAAGGGGTGGCGATGTAGTAGCCGCCGGAGGCTGCGACGCCGCCGAAGCTGGCGACGACCGGCACGTCGGGATTGGCCTGGCGGTACCGGGTGATGTGGTGCCAGATCTGGTCCGAGGCGGTGACGCCGCCGCCTCCGGACTCGATGCGGAGCACGATGCCCGCGGGGGCGTCGTCGCCGTGCAGGGCGTCCAGGGATCGGCGGACGTGCTGCTCCATCGCGCCGTCGATGCCGCCGACGACCGGCAGGATGACCACCCGGTCCTCGTGTGTGCCCTCTTCGTACTGCGCCTCGGAGGGGCCTGCGAAGAGCTGGCTGAGCAGGAAGCCCATGTAGAGGTTCGCTCCCAGCGAGATCAGCAGCAGCGACACGAGCAGGCCACCGAGGACCCGTGTCAGCGCCCCGCCGCCCTTCTTCGCCGGCGGGGCCATCATGATCGGCGGGTAGCCGCCCGACGCCGGCGGGGGTGGTGGGGGAACGGATCGGCGTGGGCCGGGGTTCGGCGGAGGCGTAGCCGCGGGCTGGGCGGGCGGCGGGTCGGTGGGGGTCTGGTCCATCGGCAAAGCGACTCCTGGGCACACCGGCAGCGCCGGGCCGGTCATGCTACGGGCTGCGGCCCCGACTGGGTCGGCCTGCCTGGGCTCCCGATGTCCCAAGCGGGGCGTACCGGAGGCTGTGCGTATGATCGGCCCACTTGGGCCGGGGCTTGGAGCAACTCATGAAGCTGACGCTGGTGTTGACGGGTGTGGCGGTGCTGCTGGGCGCGGTGGTCTACTGGTTCGTGGCGGGCCGGGCGGTGACGCCCTCGCCGACCGCGGCCACGACCGGCGACAATGCCCAGGTCGTCACGCTGCCGGACCTGGAGCCGCTGCTGGACCGCAGCGCCGCGCCATCGGGTCAGGCGGGTGCCACGCTGCGGGACGTGCTGGACTTTGCCCGGCGCCACCGGGCGGACATCAACACGCGGTCGGTCGAGCCGGACATCGCCGACGAGTTGATGGCGATGCTCGCGGGGTGGGCGGCGACGGCTCGTGGTGGCTCGGCGGACGTGGACAGCCGGCTGCCGCTGGACCGCAGCGCCGACGGCGACTTCCGGGTGTCGCTGGACATCATCAGCGCGGCGGCGATCGACCGGGTGGTCGACCATCGCGAGGCCGGCGAGGGCGACCGGGCGGCGGTGATCGCCGCCTCGGTCGCGACGCTCGGCCGACGGCTGTTTGAAGACAACGAGCGGTACCTGCCCCGCTACGAGGGCCTGAAGCAGATGCAATCCGGGCTCAACCTGCTGGGTGATATTCAGCAGCGGGCCAGCCGGGGTGATGTCGACGAGATCACGTCGGTGCACACCGAGCCTGCCGACGCCTGGCGGCGAGGCGTCAGCACGGTTATGGCGGTCTGGCGGGACAAGGCGGCGGTGTTCATCAGGCCCGACCCGCATGTGGGCGACCTGATGCAAATGGCCCGGCACGATGAGGACATCAGCTTCCGGCTGATGGGGACGCTGGAGCTGGGCCGGGCCCGCTTCACCGCCGATACCGCTCAGACGGTCCGGGCCGTGGAGGCGGCGTTGCGGGAAGCCCAAGACAGCGACGACCCACGGATCGTCGAAGCGGCGAACACGGCGATGTCGATGACCAGTGCACAGGATCACTTTTGATCGCTGAGCCCGGAGCGGCTTGGTACGCGAGGGCTAAGCCGCGAGCGGCTTGAACGATGCAACTGCTGCTGATCGGTCTGATCGTGGGGCTGCTGGTGCACGACGCGGTCTGGCCGACGCCGGCCGTCGCGGACCGGTCGTCGGTGTGGCTATGGGCGGCGGTGCTCGGGCCCAAGCTGGCGGTCGTCGGGGCCTACGCCCTGTGGGTTCGGCTGGCGGTCCGGCGGCTGGGGCGTCGGCCGACGCGGCAGGTCATGCGGGGTGTGAGCCGGGCGGGGATGTTGGTGCGGCTCGGGCTGCTGGCCAGCTTTGCGATGGACCTGTGGCTCGGGCTGCTGTGGTGGGTCCGCGGCGGAGTGGGCAACCCGGTGCTCCTGGACGAGGTGCTGGTGCTGCTGCCGACGCTGGCGGCGATCACCATCTCTTGGCGGGCCTACTGGCCGATCTACCGCCGGCTCAACGAGGCGGCGATCTTCGAGCGGGCCGACCGCGGGCTGCCGGTGTACCCCACGCGTCGGCGGTGGCTCTGGGTCGCGGATCAGGCGCGGCAG
The DNA here is from genome assembly GCA_964625505.1 of uncultured Phycisphaeraceae bacterium. Taxonomy (GTDB): domain Bacteria; phylum Planctomycetota; class Phycisphaerae; order Phycisphaerales; family Phycisphaeraceae; genus CAZVBW01. The sequence goes on from CAZVBW010000032.1 coordinate 26,211, forward strand.
CAGCTGGGGCTGGTGCTGCTGCCGCTGTTGGCGCTGCTGGGCTGGGGCGAGTTGCTGGCATGGGTGGCCCATCGGGGTTGGGCGACGCCGGCGGCCGCGGCGTGGGCCTCGCCGGCCGGTGCCATCACGATCGTGCTGCTGGCGCCGGCGGCGATCCGCCGGGTCTGGGACACCGCCCCGCTGCCGGCCGGACCGATGCGACAGACAATGGAGGCGATGGTCCGGCGGGCCAATGTCAGGGTCCGGGAGCTGTTGGTCTGGCGGACGCACACCGGTGGGATCAACGCCGCGGTACTCGGCCTGGTCTACCCGGTGCGGTACGTCCTGCTCAGCGACGGGCTGCTCGAGCAGCTGCCCGAGCGCCGCGTCCAGGCGGTCATGGCTCATGAACTGGCTCACGTGCGGCTGCGGCACGGCCTGTGGCTGCTGCTCGCCGCGGCGGCGGGGCTGGTAGTGCTGAGCCTGGCGGTGGAGGGCGCGATTCGATGGCTACCCGACGACTCGCTTGGCGCGGCGTCGGCTTCCGGGTCCATCTGGGCGGGCGGGCTCTTGGCGTGGCTGGCGTGGTTCGGATGGGTCTCGCGGCGCGTGGAGCGGCAGGCGGACACCTGGGCGGCCCGCTGGCTCGCCGTCGAGGACCACGGTGGGCAAGACAGCGGCGACGGCCCGCCCGCCCGCTTCACCGAGCCCGCCATTGACGGCATCGCCGGTGCCTTGCTGCAGCTGGCGGAGCTGAACCACATCCCGCCCAAAACCCGCAGCTACCGCCACGGCTCGATCGCGTCGCGGGTGGCGTGGCTGCGTTCGCTCAGCGGCCAGCCGGTGCGGCGGACGCGTGTGGACCGGACCATGCTTGGGGTGCAGGCCGGCTCGATCGCGGTAGTGGCGATCTACGGCGTCGTCGCGGTGTGGCAGTTCCTGTGATCGCCACCAAGCAGCAGCGACAGCACCAGCCTTTGGGCCTATGCTTCTGACCCCATCGGGCCGGTACGGCTGGCCCGGCAAACGGGCGTCAGATGATGCGATGTGTGACACGAGGCAGGTGCTCGGCGGCGGTGGTGGCCCTGTGTCTGATGCCGCTGCTGGGCTGCGATGACACCGAATCGATGCGGGTGTACACCACCGATGCGGACACCCGCGAGCGGATCATCGAGCCCGACGGCCAGGTCCGCGGCGGCGGCAGCCTGTTTGACACCGGGGCGTCGCAGCCGGCCGTGGAGCTGGGCCGCGTGCCCGACGGGTGGATCGCGCAGCCGGTCGCGGGCCCCCGGCTGCTGAGCTACGCCGTCGGCGGCGACGACGAGCAACCGCCCGCCGACTTCTCACTGACCCGCTTCCCGGGCGACGTGGGCGGCGACCTGTCCAACGTGAACCGCTGGCGAGGGCAGATCGGCCTGCCGCCCATCGCCAGCCTCGACGCCCAGGAATCGGTCGACAGTCAGCTGGGCGAGCGGGCGATGACGACCTACGCGATCGGCGGGCCGTCGCGGGCCGCGACGACCCAACCCGGTGCTCCACCGACTGCGGGCGACCCCGGGACCGACCAGATGATCTTCGTGTCGGTGATCCGCGAACCGGAGGCGACGTGGTTCGCCAAGTTGCAGGGCGCTACGCCGGTGGTCCTGGCCCAGTCCGGGGCATTCATCGTCGCGATGCAGCACCTTCAGTTGCCGCCGCTGCATCATCACGACCACCAGGGGCACAGCCATGACTGACGCCCCCGCCGCCACGGCAAGCCAAAGCGACAGCGGTGCCACCAAGTTCGACGCTCGCCGGGCGCTGCGCCGCGTGCTGGACACGGCCGCGTCACTCAAGCTCACCGTCGTGCTGCTCGCGCTGTCGATGGTGCTGATCTTCGCCGGCACGCTCGCCCAGGTTGAGCGTGGCATCTGGCACGTGATCGACATCTATTTTCATCAGCCGATCGTGATGATCCCGTTGTCGATCTTCGACCCCCGGCCTGCGATCGCGGCGGACGGCAGCGCGGCGGCTCAACTTCCGGGGGCCTTCCCGTGGCCCGGCGGGGTGACGCTTGGGTCGCTGCTGCTGGTCAACCTGATTGCCGCCCACGCCAAGCGGTTCTCGCTGCGGCCCAGTCGGCTTGGCATCGTCACGATCCACTCGTCGCTGATCCTGCTCATCGCCGGCCAAGGCGTGGCGACCTACGTGGCCCGCGAGGCGCAGATGCCGATCTACGAGGGCCAGACCGTTGGCTGGGTCCATGACATCCGGAAGGTAGAGCTGACGTTCATCCAACCGCTGGGCGACGGCAGCGAACGCGTGATCGCCATCGACCAGCCGACGCTCGAACACGCCGCTCGTGACCGCCAGCCGATCTATCACCCGCACCTGCCCTTCGGCGTGCAGGTCGACCAGTGGATGCCCAACAGCCGGCTGGTCAACGCCCAGCCCAACCTGCCGCCGCAGGCCACCGCTGGCGTCGGTGTCGGCGTGACCGCCCTGCCGATGGACCGGGCCACCGGCGTCGGCGACCAACAGGTGGACCTGCCCTCGGCCATCATCACGCTCACCCCGCGGGGCGGCGGTGAGCCGATCGGCCGATGGCTCGTTTCGGCCCTCATGCGGAGCGAGGAATACCTCTTTGATCGGCAAGTCGTCCCCGTACCGGACGATCCCGGCGGCGAGTGGCTGGCGGTGCTCCGCTTTGAGCGTCGCCCCACGCCCTATCAGGTGACCCTTACCGAGTTCCGCCACGAACGGTACCCCGGCACCAACACCCCCTCGTCCTATGAGTCGGACATCGTGCTGCACAACCCGCAGACCGACGAGACACTCGACGCCCAAATCTATATGAACAACCCGCTGTATTACCGCGGTGAAACTTTCTATCAGGCGAGCTTCCTCGGCGGCGACGCGGGGACGGTCCTGCAGGTCGTCGATAACCCCGCGAAGTGGGTCCCGTGGATTGCCTGCGGCCTGGCCACGGCAGGATTGCTCTGGCACTTCGGCTACTCGCTGCACCGCTACACCCGCCGACGCCGGGCCCAGGCCGGCTCGGCTCGAGGGGGTGCGGCGTGAGCGGCGGTGAGCCGGAGATCCGCGATATCGATGGCGAGCGTCGGCCCGGCTGGTGGGTCCCGTGGGCCGTGGCGGCGGTGGCGGCTGTGCTGCTGATCGCGGTGATGACGCCGCGCCCCGTCGGCCCGGCCGACAGTCCCAACGCCGCGTTGGACGCCGCGTCGAAGCTGCCCGTGGTCTTCGGCGGTCGGCTGCAGCCGCTGGACAGCGTCGCGGCTAACAGCCTGCTGGCGATCAACGGCAAACGGGCGGTCGACCTGCCACACGATCAGCAACTCGACCCGGTGCCGTGGCTGCTGGACGTGCTGGCCCGGCCGAGCGTCGCCGACACGTACCCCACCTTCCGCGTCGACCACCCCGCGCTGGTGGCGATGCTCCAGGGCAACGCACTGACCGCGGACGCCCTCGCCGCCGCCGAGGACCACCGTTACGCCTACGCCGACATCGCACCGCACCTCAGCGAGTTGGCCGCACAGGCCCAGGCCGCCACGCAGATCGACCGTGCTCGCCGGTCCGCCTACCAGCGGGCGGTGCTCGAGTTGGGTGATCGGCTGGACCTGTACCTGGGCCTCCGCGACGGCCGATCGCTGCACGCCATCCCCCCCGCTCCCCCGGACGATGGCCATGGTCATCAAGACGACCCCGCCGACGTCGCCAGCTGGATGCCGCTGCAGGTGATCGACCACGACGATCACACCGGCCACGACCACGCCCCGCCGGACCCGCGGATCGCCGACGCTTGGCTCGCGATGTTGCATGCCCACGGTGGCGGCGACGCGCCCGCCGTGACCGCCGCCGCGCGCCAGGCCCGCTCGCTGCTGGCCGAGGCTTACCCGGCCGGGGCTCGCGACGCCGCGGTCGAGGCCGCGTTTAACCACGCCCGGCCGTTCTTCGGCGCGATGCTCGTCTACCTGGCCGCCGGGCTGGTCGTGCTCGGCTCTTGGCTGGTCGGCGGCTCGCCGACGCTCCGCCGATCGGCCACCGCCCTGGTCCTCGTCGCCCTGGTGGTCCACACCCTTGCGCTGGCCGTCCGCGTGCACCTCACCGGCCGCCCGCCGGTGACCAATCTCTACGGCTCGTCGCTGTTTGTCGGCTGGGGCGTGGTGGTCGGCGCCCTGATCCTCGAACGCGTCGGCCGCGACGGCATCGCCCTGCTCTGCGGCGCGACCGCCGGTGTCGCCACGCTGCTGGTAGCTCACCAGCTTGCGATGGACGGCGACACAATGGCCGTGCTGCAGGCCGTGTTGGACACCAACTTCTGGTTGGCCACGCACGTCATTGTCATCACGCTGGGCTACTCCGCGGTCTACCTCGCGGGCCTGCTGGGCATTGTCTACATCTTCGTCGGCACTTTGACCAGGGCCTTGGACCGAGCCGGTCTGCGGCGGCTGACCGGGATGATCTACGGCACGTGCTGCTTCGCGCTGCTGGCCAGCTTCGTGGGCACGGTCCTCGGGGGGATCTGGGCCGACCAGTCCTGGGGCCGGTTCTGGGGCTGGGACCCCAAGGAGAACGGCGCCCTGCTGATCGTGCTGCACCTGTCGGTCCTGCTGCACGCCCGGCTTGCCGGTTGGATCGCCGGCCGGGGCATCGCCCTGCTCGCGGTCTTTGGCAACATCGTGACCACGTGGTCCTGGTTCGGCGTGAACATGCTCGGGGCCGGGCTGCACAGCTACGGGTTCATGGACAGTGCCGTATTCGCGATCGCGGCGGTCGTGCTGATCCACATCGCGATCATCGCCTGGGGCAGCCTGCCGCTGGAGATGTGGCGGGCAATGCAACCGGCCAGAGCCCGCAAGCCCCACGCCCACGCCGGTGCGTCACCGGCCAAGCCCCCCGCCGCCGGGCTGCCCGCTTCGTGATCGCCAACGCCCTCGGCCGCGCCTTTTACCGCCGCGACACCGTCCGCGTCGCCCGGGCCCTGCTCGGGCAGCTGCTCGTGAGTACGATCGGCGGCCAGCGCACCGCCGGACTGATCGTCGAAACCGAGGCCTACCTCGGCGTCAACGACCAGGCCGCCCACACAAAAGGCGGCAGGCGAACGCCCCGCGTCGAGTCCATGTGGCAGGACCCGGGCACGGCCTACGTGTTCCTCACCTACGGCATGCACCACCTGCTGAACATCAGCACCCGCGCCGCCGGGATCCCCGAAGCCATCCTCATCCGCGCCCTGCAACCCGTCGACGGCATCGACACGATGCGATCCCGCCGCGGCCTGGCCACCGGGCCGCCCAGGCACCTCACTAACGGCCCCGGCAAGCTCTGCCAGGGCCTCGCCATCACCCGCGACCACGACGGGCTCGACCTCACAGCCGACCCGCAGCTGCACCTGCTGCAGCAGCGCACCCGGGCCCTGCCCGCCCGCCGGATTGCCGTGGGCCCGCGCATCGGCGTCGACTACGCGGGCGCCGAGTGGGCCCCCGCCCCGCTGCGGTTCGGCATCGCGGGTCACCCGTGCCTGAGCAAGCCGTTCGTGCGATGAGCGAGCCGGTCCGCCTCAGGCGGATGAGCCCGGCATCCGGCGTCGCAGACGCCGGCTCGCTGGCCTACCTCAGCTTCACCTGCCCGCTGCCGCGGGTGATTTTGCCGATCGTGCTGACCGTCTCGCCGGCCCGCCGCAGCTGCCGCTGGATCGACTCGGCGAAGTGCGGTCGGACGATCAGGACATAGCCGATCCCCATGTTGAAGACGCGCCACATCTCGGCCTCCTCGACGCCGCCCTTGTCTTGCAGGAAGCGGAACAGGGCCGGGACGTCAAACGTCTCGCGGTCGATCACGGCGTCGCAGTCGTCCGGCAGCGCCCGGTTGACGTTGCCCTCCAGGCCGCCGCCGGTGATGTGGGCCATGCCGGTGATCGGCCGCTTGACCGTGTACCGCCGCAGGACGCGCACCACCGACTTCGCGTAGATCCGCGTCGGCTCCAGCAGCAGCTGCCCGAGCGTCGTCCCCCCGGAAGATGGGTCTGCATCGGCCACGTGCCCCGCAAAACCCGCCGCCGCGGGAAGCGTGGTGGCGTATACCTTGTCCAGCTTCAGCCGGGCCCGCTTGAGGATCGCCCGCACCAGCGAGTACCCGTTGCTGTGGACGCCGCTGGACGCCAGGCCCAGCACCACGTCGCCGGGCTGAACCCGCTCCCGACTGGTCACCGACCGCAGCTCCGACACGCCGACCGCAAAGCCCGCCAGGTCGTAGTCGCCTTTGCCGTACACGTCCGGCATCTCGGCCGTCTCGCCGCCCAGCAGGGCGCAGCCCGCGTCGCGGCAGCCATCGGCGACGCCCCGCACCACCTGCTCCATGTGCGACGGGTCGACCGCGTGGACTCCGACGTAGTCCAGGAAGAACAGCGGTTCGGCGCCCTGCACGATGAGGTCGTTGATGTTCATCGCCACGCAGTCGCGGCCGATCGTGTGGTGCAGGCCCATCTGCCGAGCCAGCAGCACCTTGGTCCCCACGCCATCGGTGCACCCGACCAGCACCGGCTCGCGGTAGTTGCGCTTGAAGAGCCGCTCGTTGTAATCCAGACGGAACATTCCGGCGAAGGCCCCGTGCTCGCCGAGGACCCGAGGGGTCCGCGTCCGCCTCAGGTGCGACGCGATCCGATCGACCACCGCGTCGCCCGCCTGGATGTCCACGCCCGAGGCCGCGTAGGTCAGGCCGGCTTTGGACCGCTTGCTGCTCGCCATCGGCCGCAGCATAAGGGCCCCGGGAGTACGCGCCGCAGGCCCGATGGCCAGCCGCAGGATCAAACCGTCGGCTGGCCCCAGGCCGGCGGCAGGCCTAAACTGCGTGAGGTTCAGCTTTTGCCGCGTTCTCGCCTTTGACAGCCGCCCGCGATGGCCCAGCCCGCCCCGACCGCCGACGCCTTCAGCCAGCACGGGCTGCGTTGCACCCCGCAGCGCGTGGCCATCTACGAGACGCTTGCCGCCTCCCGGAGCCATCCCACCGCCGATCAGCTGCACCGGCTCGTGCAGGACCGCCACCCCGGGGTGAGCCTTGCGACGGTCTACAACGGCCTGGAGGCCATGTGCTCGGCGGGGATGGTCCAGCGCTTGGCCGGCGGGGGCGGACCGGCCCGCTTTGACGCGGTCCGGCGAGACCACCTGCACCTGCGGTGCCAACGCACCGGCGAGTTGCTGGACGCTCCGGACGATCTGTCCGCCCGACTGATGCAGCACATCCCCCGCAACCTGCTGCTGGAACTGCAGTCGCGCACCGGCTTCCGCATCGACCGGCTGCAGATCGAAGCGATCGGTGAAGCCGCCGGCCCGACGCCGAGCTGATTCTCATGCCCCTCACGAAGCGGCTGGGTTTAGCATCCCTCACCCGCCGCTCACCGAGGACGCCACGCGATGTCGTTTAAATTGCAGACCCAAGAGACGCCGATCCAGTCGCTGCGTCGCGTCGCGACCGAGCAGTGCGACAAGGCCATCGCGGAGATCGATGATGCTCAGATGCCCAGCTCCAGCCGGGTGCACCAAGCCCGCAAGCGGTTCAAGAAACTTCGCGGCCTTATTCGCCTGCTGCGGCCGGACCACCCCAAGCTCTACAAGCGGGAGAACACGCAGATGCGGGATACCGCCCGCCTGCTGTCGGGGGTCCGCGACGCCAAGGTGATGATCGACACGCACGACCTGCTCATGGACCACTTCAAGGACCAAGTCGAGCGTCGCACCTTTACCGCCCTGCGCCGCCGGCTGACGACCCGCCGCAAGCACCTCGTCCTCGACGAGGTCGACCTGGCCGAGCGGCTGGCCCAGGCACGGGATGTGTTTGCCGCCGTCCGCACCCGCGTGGACGACTGGGGCAGCGACGATGACCATTTCGACGACCTGCTGGACGGTCTGAAGAAGGTCTACAAGCGCGGCCGCAAGGCCATGCGCGACGCCGTGGACGATCCGACCGACGAGGCGCTGCACGAACGGCGCAAGCGGTGCAAGTACCTCGGGTACCAGGTCAAGCTGCTTCGGCCGATCTGGCCAGCGGTGATGCGGCCGCTGGAGCGGCAGCTCAGCGATCTGTCAGACCTGCTGGGCGACGACCACGACCTGGCGTTGCTGGATGAGTTGGCGCCGCAGCTGGACGCCAAGATTGAGCCGCCGACGCTCGCCGCCTACGCGGCGCTGATCCAGACCCGCCGGCTGCAGCTGCAGCGCGACGCCGTCCGCCTGGGCCGACGCGTCTGGGCAGAAAAGCCCGGCCGCTTCACCGACCGGCTCGAGACCTACCACGACGCGTGGCTCGCCAACCCACCGGATACGATGGCAATGTGATCGATCTTTAAAGCCCGGGGATGGCCATCCCCGGGCCCTACCCCACCAGCCCCCGCTGCCGCAGGTACCGCAGCACCACCGTCTCCACCGGCACGTCCGTCGTCGCCAGCAGGTAGACCAGCCCCCGCCGGTGGCACGCCTCCCGCGCGTGCCGGCAGTATGCCTGCACCGTCGCCTTGTACCGCTTGATCAGTGCCGGCGTCACGCTCACCTCTGTCTGGTCCCCGTCCTCCAGGTCCACCAGCCGCAAATCCCCGGTCACCGCCCCACTGCCCTGCGAGGGGTCCACCTCCACCGGGCTGAGCACCTGCAGCACGTAAGCGTCGTACCGCGGGTCGGCCAGGTACCGCAGCGAGTCAGCCAAGTCGCCCTTGTCCAGCAGGTCGCTGATGACAATGACCACGCCGCTCCGCCGCTGCCGGATCGCCAGGTCGCGCATCGACTGTTCTAAAGAACCGCCCGCCGGATCTTCACCAGTCGAACCCGCCGGCTCATCATCGAGAAATCGCAACATCCGCGGGATCGGCCGCCGGCCCCGCAGGTCTTCCAACAGCTGCAGCGGCCCGGTGCCGAAGCGGTACAAGTTGACCCGGTTGTGATGTACCAGCGCGAGGTATCCCAGCGCCGCCGCCAGCCGTCGGGCGTACAGCAACTTCTCCGGATCGCCGTACCGCATCGACGCCGAGGCATCGACCGCCACCGTCACCGACAGGTCCTCCTCCTCCATGAAAAGCCGCAAAAACAGCTTGTCCAGCCGGGCGTAGAGGTTCCAGTCGATCCGCCGCAGGTCGTCGCCCACCACGTACGGCCGGTAGTCCGCAAACTCGACCGACTGGCCCCGCTTCTTACTCCGCCGCTCGCCCTGCATCGTCCCACGCAGCATCTTCCGCGACCGGACGTCCAGGCGGTCCAGCTGCTGCATAAACGCGGGGGTGAGGAGGGGTTCAGGCATTTGCTAACCGCAGATTTCGCAGATTGCGCAGATTGAGAAAGGGCGGAAAACCTTTGATGTTGCCAATGGGTTGTTGCTTGGTTCAAAATCTGCGTTATCCGCGAAATCTGCGGCTACACCTCACCGCCCCGACGCTTCGGCTGGGAGGTTGTCGATGATGTCGTTGACCACCATGTCCGCCGTGACGCCTTCGGCCTGGGCTTCGAAGTTCAGCAGCACGCGGTGGCGCAGGGCCGGGGGCATCATGGCCTTGATGTCGGCGATGCTCACGTGGGCCCGGCCGTCCAGCAGGGCCTTGACCTTGCCGCAAAGCACCAGCGCCTGGGCCGCACGGGGGCTCGCCCCGAAGCGCAGGAACTGATTGGTCAGCCCGGCGGCGTGCTCGCCCTCCGGGTGCGTCGCGAGAACCGCCCGGACCGCGTAGTCCTGCACGTGCGGGGCAATCAGCACCTGCCGCACCAGCTGTTGATGCTTGACGATCGTCGGGCCATCGACGACCGCCTCGACCTCGGGCTTGACTGCCCGGGTCGTGCGGTCCAAGACCTCGTGCAGCTCCTGCCGCGATGCGTAGCCGACGTCCAGCTTGAGCAGGAACCGGTCCAGCTGCGCCTCGGGCAGCGGGTACGTGCCCTCCTGCTCGATTGGGTTCTGTGTGGCCATCACGAAGAACGGCTCGGGCATCTGGTGCGTCGTGCCGCCGACGGTGACGCTGCGTTCCTGCATCGCCTCGAGCATCGCCGACTGGGTCTTGGGCGTGGCCCGGTTGATCTCGTCGGCGAGGATGATCTGCCCGAAGATCGGCCCGGGCCGGAACTGGAACACCCGCTCGACCCGGCCACCCCCGGAAGCGCCTTCGGATTCGGCCTCGACGACGATGGTCGTGCCGGTGATGTCCGCGGGCATCAGGTCGGGGGTGAACTGGATGCGGGAAAAGTCCAGGTGCACCGCTTCGGACAGCGTGCGGATCAGCAGCGTCTTGCCCAGCCCCGGCACGCCCTCGAGCAGTGCGTGCCCGCCAACGAACAGGCAGGTGAGCACGCCGTCGATGATGTCCGCCTGGCCCACGATCGCCCGGCCGACCTGCTCGCGAACCGCGGTGTAGTCCCGTCGGAACGCCTCGGCGGCGGCGGTGAGTTCCTGCGTGTCGGCGGTCCCGGTGGTGTCAGCTACTGCCATAGGTTCGTCACTTTAAAGCCGCGGCCCTCGGCCGCGTACCCTGGGTGCGGGGGGCGAGAAGAACCGCGACCAGTGGTCACGGCTTTACAGGTCAGCCGTCTTCGTCCAGCGACTGCTGGGCCCGCCGCCGGGCGTCCAGCAGGCGGCTCGTGGTGCTGCCGCCGTCGTCGCCGGTTCGCCTGCGGGCGGCGGCGGCCGCGGCCATTGCGTGTTCGTTGGCTTGCCCGGCCCCGCCGACCGCCGTCGCGAGGTCGGCCTCGACGGGGGGTTGAACTTCCGGCTCGCGGCCGCCTTCGCCGTCGCCGCGGTGCCCGTGGCGTATGATGTCGCGACCCGCACCTCCGCCGGCTGCTCCGGGTCCTTGCCGTGCCCCGCGGCCGCGCGGTCCCGCGCCGCCTTGAGGGCCCCGAGCGTCTGTCGTTGCTGCTCCTGCCGTTGCTCGCCCCGCCGCATCGAGCCGGCCAGCCCGCCGACCCATCCGGTCGCCGTGGACCACGTGCCCGCGGGGCTCCATGCCACGCGACGGTTCGCCACGTCCAGCAGCAACAGCACCAGCAGGGCCGGCAGCAGCACCCACCGCAGCGGCCGGGTCGAGACTGTCTCGAACGCTTGTGTGCGGTCGAACAATCCCGCCGTTTCAGGCATCGCCGGATCCAAGACGCGCCCGCCGGTCATCTGGGCGATCTGGTTCAGCAGCGCCGCGTTGGGCTCGAACCGACGCAGCTCCCGCCCCGGTGGCCGGGCCGCCCCGCCGAAGGCCGACCGCCGCTCGCCATCGGGCGAGTCCATCATCAACGAGACGATGTAGCTGCCGTCCTGGTCCGCGGGGATCTGCGCCCGGTACCGCCCCGGGGCCACCTGCTCCAGCGTGACCGGCACCACATCGCCCGATGGCGTCTGCACCCCGCCCCGCACCGACAGGAAGTCTCCGAAGCCCTGGTCCGCCGAACCCGCCGCCTCAGCCGTGTCCCCCGCCACGTCCAGCGAGACGGTGAGTGTGTTGCCCTCAACCCGGGCCGCCAGGTCCGCGTCGCGCGACGCCGATGGCCGGGCCACGTACCGCAGCGTCCGCGCCCAGAAGTCCCCGAAGCCGTCCCACGTCAGCCAGGGCGTGGACCAGCGGTTCGCCGCGTCTGACGTGAACGCCGCCGACCGACCCAGCCCCACCTGCCAGTGCGCGAAGACCGGCACGTCGTCATCGGTCACGATCGGCACCATCGCCCGCGGGTCGGGCCGACGCCCCACCAGCACCAGCCCCTGAACCGGCGGCACCGCAGTGAGCGGCTGAGCGATCGTCGAGCCGGTCCGCTGCAGCAGCAGCGGGATGCCCTCGGGGCTCTCGCGGACCAGGTTCCGCCGAAGCGTCTGGGCTTCCTTGATGAAGATCTGCGGCAGGTTGGTCGAGCCGGTGATCGCGTGGTAGTTCCCGCCGGTCATCTGGGCCCACTGCGTGAGCAGCTGGGCGTTGTGGCCGTTGCCTACACCGACGGTGGTCAGGCTGATGTTGTTCTGCATCATTTCTTGGATCAGCTGGGTGTAGCCGCTGCCGCCGGAGTGGCCGTCGCTGAGCAGGATGATGTGCTTGAGGGCGGCGTCCTCGAAGGTGATGCCCTGCATCGCGTCGACGGCCGCCCGCAGGCCCGAGTAGATGTTGGTCCCGCCGCCGGCCTGCATGGCGCGGATGGCCGACGCGGTGGCCTGCGGGTCACGGTTGGGCTCGAGGCGGACGATCCAGTGGGCCGAGGAATCGAAGACCACCACGCCCGCCAGGTCCTGCGGAAACAGCGTGTTGATCGCGAGGATCGACGCCTCGCCCGCCAGGTCCAGCTGGCTTCGGCCGGTGGCGCCGACCGGGGTGCCCATTGAGCCGGAGCGGTCCATCACGATCAGCAGCGCCCCGCTGGGCATGACCGTCTGGCTCGGGATCGTCGCGGTCACCGGCAGCACCGCCTCGACCGGCGAGTTGGCCCAGCCGCCGGCCCCGAAGCTGTCGGGCCCGCCGGTCATCACCAGCCCGCCGCCCAGGTCGTGCACGTACCGCGCCAAGCGGTCCTGCACCGTCGGGTTCATCAGGTCCGACGAGACGTTTTGCAGCACGATCGCGTCGTACCGCATCATGTCCGGCAGCCGATCGGGCATCTGGTGCGGCGGGACCACCTGCACCTCGAGGCCCCGGTCGCGCAGCGCCTGGGGCAGGATCGCCCCCGAGTCGCCGGGCAGGTTGTCCACCACCAGCAGCCGGCCACGCCCCTCCACCATCGTGAAGGCCGTCCCCGCCGCCGCATCGACTCTCGCTGCGGTGCCCGCGCCGACGCCGCCCGTCCCTGCCGCCGCTCGCGCGTCCGGCTCGAAGACCGCCTCGAAGCGGTTGGGCCCGGAGAACTGCAGCGGCACGTCGACCGTCCGCGCCAGCCGGTACACCGGGTTGCCCGTCGCCTCGGCCGCCGCCGCGTCGGCCACCCACGCCGACGCGGGCACCGCCAGCCCCGTGCCCTGCTGCGCTTCGCCGTTGAGGTCCAGCCACGTCTGGTCGTGCGACAGCTGCAGCTGCCCGGCCATCGGCTCGGTCGCCCGCATCACCACCCGCACCGCCGCGGCTTGGCCCTCCCGCGCCTCGGCCGGCGCCGCCACGTGCTCGACCACCACGCGTGGCCGGGCCGCGTATCGCAGCGGCACCACGTCGATCGGGATCCCCTGGCTGGCGGCGAGTTCTGCCGCGGCGAGGGCGTCGCCGGACGTGTCGTTGCCGTCGCTGATGAGCACCAGCCGGGTCGCCGCGTCGGAGGATGAGCGGGCCCGCAGCGCCGCTTCGAGGGCGGCCTGGGTGTCGGTGCCGTCGCCGGTGCGTTGGATAAGTGCGGCGTCGGTCGGGGTGCCGAGCGTTGGCTGGGCCCGCAGCGTCGGCCGGTCGTCGTAGGTCAGCCAGCCGAACAGGTCGTCCGCCCGCCGGCCGTCCGCGGCATCACCCGCCGCCGACCGCAGCCAGTCCTGCGTCCAGGCTTCAATATCCAGTGCACCTTCACCAGCCTCGTCGTCGCCAGGGCCGCCATCGTCTGGTGGCGCGGCGTAGGCCCGCACCGACGCCGAGGTATCGACCACCGCGATGACCGTCAGCTCGTCGTGGCTCTGCCGCACCCGCAGCCCGGCGAGCATCAGCACCAGCGTGATCAGCACCACCGCCCGCAGCCCGATCGCCGACCACTTGCGGACCCCGTCGACCTGCCGCAGCGAGTACCAGCCCAGCGCCACCACCGGGATCACCAGCAGCAGCAGCCACAGCAGCTCGGGATGTTCAACGGAAGGCCAAGTCACCGGTGCTACAGAATACGGCGGCTAAAGCCCGGGGTGCGACACACCCCGGGCTTTAACGCGGGGCGGCAGGGGCGGATCGCTGCTCGTCAGCCGTCTCGGGCAGCTGGCTGAAGTACTCGCGGATGCCGCGGTGGTATCGGCGGGGCACGCGGTCTTCGCTGACCGCCCGCTCTGCGGTGACCTGCGCCTCGTCGATCTGGGCGTTGATCTGCAGCTGGGCGTCCCCGGCCACGACCTCGCCGTCCTGCGTGGTCCACGACGCGATGATCCGGCCATTGCCCTGCCGCGCCTCATTGATGCTGTCGGTCTGGTACGGGTCGAGGTTGCCTCGCGGGGCGCCGTACGGATTGCCGCCCGAGCCTGTGCCGGCTTGCTGGCCGCCGACGCCGCCCCCGCCGCCGGGCTGCTGCCCCCCCTGACCCTGCTGACCGCCCTGGCCGCCGCCCTGCCCACCGAGCTGCTGCATCGCCTGCTGATTGGTGTTCTGCAGTTGTTGCATCTGCTGCAACTGCTGCTGCATCTGGGCCATCTGCTGCAACGACTGCTGCGCCCCCGCGGACCCGGAAGAGGCGCCTTGCTGCCCCTGCCCTTGCTGACCCTGACCTTGCTGACCTTGGCCCTGCTGCATCGACTGGGCCATCTGGCTCAGCGATTGGCCCAGGCCCTGCATCTGCGACTGTGACTGCCCGCCGCCCTGGGCCTGCTGTGTTTGGCCCTGGCCCTGGCCCTGGCCCTGCTGGCCTTGCTGACCCTGTTGCCCCTGCTGCGACTGCTGGGCCTGCTGCGCCATCTGCTGGGCTTGCTGCTGCGCCTGCTGCGGGCTGGCGCCCTGTTGCTGCATCGCCTGCTGCATGGCCTGCTGGCCGCCGGGCTGGCCGGCCTGCTGCGCCAGCTGCTGAGCCTGCTGTGGCGGCACCCCCTGCTGCTGCAATTGCTGGGCAATCTGCTGCTGCGTTTGCTGCTGGGCCCCGGACGCCTGGCCGCCGCTGTTCTGCTGGTTTCCGGGGTTTTGCGCCATCTGCTGCAGCTGCTGACCGAGGTTGCTCAGTTGCTGTTGCAGGGCCTGCCGCTCGCCCTCGTCCAGCTCTGCGTTATCCACCTGCTGCTGCAGCGCCTCCAGCTCGGCGGCGGCCTGCTCGAAGTCGCCGCGACGCAGCGCGTCGGCAAAGCGGTCGGCCGGGCCCGGCTCGGGCGGCTGCAGTCGGCTCATGCGGTTGCGGACGGTCTCGACCTGCTCGCGCTGCCGCTGTGTGGCGTCGTCCAGTTGCTGCTGGTTGCGGTTGAGCTCTTCCATTGCCTCCCGCCGGGCCTCGGGCGTGGTCAGCTCCCGCCGGGTCAGCGATGCCTCGATCTGCGAGCGAAACTGCGACGGGTCGGCCTCCCGCAAGTCGCCGACCTCCAGCTCGACGTCCGGCAACTCCTCCAGCGTCCGCAGCGCCGCCTCGGCGAGTTGCTCGCTCCGCTGCTGCTCCTGCACCTGAGCCTGCATCGCCTGCTCGCGACCCAGCAGGTCGTACCGCGGCATCAGCCAGATCATCAGCGCCACCGCCGCCGCCATGACCGGCAGCCACGCCCAGGCGCGGGTCAGCCGCAGCGGCGTTGCCCGCTCGACGGTCGCCGCGGTCGCCGCCTGCTTGGCCTCGTGCTCGACCTGGTTGTGCCAGGGGTGTTGCTGCGCCCGCTCATCGTGGCGGGTGAACCACGCGGTGGACAGCCGGTCCTTGAGGCCCAGCCGGTCGTCAAGGATCACCGCCGTCTGGGCGGCTTCGGGTCGGCCGCGCCACCCCCACGCCGCGGCGGCGACGACCGCCAGCCCCGCCACCATCAGGTAAGACCACCACGGCATCGGCCACGCCAGCAATCGCTCGATCAGCACCAGCACCAGCATCACCCCGCCGGCCGCGAGCAATGCCCAGCCCAGCGCGATCAACACCCGCTGCAGCAGCAGGCGGGTCCGGGCCTTGCGGATGACGCGTTGCAGCGGGTCCATGGGACCATTCTAGATGCGTGAGGATCGTGCGGGTTCCCGCGAGCCGGGTTCTGCGAATCCGAATCCGGCGTCACAGACGCCGGCTCGCTGAAAGGTTGTTGAACAACCGGTGCATGGCAGCGAGAAGAGAAGCCCGCCGAGCTTGTGCGTCCGGCTAAGCCGCAAGCGGCTCGGGGGCGAGCGGCTTGTCGATGTCTGGGTGGGGGCTGACGAAGTGGCCGGGCTCGCGGGGGACCGGGACCAGCGGGGGGCGGTGCAGGAGGCTGGCGCGGGCGATGGTTTCGGCGCCGGGGGGGGACAGGCCGGCGGTGGCGTCGATGTCGTCGTCGCCGAGGCGCTGCGGCCCGCCGTCGGGGCCCAGGTCCTTGTCCAGGACGATGGGGCTGGGGACGCTGCCCTCGAGCATGATCCGCTGGCGGTCACGGTCGGGGTCCGGCTCGGGGGCGGCGGACATGAGGGCCCGGGTGTACGGGTGCAGCGGGTTTTCGTAGAGCGTGTCGCGGTCGGCCAGCTCGACGATCCGGCCGAGGTACATCACGGCGACGCGGTCGCAGAAGTGTTCGACCACCGCGAGGTTGTGGGCGATGAACAGGTACGACAGGCCCATCTCGTCCTGCAGGTCGGCCAGCAGGTTGAGTACCTGCGACTGGATCGACACGTCCAGGGCGGACACCGGCTCGTCGCAGACGATGAAGCGGGGCTGCAGGGCGAGAGCCCGGGCGATGCCGATGCGTTGTCGCTGACCGCCGGAGAAGGCGTGCGGGTACCGGCGGGCGTGTTCGGGCTGGAGGCCCACGCGGGTGAGCAGCGAGGCGACGCGGTCGTGCAGTTCGCTGCCGCGGGCCAGGCCGTGGACCTTGAGCGGTTCGCCGATGATGCTGCCGACGGACATGCGGGGGTTGAGTGAGCCGACGGGGTCCTGGAAGATGATCTGCATCTCGCGGCGCAGCTGCTTCATGCGGGAGCGGCTGGCGGCCAGGACGTCTTCGCCGTCGAACTGGACGGTGCCAGCGGTGGCGGGGATCAGGCGGAGGATGGTTCGGCCGGCGGTGGACTTGCCGCAGCCCGACTCGCCAACCAGGCCCAGCGTTTCGCCGGGGGCGATGTCCAGGTCGATGCCATCAACGGCCCGGACCTGGCCGACCTGTCGGCGGAGCAGGCCGCGGCGGACGGGGAAGTAGGTCTTGAGGTCGCGGACCTGGAGCAAGGATTGCGGGGGTTCGGCGGCGACCGGGGGCGTCGGGGACGTGCCCACGCCTGAAGGCGTGGGCTTTGAGGCGGCGTCGGCGTGGGTCACGGGGTGCAGGTTAGCCGCCCCGCTTGCCGGGGCGTTGGTGCCGGAGCGCCCCGACGAGCGGGGCGGCTAACATCGCACATCACCCACGGGAGTTCGATGATGACACGCATTGCCGCCGCGCTGATTGCCGTTTGCCTGATGGCCCCACCATCGATCGCCCAGACCGACGCGTCCGCCGAGGCCCGGCCGGGCACGTATGAGATTGACCCGGCCCACACGTCGATCACGTTCGGCATCGAACACATGGGCATCGC
>CAZVBW010000033.1:0-42841 GCA_964625505.1 uncultured Phycisphaeraceae bacterium
CATGTAGGAGCCGCCAGCGTAGCGCAACGCCAAGACTTTTGCAGCGTCCTGCTAAAAGGACGTTCGCATCGATGAAGACCTTCTCGCTGTTCATCCGTACTTTTCGCGAAGCGCGTCGTCCAACAACTGCTCGTACGACATTCCCTCCGGTGGATGAGCGATACCGCGGAGCGCATCGGTGATTGGCGTGTCGCTCTTCGAGCTGGGCGGCTGAACCGAGTCCGATTCGAGGATGTACCGACGAAACAACTCCGACACGCTCGTCTGCCGCTCACGAGCAAGGCGGTGGGCCAGGTCGATCACCTCCTGCTCGGCATCAATGGTGAACTGCGGCATGGCTGACTGACCTGCTCAGATACGTCGGTGCAAGCTATCATACCCACCCATGCCTTATCGCCTCATGGCCGACGCGGTGTTGGTGGTGCACACGGCGTTTATCGCGTTTGTGGTGCTCGGGCTGGTGGTGGTGCTGCTGGGCGGGCTGCTGGGTTGGCGTTGGGTGCGGAATCCGTGGTTTCGACTGGCGCACTTGGCGTGCATCCTCTACGTCGCGGGGCAGGCGTTGGCGGGGATCATGTGCCCGCTCACCACGTGGGAGAACGACCTGCGGATCGCCGGTGGCCAGGACCCCTACACCGAGCTGGGCTTCATCGCGACGTGGCTGCAGCGGGTCATCTTTTTCCAGGCCGAGCCGATCGTGTTCACGCTGGCGTACTGCGGGTTTGCGCTGCTGGTGGTGCTGAGCTTCGTGCTCGTGCCGGTGCGTTGGCGGCGACCGCGGGCATCGGCAGACCCGCCGCAGACAGCTGAAGCGGATTCGGCGTCGCCGGCCGTAAGCTGACGCGATGCCGGAGATCGAGATCGGGCCCGAGACCGAGCACGCGGACCATTGGGCGTACGATGTGTCCGTGTTTGGCGGGGGCAAGGTGCACCGCTACGAGGTGACGCTGTCGTTTGCCGACCACAACCTCTGGGGCCGGGGCGTGCATCGGCCGTCACGCGTGGTCGAGGCGGCGTTCGCGTTCTTGCTGCAGCGTGAGCCGGCGGACCAGATCCTCAGCAAGTTCGACTGCGCGGTGATCCGGCGGTACTTCCCGGAAGTCGACCGGGAGCTGCCGGGGATGATCGGGCGGGGTTGACCGGGGGCGGCGTAGGACCCGCGGATTCGACTACGTCTCATCCGCGGCGTGGACTCACGCGGTGTCTTTATGATCCGATGATGCACCGCCTCGCGAGCCCATCCTGATGCAGACCAAGCGGGGCATTCCGGTCAGCCCGGGGATCGCGATCTTCCCGGCGGTCGTGCTGGACGCCGAGGACCACCCGATCCCCCGGCGGTCGATCCGGCCCGACCAGGTGGACGGCGAGGGCCAGCGGCTCGAGGCCGCGCTGGACGCGTCACGGGCCGACATCGATCACCTGCGCGAACAGACCGAGCAGCAGCTGGGCGCCGAGCTGGCCAAGATCTTCAGCTTCCACCTGGGCATGCTCAGCGACCCGCAGCTGCTCGAGCAGTTCCGCCAGGCGATCCGCGACGAGCAGGTCCAGGCCGAGTCGGCGGTGTGGACGGTGATGCGGCGGCTGACACGGTCGTTTTTGCAGAACCCCAGTCCGTTTTTCCAGGAAAGGACCAGCGACATCGCCGACCTGCGCCGGCGGGTTCTGCGGCACCTGATCGGCAGCGAACGCAACGACCTGTCGACCCTGGACCATCAAGCGGTCGTGGTCGCCCACGACCTGACGCCCAGCCAGACGGCGGCCCTGGACAAGAACAAGATCCGGGCCCTGGCCACCGACGCGGGCGGCCAGACCAGCCACACCGCGATCCTCGCCCACGCCCTGGGCATCCCCGCCGTGGTCGGCCTGGGTGACCTGACCCGGCGGGTCAACACCGGCCAGTCGGTCGTCATCGACGGCAACCGCGGGCTGGCGATCATCGACCCCGACGCCGACACGCTGCTGCAGTACCGCCAGGAGCTGCAGCAGATCGCCGAGGCGGACCAAACCCGCGAGCAACTGCGGGACCTTCCGGCCGTCACCGCCGATGGCGAAATGGTCAGCCTGCTGGCCAACATCGAATTCCCCAGCGAGATCGAAAACGCGATCCACTGGGGTGCCGCGGGCGTCGGGCTGTATCGCACCGAGTTTCTGTTCCTCTCGGCGGACCGCGCCACCGGCGAGGACGAGCAGTACGAGACGTACGTCCGGGCGCTACAGCTGCTGGACGGTCGGCCGCTGACGGTCCGCACACTGGACCTCGGGGCGGACAAGCTGACCTCCGCGATGGAAGAATCGTCGCTCAGCCAGGAGCGCAACCCGTTTCTGGGCTGCCGGAGCATCCGGCTGTGCCTGCAGAATCTGCCGCTGTTCCAGACGCAGCTGCGGGCGATCATGCGGGCCAGCGTGCACGGCCCGATGCGGCTGATGTTCCCGCTGATCAGCAATATCCTCGAGCTGCGGCAGGCCAAGATGGTCCTCCAGGACGTGCAGGAGGACCTGGACGACCAAGGGATCGAGTACCGCCACGACATCCCGGTGGGCATGATGATCGAGGTGCCCTCGGCGGCGGTGCAGTGCCGGGCCTTTGCCCGCGAGGTGGACTTCTTCTCGATCGGCACCAACGACCTCATCCAGTACACTGTGGCGGTCGATCGGAGCAACGAGCGGATCGCTTCGCTCTACTCCGGCGGCCACCCGGCGGTCATCGCGCTGATGCGCGAGGTCATCCGGGTGGCGAACCGGGCCCGGATCGAGGTCTCGCTGTGTGGCGAGATGGCCGGTGAACCCGAATTCACGATGCTGCTGCTGGGGATGGGCCTGCGGAACTTTTCGATCACCCCGCCGGCGATCCCGGAGATCAAACGCGTCGTAAGATCGGTATCCATGGACCGTTGCCAGAAGGTGGCCCGCCGGGTCAGTTCGCTGGACAGCCCCCGGGAAGTGATCAGCTACCTCCACGAGGAACTTGAGAAACTCGACGTCGGCTAAGACGGGCGTTCCGTCGACAAGACCCTGACGTCACGACACATCACCGCGGCAGGCGCGGCGAGGCCACCGCGGGCGAACCGGCCCGCACCGCCACCGCCGCCGCACAACACAAGGATGGCCCCACGGGAAGGACCCGACGCGATGCCACCGACACGCAACCAATCTTTCGTTTGCGAACACGCTGCGAGCCGGGTTCTGTGAACCCGGACACCCCGGTTCATCGAACCGGGCTTGCTGTGTCGCTTTCGGCATCGCGCGATACGTCCCGCGCCATAGATCCCATTGTCTGACAACCAGATGCTCATTAACTTCGTGCCCGGCGAGGAATGCCGGATCGCGATCATCAACGACGGCAAGCTCGAGGAGTACTACCAGGAGCGGGCCTCGGCCGAGAGCCACGTCTCCAACATCTACAAGGGCCGCGTCCAGAACGTCGAGCCGGCCATCCAGGCCGCGTTCATCGACTTCGGCCTGGAACGCAACGGCTTTTTGCACATCAGCGACGTCCACCCGCAGTACTTTCCCGGCGACGCCAAGGAAGACTTCGAGGACGTGGGCTCCAAGACGCCCCGGCGTGAACGCCCGCCCATCCAGAAGTGCCTCAAACGCGGCCAGGAGGTCCTGGTCCAGGTGCTCAAGGAGGGCATCGGCACTAAGGGCCCGACCGTCACCAGCTACCTGTCGATCCCCGGCCGGTTCCTCGTGATGATGCCCCAGATGGCCAAGCTGGGGGTCACGCGGAAGATCGAGGACGACGAGGTCCGCCGCGAGTCCCGCGAGATCCTCAAGGAGCTCGACCCGCCCGAGGGCTTTGGCTGGATCGTCCGCACCGCCGGCGTCGGGCAGACCAAGACCGACCTCAAGCGCGACCTGGCGTACCTGCAACGGCTGTGGAAGTCGATCGAACAGCGGCGCAAACAGACCCGGAGCACCGGTGAGCTGTACGCCGAGTCGGACCTAGTTATCCGGACCATCCGCGACGTGTTCACCAGCGACATCACCCGCGTGGTCTGCGACGACCTGGACTCGGCCCGGCGGGCTCAGGAGTTCCTCTCGGTCGCCAACCCGCGGTCCAAGACCAAGGTGCTGTATTACGACGACCCGGTGCCGCTGTTCGACCGCTTCGGCGTCGAGGAGCAGATCGACCTGATCGGTGCCCGCGAGGTGCCCATGCCCAGCGGCGGGGCGCTGGTCATCGACCCGACCGAGGCCCTGGTATCCATCGACGTCAACTCGGGCAAGAGCCGCGACGCCCGCGACTCGGAGACCAACGCGTACAAGACCAACCTCGAGGCGGTCGACGAAATCTGCCGGCAGCTTCGGCTGCGTGACCTGGGCGGGCTGATCGTGATGGACCTGATCGACATGCGGCAGTCCAAGCACCGCCGGGCGGTCGAGACGCGGCTGCGCAACAACCTCAAGAAGGACCGGGCCCGCAGCCGGATCGGCCCGATCAGCCAGTTCGGGCTGATGGAGATGACCCGTCAGCGGATGCGGCCGTCGCTGGAGGGCGCGCTCTACGACGAGTGCCCGCACTGCCACGGCCGGGGCCAGAGCCTGTCGACCGAGTCGGTCGTGCTCATGGTGATGCGTCGGCTGGCGCTGGTGATGCAGCGGAAGGAAGTCGCGCGGGTCGAGCTGACCATCAGCCCGTCGGTGGCGTTCCACATCCTCAACCGCAAGCGCAACGCGTTGTCGCACATGGAAGAGCGGCACGGCGTGCAGGTCATGGTCCGCGTGGGCGGCGACGCGGTCGACTTCGTGCACGTCGAGGCTCGTGACACGCGGGGCGCGGAGTTGGACATCGACGCCCGGACCAACAGCAGGTCGATCGACGCGAACGACGCGAGCATGTTCCACCCGATCGAGGCCGCGCTGCAGCGTCGGGACCAGGAGGCCGACGAGCAGGAGCAGGCCGACCGCGAGGCGCGTGCGGCGGCGCAGCAGGACCGGGCGCTGGCCGAGGCCGACCGTGACGCCAGCGGCGAGTCGAGCGAGGGCTACGCCTCCGAGTCGGCGGACGAGGCGGCGGAAGTCTCCGAGGATGTGGCCGACGCGGTCAGTGGCAACGCCGCCAACGATGACAACAGCGACGGCGATGACGAATCCGGCGGCAAGCGGAAGCGTCGCCGACGCCGCGGCGGGCGACGCCGGCGGCGGAAGTCCGGCAACGACGGTGAGAACAGTGACCACAGCGACAGCCGCGGTGAGCAGAACCGCGATACCGAGTCGGCCGACCGATCCGACGATAAGTCGCGCGACGACCGCCGGCGGGGTCGCCAAGACGACGAGGAGTCGGACGACGACTCCGATTCGCACCGCAACGCGGATTCCTCCGGGGCCGACGCGAACTCGGGCGACGATGCGGACAGTCACGGGCAGGACGAGGCCGGCGGCAAGAAAAAGCGTCGCCGCCGTCGACGGCGTCGTGGCCGGGGCCGCGGCAAGTCCGAGGAGCAGAACTCGCAAGAGACGTTCGATGACCGTGATCGCAGCGACCGATCAGACGACAGCGACGATGAGCCGTCGCCGTCCATCGGGGCCAGCGATAATGCCGACACCTCCGAGCAGGCCGGTGACGACGAGTCCGCCGAGGTGGTCGCCGATGATCGCTCAGACGAACGTCCGGATGACCGCCCGGATGACCACGACGACGACGGCCGCCCACCGGTACCCCCGCCGCCGCCGGCCCCGGGGGTGGTGACGCTGCTGCACGGCGGCGATGCCGACGATGAGTCCGAGACGGACACCACCACGGCCGTGGCCACGCACAGCAACGGCGACGGTCAGCCCGCCAGCGATGCCCAGGCCAAGCCCGAGCCGCCTAAGCGGCGTCGGCCGCGTCGCCGGAATGCCCCCCCGCCGCCGCCCGGGTCCGAGGGCTACACCAACAACATTTTGCCCCGCCGCTGACCCCCCTTCCGTCGGGCTCACGACCCGCGGTGCCTCGGCCGCGTGCGGCCGTGCTCCAGCCTCTCACCCCCGCCTTCCCACGGCCGGCACGCGGCCGTGGCACCTCATCCGAACCTTCCCGTGACCGGTCCGCCCGCACATCCAACCGATGCACCGACCGGCCCCCGCCCGGCCCGGCGGGTGGTGGTGCTCGGCTCGACCGGATCGATCGGCCAAAGCACGCTGCAGGTCATCGAGCACCTGCAGCAGCTGAGCCGGGATGTCAAGGTGGTGGGCCTCGCCGCCGGGACGAACGATAGGTTGCTGATCCAGCAGGCCCGCCAACATGGCGTCAAGGACCTCGCGGTCGCCGACCCGCGGGCAGCCGTGGCGGTGCGCGAAGCGTTCCCTGAGGCCGATGTGCGGACCGGCCCGGACGCGGCCCGGCAGCTCGTGGAGGCGTGCGACGCCGACGCGGTCGTCGCGGGAATCGTCGGCATCGCCGGCCTGCCCGCGACATGGGCGGCGGTCCAGCGGGGCCTGCGGGTGTGCTTGGCCAACAAAGAAACGCTCGTCGCCATCGGGTCGTTGGTGATGCCGTTGGCCCGGCGGACTGGTGCGCTGCTGCTGCCGGTGGACAGTGAGCACGCCGCGGTCTGGCAGTGCCTGGGCCGCCCCGCCGTGCCCTGGCCCCCGCACCCGGCGATCAGCCCGCTCCATCACGTCGCCAAGGTGACCCTGACCGCCTCGGGCGGCCCGTTCCGCCAGGCGACCGCCGAGCAGATCGCATCGGCAACGCCCGAGCAGGCGCTGGACCACCCGACGTGGCAGATGGGGCCCAAGGTCACCATCGACAGCGCGACGCTCATGAACAAGGCGCTGGAACTCATCGAAGCCCACCACCTGTTCGGCCTGCCGCCCGAGCAGCTCGACGCGATGGTGCACCCGCAGTCATCGGTGCACGCGATGGTGCACACCCGTGACGGTCAGACCCTCGCACAACTGGGCCCTGCCGACATGCGGGTCCCGATCCAGGCCGCCCTGACCTGGCCGGACGTGGTGCCCGCCGCCGATCACCAGGCGGGTGCTGACGGGCTGCCGCGGCTGGACTTCGAGCCGGTCGATCACGAGCGCTTCCCTGGCCTGTCACTGGCTTGGCGGGCTATGCGGGACGGCGGCACCGCTGGGGCCACGCTCAACGCCGCCAACGAGGTCGCGGTGGAGGCGTTCCTCGCGGGGCGGGTCCGGCTGCCGGAAATACCGCGGTTGATCGAGCGCGTGATGGACGCATTGCCGGCAGCGCGAATGGACAACTTGGACAGCGTGATGGCTGCTGACGGTGACGCGCGTCGATCGGCTGAGCAGCAGCTGGCCAAACCGGTCGGCGGTTGACCTTGCGGCGGACCCGCCCCGCCCTCATGCTGACCAGGGCAATTTGTTCAGAGATGGCACCGGGGTGAGGGTTCCGGGGCACGCCACCGCAGCTCAGGGACCGCGGCGCAAACGCGACGCCAGGGTCGCATAGCGACCCGGCTACGGCCTCAAGTCGTGGAACGCTTGCGTTGCATCATGCCCACAACGCAACAGCCCGGCCGCGTGGGCGACCGGGCTGAATGTGAGGTGCGAGGTGCGAGGCTTAGTCGGCCTGCACGTTCACCGTGTACGGGCCGGTGATGCCGGCGTCGTAGCTGTTGGTGATGATGTAGACCGGGCCGTCGGCCTGGACGCTGTGTTGGACGCGGGAGTTGAGGCCCATGCCCTCGGCGTCGTCGTTTTCGGCGAGGATCTCGCCCTCGGCGTCAGCCAGGAACAAATACGTGTCGAACTGCTCGCTGGTCAGCGTGACGGTGAGGGTCTGGCCGGCGGTGGCCTGCAGCTCATACACGTCGACGTGGCTGTTGTCCGGCAGCATCGGGTCGGTGCCCTCGAGCTGGCCCTGCGTCTGGCCGGCCTCGATGGCGGCGGCGTTGGCGATCATCTGCTGGATGTTGACCTGCCCGCCGCCGTTGTTCTGCGGGGCGGCGGCATTCGCGCCCTGCTCGACCCGCAGCGTGTACGCGCCGGTTGCCTGCGGGGCGTAGCTGTTGGCGACCACGTGGACCTCACCGGTCATCGGGGCCTGGAACACGACCTGGGAGTTGAGGCCCATCCCCGGGGCGTCGTCGTTCTGCGCGACGACCTCGTCGTCGGGCGTCAGGACGGCGAGGTAGGTGTCGAACTCGCTGCTGGTCAGCGTGATGGTGTAGGACTCGCCCTGCTGGACCTGCAGCGGGTAACGGTCCATAAACGAGTTGTCCTCGGCGAGGACTTCGTCGGTCGTTTCGAGCGCGCCCTCGACGGTGCCGCCCACGGTCAGGCCCTCGCCGCCGGGTTGGGTCTGCTGTGTCGACGGGCCCGTCGCCGGGGCGTCCGCGTCGACTGCGATGTCCGAATCCACGTCAACGGCCCGCTGGGCCATGACGTTTGCTCCAACGGCCAGCGACATCGACGCGATGAGCAGGTGCTTGGTGATCTTCATGGGTGGGTACCCCTCTCTATCAATGCGTGTTCAACCGGCGAGCCACACGGCGACGCCTCCTTTTCGTGCGTATGCCGCTGCAATCGCAACAGCACCCCCGGCCCCGCGGCCGGGCTCGGAACCCGCACCAGCCCCGCAATTTACCGCGGAACCGGCCCTCGGGCAAACGCTCGGCGGTCGCTGTACCGGCCACCGGCTGCTAATGGACGGGGCTGCGGGCCGGGTGTGACAGCGGATTTCGAGCCCGCACGGCTATCATGCCATTGATGACTGCAACCGCCGCTGGTATCAGCTTCGAGCAGTTCCTGGCTGACAGCACGATTGATCCGCATAGTGAATGGGTCGACGGTACGGTTGTGCCAATGGCCGCAGTCGCCGATCGACACGCGATGCTGGTGAGCTGGCTCTATGGGCTCCTGGATACCTACGCCCGCAACCTCGAGCTGGGCCGCGTGTATGGCGAGCCCTTCGTCACCAAGCTCGGTCCGGACCTGCCCGCCCGTTCGCCGGACCTGATGTTCGTGGCGCACGAACACTTGGATCGGGTGAAGCGAATGCATCTGGACGGGCCGCCGGACCTGGCGATTGAGATCGTCAGCCCGGGCAGCCACTTCCGCGACTACGTCGAGAAGCTCGCGGAGTACGAGCAGGCCGGCATCGCCGAGTACTGGGTCATCGGCCCGGACGAACAGGCTTCCGCCTTCTTCAACCTCCGCAAAGACGGTCGCTACGAGCGGGCGAAGCTGGATGAGGGCTGGCACACCTGCCGCGTCGTCTCCGGCGTCAAGGTCCACGAGCCGTGGCTCTGGCAGTCGCCGCTGCCCAAGACGCTGCCGATCCTTCGGGCGTGGGGCCTCGTCTGACCGGGCGTATCATCGCCGCGATGCCCGCCCCGTCGCTGCGCTTCTACAACTCGCTGACGCACCAGATTGAGCCGTTCGAGCCGCTTCGGCCGCCAACGGTGTCGATGTACAACTGCGGCCCGACCGTTTACGACTTTGCCCACATCGGCAACTTCAAGACCTTCCTCTTCGCCGACGTCCTGCGGCGGACGCTCGAGCTGTTTGGCCACACCGTTCACCAGGTGATGAACCTCACCGACGTCGGGCACATGACCGAGGACCAGCTGGCCGACGGCGGTGGCGAAGA
Source organism: uncultured Phycisphaeraceae bacterium (assembly GCA_964625505.1). Lineage (GTDB taxonomy): Bacteria > Planctomycetota > Phycisphaerae > Phycisphaerales > Phycisphaeraceae > CAZVBW01. The sequence goes on from CAZVBW010000033.1 coordinate 9,548, forward strand.
CAAGATGCAGCTGGCCGCCCGCCGACTCAAGGATGCCAAGAAGCTCGGCCAGTCTCACGCGTCGGCGGTCGAGGACCCGGACGATCCCTATCAAGTCGCATCCTTTTATATCGATGCGTTTCTCGAAGACGCCCGGGCGCTTCGGCTCAAGATCGCCGATGAGTACCCGCAACGAATGCCACGGGCGACCGATCACGTACCCGGCATGGTCGCGATGGTGCAGCGGCTGGTCGAGCAGGGCCACGCTTATGTGGCCCAGCCCGACGGCGAGCCGGCGGCGGTGTACTTCAGCGTCGGGTCGTTCGCCGACTATGGCCAGCTGTCGGGCAACACGCTGGACCAGCTCCGCGGCGGCGCCGGCGGGCGGGTGCAGGCCGAGCACCAGCAGAACAAGCGTCACCCGGCGGACTTTCTGCTGTGGAAGTCCGACCCGTCGCACCTGATGAAGTGGGACAGCCCGTGGGGCCCGGGATACCCGGGGTGGCATATCGAGTGCTCGGCGATGGCCCGTGGGCTGCTGGGACACGATGTGATCGACATCCACACCGGCGGCGAAGACAACATCTTCCCGCACCACGAGTGCGAGATCGCCCAGTCCCGTGGCGCCAGTGGCGAAGCGAGCTTTGCGCGGTTCTGGATGCACAGCCGGCACCTCATGATCGAGGGTCGCAAAATGTCCAAGAGCCAGAAGAACTTCTATACCTTGCGGGATGTGCTGGACGGGGGGTTTACTGGTCGGCCGGTCGCCCCGGCGGTGCTGCGGTTCGAGCTGCTCAAGGCCAACTACCGCACGCAGCTGAACTTCACCCGGCAGGGCCTGCTCGACTCGGCGGGGGCGGTGCAGAAGCTCCGCGATGCGGCGGCGCGGTGGGCTGCGGCATCGGGCCAAGCGGCGTTGCCGGACGTGGGGCTGGACCATCCGGTGCTGGGGCGGATCGCCCAGCGGCTGGGCGATGACCTGAACACGGCCGGGGCGCTGGGCGAGCTGTTCGAGTACATCGGCAGCGAGCCGAGTGATGCGGGCGAGGCGCTGTCGGTGCTGCGGGAGGTCGATTCGGTGTTGGGTGTGCTTGACGATGCCGAGGCCAAGCAGGCGGGTGACAACGCGCGTGATCAGGCGTGGGCGGACGCCGCAGCCGGCCGGCTCGACGACGCCCGAGCCGGCAAGGATTTCGACGCCGCCGACGCGCTGCGGGCCGAACTCGTCGAGGCGGGGTACGAGGTGCAGACCACTGGAGGCGGGACGGTGGCCCGGCGGAAGCTGGCGTGACCGTGAGCTCCGGGCTTTGTCGGATCGTGCATTGTTAAGCGCGGCTGCGCCGCGATGGGTCCCGAGCGGAGCCCGGGGCCTGCTGGGGGGCGTGCCGCTATGTTCAACGCATGACGCGCCGGCCCAATGTCGTCCTGATCTGCACCGACCAGCAACGCTATGACTCGCTGGGCTGCACCGGCAACGCGGCTGCCGAGACGCCGCGGCTCGATGCTCTGGCTGAGCAGGCCTGCGTGTTCGATCGGCACTTCACCGCTAATCCGGTGTGCATGCCGTCGCGGGCGTCGCTGATGACCGGGCTGTACCCGGCGACACACGGCGTGTGGACCAACGGCGTGCCGCTGCCGCGTCGCGGCTACATCCCGCTGACCGAGCAAACGCGGAACCTCGCGCCAACCGCAGAAGCAAACCCCGAGCAGCCCGGCGTGATCCCGTCGCACGTGCCGACAATCGCTGACCGGCTGGCCGGCGCGGGTTATGCCACGACGTCGATCGGCAAGCTACACCTGACCCCGACCAACTCGCACAAAGACCTGGGCTACGAAGAATCAAGGCAACGCTGGCGGGACGACCCGTCCATGCAGGATTGGCACGGGCCGTTCTATGGTTTTGAGCACGTCTGGATGACGCTCGACCACGGGCACGACCTGTCGGCCCACTACCAACCGTGGCTACGTCGAGAGCACCCGGACATCGCGGCTCAAATGGCATCGCCGGCGGACAAGCCGACCAAGTTGGGCGACCTGTACCCGTCGCCGCACACGCTCGCGACGCACCCGACGACGTGGGTGGCCGACCGAGCGTGCGACCGGGTCGACAAGCTGACCGCGGGCGACGATCCGTTCTTCATGTGGGTGGGCATTCCAGACCCCCATCACCCGTGGACGCCGCCGCGGGAGTTGGCCGAGCGGTTCGCCGCCCGCGCGTCGGACCCAATCGCCGCGCCGCGGGAGGCGCTTGGCAACCTGCCGCCGTGGTTGCAACGGATGCTCGGCGGCGGGGCGGTGCGTGACGGGCTCGGGCCGATGCAGCACCCGGACCCGACGCTCGACCTGGTCCGCCGATACACCGACGCGCAAAACCATTTGATCGACCGCGCTGTCGGCCAGATCATCGACAAGCTCCAAGCGGCCGGGGTGTGGGATGACACCATCCTCGTGTTCACCTCCGACCACGGCGACTTCCTCGGCGACTACGGCATGCTCCGCAAAGGCGACACCGCCTGCCGCGTGCTCAACCACACGCCGCTGCTGGTCCGAGTCCCCGAGGGCTGCGGCGGGCCCGCTCCCGGCCGGGTCACCGCCGCCGTGAGCAACGTCGACCTCACGCCGAGCCTCTGCAACTGGTGCGGCGTCGACACGGCCGACGCGCTTCACGGCCAGGACCTGGCGGCCACCGCCCGGGGCGAAACGCGACGGCTGCCGGTGATGGCCCAGGTCCGTGGGCGAACTGCCGACTCGCCGAACCTGGCGCTCTACGACGAGCGATACCGCGTGACGCTCTGGCCGAACGACGGCCGCATCGAGGCGTTCGATCACGCGGAGGACCCGATGGAGTTGAACGACTTGGGGGGCGACGGCGCTTCGGCCGACGTACGCGATCGCGTCGATCGCTTGCGGGACGGGGTCATCCGGACGTTGACGCCGGTCCACGGGCGGGTGTCGCCGTGGTGAGCTGCGACCGGTGCCGGGTGCTTTAGCCGCCGCGCTTGTGGAGGCGGCTGATCGCGGACGCCGGGACAAGCCCGGCGGCTAACCCGCCGCCTGGAGTTGGTCCAGTAGCGGGCTGTGCTCCCGCAGCCACTTGGCCAGGCGTCCCACGCCGGCGTCGGCGCCGATCGTCGGCTGCCAGCCGAGCGTTTCGCGGAGCCGGCCGGTGTCCGAGACGTAGTACCGCTGGTCGCCCAGACGGGACTCGTCGTAATGGATGGTCGCGGGCTTGCCGGTGACGCAGGTGATGCGCTCGATGACTTCCTTAAGCGAGACGGCGTTGGCGGGGCCGCCGCCGACGTTGAACGGCCGGCCGGTGGTGCGGTCGATGTGCCGGATCGCCAGCAGCATCGCGTCGATCAGGTCGTCGGCCCAGAGGATGTCGCGGACCTGCTTGCCATCGCCGAAGATCGTGATCGGCTCACCGCGCAGGGCCCGCAGCAGGAAGTGGGCGACCCAGCCCTGGTCCTCGTTGCCGTGCTGGTGCTCGCCGTAGATGCACGACATGCGAAACACCGTCGCGGGCAGGCCGTAGGTCCGGGCGTAGTCGAGCACGTACTGGTCCGCCGCGCCCTTGGAGCAGCCGTAGGGGCTGTGGCAGTCCAGGTGGTGCTCGGGCACGCCGCGGGTCCACTTGGCGTTTGGGGCGGGCCACCAGCGAGTGTCGTCCTCGACCAGGTCCAGGCCCGCGAGGTCGCCGTAGACCTTGTTGGTGCTGGTCAGCAGCAGCGGCGGCGGGCTGTGCATCTTCCGCAGCGCCTCCAGCGTGTTGAAGGCGCCGCCGACGTTGATGGCGAAGTCGGTGGCGGGGTCTTCGATGCTCGTGGTCACCGCGACCTGGGCGGCGAACAGAAACACCGCCGACGCCCCATCGACCGCATCGGCCACGGCCTCCGGGTCGCGCACGTCCTGCACCCGCAGCTCGACCAGGTCGCCGAAGCGCCCGGTCAGGTGCTCGGCGTTGTGCTGCACGCCGGGGCGCGAGAGGTTGTCGAGGATCCGAACGGGCTGGCCGGCCTCGAGCAGGCGGGTCGCCATGTTGGTGCCCACGAATCCCGCCCCTCCGAGAATCGTCACCGGGCCACGGCGGAACTCGCCGTTGGGTTGCACGCGCAGTCGAGGGCTGATGGGATTGCGAGGGTGGGTGTCATCGGTATCGATCAAGTTGCTCCGGCTCATCGGGTCAGCCCCTTCCCGGCCAGCTCGAGCCTGGCCGATTCCACACGGTCGTCCGCCCGCTGGCCCTGGAGCCAGTCGGCCAGATCGGCCATGCCTTGTTCCATGGTCACCTGCGGCTCGTAGCCGAGCAGGTCGCGGGCCTTGGCGATGTCAGCGAAGCAGTGGCGGATGTCCCCGACGCGGAACTCGCCGGTCAGCCGCGGGGCGATGGGCTTGTCCATCACCTCGGCCAGCCGCAGTCCAAGCTCCTCCACGGTGTAGCTGTGGCCGCTGCCGATATTGAAGCATTGCCCGGCGACCTGCCCGGCGGGCGTGGTCAGGGCGAGGTACACGGCACGGGCGACGTCCGTGACGTGAACGAAGTCTCGGCGTTGCTGGCCGTCTTCGAACACCAACGGCGGCGCGTCGTTGAGCAGCCGGCTGGCGAAGATGGCGAGTACGCCGGTGTATGGGTTGGATAGCGCCTGCCGCGGGCCGTACACGTTGAAGAACCGCAGCGGCACGGTCGGGATGTCGTACGCCCGCCCGGCGATGAGCGTCAGCTGCTCCTGGGCGTACTTGCCCAGGGCGTAGTTGCTGGCAAGCGTCACCGGCGTCGACTCATCGCTCGGGATCGGCTCGAGCGACCGGCCGGACGCGTCGAGCGGTTCCCAGTGGTGGGCCTCGACCTGCTCGGGGCTGCGGGCCGCATCCCGCACGACCTGCCCATCGGCGTCGCGATACAGGCCTTCGCCGTAGATCGACATCGATGATGCCACGACCAGCCGACGCACCTGATCCCGCCGCTGGGTCAGGGCCTCCATCAGCACGGCGGTGCCGCGCTGATTGCCGTCGGTGTAGCGGACCATCTCGTACATCGACTGGCCCACGCCGACCAGCGCCGCAAGGTGGATCACCGCGTCCACGCCGTCCAGGGCGTGGGCCACGGCGGCGGGATCGTTCACGTTCCCGACCCGCAGGTCGGCCCGCGGGTCGAGGTAGTCCGGCGGCTGTTGTCCGTCGCCGTGCACCTGCGGGATCAGCGCGTCCAAGACCCGCACATCGTGCCCCTGCTCCAGCAGCAAGTCCACGACGTACGAGCCGATGAAGCCCGCGCCGCCGGTCACCAACACCGTTTGTGCCATCACTTCTCCTCCACGCCCGCGGGGCCCCGTTTGCACGTCCGCGGGAGGTGGTCGGGTGCACCCTAAGCGCGGAAGTTGCTCCACGGTGTTGCGATCTTCCGGATCAGGATGAACCGCCTAATGCATACGACCCAGTTGCTCCGGCTCGGCGTCGCCCACGGCGCGACGGTAATCTCGACCCAAGCCCCCGCCGACCGGGGCACCGCATCCGAGCCACGATGACCCGCCACAGCATTTCCCGAGACTGGGACGCCCGCAGCGAGCCACGCTTTGTTGAAGACCCCGCCGGCCCCAACCTGCTGATCCGCTGGACCGACTCGCCCGCCAACGACCAGGCGCTGTACTTCACCTGCCCCTCGGTGACGCTCGACGACCGCTACCTGTTTTTCCTCAGCGATCGCGACGGCGGCGTCAACCTCTGGCGCGTCGACCGCCGCACCGGCTCACTCGCCCGTCAGACCGACAGCGACGCGGGCCCGATGAAGGCGTACGTCTACCCCTGCGGCGAGGCCCAGCGCGGCGTGTCCAAGTCCAGCCCGTGTCTGCACGCCCCGACCGGTCGGCTCGCGTGGGTGCAGGACCAGGCGGTGTGGCGTCGCGACCTGGAGGACAAGCAGCCGGTGCGGGTGGTGGACCTGCCTACCGGGTGGCTCACCGGGTTTACGCACATCGACCCGGCCGGGCGGTGGCTGTGCGTGCCGATCGCCTCGCCCGGGTGCCACGTGGACCCGGCGACGACGCAGGTCCAGCAGATGCAACACGTGGTCCGCCGGTTCTGCCGCGGCGGGCTGGTGTCGCGGCTGCTCGTGATCGACCTGACCACCGGCCACACCGTGCACGACCGCTCGGTGCCGTTCTGGGTGACGCACGTGCAGTTCCACCCCCGCGACCCCACCCGGATGATCTTCAACATGGAGGGCGGCGGCGACGCCCCGCTGCGAGTCTGGCGGTGGGACCTGGAGCGGGACCATGTGCAGCCGCTGTTCCCGCAGATCGCCGGCGACTGGGTCTGCCACGAGAACTGGAGCCCCGACGGCCAGAGCATCCTCATCCACGGCAGCCCCAAGGGCCAGAAGCTCGACTTCGCCGAACGCCGCGCCTGGGACGGCGCCCTGCTGGCCCGCACCACCACCACCGACATCCGCATCGGCCACCTCACCCCCGGAAGTGCCCCCGGCCCGACCCCCGCAGCGACCCCCGGCCCAACCCCCGGCAGCTGCATCTTCGACAGCCACGACGGCTGGATTTACCGCTGGCACGAAGCCGACGATCGCATCGAACGTCTGGTCCAGCACGGCAGCAGCTTCAACACCCAGGACAACCACCCGCACCCGCTGGTCACCCCCAGCGGCCGGGGCATCAGCTTCACCTCCGACCGCGACGGGGCGATCAACGTGTACGAACTGGTGCTCAACGGCCGGTAGTGCCGGGCCCCGCCCGGGGTCGCTTTGGGCAGGCTTCGCGGCTGCGCTACAAGTCACCCCGGGCGAAGCGCGAGGCCGACGGCACTACCATCCCTCACGTGCCCGAACCCGCCGCTAGTCCAACCGCCGCCCTGCCACGCATCGTCATCGTCGGCCGGCCGAACGTGGGCAAGTCGTCGCTGCTGAACCTGCTGGCCGGGCGCAGCATCTCCATCGTGGACCCGACCGCCGGGGTGACGCGGGACCGGGTCGAGGCGGCGATCGGGATCCCCGCCGACACGCCGGGCCAGCCGGACCACCCCGCCCTGCTGATCGACACCGGCGGGTACGGCATCGAGGACGCGGACCGGCTGACCGAGCAGGTCGAGACGCAGATCGCCCGCGGCCTGGCCCAGGCGGACGTGGTGCTGTTCGTGCTCGACGCCCAGCAGGGGCCGGTCGCGCTGGACCGCACCGTCGCCGATGTCCTGCGGAAGACGATCGGGACCGGCAAGTCGGCCAAGCCGCTGATCGTGGTGGCGAACAAGGTCGACGCCGACAATCACGAGGCCGGGGCTTACGAGCTGGCCGAGCTGGGGCTGGGTGTGCCGGTGCCGCTGTCGGCCAAGACGGGGCACAACCGTCACGCGCTGTACCGGGCGATCCGCGAGGCGGTGGACCTGCCGCACCTGGCCGAGGTCCGCAAGGCGGTGGCCGGCGGCGAGGACGACGCGCGGGACGAAGGCATCAAGCTCGCCCTGGTCGGCAAGCGCAACGCCGGTAAGTCCACGCTGGTCAACGCCATCGCCGGCGAGGACCGGGTGATCGTCAGCGAGACCGCGGGCACCACGCGGGACAGCGTCGACGTGCGGATCGACCGAGGCGGGCAGCGGTTCACGCTGATCGACACCGCCGGGGTCCGCAAGCGAAAGAGCCTGGCCAGCGACATCGAGTATTACTCGCAGCACCGCTCGCTGCGGAGCGTCAGGCGGGCGGATGTGTGCGTGCTGCTGGTCGATGCGGCGGTGCCGATCAGCCAGGTGGACCACCAGCTGATGGGCGAGATCACCCGGCACTTTCGGCCGACGGTCATCGCGGTCAACAAGTGGGACCTCGCCGAGTCGGGCCACACGGTCGAGCAGTACGGCGAGTACCTCGAGAAGGAGCTGCGGGGCTTGGACTTCGCCCCGGTGGTGTTCACCAGCGCTCGGGATGGCGAAGGGCTGGACGAGCTGTTGGAAGTTGCTGCGGATCTATATCACCAGAGCCGGCAACGTGTGACTACATCGGAAGTGAACAACCTGGTGCAGGCGGCGCTGCTGGCCCGGCCGCCCAGCAGCAAGCTGGGCAAGCGGGCGAAGGTGCTCTACGCGACGCAGGTGTCGGTGGACCCGCCGACGCTGGCGCTGTTCGTCAACGACCCGGACCTGTTCGACCCGGGGTACCAGCGGTACCTGATGAATCGTCTGCGGGAGGCGGTGCCGTACGCGGAGGTGCCGATCAAGCTGCTGCTGCGGGACCGCCGGCGGGAGGCGCAGGAGGCGAGGGAGTAGCACGGGGGCGGATGCCGCGAGGCGGATCAACAGCTTTAGCCCAAGGCTACCTCGCCTCAAGTTCCGAACGTTTCGGGTCATTCCCGAGATCATCCTAAAGCTACCGGCCTGCCGGCAGTTACGCCAACGCGACCTTTCGGGACGCTTCCGGCTGCCGCGGGTGATTTGGCAACAGGTCTAGTCCAAAAGCAGTCCGATGCGCCCGCCGCCGGGTGCTCCGGGAGATTCTGGGCGCTGCCGTGCGTAGCCGAACCGCACGGCGCCAAGAGCGGTGCCCCAGTCAAGCAGGTGGCCCAGCGGGTGGGGTGCAGCGTCAGCACCGTCCGCCGCACCAGGGAGCGGCTGGGGCTGTAGCCGAGGAGCAGAGGCCCGATCCTGCTGTAGCGGGTTGTGGCGCCGCGGCGTGGGCCCGATACTCCGGCCATGAACCGGGTGAACTCAACGGTCTCTCGACTGTTCCGCCTGCTGCTGCTGTTGCACGGCAGCCGGTACTGGAATCAGACATCGCTGGCCGAAGAACTCGGGGTCACCGAACGGACCATCTATCGCGACATCAAGCGGCTGCAGGGTGGCGGGGTGCCCGTTGACCGTGACTCGGAGACGCGTGGCTACCGCATCGACCGGTCGATGTTCCTGCCGCCGATCGATCTGACGGCCGAGGAGTCGTGCGCCCTGGTGCTGCTCGCCGAGCGGGTGGGCGGCGAGGACGCGTTGCCGATGACCCGGCCGGCGGCGTCTGCGATGCACAAGCTGCGGGCGGCGCTGCCCGAGGCGCTGCGAGACCCGATGGACGAGCTCATGCCACGGGTCACCGTCCACCTCGCGGCGGCGGAGGGCGACGCGGCCGACGATGTGTGGTCGCTCGTGTCCTGGGCGATCGCGCACCGGGAGCGGCTGGCCTGCCGGTACGAGGCGGTCCACGGTGATGAAGACGCCGGCGAGGCTCGCTTCGTGCTGGACCCGTACGAGCTGTACTTCGGGCAGCGGGCGTGGTACGTCATCGGCCGCCGCGACGATCGGGACGCTCCGCGAACCCTCCGCCTCTCCCGATTCCTGGACGTGCAGCGGACGCGGCAGCGGTTCGACGTGCCGGAGGACTTCTCGCTGACCCAACATTTCGGCCAGGCCTGGCGGATGATCCCCGGTGACCGGCGGGGCCACCGCGTCGTCCTCCGCTTCAACCCCGAGGTCGCCGACACCGTCAGCGAAACCGTCTGGCACCCGACCCAGCAGGAGCAGCTGCACGACGACGGCAGCGTCAGCCTCCGGTTCGAGATCGACGGCCTGGACGAGATCACCTGGTGGGTCCTCGGCTACGGCCCGCACTGCGCGGTGCAGGAGCCAGCCGAGCTGCGTCAGAAGGTCGCCGAGCTGCCGCAAGCCACGGCTCGGCGGTACATCGAATTTCCTGAAGAGACTTGAGCCACTGACCGTACCTGTCAGCGACCGCTTCGGAGCTTGGCATCATGTCGCTGACGCACAGGGACGTGCGGGCGAGAGCGAGGCGTCGGATGGAGCCGCAGGATTGGCCGTGGGCCCGGGCGTGCCGGACGCCCGGCGGGCTAGATCGGGAGAGGCTGGAGCGATGGTGCGAACGCAAGACGCAACACGAAACCCGGCGGGCGGCGGCCCAGGGCCGGCCATGGTCGAGTCGGCAACAGGCCCGGCGGCTGGCCCGCCGACGGGCGCGGGCGGGGTTAACTAACTTCAGCGACACGGATGGAAGCCGGGATCATCCCGGTGAACCCTCGGGAGCGTGACCTGGATGAGTTCTTATTCAGACAGAGGCAACCGGCCATGACATTCCGAACCTACTTCTCAAAACTCACCGACGGCAAACCGCCGCACGCCTGGCAGGAACAACTGGCGGAGCAAGCGACGCCGACCAGCCGGCTGATCCGCGTGCCGACGGGCCTGGGCAAGACGCTCGGGGCGCTGCTGGCGTGGGCGTATCACCGGCTGGGGCGGGGCGACGAGCGTTGGCCCCGACGCCTGGTGTGGTGCCTGCCGATGCGGACCCTGGTGGACCAGACGGTCCGCGAGGCCCAGGCGGTGCTGGACCGGGCGGAACTCCGCGAGCCGGTGGAGGTGCACCAACTGATGGGCGGGGTCCAAACGAAGAAGTGGTGGCTCGAGCCCGAAAAGCCGGCGGTCCTCGTCGGCACGCAGGACATGCTCCTCTCGCGGGCGCTGAACCGCGGCTTTGCCTCCGCCCGTGGCCGCTGGCCCGTCGAGTACGGCCTGCTGCACACCGATGCGCTATGGGTTATGGACGAGGTCCAACTTATGGGCGTCGGCCTGGCCACCAGCGAACAACTGCAGGTGTTCCGTGATCAGCCCATCGAGTCTCAGGGGACGGGGCTTCCGGGGGGGATCGGGCTTCCGGGGGCGACGACGTGGTGGATGAGCGCGACACTCCGCCCGGAATGGTGGGCATCCGTGGACTGGAACCCGTCGGCCATCGAGGCGCTGCGGAATGACCGGTTGACGGTGCCCGAGCAGCAGTGGCATGGCCCGGCGTGGGAAGCGACCAAGCCCGTCACGGTCGAACAGATCGCGGCAAACGACGCCGACGCGATGGCCCAGCGGGTGCTGCGGGCGCACCGCGAAGCGGAACCGGGGGAAGCCTTCGGGGGTGGGCGGGTCACGCTGGCCATCCACAACACCGTCGTCCGCGCGACCGCCACCTTCGATGAACTCCACAAACTGCTCAAGAACGAAAACGGCCCGGAACTTGCCCCGGAACTTCGTCTCATCCACAGCCGATTCCGCGGCGCGGAGCGGGATCAGTGGTCGCAGGATTTCCTTTCAAAAGACCATTGCACCACTGGGAAACTTCCGGGGGCGGACCGGATCATCATCGCCACCCAGGTCGTCGAGGCCGGCGTCGACATCTCGGCCACCGCACTTCTAACCGAACTCGCCCCCTGGCCTTCGCTCGTGCAACGCCTGGGCCGGGCAGCCCGTTACGGCGGGTCGGCTGACATCATCGTCATCGACCGCGGGCTGACGGGCAAAGATGCCCTGCCCTACGACGAGGCCGAACTCGACGCGGCACGCGAAGCCATCCAAGAACTCGACGACGCCGGCCTCGCCTCGCTCGAACGCTTCGAGCGCAGCCTCGAAGCTGACGACCCGGAGCGGCTCCAACGCCTCTACCCCTACCAGCCGCTGCACCGCCTGACCCGCCGCGAGAACGACGAACTGTTCGACACCACCCCCGACCTGACCGGCGCGGACCTGGACATCAGCCGCTTCGTCCGCGATGGCGAAGAGCGCGACGTGCAGGTGTTCTGGGATGACCCCCCGCCCCCGGAAGATAAGCATGGCAGACCTCAGTCGCCCCCGGAGCGGCAGCCCGGGCGGGAGGAACTCTGTCGTGTGCCGATCGGCAACAACTGGTGGAACCGGCTCGTCTCCGCCGAACGGGTCCAAGCGTGGGCGTGGGACTACCTCGACCGCGAGTGGCAGCCGCTTCGCAACAAAAGCGATCTTCGGGATCGGCTCGTGCCGGGCAAGATCGTTTGGGTCGACCGCCAAGCGGGGGGCTACGACCGGCAACGCGGCTTCACCGGCGACCGGCGACACGTGCCGGACCTACTGCCGCTCACCGACACCCCAAGCCAGGAATCGCAGCGGCTGGAACTCGCCGACGCCGCACAGGACGGCGAGGAACAGAGCCAAACGGACGCTTGGCAAACCGTGCTCACCCACTCGCAGCACGTCACGCAGGAGATCACTCGACTCGCCCAAGCCCTCGCCCTGCCCAAACCGCAGCGAGACATTCTCACCCTCGCCGCCCGCCTGCACGACTGGGGCAAGACGCACCCCGCCTTCGCGGCGTGCTTCAAGTCGCCGCCGCCCACCGATCCCCCCGCTCAATGGGCCAAGGCTCCGAAAGATCAGTGGGTGGCCGTCAAGCAGATGTACCGGTTGTCCGACGGCCGCCGCCGCGGGTTCCGCCACGAGCTCGCCTCGACGCTGGCGCTCTTCGAGCTGCTGTCTCGCGCCCAGCCGGATCACCCCGCCCTGCTCAGACCGCACCGCCCGCTCATGGATCAACTCGGGTGGGACATCCCCGACCCGGACCCGCCCCCCACCGAGGCCAAGACGCTCGCGCAGGAACTGTCCGCCCTCTCCGCCGCGGACTTCAACCTGCTCGCCTACCTCGTCTGTGCTCACCACGGCAAGGTCCGCGGCGGCCTGCAAGCCACACCCCACGACCAGGACTTCCCCGCCGACAACGATCAACGAGGACAACCGCTGCGAGGGGTGCGAGAGGGTGACACGCTGCCCGCGACCCGCCTCCCCGCCCCCGGAACCGGAACCGCCCCCGGAACCGCCGACGGCAACGCCCCCTGTAGCAGCCCCGGCTCATCGCTCAACGTCCCCGCCGTCACCCTCCACCTCGACCCCGCCTACCTGGGCCTCTCGCCCCGCTACGGCTCAAGCTGGGCCGAGCGCGTCGCCGGCCTGCTCGCCCACCTCGGCCCGTTCACCCTCGCCTACCTCGAAGCCCTCATGCAGGCCGCCGACAAACGCGCGTCCGAGAACCACAAGGCGACCCCCGATCCGCTGCTCGACCCGGAGGGTTCCGCCGCCGCTCTCGGCAAAGAAACAATGGATGCCCCGGCCAATGCGAGCGCGCAAGGGAAAGAAATGAGCGCTGACCCGAAAGAAAGGCGCGTGGACACGGAAGAAACAGGCGCACGTGTGGAGTACACGCGCGCAAACGGGAAGAAAACGTACGCGCACAAGAAGAAAACGCGCGCAAACGTGAAGGAAATGCGCGAGAAAGAAAAGAAAACGCGCGCGAATGAGAAGGAGACGTGCTCCAACGGCCAAGAAAGGCGCGCCAACGGGATGAAAACACGCACGAACGGCAAAGAAAGGCGCGCCAACGCGGCTGAAACGCTCGTGTCTCCGGGCGAACCGCACGACGCCACACATGGGGGAGACGAGCGATGAGCGACACCCTCCACCTCCACACACTCGCCGGCTGCGCTCCCACCCCGCTGGCCCACTATCTCAAGGCGCTGGGCATCCTCCGCCTGCTCGCCGAGCAAACCGACCCCTCTGCCCGCGGCTGGTGGGAAGGCGACCGCTTCCGCCTCGCCACCCGCCTGGACCGCGACGCCCTGGAGCGGTTCTTCCTGTATGAGTATCAGCCGACGCCGCTGATCGCGCCGTGGAACAAAGAAAGTGGGTGTTGGGGTGGGAGCAGAACGGATGTCTTGACGCCGCTGCGTCAGGCTCCGGCAGAGCGCTTCTCGCAGTTGCGAAAGGCGATCAACACCTCGCTTGACGCCATCACCCTGTGGGAGGATTGTCCGGATCCGAAAACGAAACAGGGGCGAACCGAGAAGGCGGCGCTCATCAGGCGATGTCGTCGCCTCTTCACGGGCGAGGCACTTCGTTGGCTCGATGCAACCGTCGCGCTGACAGAGGCTGACGACTACCGAACCTCTACCCTGCTTGGACAAGGAGGAGTGGATATGCGTCGGGAGTTTGGCTATGGCTTCGCGACTCAGTTGCCGGAACTTTTTGAGCTGACGGATAACAAAGGTGCGCCCACAGAGCAGTCAACGCCATTGCTGGCGGAAGCGCTTTATGGCGACACAGTTCGTGAGGTACCCGCCAAGCTTCTGGCGGGGCATTTCAATCCCGCAGCCATCAAAGGGCCGAACAATACACCGGGGTTTCAAGCAGAAGCAACGACAAATCCTTGGAACTATGTTCTCGCTCTTGAGGGTGTGGTTGCTTTCACTGCAAGCGTCACACGTCGGCTGAATGCGCAGCGATTACCATCCGCCGCGGCACCCTTCACCACCCGAGGGACGGCAGCGGGCTACGGAACCACTGCCCAGCAAGAGGGCGGCGCGGCAGGTGAGTTCTGGATGCCGCTGTGGGCCAAGCCTGCTGCGTGGGTGGAGATTAATCATTTGCTGGTCGAGGGACGAGCTCAGCTTTCGCCGAAGCGAAGCCACCGCGGCAAGCGACAAGCGGAGGACACCCTGGATTTCGCGCGAGCGGTGGCCCTTCGGGGAACAGCACGAGGCATCGAGCGTTTCGAGCGATTTGGCTCCTTCCCCCGCAGTGGCGATCGGTATCGATTGGCGGCCCCCCTCGGTCGGTGGGACGTGCCAACACAACCTACGCCTCACGCCGACTTGCTCGATGATGTGGCCGAGTGGGTTAGCAAGTTGCGGCAAGCGGCGAAGGGTGACACCGCGCCCAAATCGCTCGGCCGGGTGGCGCGACGGTGCGAGGAGGCGATGCTGGCATGTTGTCGGCCGTCTTCCGGGGGTGGTGATCCGCGGCGGTGGCGGGCGTTGTTGTTGGCTTTGGGGGAGGCCGAGGCGCAGCTGGTTCGCAGCCCGGGGACCACGGCGGGGGCGAGGCTTCAGCCGCTGCCGCGGCTGCGGCCGCAGTGGATCGCCGCCGCAATGGGGGCGGGTGAGGCGGCGGATCGGGAACTGCGGCTGGCGCTGGCAGTTGCCGGACTACACGGATATCGAGTACCAGACAATCGGCCCTGTGAACGTTCCAACCGAATGCCTCACGGTCGCTTCAAAGGGGCCAGCCGACCTTGCGACCCCATTCGCCGACACTTACTGCCGCTGGACGAAGCGGCGCTGCGGAAGGGACAGTTCCGTTTCGCCGCGACGGAGCGGACGCTGCACAAGGACCCGGCGGTGGTCGTTGCCGGGCTGGATGCGGAGGCGGACCTGATCGCGGTGCTGCGGCGGCGAGTGATGGAGGCGGGGCGGGGCGAGGCAGATACAAAACATCTGCCGCTTCGGCCCGCTCGCGGCCTGTTCGCTTCGCCAAACGACTTGGCTGCTGTGGTACGGGGGGGCGTGGACTTGGGTGCGGTGCATGCGCTGGCGCGGCCGCTGATGGCAATGAACTGGACCAAATGGGGCAGTGAGAACTACAAGACCGAGCGGCGCGAAACCTTGAGACAGATCGCCGCCCCCCGGCCGACCGCCGACGACTGGGGCACGCTGGGTCTCTTTGGCCTATTCAAGCTCTGCCATCACCACGCAGAGATCGAGATCGACAAACAGAAGTTCGAGGTTTCGCTGGACCCGACGATCCTGCCCCGGCTGCTGGCGGGCGACCTGACCACGGCGGCCGAGCGAGCGAAGCGGCGGCTGCGGGCGTCGGGATTGCCGCCGGTGCTGGGCCGGGCGGCTGGCGATGTGGTGCTGTGTCGCCGCCTCGCGGCTGCCCTGGTGTTCCCGCTCGGCAAGACGACCGCCAGCACGCTCGCCGGCCTGCTCACGAATCCTGCGAAAGAGAAGCCCGAGCGCGACGACGCCTCGGCCCTTGTGCCCGATCCCCAACCTCAAACCGAAGGAACCCTGTCATGATCGACCTGACCCCGCTCCATAACGCCAACCGCCTGCTGCTGGAGGTGCCCTTGCAACCGCTGCAGGGCCGCCGCTTCCAGCCCACCGGCTTTCCCGATCTGGGTGCCGCGACGTACCGCGCCGGCGACACCGCCTGCCTGCTGGTCGAGTCGGCCCAGAGCATGGCCAACCGGCTCGAGGCCACGATCTGGGACGAAGGATCGCAGGAGCTGATCGAGCCGGCGAAGGGGCTGAGCTACGTCCGCGTCGTCGACGGCGACGGCGGCTACCTCACCAGCTCCATCGAGGAAGCGCACCGGCTCAACAGCGCGTACATTGAGAAGGCCGAGGGTGACTTCCACAAGGAGCTTGATGAAGAGATCGGTTTCGATGACAAGCGGCCGATCGACCGCCCCTGCTTCCTGAAAGCGGTGTTCAAGTACGACGTGAACTCGCTGGTGCATGGCGTGTTCCTCGAGAGCATTGGCGGTCGGTTGCGGGAGCCGCGAGCGCTGTCGGCCTTCATCGAGGCCGAGCGGGTCGAGCCGGTCGCCTCGGGCGGGGTCAAGAACGACCGGGTGATGCCCGGCACCGAGTCGGGCAGTGACCGCACCGCGGCCGAGGGCTTCGGCAACGTGCCGTTCCACCGCGAGGAGTTCACCGCTCCCGAGATCACCGCCTACTTCAACCTCGACCTCGCCCAGATCCGCGGCTACGGGCTGGGCGAGGGCGCGACGAAGCTGCTGATCGTGCTGGCGCTTTACAAGGTCCGCCGGCTGCTCGGGGGCGACCTGCGGCTGCGGACCGCATGCGAGTTCGAAATCGCCCCCGCCCCCGGAAAGGGCGACGGCCTCACCGGACGGCTTCGCGGCAACGGGGCGAAGGACACTTATGACCTGCCGGAACTCAAAGAGTTGGAGGCGTCGCTGAAGGGAGCGATCCAGAAGTGCGGCGACCGCTTTCCCAATGACGGTGGCGTGACCGAGGTGACCTACAAGCTCACGGACGGCAAGGGCAAGAAGAGCAAGAAGAAGTCCTGAACCGGAGGTCAGCCGTGATCGAGATCGCGATCGATTTCCCTGGCCGCCGCTACCACGCCACGCCGTGGGGTCGGCACGTGAACGAGGGGGCGGTCGAGTGGCCACCCAGCCCGTGGCGGCTGCTGCGGGCGCTGCTGGCGGTGGGCTTTCACAAGCACGGCTGGACCCATCCGCCGGACGAGGCCCGCGGGTTGATCGAGGCGCTGGCGGAGCGCCCGCCGCGGTATCTGCTCCCGCCGACGCACCACGCCCACACGCGGCACTACATGCCGACCGACGGCACGCCGCCGGGCAAGACGAAGGTGCTCGACGCCTTCCTCCGCTTCGCCGACGAGCAGCCGCTGCGGGTGCGGTATGACGTGGAGTTAGAGACGGCGCAGCGGGCGTTGCTGGCGGAGCTGTTGGGTGGACTGACGTATCTGGGTCGGGCCGAGAGCTGGTGCGAGGTGGAGTTGGTGGAGGCGGATGAATCGCATATAGAACCCGACGGGGCGTGGTGCGTCCCGGCCGATGACCCACCGGACCGCGGCTTTGAGCAGGTGAAACTGTTGTCGCCGACGCCTGCCGCCGAGTACGCCGACTGGCGCGAGCATCGCGTCGAGGAGGCACTTGAGCAGGAAACGGCGAAGCGGGGGAAGAAGCTTTCAAAGGCCCAGCGAACGAAGGTTCTTGACGCATACCCTGCCGGCCTGATCGGCTGCCTGACGACCGACACCACGTTTCTCCAGAAGCACGGCTGGAACCAGCCGCCGGGTAGCCGCTGGCAGCTTTACCACCGCCCGGCGGCCGCGGCATCCGACGCCGCTGTGACCACACCCGCCCGCCCCCGTACCAGAACAACGGATCAAGACGATCAGCCCCGCGCCGCGCTGCTCTCGCTGTACAGCGACACCCGCCGCGGCGATATGTTGCCGCTGATGGTTCGCTGTCTGCCAGTGATGGAAACGGTACACCGCGTGTTGGTCGCCAAGCTCGGCGACGACGCCCCCGACTGCCCCGCGCTGTCGGGTCGGCAGGCCAACGGCAAGCCGCTCGACGGGAGCCATCGCCACGCCCACTACCTCCCGCTCTCGCTGCACCGCACCGGGCCCGAACGCATCGACCATGTACTGATCTGGGCGCCCGGCGGGTTAGACCCGCTAGCTCGACGTGCGATCCTGTCGCTGCGGCACATTTGGGCCAAGGGGTATGAGCACGACATCTTCGCCCGCTGCACCGGCTTCGGTTCGCTCGACCTGTTCCACGACCAATTGACCAACTCCGCCGGACCTTCGCCGGGCATCCTCACCCGGACCGACCGATGGGGCAGCGCCACCCCCTTCGTCCCGCCCCAGTTTGTCGACGGCCGCAGCAGCCGAGGTGTCGAAACACAGCTCCGTCGTGAGTTGAAGCGACGTGGCTTCCCCGCCCCCGCGGAGGTCGAAGTCATGCCCCAACGCCAGGCGGCCAGGACAGGCCTACTTGCCTTCCGTCGTCGACGACGGCCCGACAAACCCCAGCCGCCGCGCGACTGCGCCTTCGGCGTCCGGATCACTTTTGACGAGCCGGTCACCGGCCCCATCGCCCTCGGCTACGCCAGCCACTTTGGTATGGGGCTCTTTCGACCCGAAGCCCATAAGACCCCCGCCACCACGCCGACATAGGCCGGCGGGTGGCATCGCCGGACTGACTCCGCCACGGAAGGCCAGACAACCTCACCCTCGGAGCCTTGCTGTGGACGCCCCTGACAAACCCGGCCGCGCGATCGCTGCGCCTGCCAATCAACCCGATGATGAACCGTCACCCGGTACGCCACCCGACCAGTCCCTGCCCATCCGCATGCTCAACGAGTACGCGTACTGCCCCCGGCTGTTCCACCTGATGCACGTCGAGGGGCGGTGGGCGGACAACCACTACACCGCCGAGGGTCGGCATGTCCACCGACGGGTGGACATGCTGGACCACGTGCTGCCCGACGCCGCGCCGGCGGAGGCCGCTTCAGCGGCCGGTCCCGAGCAGCCCCCGCAAGGCGACGAGCCGCCCACCGTCACCCGCTCGGTCCCGCTCGCCTCCGCCACGCTGGGCCTCACCGGCAAGCTGGACCTGGTGGCCACGGAGGGCGACACCGCTGTACCGGTCGAGACCAAGCGTGGCCGGGTCCCCGATAACCCCGAGCGTTCCTGGGAACCCGAGCGGGTCCAGCTCATGGCTCAGGGCCTGCTGCTCCGCGAGCATGGCTACGCCTGCGACCACGGCGTGCTCTACTTCGCCGGCTCCCGCAGCCGCGTCGATATCGCCTTCACCAACGACCTCGAACAACGCACCCGACAGCTGCTCGCCGATGCCCACGCCGCGACCCGCGCCACGCGGCTGCCGCCCCCGCTGGACGACAGCCCCAAGTGCCGCGGCTGCTCGCTCAACGGCATCTGCCTGCCCGACGAAACCCTCACCCTGCAGCAGCTGACCGTGGATGGTGAGCCCCGCGTCGATACTGAGGAGCGGACTTCCGGGGGCGTCGAAGCGTCTGAGCGCGCTTCCGGGGGCGACGCCACCACCCATCCCCCCACGATCCGCCGGCTCTACCCCGCCCGCGACGACGCCACCCCGCTCTACGTCCAGGACCAGGGCGCTTACGTCGGCAAATCCAAGTCCCGCCTCATCGTCCGTAAGGAAGGCCAGACCCTCACCGAGGCCAAGCTCAAGGACGTCAGCCAGCTGGTGCTCTGCGGCAACATCGGCGTCTCCGCCCAGACCCTGCACCTGCTCTGCGAGGCAGGCACCCCAGTGGTCCACCTCTCGATGGGACACTGGTTCCACGGCATCACCACCGGCATCACCCTCCGCAACGCCTTCGACCGCGCCGCCCAATTTGCCGCCGCCCAGAACGAATTGCAGCGACTTTCCTTCGCCCGCCAACTCGTCGCGGACAAGGCTGTCAATCAACGCACATTGCTCCGCCGCAACTCTCCGAGCGATCTATCACTTGACCGAGCGTTGCGGGATATCGACGACCTTATCGGGCGAGTCCCCCACGTCACGTCGCTCGACAAGATGCTCGGCACGGAAGGCGCCATCGCCGCCATCTACTTCCAGCACTTCGCCCAGATGCTCAAGCCCCGCGACCTCGACGCCCGCTGGGACTTCAACGCCCGCAACCGCCGGCCCCCCAAAGACCCGGTCAACGCCGCGCTCTCCTTCGGCTACGCCCTGCTCACCAAGGAATGCACCGTCGCCCTGCTCGCCGAGGGCCTCGACCCCTGGTGGGGCCTGTACCACCGCCCCCGCCACGGCCGGCCCGCACTGGCCCTCGACCTGATGGAGCCGTTCCGGCCCGCCGTCGTCGACTCGGCGGTCATCACCGCGTTCAACACCGGCATGCTCCAACGCCGCAACTTCACCCGCAGCGCCAACGCCTGCATGCTCCAGCCCGCCGGCCGCAAGAGCTTCATCCGAGCCTACGAGGCCCGCCTGGACCAACTGGTCACCCACCCGGTGTTCGACTACCGATGCTCCTGGCGCACCGTGATCAAGCTCCAGGCCCGCCTGCTCGCCCGCTGGCTCCGCGGCGACATCCCCGCCTACACCACCCTCACCACCCGCTGACCCCGGAAGTCCTTTCGATACAAAGATCGGGTTAGAACCCGCGGTAGCTCATCATGCGACGCCACTACCTCATCTCCTACGACATCGCCGACGACAAACGCCGCACGACCGTCTTCGAGCACCTCAAAGACCACGGCGACCACGCCCAGTTCTCGGTCTTCTTCTGCCAGCTGAACCGGCGTGAGCTGGCGGAGCTTGAGGCGATGATCCAGCCGGTGCTCAACGACGCCGAAGACCAGGTGCTGATCCTCGATCTGGGCCCCGAACACAACCCGCTAGAATCTCAGATGCAAGTCCTCGGACAACCTTATGACCCGACGCCGAGGTGTATGATCGTCTAAGCGAGCGGTCCGGTGGTTCACCACTCCCTAGACCCTCGCGAACTCTTTGACAGTTCAATCATTAACGCAGCAATCTGAATCCCATGGACCGTCAAACCCCAGCCATCGCCAGAACCCGCTCGCCATTCGCCATCCAAGTGCGGCACGTACCACCACTTGCCCACCCGCCGTCTCCGTGCTCCCAAAAGCACGGCCTCATTGAAGCAGGACTTCGACGACGGGAACGTCGCTCCCTACACGTCTCCGTGCTCCCAAAAGCACGGCCTCATTGAAGCTCTTTCAGCGAGCGGATCTG
The DNA here is from genome assembly GCA_964625505.1 of uncultured Phycisphaeraceae bacterium. GTDB lineage: Bacteria > Planctomycetota > Phycisphaerae > Phycisphaerales > Phycisphaeraceae > CAZVBW01. The sequence continues at coordinate 30,399 of CAZVBW010000033.1, forward strand.
CTCGGCCAGCTCGGCCGTCTCCGTGCTCCCAAAAGCACGGCCTCATTGAAGCACGATGGGTGCCCGCCGACGGCCGCGCTCGGCGGCGTGTCTCCGTGCTCCCAAAAGCACGGCCTCATTGAAGCCAGCTGGCCGGGCTGCACAACGCCCACGAGCTCGTGGTCTCCGTGCTCCCAAAAGCACGGCCTCATTGAAGCGCGGTAGTAGTCATCGGCCCAGGCGGCGTGGGCGACGTCTCCGTGCTCCCAAAAGCACGGCCTCATTGAAGCCGCTACACGCACGTCTATAAGAACGACGTCAATTCAGGTCTCCGTGCTCCCAAAAGCACGGCCTCATTGAAGCGTCACGTGAATCGCTTGGGCGGTGGTCGCCCAGCAGGTCTCCGTGCTCCCAAAAGCACGGCCTCATTGAAGCCAGGTGATGCGGGTGCGCTCGCCCTGGTGGGTCTGGTCTCCGTGCTCCCAAAAGCACGGCCTCATTGAAGCGTCTGGACGTTGCCCTCGACGCTGTTGTGGACCACCCGTCTCCGTGCTCCCAAAAGCACGGCCTCATTGAAGCGGTGCTGGTCCGGGAGTCGGACGGCGGGATCGTCCTGTCTCCGTGCTCCCAAAAGCACGGCCTCATTGAAGCTCACCCTCGCACGTCTGAGCCTTGGACCGCTGGGTGTCTCCGTGCTCCCAAAAGCACGGCCTCATTGAAGCGCCCGGCCGGCTGCCGGTCCTGATCCAGCTGCAGGGTCTCCGTGCTCCCAAAAGCACGGCCTCATTGAAGCGGCAGCTTGGCGATCACCTCGTCCTGCAGCTGCTTGTCTCCGTGCTCCCAAAAGCACGGCCTCATTGAAGCATGCATGGCGATCGCTGGCCACCGTCCAACACCAAGTCTCCGTGCTCCCAATAGCACGGCCTCATTGAAGCCACGCCGCTCACCCGCTGGCACAAGCAGACGCCCGCCGTCTCCGTGCTCCCAAAAGCACGGCCTCATTGAAGCCGCGAGGGCGGGTCCCATGTACGGGCGGGCCTCGATGGTCTCCGTGCTCCCAAAAGCACGGCCTCATTGAAGCAGCTGGGCCGACGTGTGCAGCTCCAGGTACCGGCTGGTCTCCGTGCTCCCAAAAGCACGGCCTCATTGAAGCACCGCTCAGATCACCGGAGGCGGTTCGACGGCGAGGTCTCCGTGCTCCCAAAAGCACGGCCTCATTGAAGCTGGGCCAAGTACTTCCGCGACCGGCTCAAGGGCCACGTCTCCGTGCTCCCAAAAGCACGGCCTCATTGAAGCTCATTCAGCCTGCGTAGCTGACACTCGCCGCTGCGCAGTCTCCGTGCTCCCAAAAGCACGGCCTCATTGAAGCGGGGCGATCACCGCCGGGGCCGCGACCGTCCGCGTGTCTCCGTGCTCCCAAAAGCACGGCCTCATTGAAGCCTGGCGTTGCTGGATCCCGGCGATGCCCTGGTCGCGTCTCCGTGCTCCCAAAAGCACGGCCTCATTGAAGCACCGCATTTTTCCCTGATCGTGTCATTCCATCCCCCGTCTCCGTGCTCCCAAAAGCACGGCCTCATTGAAGCGAGCGATGACGCCGGGCGAGATCAGGGAGCGGGAGAGTCTCCGTGCTCCCAAAAGCACGGCCTCATTGAAGCCTGTTGATGCACGGTGCGCACCCCACGCGGTTGAAGTCTCCGTGCTCCCAAAAGCACGGCCTCATTGAAGCGACGAGCCCACGGTTTTTCCGCCAACGCCTCCCGCGGTCTCCGTGCTCCCAAAAGCACGGCCTCATTGAAGCTCGGCATCGACCAACACCCGGTCCACGCCGGCCGACGTCTCCGTGCTCCCAAAAGCACGGCCTCATTGAAGCAGGCTCTCGCTCGTCTCGTAGTCGTCGAAATGTTCCGTCTCCGTGCTCCCAAAAGCACGGCCTCATTGAAGCCTTGGGGGATCGGCGCGAAACCAGCGAAGATCGCGGCGTCTCCGTGCTCCCAAAAGCACGGCCTCATTGAAGCTTGGCGAGATTGGCGCGGGATTCCCGCGACTGGGGGCTGTCTCCGTGCTCCCAAAAGCACGGCCTCATTGAAGCCCCCAGCGCTGGGGCACGTCCACGACGTGGAGTTGTTGTCTCCGTGCTCCCAAAAGCACGGCCTCATTGAAGCTAACCCACCCCCCCCGGAAGCTCAAGACCAGCTCGCCGTCTCCGTGCTCCCAAAAGCACGGCCTCATTGAAGCACCACCACCACCCCGCCGGCGAATCGGTCAGATGAAGTCTCCGTGCTCCCAAAAGCACGGCCTCATTGAAGCGCCGATGGCGAGCTGGTCGCCGGCTCGGATGGTGCCGTCTCCGTGCTCCCAAAAGCACGGCCTCATTGAAGCCCCAGCCACGCGACGGCCTCGTCCAGGCGGGTTTGGGTCTCCGTGCTCCCAAAAGCACGGCCTCATTGAAGCGGGAAGCCAGCACGATGGGGCTCTGGCCCCGCACACCGTCTCCGTGCTCCCAAAAGCACGGCCTCATTGAAGCCAGCTCCTCGACCCGCTGCTCAAGCTCGGGGATGCGGTCTCCGTGCTCCCAAAAGCACGGCCTCATTGAAGCGGTTTTGACATCTCCTGGCGGGGGCTCGCCGAACTCGTCTCCGTGCTCCCAAAAGCACGGCCTCATTGAAGCGCGTCGCCGTTGAAGCGGTTCTGTGTCGACGTGCTGTCTCCGTGCTCCCAAAAGCACGGCCTCATTGAAGCTCAAACAAGGTCAGCCTGCTCGTCGGTGGCCCAGGGTCTCCGTGCTCCCAAAAGCACGGCCTCATTGAAGCGCCCATGGCCTGGTCTTGGTTGACCAGTCGTTCACGGTCTCCGTGCTCCCAAAAGCACGGCCTCATTGAAGCGTGATCTTCGACGCCAACCGCTGGAAGACGGCCGTCGTCTCCGTGCTCCCAAAAGCACGGCCTCATTGAAGCAATGGCCAGCGGTACACCTCGATCGTCCGCCGTCGCGTCTCCGTGCTCCCAAAAGCACGGCCTCATTGAAGCTGGTCATCCAGACGGCGTCCAGAGAAGCCGATCAACGTCTCCGTGCTCCCAAAAGCACGGCCTCATTGAAGCCAGCGGACCGAGCGTCGTGAAAGTCCCCGAGGGGGATGTCTCCGTGCTCCCAAAAGCACGGCCTCATTGAAGCCGGGCACCAACGAAGGGCAGGAAGGCGCGCCGGCGCGGTCTCCGTGCTCCCAAAAGCACGGCCTCATTGAAGCTCGACTGTCGACGGTTGGTCGCCCACCGAACCGAACGGTCTCCGTGCTCCCAAAAGCACGGCCTCATTGAAGCCAGCGGTGCGCGATCCACCGTGGCCCGCCGGGCCGCATGTCTCCGTGCTCCCAAAAGCACGGCCTCATTGAAGCCACTATACTCGCGGACGTCCGGGGTGGACGACGAATTCGTCTCCGTGCTCCCAAAAGCACGGCCTCATTGAAGCGCCCACCATGTTCGCAACCCGTATGAAGGGAATGCAGGTCTCCGTGCTCCCAAAAGCACGGCCTCATTGAAGCTCTCACGCACCTACACCCCATACCCGCACGACCACAAGTCTCCGTGCTCCCAAAAGCACGGCCTCATTGAAGCCCTGGCTGCGCTGGGCCTGGGCGGCGGTGGCCAAGTGGTCTCCGTGCTCCCAAAAGCACGGCCTCATTGAAGCTGGTCGGCAATGTCCGCGCCCAATGGCCCGGTCAGGGTCTCCGTGCTCCCAAAAGCACGGCCTCATTGAAGCTTGCTCGCCGCAGCCCTGCAGCTCGGCCGGCTCGGGGTCTCCGTGCTCCCAAAAGCACGGCCTCATTGAAGCCCGGCCGTCTTCGGTGCCGTACTTGTGGCCGCCGAGTCTCCGTGCTCCCAAAAGCACGGCCTCATTGAAGCCCCCACATCACCAGCGCCGCCAACACCACGGTCAGGTCTCCGTGCTCCCAAAAGCACGGCCTCATTGAAGCTCAAGGAGCCCGCCCATGTCACCGGTTGATCCGCCCGTCTCCGTGCTCCCAAAAGCACGGCCTCATTGAAGCGTCCGCACCTTGGTCTTGTGGGCCCGCAGCCCCTTGTCTCCGTGCTCCCAAAAGCACGGCCTCATTGAAGCATGTCGATGAGCGACCCGCCCTCGCGGGCCCGCTCGTCTCCGTGCTCCCAAAAGCACGGCCTCATTGAAGCGGTGCTTTCGTGGATCAGCTCCAGCGACGACTTGCCGGTCTCCGTGCTCCCAAAAGCACGGCCTCATTGAAGCGCCCGGGTCGATGATGGCACGCGGGTGTTCCGCCCGTCTCCGTGCTCCCAAAAGCACGGCCTCATTGAAGCCGCGTCCGTGAACGGCTCGCCCAGACGGGCCTTCACGTCTCCGTGCTCCCAAAAGCACGGCCTCATTGAAGCTGGCTGATCACGGTGCTGCCGCTGGCCACCTGGATGTCTCCGTGCTCCCAAAAGCACGGCCTCATTGAAGCAGGCCGCCCCCGTCGTCGATGCCGTTGATCTGCCGCGTCTCCGTGCTCCCAAAAGCACGGCCTCATTGAAGCCCCTTGCCGCCGCGCCACCCCCGGCCGTCCACGTCGTCTCCGTGCTCCCAAAAGCACGGCCTCATTGAAGCCGACCCTGACATGCTCGGTGGGGTCGATGAATCCACGTCTCCGTGCTCCCAAAAGCACGGCCTCATTGAAGCAGCCCGAGAAACGCCCCGGTGTCGCGGTCAAGCCGGTCTCCGTGCTCCCAAAAGCACGGCCTCATTGAAGCATGCCCCTTGACCCGACGACCCTACCGCCGGCCGACTGGTCTCCGTGCTCCCAAAAGCACGGCCTCATTGAAGCGCTCAGCGTCTGGTCATGGCGAGCCTGGGCGGTGTGTCTCCGTGCTCCCAAAAGCACGGCCTCATTGAAGCTCCGCGACGATGTCCAGGATCTCCTGGTCGTAGTCGTCTCCGTGCTCCCAAAAGCACGGCCTCATTGAAGCCTCGCGCACAGCCTGCGGCGGGGGCTTGACGGCTGGTCTCCGTGCTCCCAAAAGCACGGCCTCATTGAAGCGCCCCCCCGCTCACGCCTTGGCCCGACCCCGAGCAACGTCTCCGTGCTCTGAGGAGCTCGGCCCGATGGGTTCTCGGTCAACGCCGGCGTCGATGATCCACCCCATCGGGACGCTCCGTTTCGCGGGCGGACGGCTACTTGGGAGGTGACCATGCATGACCACAGTTGCGGCATCGCTCAGGTCGCGGCGACCAGCGAGCTGCGCGTCGTATAGCTGACGCCCTTCACGACTTGCCCCCGGCGGACTGCTTCGAACGCTTCGGCGATCTGGTCCATCGGCCAGTGGTGGGTCAGGAACCACGCGGGGTCAATTATTTGGCGTTGCAGCAGGTCGATCACCCACGCCATCCGATCTTGCTCATTCACCGCGGCCGGGGTCCATGGCGGGGGGTAGTTCTGCGTGCCGGGCGGCACGCCGTAGGTTTGAGCCACCGCGTCTGGCGTGAGCAGCGGGTGCAGGTCCTGCGCCAGCCGCACATCGCCGACGGCTTCGATGGCGACGTCTGCCCCGCCTTCGAGCTGCGTTTTGGCATCCGCAAGCCAGTCGTCGGCGGTGGTGTCAATGGCCGCGTCTGCGCCGACGAGGCGGGCACGCTCCAGCCGCTGGGCGCGTCTGCCGAGGGTGACCACCCGACGGGCTCCGGCGAGCTTGCACCACATCGAGAGCGCCAGGCCGGCGATGCCCGTCCCGGCGATCAGCACGCGCCGCTGCGCGAGGGTGCCGAGGCCGTCCAACACGCTGGCGGTCTCCGAAAGCGAGATCGCCAGGACCGCCTGCGACAGCGGCAGGTCCGGCGGCAGCACCAGCTGGCGCCGAGCGTTGTAGTCGCTCAACATGGTGTCATCGCCCGCGTCGGCCTTTGCCTGGGCGTCGGTGACGATGCCGTACTGGGCGAACCCGCCGAAGGCGCTGCCCATGCCGTCGGCCGCCGGGACGATGGGGCGGCTGACCAGGTCGCCGACGGCGAAGCGGCGGACCTTGCTGCCGACCTGCTGGACCCGGCCGACGGACTCGTGGCCCAGCAGCAGGGGCAGCGGCCCGGCCCAGGGCATCTGCCCGTCGATGATCTTCCAGTCGGTGCTGTTGCATACGCCGCAGGCCAAGATCTGGACCAGCGCCTGGTATGGGTTCGGCTGCGGACGCGGGACGTCCTCGAGCTGGAGTTGGCCAGGCTGACGAACCACCACGGCCTTCATCATGTCTACCACTGGAAGACCACCCCCAGCATGTTGGCGTCGCCATCGAGCATCCGCTGGTACATTTGAGGCGCCTGGTCGATGGGGACCGAGTCGGTCACCATCGGTGCCCAGGTGAGCCGACCGGTGGCGATCAGGTCCAGGGTGAGGGCGGTGTCGCCGATGCCGCAGCTGATGGCGATCCGCGGGCGTTTGAGGTGGGTGTGAAAGAAGTCGAAGTGGATCGGGTCGGGGTAGTAGCCCTGCATCAGCAGCTGGCCGTCGGTGCGTAGCAGGTCGATCCAGGTGGCGAAGTCGCCGGCCCGGCCGGTGGTGTCGACGACGATGTCCGCGCCCTCGGCGTGGCGCTGACGGACGAGCTCGCCGGGGTCCTGCGTCCGGGGGTCGACCGCGACGTCGGCGCTATGTCGTCGCGACAGCTCCAGCCGCCGTTCGCTCAGGTCGGTGGCGATGACGTAGGCGCCGCGGGCCCGCAGCAACTGGGCGGCGGCCTGACCGATGAGCCCCTGGCCCAGCACCACCGCGGTCGCCCCGAGCGGCACGTCGAGCATCTGCACACCCCGCAGGCTCACCGCCGCCATCGCACAGAGCACCGCCTCGTTCGCCGAGACGCCGGCGGGCAGCTTCCGCACCGGCGGGTCGCCCGCCACGGGCGTGACCACGTGCGACTGGTGCGTGCCCATCCAGGTGTCCGGGTATCCGTCGGGGACGTTGCCGCGGTGCAGCACCACGCGGTCGCCGGAGGCGAAACCTTCGACGCCGTCGCCCACGTGGTCGACGAGGCCGACTGCCTGGTAGCCGGGGATGGTGGGGAACTGAAGCTCGTGGCGTTTGCCGGTGAGAGCCCAGAGCTCGGTGCCTTGACTGACGCCTGAGACCTCGACGCGGACCGCGAGCTCGCCGGGACCCGGCGGTGGTGGCTGAATGGGTTCAAGGCGGACTTCGCGGATGGCGGGGAAGACGATGGCACGGTGGTTCACGAGCAGGCTCACGGGGGGTGTAGAAGGACAGCCTTGACCGACGGGGGGACCACGCTAGACTGTAGTTGACACGTGTAGGGTTTGCCAGCCGGACCCGCTCTTCCACGTGCGGCCACTTGCTTCTCCAGGATTCTCCCCATGATCACAGCACGCGAGTTGTGCCGCCGGGGACGGATGGCCCCGAGCCGCCAGGGATTTACGCTGATCGAGCTGTTGGTGGTGATCTCGATCATCGCGCTGTTGATTGCGCTGCTGCTGCCGACGCTGGGCAAGGCCCGTGAGGCGGCGCGGAGCGGTGTGTGCTCCAACCTGATCAAGCAGCTGGTGCTCGCCCAGCACTCCTACGCCGCCGACCAGGACGGCTGGCTGGTGCCCGCAGCCTCGGGGACCAACGGCAACCCGTGGCTGGCCAACCTGCTCAAGGGCGCGTACCTGCCCGATGGACAGGGCGGCTCGGACTCCAACATGATGAAGAGCCAGTTCGTCACGTGCCCCAGTCGAGACCAGAACGCGGCCGGCGGGGACTTTGTGATGATGTACGGCGTGCCGCTGTACATCAACGGCCACAACTACAGCGCCACCGGCTCGGGCCTATTCGGCACGCAGTACCGCATGAGCCGCATCGAGGAACTGCCGGCCACCAGCCGCACCATTGCCCAGACCGAAATCGGCGGGGCCAAGACGTTCCCCGGCGAGTTCCGCTTCACCATCCGCCCGGGCGTCGGCCCGTTTGGCCGATCCGACTCGTCCTGGGCCGCCCCGCACACCGGCGCCAACTTCGGCTTTGCCGACGGCCACGTGGCCTTCCACCGCTACAGCGGCGGCCACGGCAACCTCCGCGAAGTCACCGGCTGGATGGCCCCGCTGGACAACCGCCTCTGGGATTTCGCCGTCAGCCAGTCGGGCTCGGACGCCCCAACGTCCCCCAACGACCTCATCTGGTCACGGGCCCTGGCCGGACTTGAACGCACCTGGAACTGAACCCCCCACTGCCGGCCCAGCCGCCGCAGACCCACCCCCGGCCCGGCCGCCCCATCCTCATGATCACACGCCCGCCGCTCCATCACGCCCGCCTGCTGGTCGCGCTGCTGCTCACGCTGTGCGTCGGCCACGCCGGCGGTCAACTGCCCGACGTCGCCACGCCCGCCGACGCCCCCATCCGTTACCCCGACAACGCCGGGCTGCTCAACGTCCGCGACTTCGGCGCCGTTGGCGACGGGGAGCACGACGACACCGCCGCCATCCAGGCCGCGATCTCGCAGACCATCGACTCGAACCGCCGGTACTTCGCCCCGCGGATCGTGTACCTGCCCAGCGGCACGTACCGCCTCACCGCCCCGCTGTGGACCCGGCGCGAGGGCGGCCAGGGCAACTGGTCATCGGGGATGCTGCTGATGGGTGAATCGCGCGAGTCGGTCGTGCTGCGGCTCGACGATGCCGCCGAGGGCTTTGATGACCCCGAGCAGCCGCAGGGCCTGATCGTCACCGGCTCGGAGAACCCGATGGGCCGCACCGGCGGAGGTAATCAGGCGTTTCGCCACAGCCTGCTGCACCTCACCGTCGACACCGGCGCCCGCAACCCCGGCGCCGCGGGCGTGCAGTACCTCGCCAACAACCTCGGCGTCATCGAAGACGTCACCATCCGCTCGGGCGACCCGCGCCACATCGGCGTCGCGGGCCTGCTGATGCACCGCTACGGCCCGGGCCCGGCACTGATCAAGCACGTCCGCATCGAGGGCTTCGACCACGCCGTGTCCACCCGCAACCGCGAGTACGGCATGACCTTCGAGCACCTGACGCTCCGCCATCAGCGGGTCGGGGGCTTCCGTAACCACAACAACGCGCTGTGGATCCGCGGATTGAACTACGAAGGCCGCGGGCCGGCCGTGCTGTCCGAAGGCGATGCCGCACAGCTCGTGCTCGTCGACAGCCGACTGGCGTCGGACCAAGGTGACGCCGCCGTGGTGATCCGCGGCGGCATCGGCCTGGTGCGCGACGTGCAGGTCAGGGGCTACCGGCTCGCCGTCGAGCACCCGGCCGGCGCGGGCGGCTTCGGCGGCGACCTGCCCGCTGCGGCCGGTCGGCCCGTCGACGAGTGGCTCTCCGCCCCGCCGCTGATGCTCGCCGACGCCCCGCCCCGCACGCTCAACCTCCCGATCCGCGAGACCCCGACCTTCCACACCAACGACGTCAACCGCTGGGCCGACGTCACCGACTTTGGCGCCACGCTAGGGGGCGAAGACGACGACGGCCCGGGCATCCAGGCTGCCATCGATTCGGGCGCCGAAGTTATCCTGCTGCCCAGTGGGACCTACCGCATCGGCGAGCCGGTGATCGTCCGCGGCAACGTCCGCAAGATCACCGGCGCCGTCTCGGCCATACTGCAGATGCCCGGCGAGGACGAGCAGCAGCTGTTCTTCGTCATCGACGACGCCGCCGAGGAAGGCGTGATCTTCGAGTTCCTCCGTATGCGCGGCCGCCTGGAGCACCGCTCGGCCCGGCCCCTGGTGCTCCGCCACAGCCAGCACAACGGCCTGGCCAACACTGCCGCCGGGACCGGCCCGATCTTCCTCGAGAACGTCATCGGCCGGCCGTACCGCTTCCACCACCCGGTCGACGTCTGGGGCCGGCAGGTCAACCCCGAGACCACCACCGACCCACTGATCGAGATCGCCGGGGGCAACGTCTGGATGCTCGGGGTCAAAATTGAGGGCTCCGTCGGCCTGGCGGCCATCCACGGCGGCAGCTTCGAGGTGCTGGGCGGGCTGTTCTACCCGGCCCACCGTGTGGATGAAGACACGCCGCTGATCCGGCACCACGGCGGCCGTTTCTCCATCAGCTACGTCACTAGCGCGTACGACTGGAACGAGAACTACGACGTCCAGCTGCGCCAGACCCTCGGCGGCCAAACCCGCGACCTGCGCCGCGGCGACGTGCCCGGCCGCGGTGTGGGCGAGTCGGTGGTGCTGCTGGTGGGGGATAATCAGTAGCTGCTAATGAAGTTGTTGTTGACACGTGTAGGGGCTTGGGGTAGATTTTATCCACTGCGTCTCTTGTTCCCCGGTCGCATTGACCTTTCGGTCCATCTTTTGGAGGTAACCATGCTCTCGTATCGCCTGACGCTCACTGCCGCTGTTGCAGCCTCGGTAACTGTGACCCTCGGGGCTTCGGCCGCCGTGACCACCGATAGCCTGCTCTACAACTGGGACGGCGACGGCCAAAACGCGACAACCTGGGACTCGAGCTCGCCCGGCTCGAGCAGCCGCACGTGGACATTCTCGGACAACGGCAGCGACGACGCCACGATCGTTCAGGGGCCGGCGGTTAGTACCACGAGCATCAATCAGGGCTACACCTTTGCCGGCGGCTTCGCTGAAACGACCGCTTTCGACCCGCTGGCCAACGACGCGAGCTTTGAAGTCTGGTTCAGGCCGACCGATCTCACCGGCCGCGAGGTCCTCTTCGAGACCGGCGGCAGCGCCAACGGTGCCTTCCTGACGCTCAACAACGCAACGGTCCAGTTCGGCGTGAAGTTCGACGACGGACCGGGCGAAGACCCGCCGGACAACCTGGTGACGCACGATCTGACAGCCGCCGACATCCTCGACTTCGTGCAAATCGTGGGCGTGATCGACCCATCCGCTGGCAGTCTGCTGCTCTATGTCAACGGCGTCACGGATGCCACGCCTGGAACAGCCGATGCCGTAAGCCTCGGTTCCACCAACTGGGGCGGCGGCAACCTCGCCGGACTGGGTGGCAAAGGTCAAGGTCAGACCGGCGGGACTAACGAAGTCGGCTCCGGCCCGGCCGCCACGCAAGACAACTACACCACGCTGCTGGGGCAAATCGGGATCGTTCGCGTCTACAACGACGCGTTGAGCGGTGCCGAAGTCGCTGCCAACTTTAATGCCGTCGTCCCCGAGCCCGCGTCGCTCGCGCTGCTGGCCGCCGGTGGGCTGTGCCTGCTGGGTCGGCGTCGGCGGGCGTGACCAAGCGTGAACCGCGGGTTGGCGCAGCGGGCCGTCCATACGATGGACGGTCATGGCCGCCCGCCGAAAGAAGCCCGACGTGACCCAAGCCCCCGGCATCCGGACCCAGGCCGACCTCGCCGAGGCCGCGGGGGTGTCGCGCTATACCGTCAACCGCGCTCTGCGGGGGCTGGATGACGTCAGCGAATCGACCCGCAAGCGGATCGTCAAGCTCGCCAGTGACCGCGGCTACCGCGTGCACCACGCGGCCAGTTCGATGGTCAAGAAGCGGTTCAACTGCGTGGCCCTGATCCAGAGCACCGTGCCGTACCGCAGCAGCCTGTTCGACGGCTCGCTGTTCGACGGGGTTCATGACGCGCTGGCCGAGCACGACATCCACGTGGTGGTCAACAACATGCCCGATGCGAAGCTGCTGGCCGAGGGCGAGCTGCCGAAGGTCTTGCGGCACTTCATGTGCGACGGCCTGCTGATGAACTACTTCGCGCAGATCCCCCCGCAGCTGGAGCAGGTGCTCAAGCGCTCGCAAGTCCGTGCGGTGTGGATGAATACCCGTCGCAAGGACAACTGCGTCTACCTCGATGATGTGGACGGCGGCCGGCGGGCCACCGAATACCTGCTGGACCTGGGCCACCGCCGGGTCGGCTACCTCGATTACGAGAACCACGCGGCGGACCCCATCCACCACAGCATCGATGACCGGTATGCCGGCTACCGGCAGGCGATGCGGGCCGCGGGGCTCGAGCCCTTGCGGTTGCGGCCGAGCGATGAGCCGCTCGAGCGGGGCGGGCGGGTCGCCTTCTCCCGCAGCTGGCTGCAGCGTGATGACCGGCCGACGGCGGTTGTGTGCTACTCCAACAAGTCGGCGATGCCACTGCTGGCCGCGGCGTGTGAGCTCGATGTGGATGTGCCCGGTGAGCTGTCGGTCATCACCTTCGACGACCACGCCTGGCTGCCCACGGGCCGGCGGTTGACGACGTTCTGTCACGGCTGGCGTCGCGTGGGCCGAGCGGCCGCCGACCAGCTGCGAGCGCTCATCGAGGACGCGCAGCAAACGCCGCGGCGGCCGGTGGTGCTTCAATTCGAGTTTGAAGACGGCGGCAGCACCGCTCCCGCCCGCTGACCATAACGGTCGGGGCGACGAGCTTCGAGACCTTGCCGACGATGGCCGCTGGAGATCCCCCGATGCGTGCTCACCATGGTTTCAGCTATGTAGAAGATTGTCAACCCTCACCGGGTTGTTGGCCATCGACGGGG
>CAZVBW010000034.1:0-42797 GCA_964625505.1 uncultured Phycisphaeraceae bacterium
GGGGGGGGGGGGGGGGGGGGGGGGGGGGGGGGGGGGGGGGGGGGGGGGGGGGGCGGCGGCGGCCGAGGTGGTCGTCGGTTGAGCGTGGGCTCATGCCTGCGGCTGGCGGTGTCGTCACAGGTGCGTGGCATTGACAAGCGGAGCCTGCGGAACTTGTCAGTGGGCCGCGGTGCTTCACTGACAAGCCGCCGAGCCACCTTGTCAGTGCCACCCGCCGGGGGTTCGGCGTTGGGGGCGCCTCGTCCGCGGTGTGGGGAGAGTGGCGCAGATACCAGACGCTTCGTCCGCCTGGGCCGGACTCAGCGTCGGCTTGGTGGAGATGGGTGCGAGGAAACTCAATCCGTTCGTCGCGGATGGGAAGTAGGACGGGCGTCTCGCCCGTCATGGCGGACTGGTAGCGCGAGGCGGATCAAGCTTCGCTTGATTGACGGGCGGGACGCCCGTCCTACGGGTCGGCTTGAATCAGCCCAGGAGAGACAGCACGGATTGCGGGGTGCTGTTGGCCAGGGCGAGGGTGGACGTGCCGGCCTGCTGGAGGATTTGGGCCCGGGTGAGGGCGGCGGTTTCCTCGGCGAAATCGGCGTCGCGGATGACCGACTCGGCGGCGGTGATGTTCTCGAGCGCAATCTCGGCCGACCGCATGGTGGTTTGCAGGGTGTTGCGCTCGAACGCGCCGATTCTGCCGCGGAGGGTGGTGACCTGATCGATGGCGGCGTCGAGGATGTTGCTGGCTTCGCGGGTCCGACCCTGGACGAGCGAGGCGTCGCCGCCGGTGACGATGTCGGAGAGGAACCCGGTGCGGGCGGTGCCCAGGCGCGACGCGCCGACCGAGCCGATGCCGAAGGCGACCTGCTGCTGGCTGTTGACCTGGGGGCCGATCTGGTAGAGGGCGCCGCCGCCGGCGATGTCGTAGTTGTAGGGCGTGCCGAGGGTGTTGGCGGCGGCGGAGGTGAGGGTCATCTCGACGTTGAGCGTCGTGGTGTTGAGGGCAACGTCCAGGCCGTCGCCGATGGCGAGCGAGCCGTTGATCAGGGCCTGCACGTCGGCGCCGGTGTCGCGGAGGACGGCGGCGGAGCTGCCCTGGCTGGCGTGGGTGGTGAAGAAGTCGCCGCCGTCGAGCTTGCGGACCGAGACGAAGGCATCCGAGCCGTACTCGTCGGACTCGAGCACCAGGCCGGAGGTCGGGTCGGTGGCATCGACCAACTCGGCCCGCACACCGGTGGCGTCGGAGACCTGATTGACGGCGTTGGCCATCGCCGACAGGGCGGTGCCCGAGGCGAAGGTGAACACCTGGGCACCGTTAACGCCCTGCAGCTCGAAGCTGACGGTGCTGAGTAGCGCACCGGACACGGTGCCGGTGGTGGCTCCGGAGACGAAGAGGCTGGCCCGCTCGGCCGAGCCGATGACCTCGACGCTCATCGGGATGCGGCTGTTGGTGCCAAAGTTCGCGGCGTGGATGTTGACATCGGTGATCTGGCTGGCGACCACGTTCTCGGTGAGGTAATCCAGCGAGCCGTTGAGTAGTTTGAGGCCGGCGAAACTGGTGGTGTTACTGATGCGGGTGATGGATTCGACCGCGGAGTCGATCTGCAGCTGGTTGGCCTCGATCTCTTCCTTGGAGAAGGCGCCGGTGTTGGCGGCTTCGATGACGAGCGACTTCATCTCGACCAGGAGGTTGTTGACCTCGGCGAGGGCGGCCTCGGTGGTGGAGATGACGTTGGTGGCACGCTGGATGTTGTCGACCGACTGGCCAACGCCCGCGATCTCGGTGCGCAGGCGTTCGGAGACGATCAGGCCGGCGGGGTTGTCGGCCCCGCGGTTGATCTTCAGGCCTGTGCTGAGGCGTTGGAGCCGGGTGCTGAGGTCGGTGTTGGTCCGCGCCAGGTTGTTGCGGGCCATCATCGCCGAGACGTTGGTGTTAATGCGTGACATGGTGACAATCCTCCATGATTGTCCGTGTTTAGCGGTCCGGGCGGGTGGGGGTGACCCCGGGCCGCCTGGGCCGACCGTTACGCGGGCCGACGCCGGCCGCCGCGCCGTCCAGGTCGGCCAGCCGCAGGCGGGAGGCCTGGGCGTTCTCCGACTGGATCGCTTCGTAAACCTCCTTGCGGTGGACCTGAATACTCCTCGGGGCGTTGATCCCCAATCGCACCTTGTCCCCCCGGATATCGACGACCGTGATCTCGACGTCGTCGCCGATCATGATCGTTTGATCTCGCTGTCTGGATAAGACGAGCATCTTGCGTGGCTCCTTCCATGACCATCTGCCGACACCTCCTTGCGTCGGCCCCCCGGCCGGGCCCACCGGCGGTGGCCGGTGAACGTTCATCCTTCAGCACATCCCGTGCCAGAAGAACCAAAATCACTTACGCCGCAACCATCGCGGCCTGCTCGGGCACCTGCACCAGCGGGACCCGCGTGGTGTACCGGCGGTCGGAGAGGACCAGCTGCTCGGCAGAGCGGCTCTGCACGGACACGACCAGCGGGCCCTGCAGGTTGCCGGTGAGTGTCGCCCCGCGCTTGTTGACGATCACGAACACTTGGGCCTGCTCCAAGCCGTCGATGCCGAGTTCTTCGAGCTGCTCTTCGCGCAGCGGGACGCGGTAGGTGGGCACGAACAGGCTGGGGTCGGTGACGACGAAGGCGAGGTCGGGCAGGTCGACCGACTGCATCCACCAGAAGTAGCTGTCCTCGGCGGGCTCGACGAGGATGAAGTCGCGGGCCTGGCCGAAGCCCAGCAGTCCGCGTTCGAAGTGGATGACGCGGTCGGGGTCGACGTCGAGGCTTCCAAAGCGTGTGGTGTTGATCTGCACGGCGGCAATCCTTCTCGGCCGACCATCCTGGAGGTTCCCACCGATCCGCGGTGGGCGACGGCGTCCTGCCGTCGAATCCTGCCGACGACCCGGGCCGATGCGGGGCGAGCGGCGCAACAACTGCGCTCAGCGCAGGTAATCGAGCAAGCTCAGACGGCTCGTGGAGGAGCCCATCTGCAAAGCCGCCTGCAGCTGCAGCTGCAGCTGCTCAAAGCGGGTGATGACGTCGGTGAGGTCGGCGTCCTGGAGGTCGCTTCGCATGGTTCGCTCGGCGGTTTCGCGGTCTTCGTTGCGGTCCTGCTGGTTTTGCACCCGCTGGGCCTGCACGCCGAGTACGCCTCGGGCGGCGGTCACGGCGTCGGTGTCGCGACCGAGGTTCTCACCAGCAATCGTGATGCCAGTCTCGTCGTTGGTGCTCAAAGCATTTTTGAGGTCGATCATGTGGGTGAAGATGTTCTCGACGCGGACGGCGGCGTTGTCGGTCCCGGCGATGGTGGCGGCGGAGCCGGCGTTGGCGTTGATGCCCAGGTGCTCGGCGGCCAGGCCGGTGGCGGCGTTGGTGATGAGGAAGTCGGCGGGCCCGGCGGTGTTGTCGTCGATGACCAGGCCGTTGCCGGTGCTGGCCATACCGACACTGAAGTCGGCGCCGACGGTGAGGCCTGCGGCGGCGGCGGCGGTGTTGATGCGGCCGACGACGTCGCCGACGGTGGCGCTGCCGTCGAGGTTGACGGCGAACTGGGTGCCGTCGTGCAGCTGGATCATGAGGTCGTCTTCGCCCTCGACGATCTGGACGCCCAGGCCGTTGCGGAAGTCGGCCAGGGCGGTGGTGGCGCTGAGGCTGCGGAGGCCTAGGGAGGTGGCGGTGGCGCCGCCGTTCTCGCCGATGGATAGCTCAAGACCGCTGACTTCGCTGACCAGGTCCAGACCGGTGCCGGCGTCGTTGATCACTAGGCGGACGCCGATATCGAGGGCTTCGACGGTGTTTTGCAGGTCTTGAATGGTGGTGGCGGCGGAAAAGTCGGCGACGGCGGTGGTGCCGCCCTGGGTGATCTGCAGGCCGCTGGTCCAGTCGACGGTCGCGCCGAGGTCGGCCAGCTGGGTGGTGGCGGTGAGGCGGGGGCCGAGCGTGCTGCCGGCAAGGGTCGAACTGCTGGCGCTGCCGGTGAGTCCGAGCGATGCGGCGGTCTGGCCCTGGGGCGGGTCGGCGATGGTGATGGTGCCGCCGCCGGTCTCGGTGAGGCTGAGGCCCTGGCCGGCGACGGTGACGCTGCCGGTGCCGCCGGCGTCGGTGATGGCGATGTTGATGCGGTTGGCGATGTCGTCGAGGGTGTCGACGCCGGTGAGGTCGATGAAGGCAGGTGTGCCGTTCACGTTGAGCTGGACCGGGCCGTCGATGAAGCCCCGGCCGGTCGCACCGTCGATGTTCGTCAGGCGGTTGTCGGGGTTGGCCTGGACGAGCAGGTCGACCTGGGATTTGACGCGGGCGGACGTAGCGCCGAAGGCGGAGACGCCGTCGCTGGTGAAGCGTTCGGACTCGGGGGTGCCGATGTCGTGGGTGAGCGGGTCGGAGCCGCCGAGGTAGCGGACGCCGCCGAGGAAGTCGACGAATACCTGGCCGCCTGCGGCCGCGCCGTTGTTGCCGCCGAAGAGTGATAGATCGTTGTATTGACGGTTGGCGGCCTGGAGCATGCCGCGGAGCTGGCCGTCGACGACTTCGGCCTGGGCGGCGCGGGTGGCTTCGTCCGAGCCGACGCCGATCTGGCTGGAGGCGACGGTCTGGGCCTGGCGGAGGTTGTCGGTGACTTCGTTGAGGGCGGCGTCGGCGGTGTTGAGCACGGCGAGGGATCGGCCGAGGTTCTGCTGTTGCTGTTGCCGCTGTTCGATGGTGCGGTCCAGCAGCAGGACGCCGCCGAGCTTGGAGGGGGAGTCGGAGGGTCGGATCAGCGTTTTGCCGGTGCTGATCTGGTCCTGCAGCTTGGCCATCTGGTGCTGGGTCGACTGCACGTTGGAGCGCAGCTGATCCATGGTCATCTGCGTCGAGGTGCGGGTGGTCAGCGGGGTGATGGGGGGCATGGGAAGATCGGGTGTCGGGTGTCGGGTGTCGGGTTGCGGGGTGTGGGGGATCCGACGCTTCGCTGCGCTCAGCTGTCGGCTTCTGGGGTTTGCCCTCTGGCTACTGGCTACTGGCTCCTACACCAGAGCCATGAGGGTTTGAAGTAGTTCGTCGACGGTGCTGATGACGCGGGCGGAGGCTTGGTAGGCCCGCTGGTAGCTGAGCAGGTCGATGGTTTCTTCGTCGGCGTTGACGCCGCTGACGGCTTGCTGCTGGGCGCGGAGGTTTTCGGCGACGACCTGCTGGGCGTCGGCCCCCTGACGGGCCTGGGCGAGGTCGGTGGCGGAGCGCTGGACGTTGCGGTCCCAGTACTCGCTGATGGACAGGCCGTCGAGCGAGGCGACCTTGTCGCCGCGGAGTTCGCTCATGGCCAGGGCGGTGCGGTTATCGCCGGGCAGGTGGTCGCGTGCGGCGGCGAGGAGGTTGGTGTTGTTGCGGACGTCGGCGTCGACGTCGATGTCGAAGGCGTCGCCGCCGGTGAACAGGCCGCCGACGCCCAGGGCGGCCAGGGCGCCGGAGGTGTCGTCGCTGAAGCTGATTTCGTAGCCGGGGTCGGTGTTGAGCTGAAGCCGGCCGGCGGCGTCGATGGTGGCGTGGAGGGTGTCGACGGCGGCGAGGTCGGCGGTGAGGCTGTCGAGGCTGGTATCGGTGCCGAGGCCGTCGAGGTCGACGTCGATGCGGGTGCTGGTGCGGATGCCGGTGGCGGAATTGGTGAGATGGACGGTGAAGCCGCCGTTGTCGGGGGTGTGCTTGAGCTCGGTCAGCGGGTCGGTGAGGGCGACGGTGGTGTCGGCGACGGCGTTGGTGGCGGTGAAGCGGTCGCGGCCGGTGAGGCCCTGGCCGGAGGTGTGCAGCTTGTTGGTCTGGAAGATGAGCTGGTTGGCGAACTGGTCGAGGGTGTCGATCTGGCCGGGCAGGCCGTTTTTTCGGAAGTCGGTGAGTGCGCCGAGCTCGCCGCCGGCGAAGTCGAGGGTGGACTGGTCGTCGGCGATGACGACATCGGTTAGGATGATGCCGTCCTCGGAGCGTTGGCGGAACTCGACGCCGCGGCTCTGGCCGTTGATGATCAGCGGCAGCGAGCCGACGTACACATCGGCGGTGCCGTTGGGCGTGACGACGGTGGAGATATCCAGGTACTGGGAGAGCTGTTCGAGCAGGAGGCCCTGCTCGTCGCGGAGGCCGTGGGCCTCGCCCGCGCCGCCCTCGGCGGTGACGATGGCGGTGTTGACGTTCTGGATCTTGGTCAGGAGGCTGTCGACCTCGCCGACGGTCCCTTCGAGGCGGGCGTCGACCTGCGAGCGGAGCTGGGTGTACTCGCTCCGCATGGACTGGACGAAGGCAGCGAGCGAGCCGGCCTCCTCGACGACGAGCGTGCGGAGCGAGGGGTCCTGGGGGTTGCCCGCGAGCTCGGACCAGGCGTTGAAGTAGCTGGACAGTCGGCTGGACAGGTCCACATCGGACAGCTCGTTCTGAATGGCCTCGACCTGCTCGAGCAGGTCCTGGTGGGTGCGGGCGGCGGCGGAGTCGGAGAGGCTCCCGCGCAGACGGGACTCGAGGGCCTCGTTGACCTGGCGGGTGACGTCGCGGACCTGGACACCGGTGCCGATGAACACGCCGCGTTGCAGCTGCTGGTCAGCGAGGGCGACCATCTCGACCCGCTGCTTGCGGTAGCCGGGCGTGGCCATGTTCGCCAGGTTGTTGCTGGCGACCTGGACCGCCTGCTGGTTGGCCAGCAGGCCCGACTTGCCGATCTGGAGGGAGCTGTTGAGGCCCATCTAGTGCAGGGGTGAAGGGTGAAGGGGGAAGGTGGGGACGGTTGAAGGTGTGAAGGTGTGAAGGTGTGAAAGTGCTGGGCTGGCTTCTGGCTTTCGGCTTCTGGCTTCAGGCCACCATGGACAGGGTGGTCAGTCGTTGGGGGCGGGGCGGGGCGGCTTGGGCGGCGGTGTAGGCGGCACCGCGGGTGGAGGCGGCGCCGACGGTGCGGACGAGGCCCTGGACATGCTTGGCCAGATCGGCGGCAGCTTCGCGGATCGCGGCGCCGCGGGATTGCACCAGTTTCATCCGCTCGATCAGCTGGGCCCGCAATGTCAGCAGCCGGCCGCCGTGCGGTTCGCCGAGCAGCTGCGCCAGCGGCTCCAGGCGGGTCGGGGGCTGGGCGGGGCGGACGGTCCGGCCGACCGCGGCGACCAGATCGAGCCGGCGCCGCTCGTGCTGACGGAGCAGCTGGGTGACGGCGGCCTGCTCGGCGGCGAGCTGCTGCATCGTCTGGGCATCGGCGGTCCGCAGGGCGACCCGCTGGGCGTCGAGCAGCTCGACCAGCCGCTCGTGATGGGCGGTGGACTGGCGGAGCATCGACTCGAGCTCGGCGAGCTGCCCGGCGAGCACGGCGGCGGGGCGGGAGTTGGCCGGGGCGGTCAGGGGGCGGGGCAACTCAGGCACGGGTGTTCACCTCCATCCCACGGGACTGGGCGGTCGGGGCGGCGAATCCGGACGAGCGGAAGTGCTCGTGGATCGCGTCGACCAGCGGGAATCGGCCGCTGGCGGTCATGCGGTAGGACAGTTCCTGGTCCAGCTGTCCGCCGAAGGCTTGCTCGCCCTGGCCGCCGTGGAACAGGTCGCCGCGGAGCGGGTCCTCGCGGACCATCTGCATCATCGGTGCGAGGAAGGTGTGGGCGACCAGCTGCTGGGCGGCTTCGCGGAGCTCGCCGTCGCGCTGCGGGTCGATGGGCGGTGCGGGTCGGTCGGTCGGGCCCAGGCCGGTGGCGCGGGTCAGCTGGTCGCTGAAGGTGTCGCCGTTGCTGCCGGGTGCAGGGACGAGCTGGCTCGCTGGGGGCAGCAGGCCACGGCCGGTATTGATCGGGGAGCTTCCGGGGGTCATTCGTAGATGACCTCCGCGTGGAGCTTGCCGGTGGCTTCCATGACCCGGATGATTTCGATGCGGTCCTGGGCGGGGACTTCGAGTTGGTTGAAGGCCGCGAGCAGGTCGGCCAGCCTTGCCCCGCCGCGCTGCTCGGGGTCGACGGCGACGAAGCCTTCGGTGCCGCCGGGGACCTGGATGTCGCCGCCGGCGACAGCGGGTGCGGTGATGGTCAGGCCCTGGTGGCTGATGATGACGGGGCTGATCTGGACGTCGCCGGACATGACGATCGTGCCGGTGGCCTCGTTGATGACCACGCGGGCACCGGTGCTGACTTGCGACGGGTCGAGGTAGGTCTGGAGGATCTGGCTGATAAAGCTCGCGGGGTTGGGCCGCTCGAACTCGGGCACCTCGACGATGACGTTGCGGGGATCGACCGCCCGCGCAACGTCCGGGCCGTCCGGGGCGATCAGCCCGTTGATCAGGTTGGCGAGGTTGTTGGCGACCGGCCAGCTGGCGTTGTTGTCGTGCAGGACCAGGTGGATTCGGCCGAAGCGGTCCATGAACTGCGCGGGCACATCGCGCACAAGTTGCGCCCCGTCGGTGACGAGGCCCTGCGTCGGAGTGGCGGCGTCTTCGATGGTGACGCGGCCCGAGGCCATAGCGAAGACCGGGGCCCCGGGGGTCGGGCCGGTCATGGGCATGAGGAACAGCCGGCCGCCGGCGAGGCTCTCCGCGGGGCCGATGCTGGAGATGTGCACATCGACGCGGTCGCCCTCGCGGACACCGGTGGCCGGCAGCTCGGCCGAGAGCGTGACCAAGGCCACGTTTTCGACGTCTTCCAGCTCGTGCAGCGAGGTTTGCTCGTCCATGAGCGTGGCAATCAGCTCGGCGAGCGTGCGGTGAGCCGGGGCGAATTCGCCGCCGTCGCCGGTGCCGTTGAGGCCCACGACCAGGCCGACGCCGACGAGTTGCGAGGTCTCCTGGCCCTTGATGCGGACGATGTCCTGGACTTGAACCGCCTGGGCGGTGGTGCCCCAGATGAGCAGAAACAGCAGGCCGATCCACCAACCGAGGCGGGGCGGGGACGACGGGTTGGCGTTGTACGGGTAGAGCATTTGGCCCTCCATGGCCGGGTGATGGGGGGGACAGGTGCAACGCGCGTGCCAATGACTCGGCTCTCGCGTCGGCGGGCCGGGGCGATAGAATGTTCCGATGCCGCAGACGGCCGGTGCCAACATGTCGAGCTGGTGGACGTCGGCCCTGTGGGGCGGGTCGATGCCCGGGCTGTGGCTGCTGTTTTGCGGATGTGGGCTGGTGCTGGTGATTCTGGGCCGGACGGTGTGGCGAGACCGCGTCGGGCTGCGGGTTCTGGCCCGGCGGCTCCGCGGCGAGCGGGGGACGGCCACCATCGAGTTTGCGCTGGTGACGCCGCTGCTGGCGATGGTGTTCCTCACCATGCTCCAGACGATGCTGGTGATGACCGGCAACTTCTTCGTGCACTACGCGGCGGCGGTGGCGGCCCGGTCGGCGATCGTTTCCATCCCGCTGGACCTCGCCGACGACGGGGCAGAAATGGCCAACGAGGTTTACCCGACCGACGGCTCGCCGAAGTACCAGGCGATCCGCCGGTCAGCGGTGCTCGCGGTGATGCCGGTGGCGGGGCGGCTCGGCGGCGGGGCCCCGGGGGCTGGCGGCGGGTCGCTGGCCAGTGAACTGGCGACGCACTACGAGGCGTACAGCCAGCCCTCACCACGGTGGGTCGAAAACTTTGTCGACGCCCGCATGGCCTACGCCGACGTGCACACCCGGGTCGAGCTTTGGGTTGTCAACACGCCTGAGGATTCGGCGGAGGTGACCTTCGACCGCATCGCCCCAGCCGCCGGATACGAATTTGCCCCCCGCGAGCCGGTCGCGGTCAGCGTGGAGCACCGGCTGAACCTTTCGATCCCGTATGCCCGGGCGTTCTTCTCTGATGGGACGCACCGCACCGCCGACGGCGAGACGGCGTACACCGACGTGGCCGCCCGGTCGCTGCTGCACAACCAAGGGATCGACACGGCGTTGCCGCCGGAGCCGGAGGTGCCGCGCGTGGATTAGCGCTTAGCGTTTAGCGGTTAGCAGTTAGCGGTGAGCCAGAAGCGGGAAGCGGGAAGTGGGAAGCCGGATTGATGACGTCAAGCCAGCCAATTCGAACGATGCCGCGGGCGGTGCGTCGGCGGCGCAGCGGGGCGGTGATGATCGTGGCGGTCTTCGCGACGTTTTTGCTGGCGTCGATGGTGTTCTACGTGTTCAACATCGGGCGGAACGTGCAGGGCCGGCTGGTCACGCAGCACGCCGCCGACGCGGCGGTGACCGGCGGGGCGGGGTACGTGGCCCGGTCGTTCAACACGGTCGCGATGAACAACGTCGAGATCAGCCGGCTGATCGCGACGGTGGCCCTGCTGGACGCGATGCCGCAGACGGTGCAGTACACGTTCAAGGACCAGTCGGCGCTCTACGAGGTGGTCCAGGGGCAGCTGTCGCGCGGCACCGGGCCCGACCCGTGGGTCCGGCCGGAGCTGCTATACATCCGCGACGAACTGCAGGAGCAGGTGCGGGTGCTCGGCGAGATGGAGGGCCTGTTCAATCAGTCCGGCTACGACGTCTCGCAGATGACCTTCTACGACCTGGACGACGACCGGCGGGGGGCGCTGTGGCAGGCGATGGAGGCGCTGGACGCGGTGAGCGAGGCGACGATGCAGACGCTGCCGGAGATGGCCCAG
This sequence comes from uncultured Phycisphaeraceae bacterium, assembly GCA_964625505.1. GTDB lineage: Bacteria > Planctomycetota > Phycisphaerae > Phycisphaerales > Phycisphaeraceae > CAZVBW01. Next base: position 10,549 of record CAZVBW010000034.1, read on the forward strand.
CTCAACGGCCGGCGGGGTGGTGAGGTCAACCTGCGGGACGATGCGCTGCAGGACATCGGTGTGGTGGTCGCGCCGTTCATCGTGGACCCCCCGACGGTCCGCACCAACTTTGACGACTTTCAGCCGGCGGTGATCAGCGGCCGGGTCCCGGACGATGTGGACGACCCGATCACCAACCGCGGGCCTTACGACACGATCTTCGGCTGGCGGGTGCCGCGGGTCGAGACCGAGGGCTATTGGGAGGAGGGCGACGAGGGCCTGGCGGTCGAGGACGACTGGGACTCACCGTGGTCCGGCGGCAGCGGCCGGTCCGACCGGGAATACATTGTCGAGAGCCGGGAGGTGACCGGCTACCGGACCTATGGCCCGCTGCGGTACCTGCGGGACTCGCTGTACAATCGGGTCGACGACGTGCTGCACGCCAGCCGCTTCATCCCGCGGATGACCGCGATAAGCGACATCAAGATCGACTATTGCTGGCCGGGCAGCGCGACGGCGAGGGTCATCATCGACCCGGAGTGGGTCATCGACTGGGGCCGTGCGGAAACCATTGCGGCTCAGGGTGAGCCGCGGGTCTATCACACGGCGTACCTCACGCTCAACTTCGTGCAGGTCAATCGCGGCGGTGTGGAAGGCGAGGTGCTGTTCGAGGATTGGGGGGTGATCCGGCAAAACCAGCCGTGGCTGGTGCCGCCGGGGCTGGAGGACGAGCAGCAGGAAAACTATATGTGGCGGGACGTGCAGCGGTGGATCGCGGGTGACCCGGAACAGCCGGACACTTTGATAGAACGTGTCGAGTACCGGTACTATATTTGGGCCGGGTTCAACGTCGGCGAGCGGGCGTCGGTGCGGAACCCGTTCAACTTCGAGGACCGCGAAGGCCTGCCCGCACCGACCATGTTCGACCACGAGCAACTGGACCCGCTGTGGGCCGACGGCTACCCGGTGTTGGCGGTGGCCCAGCGGAGCAACGCCGCCAACCTGACGCCCCAGCGCTTCGACGGCGAGCGGACCTATCCGTATAACGTCGCGCTGTCGCAGGCGATGATCTTTAACAACCACTCGCTGGACTTGTGGACGCAGATGTGGCACAGCCAGCTGGTGCCGGTGCAGGACTACGAGGGGTGGGTCCAGTACATGCGAGACAACGCCGGCGACGCGGGGGCCGCCGACGTGGACACGCAGATGCTCGCGGAGCTCTCGGTGTACCTGAACAGCTTGAGTGACATGAGCGATCGGATCGCGCATTGATGAAGCTGCACACCCGATATGGCGAGATCACAGGCCCGCCGCTGTGCCGAGCCGCGGGTGAATACCCGCGGCCCCTGGGCGGTGCGAATGGCCTTGTGCCGCCGCAATCTCGATCGACCTCGGGTATGCACCCGAGGCTCGCCGTCAGGCGCGGCCGCCTGACCGTCGGCGCAGCGATGATCGAGACGATCCTCGTGATGCCCTTGCTGCTGGTGATGCTGTCGCTGATCCTGTTCTTCGGGTGGAACTTCAAGCGGCTGATCACCGCGAGTTCGATCGACCGGTACGAGGCCTGGCGGCTGGCCGACCACGCCCCGGGCCCGTCCAGCGACGGCTGGTCCAGCGGGCAGATCGTGCGGTCGTTCATGCCAAGCGACGAGCCGCGGCTGGACCGGGCGATCTTCGATCAGTACCCGACCGACGCTCCCGAGCAGATGCAGCGGGCCGCGGGAGAGATCCACAGCGATGCAGGCCCGCTGGCACAGCGGATGATCGATGAGCTGCCGCTGGGCAGTGGCGTTCGCTTCAGCGGCCGGTACGCGACCACGTCCCGCTTCTGGGAACGGCTGAGCACGCCGATCCGCCACGACCACGTCCGCCTGGACGGCGACTGGCGGTTCGCCAACGGCATCGCGTGGAACCCGGTCAAGGAGAAGTGGGAGCCCTGGGGCCACCGCGTCGCGATCGGCCGGCTGGTGCGGGAGGAGCTGTTCAGCGAGTTCGACAACCTGCTGGACCCGTACGTGGCCGGCGACAATGCGTTGGCCCGATCGGTCCGCGAGTTCTATACCTCGTACCCGGGGTATTCCGGGCCCGAGCTGCCGCTGAACTGGACCCGCGACGACGGATGGACCTATTGAAGCCGGTGCCCGGGTTTGATGGGTCGCCCCGGCACGCCTTGGTGATGGGCCTGGGCCGGTTCGGGGGCGGGCTGGGCGTGAGCCGGTACCTCGCCCCGCGCTGCGAACGGCTGACGGTTAGCGACCCGCTCGACGCCGAGGCGCTGCGGACTTCAGTGAATCAGCTGCAGAACCTGGCCAATGTGGGCCTGCAGCTGGGTCGGCCGCAGACGGTCGATGATCTGGACGGGGTGGACCTGCTGGTGGTGAATCCCGCGGTGCGGCCGGACCATGCGGTGGTGGTCGAGGCGAGGCGGCGGGGCGTGGCGGTGCTGACCGAAATCCAGCTGCTGGTGCGGGAGACGGCGACGGGTCCGCGGCGGTCGCGGACGATCGGGGTCACCGGCAGTGCGGGCAAGAGCACGACCACCGCGATGATCGGCCATGTGTTGAGCAAACTGCCGAAGGTCACCTGTGCCAATGGTGCCACTGCCGCGTGCGGCAGTGCCAGTGAGCCGGCAGTCGCCGGAGGCACGGCCGCTCGCGGCCGTGGCACCCTAAGCCCATCGGTGTCTCACACGGATCGCAAGGCAGGTCGTCTTCCGGGGGGGGTGCACGTGGGGGGCAACATCGGCGGGTCGCTGCTGGATCGGTTGGACGCGATCGGCGACGACGATTGGCTGGTGCTCGAGCTGTCGTCGTTCATGCTGCACCACCTGCGGGCCGAGGCGTGGTCGCCGCGTGTGGCGGTGGTGACGAACCTGTCGCCGAACCACCTGGACTGGCACGCGGATGAGGCGGACTACTACGCGGCGAAGCGGGTGCTGATCGAGCACGTGGACGAGGCGGCGGGGGATGTGGCGGTGCTGGGGCCCGGGGTATGGCCGGCGATGCAGTCGGGCGTGGTGCGGGTGCCGGCCGAGGGTGAGCACGTGCCGCTGCTGCTGCCGGGCATGCATAACCAGATCAACGCACGGCTGGCCATCGCCGCGGTGCATGCTGCGACTGGCGTGCCCGAGGCGACCATCGCCGACACACTGGCGGACTTCCCGGGCCTGCCGCACCGCCTGCAGCACGTCGGCGAACGCCTTGGCGTGACGCTGATCAACGATTCCAAGTCGACCACGCCCGACGCCGCCCGCCTGGCGATCGACAGCTTTGAGCCGGGCACGGTCCACGTGATCCTCGGCGGCTACGACAAGGGCAGCGACCTGACGCCGCTCGCCCATCACGCGGCGAAGAAGGCGGCGGGTATCTATACGATCGGCCAGACCGGCGATGCCATCGCCGATGCGGTCGAAGCGGCCGATGGTCTTGCCGACCGCTGCGAAACGCTCGCCCGCGCGGTCGACGCGGCGCTGCGTCAGGCCCGGCCTGGTGACGTGCTGCTGCTCTCACCGGGCTGCGCGTCGTGGGGCCAGTTCGAGCACTTCGAGCAGCGCGGAGAGCGGTTCATCGCACGAGCAACCCAAGGCGGCGCGTCGTGAGTCGAACCCGTTGGCGATCCGCCGCGGCCCTGCTGGCGTTCATGCCCGGCCCGATCATCGGTGTGCTGCTGGGCTACGTCTGGCTCAAGGGCACGGCGGTCGGGCAGGCGGGCTACATCGCGGGCAAGCTGTGGATCGCGGTGCTGCCGATCGTGTGGTGGCTGCTGGTGATCCGCCGGCCGGTGCGGTGGGTCGGGCCGACGCGTCGGGGGATGGGCATGGGCGTCGCGCTGGGGTTGGTCATCGCGGTGCTGATCGCCGGGGGCTACGCGGTGGCGGGGCGGTGGTTTGTCGACCCGGCGATGCTGCGGGACCACCTTGAGGCGAGCGGGCTGAGCAACCCGTGGGTCTATGCCGGTTTCGGACTCGCGGTGGCGAGCTCCAACGCGCTGCTGGAAGAGTACGCCTGGCGGTGGTTCCTCTACGGCCGGTGCGAGGCGCTGGTGACGGGCCAAGACCCGTGGCTGCTGCGGGACGCGGGGCCGGTGCCGCTGGTTTGGCCGGCAATCCTGCTGGCGGCGTCGCTGTTCACGGTGCACCACGTGATCGTGCTGCGGGTGCAATTTGGCTGGACCGCGACGATCCTGGCGTCCGCGGGCGTGTTCATCGGCGGCGTGGTGTGGGCGGTGCTGATGCTCCGCACCCGAAGCATCTGGCCCAGCTACGTCAGCCACCTGATCGTGAATCTCGCGATGTTCGCGGTGGGCGGTTGGATCGTGTGGGGCTCGTGAGCCCGATCAGTCGTCGTCCAGCGAGAGTCCGGCGATCACGGAGTCGGCCGTGTCGGGCTTCGGCCTGGCGGGGGCTGCGGGCCCGGTCGCTGGGGGACTCGCCTTGGTCCGGGTGGACTTCTTCTTGGGCGTGCTCTTCTTGGCAGCGGTCTTCTTCTTCGGGGCATCGCCGGCTTGGGACGTGGGCTTAGCCTTGCTGCGGGTTTTCTTCTTGTTCGGCGTCGGCTTCGTCGTCGCTGCCGGGGCCGGGGCGGCATCGTTTTGACCGGGCACCGCCCGGGGCGACGCGGTCTCGGGTTGCGGATCCAGCTCCGCCATGACCGCCGCCGCCAGGATTCCGGATCCTTCGAGCGACACGTCCTGCGGTGACCACTGCCGCTGCGGACCCGCCTCGCCGGTCGGTGCGGCCGAGGTGTCCGAGCCGTCGGCCTTGTCGCGGCCGACCCGGTTGAGCACCGTGCCCGCCACCGACGCCCCAACCACCTTCAGGTACGACAGCGACTTGTCCAGCATCCCCCGCGGCTGACCCGCCGCCGCGACCACCACCACGCCATCGGCCTGACTGCACACGAGCAATCCTTCGACGCTGCCCGGCACCGGGCCGATGTCGAAGATCACGATGTCGAACGCCTCGACCGACGCCTCCAGCAGCGCCGCGATCGTGCGGTCCGACAGCTGCCCGACATGCCGCGGCTCGGCGTACACGGCCGGCAGCAGGTGCAGGTTCGGCGTCGAAGACGAGATGACGCACTCGCCCAGCGGCCGGCCGTCCAACAGCCCCGGCAGCCCCAGCAGCGCCGCCGTGGGCCGGGCCAGCGCCCGGGCGTCCGCGTCATCGAGGTGCCCCGCCTCTGCGGCGAGCTGCTCGAGCCGCACCGACGGTTGCTCGCGATCGCCGTCCGCATCTGCCGCGTACCCGCCGGTCTGCTGCGTCTGCCCTTTCTGGATCCGCCCGCTCAGGTCCGCATCGACCAGCAGCACCCGATCCCCGGACGTCGCCAGCGACGACGCGACGCCGACCGCGACGCTCGTCTTACCCGCACCGCGGCCCGGGCTGGTAAACGCGAACGACCGCTGCCCCCGCTGATGAGCCCGCACCTGCACGATGGCCCGCACCTGGTGCACCGCAAGCGCCGCCGCCTCGTAGCCGCGGCCGGCCAGCGACGCCCCGGACGCCAGCATCGGCACCGTCCCCAGCACCACGCCGTCGCCCTGGCCCGGCGCCGCATCGTCCGCCGTCTGCAGCAGCCGCTGCGGGTCGATGCGGCCCGGCAGCCCCGCGACGCCACGCCCTGCCACCACGTCCAGCTCACCCGCCATCGGCAGCGGCGCATTCTCGACCGCCGTTTCCCGGCCCTCCCGCAGCAGCGCCAAGCCCGTGCCCAATGCAAGACCGCCCAGCACCGCCGCCAGCAGCACCCGCGCCCGACTCGGCCGGACCGGCCGCGGCCCCACGACCGCCGGATCGATCAGCACGACCCGCGGCACAACCGGCGGCGTGACCACACGGTGCTGCGCCTCCAGCGCCGCACGCAGCTCCGTCGCCTGCAGTTGAGCCCCGGCCAGGTTCTGCTCCAAGGCCCGCCGCAGCGCGTTCTCCAGCGTCACCTCCGCGTCCGCCCGCTCCTGCAGCGCCTGCACGATCTGCTGCTCGTAGGCCTGACGCTGACGGTGGTTCGGCCCGTACTGCTCGGGCAACCCCGCCAACAGCTGCTGCAGGCGAGACACCTCCGCCTGATGCAACGCCAGTTCCGCCAGCCCGCGATCGGTCCGCACACCCAGCTGCTCCGCCATCTGCACCAGCTGCGATAAATCCGCCCGCTGGGCCCGCTCGTCCAGCTGCTGGGCCGCGGCGAGCTCGACCTGGGCCTGCGTCACCGCCCCCATCAACTGCTGCAACCGCATCTCGGCGACACGCTGCGCCCCCGCCTCGTCCGCCCCGTCCGACTCCGACGCATCCTCGGACGCTTCGGACGACACCCCGCCGGTGGTTCCAAGATCCATGGGCTCACCAAAGCGTGGCTGGCCAAGGAGCCCCTCGTGCTCGAGATAGGCAGCCAGGACCGCGTCCACCACCGCCGCGGCGTCCTCGGCCCGCGCCGCTTCAAAGGTGATCGTCACCACACCCTGCGGAGCGTCGGCGTCGACCCGGAGGTGTTGCCGCAGATGCGCCAAGACATCCGGGACGTCATCGAAGATCGCCAAATCGTCCAGCCCGCGGGTGTCCACCGCCTGCTGCAGCACCGCTGCCGACGTGATCGACTGTGAAGCGCCCGCTGCCTCGGCCGGGGTCAGCACCGTGTGCTCGACCGGGGCTTGGCCCGCCTCGACGACCGAGTTGATGTACACGCCGCCGCTGCTTCGATAGATCGGTTTCGCCAGCTGCAGATAGATCGCGCCCACCAGCAGCGCGGCGAGCAGCGCACCCACAACCGCCCGCCAGCGGCGGCGAAGGATCGGCAGGATCGGCGTGTCGGTGGGTGCTGCCCCCGGGACCGACGCGGGATCGTCCGCGAGGCCGGGGTCTCGTGACGGGACTGGCAGCGTGTTCATGACGAACCTGACGATCAGGAAAACTGGCGAGCAGGCCGCCGCCAAGGGCCGAGGCAGTGCGATTCAGCGGTGTCCAACCCTAACCCCGAAGAGCCCGTGATCCACTGATGTTCAGTTGCGAACGCAAGACCCGCATCAAGCTGGGCAAGCTATAGCGTCTCTCCGGCTCGGCAGGCGTCAACGAACCGGCCAATCAGACCGCTCGATAGCGGCCGATCCCCACCGCGTTCCGGATGCCACTGCACACCGACGTACCAAGGCCGCGTCGGGTCATCGATCGCTTCCACCGTGCCGTCCGGGGCCAGGGCCACCACCCGCATCGCTCCCGGGTCGGCGACCGCCTGGCGGTGCGCCGACACGATCGGCTCGTGCGGATCAAAGCCCGCGGCCACCAGCGGACTGTCCGCCGCATCGGGTTCGGCGACCAGCCGATGCGGCCGGTCACCCTGATGGGCCGCCGCGTCCGCTCCGCCCAGCGTGTCGGGCATGTATTGATCCAACTCGCCGCCGGCGTGCAACGCCATGAGCTGCATCCCGAGGCACACGCCGAGCATCGGCAGCCCCGGCCGATCCGCCGCCGCCGCACCGAGCAGCGCCAGCTCGAACGCCTGACGCCGGGCTGTGATCAGGCGGGCCCGCGCGTCGGTCACGGCGCCGAAAGCTTCGGTCGCCGGGTCGTCGCCGCCGGTCAGCAGCACCCCGTCCAGCTCGGCCACGTACGCCCCGGCCAGCGCCGGCTGCTGCGGCAACAAGACCGGCAACGCGCCCGCCGCCGCGACCGCGTCGGCGTACGCCGCGGCGCTCCGGTACGCCGGCGGATCGGCGGGCTCGGCCGTGCTCACCGTGATGCCGATCGTCGGCAGGTCACTCATCGCCACACGGTACGCCGCCCCCGCCGTCGGCGGCTTAACCTGACGGCCCATGGACCACGGCGCCGTCATGCAGACCGACCTGCCGCTGCCCGACCTGCGCCGGGGCAAGGTCCGCGATGTCTACCGTTGCCGCACCACCGACGGACGCGACGCCGTGCTGCTGGTCGCGACCGATCGGCTCAGCGCGTTCGACGTGGTCATGCCCACGCCGCTGCCCGGCAAGGGCAGGCTGCTGACCCAGATCAGCCTGGCGTGGTTCGAGTGGGTGAGCCGAGTGTTCGGCGACCGGATGCCGCACCACGTGATCAGCGCGGACCCCGCGGTCATCGAGGGTCTGACCCCAGACCAGGTGCAGCTGCTCCAGGGGCGGGTCGTGCTGGGTCAGCCGACGCGGGTAATCCCCATCGAGTGCGTCGCGCGGGGCTACCTGGCCGGGTCCGCCTGGACGTCGTATCAACAGACCGGCCGGGTCTGCGGCATCGAGCTGCCGCCCGGGCTGCAGCAGGCCCAGCAGCTGCCCGAGCCGATCTTCACGCCCGCTACCAAGGCCGAGTCGGGCCACGATGAAAACATCAGCTTCGATGAAGCTTGCGACCGAGTCGGCGGCGAGGTCATGACACGGATGCGGGACCAGACGCTCACGCTGTTCCATGCCGCCCATGAGCATGCGGCGAAGGCGAACCTCATCCTGGCCGACACGAAGTTTGAGTTCGGTGTTCCGCTCGACGGCGACGCCCGGCCGATCCTGATCGACGAGGTGCTCACGCCCGACAGTTCGCGGTATTGGCCGCAGAGCGAGCACAAGCTGGGCACCTCGCCGCCGAGCTTCGACAAGCAGTACGTGCGTGACTACCTGCAGTCGCTGGTCGATGCGGGCCAGTGGGACAAGCAGCCGCCGGGCCCGGGCCTGCCCGAGGCCGTGATGCAGCAAACGCTGCTGAAGTATCACGAAGCACGTGACGCGCTGGCCGCCATCGCTTAAGCTTCATCGGACCCCAACCAAGCCACTGTCGCCGGCGCTCGACGCTCGGCGCCGAGGGCCCACGGCGCGCCACGCGTGGGCCCTTGTTTATCTCCTAAAGCGCCTCGACTCATGCCCGACCCGGCCGCCGATCCGTACCGCCGCCCGGTCCGACGCGCCGCCCTGATCGCGTTGGTCGGCGGTGTGCTGCTGTCCGTGATGAAGTTCGCGGTCTTCGCGTGGACCGGGTCGGTCGGTGTGCTCAGCGACGCGCTCGAGTCATTGATCAACATCGTCGCCGCCGCCGCTGCCCTTGCCGCGGTGACATGGGCGGACCGTCCCGCCGACGACGAGCACCCCTACGGCCACGGCAACGCGCAGTTCCTGGCTGTCGCCACCGAGGGCTGGCTGGTCCTGACCGCCGGGCTCTTTATCGCCGTCGAGGCCATCCGCCGGCTGATCCTGGGCCACGAGGTGCAGCACTTGGACGCCGGGTTGTGGTGCGTGGCCGGCATCGCCGTGCTCAACGGCCTGCTCGCCGGGTACGTGCTGCGGGCCGGTCGGCAGTACCAGAACCCCGTGCTCCAGGCCGACGGCCGGCACCTGCTGACTGACGTGCTCTCCACCGTCGGCGTGCTGCTGGGCCTGTTGCTGGTGCAGCTGACCGGACAGTCCTGGATCGACGCGGGCGTCGGCGTACTGGTCGCGATCGTCTGTTTTGCCGTCGCCCTACGCCTCATGCGGCAGTCGGCCCGGGCACTGATGGACCGGCAGGACCCCGAGGACGACGCCGCCATCGTGCAGGTCCTGGACGACGCGGTGCACCGCGGCCTCATCCGCTCGTACCACAAAGTCCGCCACCGCCACTCGGGCACGTTCCACTGGGTCGACCTGCACCTGCAGGTCGACGACGAGCTGACCGTCCGCCAGAGCCACAGCCTCGCTTCGCAGATCGAGCGGCAGATCGAGGACCGGCTCGGCCACGCCAACGCGACCGCCCACGTCGAGCCCGCCGGCCCCCGCCGTGACCGGCCGATCCCGCGTGACGCTGGACACGCCGGACCAACCCTGTCACACTGTCCGGCTCGGCCGCAAGGCCACGCCTCGGGGTGTAGCGCAGCTTGGTAGCGCGCCTCGTTCGGGACGAGGAGGTCGCAGGTTCGAATCCTGTCACCCCGATTCTTCGCAGATTTGAGCCCTTCGGCGAGTACGTCGAAGGGCTTTCTGACGGTGGCCACAAGACCTACGGCATCTAAGACGAAGTTCTAGCGCGTTGGTCGGAGCAACCGCCGCTTCACGCGGTCATCAGCTGCAAGCCACTTGTCAGTTCGGCGGATCGGCGAGCTGGATCGGCTGCCGGTCGATAAGGCTTGGCCCGTCCTTCGACCGTGGTCAGCTGGATCCACAACGCCGTCTGCGGGGGGCTGGAAGCCTCAGCGAGCGTGCCTCGATGTCGAGCTGCCTCAGCCGGCCGGTCTCAACGCTGCGGGGCGGATCGACCGTCGGGACAAAATGACAGACGCACAGCGTGTTGCCGCGATGCGGCAGGCGGCGACTAAGCCGTTGGCACCCAACTGCAGCGACGACGACATGATCCAGGCCGCCCACCGGCCGCACCATCCGCGTCGACGCCTTGGAGTTGCGGCCCGTCGGGCCGGGGGGGGAAACTAGGTCGTGTGAGCTTCCCGCCGGATGGCGCTCAGCAGCGTGATGGTCTTCCAGTGGCCGTGGGGCGTGTGACCAACACATCGGCTGCCGCCCATCGACCGGCCGTAGAGCCGTGTCATGTTGCTCTTGGCCCCGGCAAACCCCGGATTCCGCAAGGAACACCAGCGAGCCGGGGTCCACAAACCGCCGAGCGATCTGGAAGTTCTGGCGCCGCCGGGTCACGCCGGGCCGCTTCTGCTCGGCGGCGATCAACGACTTCTTTGTAGTGCAGCCCCAGCCGCAACAGCCGCCGGCACACCGTCGAGTCGGCCACCCGCACGCTGAGCGTCGGCATCAACTGCCTCACCGTCACCCCCGGGCCGGCGAGCCACCTGCTCCCGCATCAGCCGGTCGTCGGCCGCCGTGAGCTTCACCGGCACCCGGGGCCCCGGCCGGCCCGGCTCCAACTCGCCCCGCCGCAACCGAGGTGTCGACCCTCCCGCAAGCGGCTAAAGTCCCAGCGTCGCCCACCCCGCCAGACGCCCTTGCCCGACCGCCCCAACATCCTGTTCGCCATCGCCGACGACGCGTCGCACTTCTCGTGCTACGGCCACCGCTTCGTACACACGCCCCACTGCGACGCGCTTGCCCGGCGGGGCTTGCGGTTCGACGCCGCGTTCACGACCAACCCCAAGTGCGCCCCGTCCCGCGCGAGCATCCTCACCGGGCGGCACACGTGGCAGAACGGCGAGGCGTGCCTGCACTGGAACTACTGGCCGGACCATCTGCCGGTCTACACCGATCGCCTCGCCGACGCGGGGTATCACGTGGGCCACACCGGCAAGGGCTGGGGCCCCGGGGACTGGCAGCGGTGCGGTCGGGAGCACAACCCGGCGGGCCCGGCGTGGCAGGACCGCAAGCTCGGACCGCCCGCCGGCAGCGCGATCTCGCCCCGCGATTACGCGGGCAACTTTGCCGACTTCCTCGCGGCGACCGGCGATAGCCAGCCGTTCTGCTTCTGGTACGGCGGGCACGAACCGCACCGCAAGTACGTCCCCGGCGAGGGCCAGCGGCACGGCGTCGAGCCGCCGACCAGCGACGAAGTACCGCCATACTGGCCCGATGAACCGGTGGTCCGCCAAGATATGGCGGACTATGCCTTCGAGACCCAGTGGTTCGATACGCAGCTGGGCCGGATAATCGATCATCTGCAGCGGACCGGCCGGCTGCACAACACGCTGGTCATCGCGACCTCGGATAACGGGGCCCCGTTTCCCCGCGTCAAGGGCAATATGTACGACGATGACTTCCGGCTGCCGATGGTGCTGCGGTGGGACGCCCGGCTGGACAAGGGCGGGGACCGCGGCGGGCGGGTGGTGGATGACGTGGTGAGCTTTATAGATTTCGCGCCGACATTCTTGGAAGTCGCCGGGATCGAGTTGCCGGAGCAACTCCCGGGGCGTAGCCTGCTGGATGTGATCGACGCCGCCCCGGAAGCGGGTGCCGGGGGGCAAGACTCGGGCCGCCGGGACCGTGCGGTCATGGGCCGGGAGCGCCACGACCTGGGCCGGGAAGGCGATCTGGGCTATCCCGTGCGGTGTCTCCGGACTCGGACCCACCTCTACGTTCGCAACTTCGCCCCCGACCGCTGGCCCGCGGGCAACCCCGAGACCGGCTTCACCGGCTGCGACAGCAGCCCGACAAAGGCCCGCATCCTCGAACACCATGCCGCGGGCGACAGCCGGTGGTTCGACCTGGCGTTCGGTAAACGGCCCGCCGAGCAGCTGTTCGACATCGCCGCCGACCCGCACTGCATGACCAACCTGGCGAGTGACCCCGACCACGCCGACCTGCTCGCCCAGCTGCGGGCGGAACTGGAAGCGGTGCTCCGCGACACCGGCGACCCCCGCATCGCCGGCCGCGGCGACGCCGCTTTCGAGCACCGTCCCTACGTCGGCGACGCCCCCCACTCCTGGGCCCACTACCTTGCCGGCGACTGGCAGCCGCAGTCCTACTGACCCGGCGGGTCATACTGCGGTCATGCCCGACGACGCACCTGCGCCCCGCCCCAACGTCGTCCAGATCCTCGCCGACCAGTGCGGCGATCATCGACTATTCCGCAAGGCGGCCGTTGGCCGGCAGGTCCCGCTCGGTGAGGATCGGATGGGGCGTGTCGGCCTTGTGGCCCGCCATGTAGCCGAACGCCATCATCGAGGCCGGCCGCTCGGCCAGGACCAGGGACTCACACGTCACCCCGCCGAGGCCGGGCGTCGGACCCGCAGCGTCCGGGAGGGCGCTATGATAGCTGGGTCCGCAGCCCGGGTGCTCCGGGGTATGCCCACGCCTCCAGCTTGAGGTGAACGGTCGGAAAGTGCGTCTCCGCCGCCACCGCCAGGTGCGATGTGGTGAAGCCGCCAGCGTCACCCCACCCGCCCAGCACGCTGACAAGCTCCGCCTCCCCAAGCTCACCGAGGTCCCAATCGGCCGCCTGCCCATCGGGCCGCACCACGTCGCTCGTCGTCCCGCCGCCGCGTCACGAACCCACGACCCGTCCATCGCCAGGCCCGGGTCACCCGGCCGGTCTTGACCGTCGGCCGATCATCAGGGAAGTCAAACGCGGCACCGGTATGGGCCTCGGAAGGGGCGGACGTAACTATCTCCTGCTTTTGGCAAAACATGCTCCCCGCTGCGTCGAGACTCGCCGCCACCCAACCGCTACATTGGCGCAGATGTCCCTTGATACCTCTTTCCAAACCCACCTCGAAGGTTCGTCCGCGACTTTTGACGGTGTAACCCTGAAGCTTTTCAGTGACGCTTTTGCATTGCAATGGCAACTTCTGCCTTGCGGCCTATCCATGTCCTACCTGCGGGACTCTCGGCAACGGCGGACCTGGATCGAGGTGGCCAAGCCCGAGTCGCCAGACTGGTCGATCTTCCAGATCGCAGACGGCCGGGAGCCAGCGGAGCTGCTGTCGACCGATGCACGAGTGGTGGAAGCCGACCCGTGGACCATCCACCACCTCGAGGTCGAGTCGATCTTCCGCTACCCGTTCGCGGACAGCCACTTCGACCTTCGCCACCGCGTGTGGCTCTACCCGGGCGTCGCGGGGGCCCGCGTGCAGATCGGGCTGCGGCCGGGCAGGGGATTTGACAAAGACGAACTGCCCAGCTTCATCGGTGGCGGGTCGCACAGTCAGCGGCTTTGGCTTCACGACACCGACGGGCTTCGACGCCGGGCGGCGGGCTACTACAACGACACGCAGCATCGAAACTTCGACCACCTGCCGTTGCTCCACGAGCTGCACGCCGATGGCCCGCTGCCGCCACGGGAGATCTATGACTGGGCCAGCCTGCTGTGCCTGGGGGATGATAGAGGCACGCTGCTGCTCGTCAAGGAGTCGCATAAGTGTATCAATCAGGATGGTTTGGACACCGGGGCCTTTGTGCTCGACCCCGCGAGCGTGACGGTCACTGGACTGGGCTACGAGAACACGGGCAACGCTTACGAGCCCTCGAAGAAGTACTGCGAGTCGGGCGTATTCCGCGACGCTTGGGCCACGTGGATCATCCCGGCCAGGCCCGCCCCCGAGCAACAGCGGCTTGCGCTCAAGCGCTTCGATCGCGCTCGGTTCAACCCGCGACCCGAGCAGAATCTTCGCATCCGCGCCAACACCTGGGGCACTCGTGGTGCCGGTGACGCCTCCCGTGAAGCCGCCACCGAAGCCAACATCCTGCGCGAGATCGACGCGTGTGCGGACGTCGGCGTCGAGCAGGTGTGCATCGACGACGGCTGGCAGCACGACCCGCGGGGTGCCAGGTTCACCGAGGGCCAAGGCGGCTGGCGGCCCAACCCGCAGCGGTTCCCGAGCGGCTGGACCGCGGTGCGGGAGCGTGCGGATCGGCGGGGGATCGGCCTGGCTTTGTGGAACTCCTGGTCGGCCGCCGCGGAGGACATGATCCGGAACTACGACGCGGCCGACTTCGAGATGTTCAAGGTCGATTTTGTCAACATTAAGAGCCGCGACGATCTTTAGAACCTGCTCTACAAGTGCCGCACGTTGATTGCCCACTCGGACCACACCGTCCGCATCAGCTTTGACGCGACTGAATCGTTGCCGCGGATGGGGTACTTCTTTGGCCGGGAGATGGGCAACATCTACCTTGAGAATCGCGAGCAGCCTGTGATGCGCCTCTCGCACATCGCCTACAAGCCGCACCTGGTGCTGCGGGACGCGTGGCACTGCGCCAAGTACCTCAACCTCAACCAAGTCGAGATCACGTTCAAGGACAAGGACACCGTCCCGCCGGAGTTATCCTCGGCCCATCGCTACAGCCACGCCTATTGCTTCGCGATTACCATGGTCGGGTTGCCGCTGTTCTTCTTCGAGGTTCAGACGCTCGACCCGGCAGACCGCGAGGAGCTTCGGCCGCTGCTTTCGCTCTACAAGCGGCATCGGCAGGCTATCTACGCCGGCTACGTCAGCCCGATCGGCGACGAGCCGACAGACGCGAGTTGGACCGGGTTTCAGTCGCACCGTTTCGATGACAACGCGGGCTACCTCACGCTGTTCCGCGAGATCGACAACGACCAGCCCCAGCAGGTGATCGACCTGCTCCATACAGACGGCCGGTCGATGGAGGTGACGGACCTGCTCACCTCGGAACAGCAGACCCTGTCGCCGGGCGAAGGGTTCACCATGGAGCGGCCCGGGAGCTTCAAGTTCTTGTCCTACATGCTCAAGTGATGCGTCGATCCCGGTGCGACCTTGGATCACTGCCCCGTATGCGGCGCCTGCGGAAAGATGCAGACCCGCAACCTTGTGCAGCCAAAGGGCACGAGGCGAACGTGCTCCAGCTCGCCGAGCCGCTCTTCAAGACCGCGCGGGTCGGGCAATGGCGGCGTGAAGGTGAACGAGCCCTCTCGCTGCTCGAGTTTGGTCTTGAGGTCGTCGGCGCCCTGATTGCGATCGATGACCTGCGTGGCCGTATCCAACGTCCAACCGTGGACACGACGGGCAGGAACGAGCAGACTGATCGGTACCGAATCACCCGCCCACACGTCGTCCCCCACCGTTTGGCATTGGACCTGGACCCGTTGATCCAGGTGCTCTTGGTCCAGTGCGAGGGCATAGTTCCACGGCCCGTCCGGCGTGGCGTTCCACGCGGGGAAGTCATCGCTTGAACGCTCATCGTCGTGGTCACGTCGCCACAGGGTCGGCACGGGCAATGCGTATACCAGCGGACCGCGTTCTAAAGCCACCCCGCCATCGCCCCACCGCGTCAACTTCAACCGCATTGGGAAGGTCAGTTCCACGGCGTCGCTAGGTGACCAAGTCCGCTGGATCCGGACCCACCGCTCGCCGGGCTTGACGTCCACGACGTGGCCGCCCAGTGACACGGTCGGCTCGCTGCACCAACCCGGCAGCCGCAGCCACAGCGGGAACCGCACCGGCCGGTCCGGGTCGACCGCGATCCGGATGCGGTCGCGGAACGGGTACATCGTCTCCTGGGTCAGCCGGACGCCGACACCGTCCAGGCCGACGTTCGTATCGAACTGGCTAGGGCCATACAGGGTGGCTGCCACGCCGCCGTCGGCGTGCCGCGTCCACATCCGCGCGGCGAAGTTGGGCATGATTCGGTGGACGTTGCCCGGGCAACACGGGGTCCCGGGCCGCGGCCGGTACGACATCTGCTGCCGGCCGATGAACTGCGTGTTGTGGTTCGAGGTCGCGGTGGCGATGACCTGATTCGGGCACGAGAAATATTGCAACGCCTTGAAGTCGGGCGTCACGGCGCCCGGTGCGGCGTTGAAGCACGCCCGTTCGATCGCGTCTGCATAACCGGCGTCACCGGTCGCCAGTAGCAGGTGCCCCTGCGACCAGGTCTGGTCGGCGATGTCGCAGGTCTCGTAGCTATCGAGCGGGTCCTTGCCCCGCAGGTGCTCGCTGGAACTGACCACGCCGCTGACAAGCATCTGATGCTCGTCGAGCTTCTCGTACGCGTGTATCGAAGCGTCGAGCCAACGCTGCTCGCCGGTCGCGCGGTAGAGCAGGGCGCCCAGCTTAGACATCTCGTTGTAGGTGACGCCGTGACCGCACGGCGCCGCGTCCGACAGCAGCGACTCGACGCTGGTGGGCTCCTCGCCGTGCCGCGTGTTAAAAGCTTCGAACGATTGCACCGCGAGGTCCAGCAGCGCTGGGTCCGCGGTGTATCGATACGCCCACAGCATCGACTCGACGTTGCAGACCTCCCGCTGCTCGTGGTGGCAATAGTCGGTACCGAGATAGTGTCGGCGGAGCAGCTGCGCGTGGTCTCGGGTTGTCCGTGACGGGTCCGCGTCGGCGCTTAGGGCGCGGAAGAACACCGCGTGAGCCCAGCGTCGCCGCCGGGCATAGTGCCACTGCTGCTCGTCCGAGGCGGGGTCACGCAGGGCCATCGGGCCGAGGTAACCGGACTCGGGATCGGCATCCGCGATGACGCGATCGATTCGCGAGCGTGCCTTCGCAAGCAGCCGCTCGTCACCCAGCAGCAGCCCGACGCGGATCATGCCGTCCAACCAATAGCCGTCCTGCTCGTACGGCTCCCAGATCACTTTGCTGCGGTTGTGCGATTCGGGCTGGGCCCAACCCGCGACGCCAAAGGGGTAGCCGGCGACTTCCATGTGGCCGGTGAGCCCCTCGAGCTGCTGTTGGAGGTAGTGACGCAACCAGCCGGCCGGTTCGACATCCGATACCGGGACCTCGCGGAAAGGGGCGTGGTCACGCGGGACGTGACCGGCATCTTCCGACCAGTTGCCCGCCTCCGGGCGGTCTATTGCGAGCGGTGCCCTTGTCATAAATACTCAACTACAGAAATGATTCGGCACCGACCACCCGCCGCCGGTGTCAAGCCTGATGTGAACGTCTACTGATTGGCGCCGTCGCCGGGCTCGGCCTCGAACTCGCTGAGGAAGATGTTGCGGTCCATCGCCTCCTCGAAATCGACACCGGCCCACTCGAAGAACGCCTCGGTTTCGGCACGCAGCTCGGGGCTGATGCCCCGCCGCAGATACGGCGACGCCTCGGCCAGAGCTCGCGTCGTCGGCACCTCATCCGCCCAGGTCAACCCGTCGATGTCGATCATCGTTGAGTTGCTGTCCTGGCCCGTGAGGTCCTGCCACTGCTCGAGCGTCGCCTGCGTGTCCCGCTGGGCCAGCAACTGTCGGCCGTGCGGATGCCGCAGGTCCAATGCACCGAAGGCCGCGCCGCCGCGGCGGGCGTAGGTGTTGTCGCTCATCTGCAACCAATGCTCGAAAAAGTGCTCGCGGCGCTGCGGGAAGTTTGGATCAAACCGGACCGAGATGAGCTGGGTCGATTCGCCTTCGGTGGCGACCAAGAGGTTGTTGCTGGCTTCAATCCGGCCCAGGGCGGCGTTGCCTCTGGGCTGGGTGTTGGTGCCGAAGTAGCGATCCAGGGCGCTGGGCCCGCCGGAGGTGTTTCTGCCGTGCTCCCGCTCGTGGACCATCCGCAGTTGCTGGCCGTTGCCCACGAGGATGTTGCGGTGGGCCTGGATCTGGTCCGAGCCCTGCAGCTGAAGGCCCACGCCGTTATATGCAAGGATCGAGTCGGTGATCTGCATCGGCCCGTCGGAGATCTCGAAGTAGAAACCGGCACTGCGGTTGTACGCCGAGAGGATGCCCTGAGCGTTGACGTTCTGAACCGCCACGTCCAGCCAGTAACCGTACGCGAGGTTGCCGACGGTCCGGTAGTCGCGGAGGATCATGTCGCGGACGTGGGTCGACTTGGAACCGGCCACCGCCCAGCCGGTGAAGTTGCCCCAGTAGCCGCGCCAGTTGTTGAAGTTGGCCTCGTTGTTCTCCGCCAGGATGTTGCGAACGAACTGTCCGCCTTCGCCGCGAAACCCGTTGTAGTTGAAGCGGTTGCCGCGGAGCGTGACGTCCGCCGCCCAGAGGTAGCGAAGGCCGGTGCCGTTGTTCCAGATGAAGGAGCAGTTTTCAACGAGCAGGCCGTGACCCATCCGGCTGCTCGAGTTGATGATGAACAGCGGTGAAGAGTTCTGGTTGCCCGCGTAGCGCTGGAACGTGATGCCGCGGACGACGACGTTGTCCTTGCCGTAGAACCGCAGGGCCTCGCGACGTGTGGCGACATCGACCACGGCGTCGGCCGGGGTATCGACGGGTGGGCAGATGTAGATGTACTGCGCGTCGGCCTGATGGAGGACGACGCCGAAGGTTCCCGGTTCGAGCGTCTGTTCGATCGGCAGCGGGCCCTGGTAGATCTCTTCCCAGTTGACCCGGCCGTTGCCGCGGCGGGGGATCTCCGGGTACTGCTCGAGCATGACCTGCCGCAGTGCGGTCTGGCCGATGAACGCGAGGTCGGGCCGGTAGCTGATGGCCTGATTCGGGTTCGTCGCGCCGTAGTGTTTGGTGCCCCAAGTCAACTCGACCGGGAGCGGCCGGCGGTAGATCGCGGCCCCGTCTGCCGTCTGCCCGGCGGGCTCCCACTGGGCCAGTGGGAACGGGTCGGTCCCGTCGAACACCACGTCTGCGTCCGTCGCAGCCTCGATGATCACGGGCGGCTCCACCGCCGCGTCGCCGAGTCGCTGTGCGAAAATCGACCAGTCGTCACGCTGTTCCCGCTGCGACCAGCCATCGCGGTAGACGCCATCAGCCAGGACGACGCGGACACCCTCACCGGCTTGCAGGTGCTCGCGGATCAGCGGCAGAACTTGGCCCAGACTCTGCAGCGGGCTCGCTTCGGTCCCATCGCCGCCGGGCTCGGCCGCGGCGTCCAGGTGCAGCGTGACCTGCACCTGCGTCTCGTCGATGACGGCCCCGCTGACGGCCGCGGGCGTCGGCTCGGTGTACTCGGTCCCGGTCCGGAGCATCTGCACCGGCGGGTGCGGAATGGCCCGGGGCAGCTGGTCCGGCTCAAGCTGGTCGCCGAAGTTCAACACGACCAGTCCGCCGACCTCGATCGCCTGCTGTTCGTACCCGATGAATGCGGTCAGCCGGTTGCCGCGGTCATCGATCTCCGCCGCGGCGTTGACGCGGAAGCCATACATGACACGGGTCCACTCGGGGCCCAGCTCCAGCGTGTGCCGGGAACCGGGGCCCGCCAGCACGGTCATCCGCGCTTGCTGCACATCGACCGCGCGGGCGTAGAAGTGGATGAACATCACATCGCGCCGGGCAAACGGCTGTTGATAGTCCGCCTGCAGCTGGACGCGGTGCGGCTCGCCGGGCTTCTGCGCTGCCCTCGCCTGGAAGGCTGCCTCGAACGGCTGGCCCTCGACTTGGACGACCTCGCCCCGGCCCCAGTACCCGTTAGCGGACATCAGCTCGAGCGTCTGCGCCGGGTCTTCGGCGAGCATGTTGACCGGCTCAGGCACGTCCTGCAGCTGATCGGCCACAATCGGCGGGACCTCGGCGGGTGCGGCGACGGCAAGCATGCCGCCGAAGAGCAAGGCCACGAAGAGTCTGGCGGCGTTCGGTTTCATCATCATCAAGCGATAGAAGAAGTTGGACATAGAAAGTATCGTCAGGTCAATTGTATTGGGGGGTTCTGAAACTAGAGGTCCAGACGGCCGGTGAACTCCTTGAGCAGCCGCTGGTCGCCCGCGGCGGAGTCTTCAAGGTCCTCGCGGAAGGACCGGGGCAGGCCGTCAACATGGCCATCGGCGAAGACGAAGTTGGCGGCGCCGGAGCCGTGGCCCTCCAGTTCGCCGTAGCGTTCGGGGGTCCACATCCAGGGGTAGCGTCCGCGGCTGCCGGGCGGGCTGGAGTTGACGCCGTCGGTCGGGTCCGCGCTCATCCGTTGCCAGTTGCTGGTCGCGCTGAGGGTGGCGACGCCACCGGGCGCGAAGTCGCCGAACCAGAAGACGCTGCTGCTCGCGTCGCCCGCACGCGGCACGGCGGGGGTTCGCCCGATGGGTGTGGCGGTGGAGTAGTCATTGCCCAACCCGCCGAGACAGTTGTTGATCGAGTAGTCGACGCCGCGGCCCTCCCAGATGTATCGCGTGTCCCACTGTCCTAGGGCTGCGGGGCACTGCATCGCCGTCGCGGCGACGGGGCTCATGTAACTGGTCTTGGTCCCGGGATAGACCGCGTCAAAGCTGTAGTAATCGATCTTCTCCTGCCAGCGGCTGTTCGAGATGGGCGTCTTGGTCCCCAGGCCGTAGTCGTTCCACATGTTGCCCTCGGTGGGCAGGATGTCGGAGTTGTCCGCCGCGTAGATGGATGACGCGATGCCCACCTGTCTCATGTTGGACCCGCACTGCACGGCACGTGCCGCCACGCGGGCCTTGCCCAAGGCCGGCAACAACAACGCGATCAGCAGCGCGATGATGCTGATCACCACAAGCAGTTCGATGAGGGTAAAGCCGGGGCACTGCGGGCGGGTTTTCATGTCGTTTCCTTGAAGCGTGGCAACGGATTTTGCGGGTGCGGGGCCGTCCATGACGTGGACCCCGCTGAGACGAGCCTGCGGGGCTCGCAAATCAAGTCGAAGCGCTTCGATTATAGCAGTGGTGGCTGTCGGTTCAAGGGCGGGTCCACATTCCGTTTCGTCAGCCTCGCCCTTTGTCCTGCTCGCCGGATCAACGGACACCGTCGAACAGCTGTGCGGACGAAGGCCCTCCCGACGGTTCTGGCTGCGTCGACTATGTGTCGAACCGTTGGGCGCTCAGTCCCCCGGTTCGGCTTGGAACTCGTCGAGGAACACGTCGTGGTTCATCACCTCATCCCGCGGCACCCCCGCCCAATCGAAGAACGCCTCCGCCTCGGCCCGCAACGCCGGCGTCACGCCGCGCTGCAGAAATGGCGACGCCTCGGCCAGGGCCTCCGTTGTCGGCACATCGTCCGCCCACGTCAGCGTGTCTGCACTCACCACCGTTGACGTGCTGTCCTGGCCGGTCATCGACTGCCACTGATCGAAGGACACCTGTGCATCCCGCTGAGGCAGCAGCCGCCGGCCGTATTGATGCCGAAGGTCCGATGGCCCGAAGACGCCCTCGCCGCGAGCGGCGTACTGGTTGTCGCTCATCTGCAGCCAGTGGTCGTAGAAGTGCTGGCGACGTTCGGGGAAGTCTTCCTGAAAGCGGACCGCGATGAACTGCGTGGTCTGCGGCTCGGTGACGACGAACAAGTTGTCGCTCAGGCTGACGCGGCCCAACGCCCAGCGACCCAGCGGCCGAGTTTGGGTGCCGTAGTAGTTGTCCATTGGGTTGTTGCCGCCCCCGCGGCCGCGGCCGAACTCGCGTTCGTGGACCATCCGCAGCTGCTGGCCGTTGCCCACGAAAATGTTGTGATGAGCCTGGACCCGGTCCGACCCCTGCACGAGCAGGCCGACACCGTTGTAGGCATAGATCGAGTGGGTGAGTTGGAACGGGCCGTCGGAGATTTCGAAGAAGAAACCGCTGCTGCGGTTGAAGGCCGCGAACATGCCCTCGGCGATGATGTTCTGGCAGGAGATGTCCAGCCAGTACCCGTGGGCGAGGTTGCCGACCGTGCGGTAGTCACGCAGGAGCATGTCCCGGACGTGGACCGACTTGGAACCGGCCACGGCCCAGCCGGTGAAGCCGCCCCAGTAGCCCCGCCAGTTGTTGAAGTTCGCTTCGTTGTCCTCGGCGAGCACGTTGCGGACCGTGTGCCCGCCTTCGCCGCGGTAACCGTTGTAGTTGAACCGGTTGCCGCGAAGCGTGACATCGGCCGACCAGATGTATCGAAGCCCGACGCCGTTGTTCCACTCGAAAACGCAATCTTCGACCAGCAGGCCGTGACCCATCCGCTCGCCGCTGTTGATCACGAACAGCGGCGAGGCGTTCTGGTCCGTGGCGTACCGCCGCAAGGTCAGGCCGCGGAGGACCACGTTGTCCTTGTGACGAATCCGCAGCAGGCCGGTGCGGGTCGAGAGGTCCACCACGGCATCGGCAGCCGTCTCCGCCGGCGGGCAGACATAGATGAACTGCTCATCGGCGGGGCGGAGCACCACGCCAAAGGTTCCGGGCTCGAGCGACTGCTCGATCGGCAGCGGGCCCTCGTAGAGCTCGTCCCAGGCGATCTGCCGCGGCCGCGGGTCGGCACGTCGGGATATTGCTCGAGCATCACCTGCCGCAGCGGCGCGTCGCCGATGAAGGCGAGCTCCGGCCGGTAGCCCAGCGGCAACCGCGGGTTGTGGGCTCCGTAGTGCTTGCGGTCCCACGGCAGCTCGACCGGCAGCGGCCGACGATAGATCGGGGCACCCGCCGCGGTCTGGCCCGCCGACTCCCACTCGCTCAGCGGGAACGGGTCGGTCCCGTCGAAGATCACCCGGGCGCCGGCCGCGGCTTCGAACACCAGCGGCGGCGCCACCGCAGCTTCGCCCAGCTGGTTGCCGACGATCGACCAGTCGTCCATCGCATCGCCCACGCTGAAGCCCTCGCGGTACACACCCTCCGCCAGGAGCACCCGGACGCCCCGGCCGGCCTGCAGGTTTTCGCGGACCAGCGGCAGCGAGGCTTCAAAGTCCCGCAGAGGCTGTAGCTCCGTGCCATCGCCGCCGGGATCGGCCACGGGGTCCACGTGCAGCGTCACCGCGACCTGCGTCTCGTCGATGACCGCCCCGGTGATGGCCTGCGGCGTCGGCTCGGTGTACTCGGTGCCGGTCCGCAGCATCTGCGTCGCCGGCCGTGGGATCGCCCTCGGCAGCTGGTCGGGGTCCACGTCCGGGCCGAAGTTCAGCACCGCCAGCCCGCCGACCTGAATGGCCTGCTGCTCCTGCTCAATGAACGCGGTCAGGCGGTTTCGCTCGTCGTCCTCCGGCGAGGCCTCGGCCGCGCGGAAGCCGTACATCACCCGCGTCCAGTCCGCGTCAAGCCCGAGCGTGTGCCGCGAGCCGGGCCCGGCCATGACCTCGATCCGCGCCTGCTCGACATCCGCGGCCCGCGCCCAGAAGTGCACGAACAACGTGTCCCCCTGCTCGTACCGCTGCAGGTAATCCGCCTGCCACTGCACCGCGTGCGGCTGGCCCGGCTTCCGCGCCGCCCGCGCCTGGAAGGCGACGCCGAACGGCTGGTCCTGGACCTGCACAATCTCGCCGCGGCCCCAGTAGCCGCGGGCGGACATGAGCTCGATCGTCTCGGCTTCGTCGTCGCCGACCAGACTGGTCGCCTCGGGCACGCCTGCGAGGACATCGGCGGCCATCGCGGGTGTCGCCGCGGCAGGCCGGCAGATCAGCAACGCCCACATCGCGGTGGCAAATCCAACACGCAGAGGGATCCAGTTCATCATGAGTGGGCTCGGTAGTCGGCTGACGTTGGCAGTAAAACAGCGGGCCTGGCGAACCCTCGGCCCGCTCGGCCCGCTGAAGTTTTCGGCCGCTCTTCTATCGTCTGCTCACACTCGGCTCGATGCACGCCGCCGCCGACCGGCGATCAGCAGCGCGCCCGCCCCCAGTAGCGCGATCGACGCGGGCTCGGGGATGATCGAGACGGTGATGTCATTGGGGTTGTAGTTGACGGTGAACAGCGGGTCGGTCAGCACGCTCGAGCCGTTGTAGAGGACCTCTTCAAACGTGCCAGTGTTCAAGCCCTGCACGATGGTGTAGTTGCCGGGCAGCGGGGCGATCGGGCCCATGATCGACAGGGTGTTCCCCGCGTCATCGAGGTCGAGCCGGCCGTCGGTGATGTCGAGCAGGTCGGTCTCGCCGGCGGTGCCGAAGTCGATCGCGAGGATCGAGCCATCGTTCATTTTGATGTCGTTGTTGGACGCGGTGTCGTTGGTCAGCTCGGCGGCGAACGTGCCGATGACACTGCCGTACGTCCCGTCCCCGCCGGGGCTGAGCGTCCCGTCAACCTGGATCCCGTTCTGACCATCGTTGCGGACGGTCCCGTTGCCGCCAAGCGTGGCGCCGGCCGCCACGGACCATGAAGTGTTTCGGCCTCGCGTGGAGGTGTGATTGAGCAACAGCGTGCCGCCGTTGACGGCAACGCCGCGGTTGCCGTTGCTCTGGGCCGTGTCAAACACGAGCAACCCATCTCCGAGCTTTTCGACGTCTTGATTGAACTCGGTGCGACCGACCCCGGTGACATACACCGTGTTGCCCGACCCAATGTTCCAGGTCGCTCCAGGGGACCCGGTCACGCCGAAGCGACCGTTGCTCGAGTTCGTCGTATTGAACGTGAGCAGACCCAGGCTCGGTGTGCTGTAGTCAAGTGCGATATCCGCGGGCGTGGTGGCGTCGTCGTTGATGTACATCCGGCTGACGACATCAAATGTGAAACCGCCATCCGTGACGCGCAGGGCCGGCGCGAGCGTCGCGTTCCACTTCGGGTCGCCCACCCCGGCATCATCGAAGATGAGCACATCATCGTCGGTGGGTGCGGCGCTGGGCAACCAGTTGCCGGCGTTGTTGATGTTGCTGTTGCCGCCGTCACCGTTGGTCCACGTGAGTGTGGCGGCTTGGGACGGCGCGGCGAGCGGGAGGGCGAGCAGGGCGGCGGGCAGGGTGAGGAAGCGGCGGGTCATGGGAAATCTCCTTCAAGGTTCCGGGACGCGTTATCGAAGCGCTTCGAGACTAACAGCCGTGCGGATCTACGTCAACCCCAATTTGATCTGCTCGTGAATATTCTCTGCTCGATGGTTGCCTGCGGGTGTGCTGGGTCGTGGCTTCACGGACCCTGTCATGGGCGTGAGCTCGGCGCTGCAGAAAACGTTGACGAGCGACCTGGCTTACCATACCGTTGCGGGAGGGATCCGAAACGCTTCGATGGTTGCTCGGACCCTCCTCTGACTGCCCATGAACGTCCGAACCCCCGCCAACCCCGCCCAACGTGCCGCGACGCTCAGCGATATCGCCGAGCGGGCCGGGGTGTCGCTCAACACCGTCTCGCGCGTGCTGAACGGCCAGGTGCAGGGCAAGTACCCCAAGGCCCGCAAGCGGATCGAGCGTATCCAGCGGATCGCCGCGGACATGAACTACCGCGTCAACACCGCGGCGCGCGCTACCGCCTCGGGCAGGTTCCACAGCATCGGCCTGCTGTTCCGCGACGACGGCTCGTCCATCGGCAGCGACATGGTCTTCGGTGTTAACAGCCTGCTGCGTGAGCACGACCAGCGGTTGATCCTCTCGCCGATCCACCGCAGCGGCGAGGTCGACGACACGCTCACGATCATCCGCGACCTCTCGGTCGATGGCCTGCTGGTCAGCCTGATGCAGGACGTGCCCGAAGCGTTCCGCCAGACCGTCGAGGGCTTCGGCACGCCGGTCGTCTGGCTCAACGCCGATCTTGAACAGGATTGCGTCCGTCCCGATGACCGCGGCATCACCCGTGCTATCACCGAGCAGCTGCTGGGACGCGGGCATCAACGGATCGCGCTCATGGGTCGTGACCCACAGGCGTCCAAGCACTACTCCGCCCAGCATCGGCTGGAGGGGTACCGCTCAGCGATGCGTTCAGCCGGGCTGGAACCGGTCCACATCCAGACCGGCCCGCCCGGCGACCTGGAGGCCCGCCGAACCGCCATCGGTCGTGTGCTCAGTCAGAGCCCCGGCCCGACCGCGGTTGTCTGCGGCGACGACATCACCGCCAAGGCGCTGCTCTACGCCGCGGCCCGCCGGGGCGTGACGATCCCAGAGGACCTGTCGGTCGCGTCGGTGCTCAGCAGCCATCGCGACGATATGGACGCCGGGATCGCCGGGATCGAACTGCCGTTTCGCAACCTCGGCGTCGCCGGGACCATGATGCTGCACGCACGGATTGCTTCGGCTCAGCCGCTCGCGGCCCAGATCATTTCGCCGGTTGAGTTTGTCGAAGGGCGGACCGTTGCCGTTCATGCGTCGACAACTCCAGGCTGAATCGCCGGCAGTTCACGCTTCGGCTCTTCTGCTGATCGGGACCCCTATGAGACACCGCCCCCTCCGCTCGGCTTTCACACTCATCGAACTGCTCGTGGTCATCAGCATCATCGCGCTGCTGATCGCGCTGCTGCTGCCCGCCCTGTCCGGGGCCCGCGAAGCGGCACGCAACACGCTCTGCAAAAGCAATCTCCGGCAGATCGGAATCACCGGCTTCGTCTATATGACCGACACCGACTACCTGCTGCACAGCGGTGCGCCCAACGGCACCGGCAGCAACCAGCGATACTTCTACGAGTATTCGAACGACCGCTGGGACGACAAGGTGCGGGAGCTTGCCGGCATCGACCCCTCGGTCCGGTCCGGCAGCATCCTGCACTGCCCGATCGCCGAGCAGGCGCTGGTCCCCTTTTACGCCCTGGGCGCGGGTAGCAACCCCAATGTGGATCACACCTACTCGCTCAACCGTTATCTCGGCGGGCAGCGCAAAAGCGCCCTCACCGGATCGGGCGGACTGCCCACGACCCCACGCCGGGAGCTGCTGGGCAACCGCATGGCCTGGTTCGTCGACATGGCCGGCGATGTCGACGGCGACGAGTTCAATCGGCAGGACACGTTCTGGGCGGACAAGCGGCCTGACCCGACTCAGGACAAAGCGCCTTGGCCGTTCGCGTGGGGCGAGGCCTACGGCGGGCACGCCGGCCCCCTGCCCAACTACCTCATCGGCGACGGTCACGTGCAGGCGGTGACCCGCGAATTCGCCACCGAGAACGCCCGGGACGACGCGCAGGGTCGCTGGACTTGGTGGACGGGCAAGTATCAGCAGTAGCCACCGATCGGCCGGATCACGCTGTCGCTGGCTATTGCACCAAGCCCTTGGTCAGGCGCATGAAAGCGGTTTCGAGGTTGACGGTTTCTTCTTCGAGCCGGTGCAGGCCATAGCCCGCGGTGACGAGCTTGCTCGCGATGGCCGCCGGGCCGGTGGCGGTGGGGTCGATGCTGACGCGCAGGTGAGCGGTGGCGGATTCGACCTGGACCACGCCGGGCACGCCCTGAAGCAGCTGCAACGCCTCACCCATGCGTTCGTTCACGCCGACGTTGAGCACGGTGCCCGCGCCGGCTTTGGCCTTGTCGATGATCTGCTGCATCGTGCCGGTGAACTTCAGCTCACCCTGCTCGATAATCCCGACCACGTTGCATAGATCCGCCAGCTCCAAAAGGATGTGCGAGCTGATCAGGATCGTCTTGCCCATCCGGTGCAGTTCTTTGAGCAGCTCGCGCATCTCGATCCGGGCCCGCGGGTCCAGGCCCGACGCCGGTTCGTCCAGCAGCAGGACCTTCGGATCGTGCAGCAGCACGCGTGCGACGCTGAGCCGCTGCTGCATGCCGCGGGACAGCGAGTTGACCTCCGCGTCGATCTTGTAGCCCAGATCGGTCAGGGCGAGCACGTCCTGGATGACGGTCTCGCGCTGCTGGCCGTTGATGTCGTAGCTGGCGGCGAAGAACTCGAGATATTCCTTGACCACCATGTCGGGATAGGACCCGAAATAGTCCGGGACGTAGCCGATGATGCCTCGGACCTGCCGGGCGTTGACCGGGCCCACGGACAGCCCGTCAATGCGGGCCTCGCCCCAAGTGGGCCGCAGCAGCGTGGCGAGGATCTTGATCGTCGTGGTCTTGCCCGCGCCGTTGGGCCCGATGAATCCGAAGCAGTCGCCCTGGTCGATCTGCAGGTTGAGGTTATTCAGGGCGATGAGTTCGCCGTATTTTTTGGTGAGGTTGGTGGTGCTGATCATGGCGAGAAGCCGGAAGCCAGAAGCTAGAAGTCAGATTGGCAATAACCGGGAGGCTCTGTTCTAGCTTCAGGCTTCCGGCTTCGAGCTTCTCGCTCAGAGGTCATAGATCACCCGCACCATGGTCCAGCCTTGGGGCTCGGGGGTGTTGCCGTCGACGGTGACGGGCAGGGGCATCGGGCTGTCGGGGAGGTGGCCGATGAGGATGAGGCGTCGGCCGTGGGTGAGTGGGGTCAGGTCCAGGTCGCGGAGCATCGCCCGGCTGAAGCGCGTGGACCCGCTGAGCATTGACGGGCGGGTGTTGGGCGGCGGGAGCATGTCGAAGAAGCTCAGCAGCAGCAGCTGCTCGGTGAGCCGGCCGGAACTGGCGTTGCCGCCGACGTTGACCCCGCCGGGGCCGACCGGGCCGATCCGCGAGGTCAGCCGGCCGAGGAACCCTTCTTCGTTGAGCCGGCGGGGTTGGAAATAATCAGTGGGTCGGCGGACCAGACGCTCGGCGGGCTGCGCGGTAATCCGGCCGTTGAGCGACAGCGGCTGGCCCGGTTCCCACTCGCCGGCGCTTTGGCCCGGCACCATGTACCGCCAGGTCCAAGGCACCTGCCCATCGCCAGGGCAATACACCAGCCGGACATTCTCAAGCGTGCCCGGCAGGTCGTGGGTCAGCGTCCCGGTCGGCCAACCGTCGGCGTCGGCCCGCACGGTGCCGCGGATCGTGCGGTATGGCTCGGGCGCCAGCGACGCCAGGTGCGACAGCGAAAACGTCTTGCTCGTCGAGCGGAACGGCAGCTCAGCGTCGTCCGGCTCGGCGGCGGCCATCACGTAGGTCTGCGGGTCCAGGAACGCCCCGGGCAGGTCCAGCGGCAGGCCCGGGCTGGCCAGCAACCCATCGGGTTCGCCGCTGCCGGCGCTCGCCTCGTCGTCCTGGTCCACGTCGCCGACGGCGATCCGCGCCTCCTGGAAGCTGGGCACAAAGATCGAGCTGATCGTCCGGCTACGACTCTCGCCGGATCGGCCATCGATGTCAATCACGCTGAAGTGCCCGGCCCGCAGGTCGGTGGGCCGCAGCAGCGTCGCCCCGGCCCAGGCCACCAGCGAGAAAATCGCGACCACCGCGATAAACCCGATCCACGCCCGCTGCGTCCCCTTGCGCCCCTGCAGCCACAGCCACAGCAGCGGCCCGGCCAGCAGCCAGTACAGCCCGTACGTCGCCATCGCCAACAGCACCACGCCGCTGGCTGCGCCGGTGAGCGTGAGCATGTTCGCCGCGTCCGCGCCGAGCTCGCCGGCGTTGATCCGCTCGGCGGGGGTGAAGTCGCCGCTGCTCTGCAGGCCCTCGGCCCGCGCCTGCGACAGCACCGGGGCCTGCCAGCCGAAGACCGCGGACCACACCGGGTACTGCTGACTGGGCGGGACCACGTTCCGCACCGCCGGGTCGGACAGGTCGATGCCGATCAGCGTCACGGCCCCAAAGCCGTACCGCCCGCTGACGACCACCGGCTCGCCGGCGCGGTTGCGACGCAGCACGCCGACGCTCGCGTCGGCCGGCACGTCCATCACCGTCATCGCCACCTCGGGCAGCGGTGCACTGGCGGGCTGGCCAACCCACGTGGGCAGCTGACCCTGCACGACGCGCATCCGGTCCGGCGGCACGGGCAGCATCGCCACCAGGTCGTCCGCCTGGCTCCAGGGTTCGTTCACCGCCGGCAGCACCAGCACCAGGTGCCCGCCGCCGCGGACCCACCGCCGGACCGCCCGCCGCGTCGGGGCCCCGACCGCCGCCGGGTCGTTGGGCCGAGCCAGGTCATCCGCCGACCAGACCAGGGTGCTCAGTGCGTCCAGGCCGTGGGCCCGGTCCGGCAGCGAGCCGAGCGACAGGCCGTCGATGAGTTCAAATTCTTCGTGCTCGGTGTCGTGGGGCAGGTGGGCCTGCAGTCCCATGCGCCGGCTGCCCAGCAGACCGATCAGCGCCCGGCTGGGGGCCAGGTCGCGCTGCGGGTCGGGCACGACGGTCCGCTCGGCAAGCAGGGCCCCGGACTCGGCGTCGAGGACCTGCACGAGCCAGCCGGTCGCGCCGGTGGGGCGGTAACGGGTCCGGCCGTAGAGCCACAGCGACGCGGGCCGCCGCGGCGGCAGGACCGCCTCCCGCTGCATGAGCACGCGGTCGCCATCGCTATCGGTCAGCACCCACTGACAGCGGACGGTCCGCGGCTGGTCGGCCGCATTCTCCAAGTCCAGTCGCAGCGCCGTCCAAGCCCCCCGGCGGATGGTGCCGTTGAGCCCGATGCCGTCCGGGGCCACGTTGAGCACAATCGACGCATCCTGCGCCGCGGCGGGCGGCCCGGCGAGACAGACCACCGCCAGCACCCAGCCCCCGAGGATCCACCACCTGCGACGCATCGGCCGCATGGTAGACGGGCGGGTCCCGGGCTCGATGCGGGTGTTAGGGAGGCGAGCCTGAAGCTGGCGGCGACGCGCGGCTCGGCGGGAGCCTTGCCCTCCCGGGTCATCCGCGGCGATTGGTGAATAAACCGCTCAGGCGTAGACGTCGAGCTTGCCGGGGGCGGCGGGTGCGGCGGAGGCCTGGACCTGGGCGGCCTGCTGAATCATCGAGACGACCGCGTCGCCCTGGGCCTTCTGCACGTCGCGGGCGGCGACGGCGACGGCGGTGCCGATCTGCTGGCGGACTTGATCGGCGGTCATGGCCGAGGCGGCGGCGGTGGAAGAGCCCACTTGCATAGAGGATTCATCGGCGGGTTGGGGGGCCGACGTGAGGGCTGGGTTCTCGGACGCGGCTGGCTTGTAGTAGGACGGGCGTCCCGCCCGTCATCGCGGCGCAGCCGCGACTGGGTATCAAGCTGCGCTTGATCGACGGGCGGGACGCCCGTCCTAAGGCTTCGCTTGCGATTCACGTCGCTAGCGGGTGCAATGCCCGCATGCGGATTGGTGTGATCAGCGACACGCACGACCGGCTGCCCACCTTCGAGGCGGCGCTGCGGCGACTGGCGGAGCTGGAGGTGCAGGCGATCCTGCACGCGGGGGACTATGTGGCTCCGTTCGCGGCGAAGCTGCTGACCGATGAGCATCGGCCGGGTCCGGCGGAGCTCGAGGGCGGGGTGCACGGGATCTACGGCAACAACGACGGGGAGCGGGCGGGGCTCAAGAAGGTGTTGCCGCAGCTGGTGGACGGGCCGCTGCGGCTGGAACTGGGCGGCCGGGTGATCGTGATGCACCACTACCTGGACTGGCTGACCCCGGAAGATCGGGCCGGGGCGGACGTGGTGATTTCGGGCCACGATCATCGGCCGGCGGTGGCGACTTCCGGGGGGCAGCTGCTGCTGAACCCCGGGGAATGCTGCGGGTGGCTCAGCGGGCGGTGCACGGCAGCGGTGCTGGAGACGGATTCGCTGACGGCGGAGTTGATCGATGTGGGGCACGAACGCGCGGGCTGACGCCCGCGGCTAAACGCGGAGGGCGCGGGCTGATCCCCGCGGCTGCACATGGTCGGGACTTGGCGGTGGGTGCTGGTGCTGGTGGGGGCGGCCGTGCTGGTACACGGTTTGGCGATCGGGCATCCGTTTCTGATCGACGATCACGACGCGATCGTCACCCACCCGCACGTGGCCCCCGGAAGCCAGACCGGCAACGACGGGGCGTCGACCGGGGGGTCCGGGGGTTGGCTCGCCCTGTGGGCCAGCGACTACTGGGCCGGTCAGACGGTCGACGACAACCTGTACCGGCCGATGACGGTGCTGAGCTTCCGGGTCAACCGGATGGTCACGGGCATGTTGCCGGTGGGGTTTCGGGTGGTGAACGTGGGGCTGTTGGTGGGTTGCGGGTGGGTGCTGGGGTTGTTGGTAACGCGGGGGGTGGGCGGCGAGGATAGCAGCGGGGACCTGCCCACCGCTGAAGGGGTGGGCTTTAGAGGGAGTGTGCTGGCGGGGGTGGCGGTGGCGGTGTTGTTCGTCGTGCATCCGGTGCACACGGAGGTGGTGAATCACCTGGTGGGGCGGTCGGACCTGCAGGCGCTGCTGGGGGTGCTGGCGGCGGTGTGGGCGGTGCGGGGCTTAGCCGCGGGGGCGCGAGAACGCCGCTGGTCGTGGCAGCTGATGGTCGTGGCGGGGGGGGGGGCGGCGGTGGCGGTTTTCAGTAAGGAGTCGGGGTTGGTGGTGTTGCCGGTGGTGCTGTCGGCGTGGTGGGTGGGGCGGGGGCGGGACCTCCCGCTGCGCGAGGGGGGCGTTGGGCACCCACCCACCCCTGAAGGGGGGGGCTTTTTGGGGGGGAA
>CAZVBW010000035.1:0-41082 GCA_964625505.1 uncultured Phycisphaeraceae bacterium
AGCAGCCACAGCAGGGCGCTCTCCGGTTCGGCTTACGTCACCAGTCGCGCTCTCCGGGGGAGGGGCAGTCGGATCGTCGACAGATGGGCGAGGTGGTGGGCGCAACTTCATGCCCACCTGGGCCGGCGTGTGCTGGCCCTTCCTCTGGTTACACGGCCGGCACGAAACGACGATGTTTCGCACGCCCGCGGTCTTGTTGGCCGGGTCGACATGGTCGAGAGCCGGCTGGGTCTCGGACCTGGTGTCCTTGCGCTGCACGAGCGTGCCGCAATACCGGCACCGCGCCGAGCGCGGGTCCTTCTGCGGGTCGACGCAATCACGAGCCCACACCGCGTTCTGTATCTTGCGGTCCTTCAGCTCCTTGCGCTTGCGCCGCGTCGTCTTGACCTGCTCGCCGGTGTCGTACCCGAGGTCGAACCAGTCATGGAACAGATACGTCCCGTCCGCGACCGGGGGGCAGCGTGGGCAGTCGTGACCAGCGGCATGCCATAACCCCGCCGCCACCAGGATCCCGGCGAGCTCGGTCGCGACCTGGTGGTTCAGCAGCAACCGGACCGTGTCCGTCACCGACACCACCCCATCGGACAGCGACGCCTGAACAACCGCGCCCGCCATCGTCCACAACCCCATCGCCGCCGCACCCGCCACGTCACCCGTCATCGCGCGCTCGGCGAGCGCCTTGACCTTCGGGTTGGCGGCGAGCTGGTCGTCGACCATCAGGTACGGCACAGGACAGGGTCACCTCTCGGGTGGCAGGGGAGGCCTTCGGGCGGGCTGACAGGTCACCCAGCAGACCTCCCCTGGTATGTGTTTCTGTTGCCAGGTGGGAACAGGCGACCGACCGCGGCATCCTGGAAGGCTCGACGCAGAGGCGAATCGGACGGATCGGGCTGGTCTCGGGACGACGCGGCGCCGGCTTCCTTGTGCTGTTCGAGCAGCCAGTCCGCGATCTGAAGCACCGCGTCGACGTCTGCGTTATTCCCAAGCGTGAGGCGGGCGACTTCGCTCGCCCGGTCCAGCGCCGACACGCGTCGGCCGTAGTACGGGTCGCGCGCCAGATCGACCTCGTTACGGGTCACGACCTGTGGAGTGAACTCCACGTCGAGCTCGAGGTCCGCCACTTCGTCGGTGTCGGGCTGGGTTGTGGTCTGGTCATCAGTCACAGTTGGGTTCCTTCCTGAGTGGGCTACGCGGGGACGTCGAGGGAGTCGAACAAGCTCGGCATGTCCTTCTCTCGTTCGGCGGCCTGCAGGTACTTGACGCCGTCGAGGAAGTAGCCATGGTTCAGCTCGCACACACGGCCACGACGGCCGGCTTTCAGTGCCCGGACAGCGACAGTGGACAGCCCACCGAACGGGTCGTAGACGAGGTCGCCCGGGTTGGAGTACCGCTCAATGAGCCGGTCGACGATGTCCGTCTGCAGGGGACAAACGTGGAACTGTTGGGCGCGACGGGACTGCTCAGAGTTGAGGGTGGCCATCCGGTTGATGTCGTGCCACACATCCGGGTGGTGCGAACCGGGAGCGAGGGCCATGAACGTCGACGGGAGCGCGCCGCGGCCGTCGAGAGCTTCGCCGATGCGGACGTGCGACTCGTAGTCGTACACCTCCCGCAGGGTCTGCTCCGTGAACAGGCGGGAGCGTTGCTCGACCGGCAGGGCGGCGAGCTCGTCAGGGGTCAGGGGACGGTCACCGGATGAGCGCCAGAACGCGTGCGCATCGACCTGCCACCTGGCCCGGGTGTAGTCGGTCTTGTCTTTCGCGACCCGGGTGTCCGCGTAGCCCTTGGTGCGGTCCGTCTGCGGCTTGTGGAACAGCAGGATGTACTCGGGGGAACCGACGCCCATCTTCGTGCCGTCCTTGGTCATCTCAGACCACCCCAGGCGGTAAGTCTGGTTGTTCTCTCGGAC
The DNA here is from genome assembly GCA_964625505.1 of uncultured Phycisphaeraceae bacterium. Lineage (GTDB taxonomy): Bacteria > Planctomycetota > Phycisphaerae > Phycisphaerales > Phycisphaeraceae > CAZVBW01. The sequence goes on from CAZVBW010000035.1 coordinate 1,910, forward strand.
GACGTCGGTGACGACGGTGATCATGCCCATGTAGTCGAAGCCGTGCTTGACGCCGTGGGCGATCGCTTCGGCGTGGAATGGGGACACCGTGGGAATGCCGGTGCCGGTGACGTTGCCGAACAGGATCCGGTCCTTGACGTGGCAGGCGTACACCCGGCCCGGAGCGAGCACCCGCAGCAGCTGTGGGGTGAGGTAGTCCATCTGCTCCCAGAAGTGGCCGTTGTCATCGGTGTGGCCGAAGTCATTGAGTGACGGGGTGTACTCGTAGTGATTGCTGAACGGAATAGACGTCACCACCAGGTCAACCGAGCCGGTGGCCATCGACGTTGTCTCGTGCACACAGTCGTTGTTCGCCGACACCCACCCCTGCCCAGACACCTCCACCCGGTCCACCCCGAGAGAGCGTCGCAGAGCCGTGTCGATGTCCTCACGGGACAGCCCGTACTCGCGGATGATGCTCGACATGCGTTCAGTCAGCTCCTTGTGTCGTGCCCACTTCGCCTTCAGCTCCTGCACCACGTGGCGCTCGGACTCGGCGTGGACGATGTCGATGCGCACTGGGTGGTCCTGCTGAAACCGCTGCAGCCGATGGACCGCCTGGATGAAGTCGTTGAACCGAAAAGACACCCCGGCGAAGACAGCGCGGTGGCAATGCCGCTGGAAGTTGCACCCCGATCCCGACAACACCGGCTTCGTCAACAGCACCCGGTGGCGACCGTCGGAGAAGTCCACGACACGCTGCTCGCGCACTTGCAAGTCCAGCGACCCGTACACCTCGACGGCCTCCGGGATCGCGGCCTTCAACGCGTGACGTTCGGACTCCAGGTCGTGCCAGATGACGAAGTGCTCGCCCGGCGAGGCTTCGACCAGTCGGCGCGTGGCCTCCACCCTGGCTGGGAGTGAGTCACGCTTCTCCCGGGCCGCCGCTGAGACGCCCAGATTGCCGCCGCGGAACAGGTGGCCCTGCCCGTCGCGGTCCGTGCCCGTCCACGACGAGTCGACGGACACCTCGTGCCACCGGACGTCGAGCGGCGGCAGGTCATATCCGGTGTCGGGGTAACCCAAGTCGGAAGGGCGCTGCAAGAAGATCGCCCACGTGTTCAACCATAACCAGAACTCGGCTTCCTTGTGCGGGTAGAGGGTGAGGTTGTTCGCCTGCGTCGAATCTCGCTGGAACCACCGAGTGAGAGCCTGCCCGGTGTCCATCACACCCAAGAACCCCGCATAGTGAATGAGCTCCTTGTAGCGGTTCGGCGACGGAGTCGCCGTCGCCACAAACCGGTACCGCACGCCCTCGAATCCGGTCAGGAACGTCTGGAACGTCTTGGACCCGTACGACCTCAGCACTGACGCCTCATCCAGGGACACGGCAGTGAACTGATCCACCCTCAGCCGGCCGTCGCGCACCGACTCGTAGTTCGTCAAGAACAACCCCGGCCCGGTGACCCCGCCGTCGGTCCGCACGAACGTGATGTCGACACCCAGCATGGCCGCATCGCGCCGGAACTCCTGCCGCACCCCCAACGGGGCAATGATCAGGGCCCTCGCCTCTGGGTGGCGGGCCATCACGAGGCGCATGACCTCCAGCTGCATCAGCGACTTGCCCAGCCCGAACGCTGCGAAGATCGCCCGTCGGCCACCACCGACAGCCCACCTGACGATGTCCGCCTGGTGTGGCTTCAACAGCCCGCTGACCTCGTCAGCTGGGACGTGGAACCCGCACCGCGAGTCGAAGTTCACCTTCTCCGCCAGGAACTCGTCATACATGGCCGCGCTCATGCCGCAGCCCCGTCACCGAGCAGGGTCGCTGCCACGCACGCCACTAGGTCACGAGCCGCTGGCGGGGTGACCGCGTTCCCGGCGAGCCGGACCTGCTCGCGGCGATTGCCGAGCATCACGTAGCCCGCGGGGAACGCCATCGCCCGGGCGCACTCGGACGGCTCCAACATCCGGAACATCACGTCATCTACGCGGGCCTCAGCGGCTTCGATGTCCCCCGGGGAAACGACTGCGGTGGTCTCACGGGTGGTGACGGTGCGCATGGCCTGGTCGGCGGGGTATGCCGTGTCGTTCCACGTGCCCCCTGCCGGGGTCAGCAACGACTGGTGCCCAGCAGTGGTGATGGTGCGGGCCACTTCGTCGGTGGGGGTGCACATTTCCGGCCCACCCGTGTTGTTCCGCATCAGCAGGGCATGCCTCTCGACCGTGGTGACGGTCGGCAACGCGTCGTCTGCTGGCTGAGTTGATCCGTTGCCGTAGTACGAGGTGACCAGGGCGTGATGGTTACCCGATGCGGTCACCGTCGACAACGGGTCAGCGGCAGGACGCGCAGTGGAGCCACCGCCACGCAGCTCGGCGATGAACGGGTCCATCGCCACCGCCGTCTCCAACCGGGTCGTCTGCGTTCGCAACGCCCGCCCCACCGGCTGCGCGACCTTCCCGTCGCGGCCCTCCACCGGCACCGCGAGCGCCTTCGACTCGATCGTGTGCAACGTGCGTAGCGGCTCATCGACGGTCCACGCCCGGTAGTACGAGTCCGGGTCGCCATATCGAGGGTGCTTCGGGTCGGCCGCGTCGTAGGTGTTCCCGGCAGCTTCCAGGTGGACCGGGGCCCAGTACCGGGCGATGCCGGCGGCGATGCGGCGGCGGGTCTTTTCGGCCAGCGGCCGGTCACGGTCGCCGATGCGGTGCCCCCGGTTTGTCCAGTCGATGATCGCTGCCGCAGGCAGCCACGCGGGCTCGACGACCCGGTTACGGCACGACGTCGACGGGCACCGGTAGACGTACTGCGAGCGGTACCGTCCCACCCCGGTGTGGTCGGGGCGTTTCCACGACTGGACCGCCCGGATCCTGCGGTCACAGTCCGGGCAGAACGCCACCGGTGAGGTCGCTGACGTCACGTCCGGGCGCGGGTTGCCCTTGCGGTGGAACAGCACATACATGCGGTCTCGGGATTGTGGTGCTGGTAGGCCGTGGGCTTGGGCGTGCATCGAGTTCAGCGACACGACCTGGTGTTGATACCCGAGGGAGTCCATCGCCAACAGCCACGCACGAAACGGGAGCCACTGGGCGGCCTCTACGACGTTCTCCACGATCACCGCCTGATAGCGGTGGTGCTCGGTGAAGCGGACGACGTCCCACATCGTCGCCCTGGACCGGTCAGTCGCTTCATCCGGTAAGGACTCGCCCCACAGCCCGGCCTGGGCCGTGTCCGCTTTGCGGCCCTTCGCGCGGGAGTGGTTCGTGCACTCCGGAGACGCCCAAAGGATGTCCGAGGTCGGGAAGTAGCCAGGGTTGATCTGGGACAGGTCAGCGCAGATGTGGTCAGCGTCAGGGTGGTTGCTGTTGTGTGTGTCGATCGCCAGCTGCCAGTGGTTCGATGCGGCGCGCACCGACACGCCAGGCACGTCGACCGCGCCCGTCGAGGACCCACCGGCGCCGCAGAACAAGTCCGTCATCGTCAACGTCACGACGCCACCTCGTAGACGTCGAGGCGGGCGCGCAGGTCCTGTCGGTCGTGGCGGCGCAGCAAGTGGTCCAGCGCAGACCACGACACCCCCAGCCGTTCGGTGAGGTTACGGCGCTCAGTGACGCCACTGTCGATGAGCCACTCGAGGTCTTCCATGTGCACCACCCGCGTGCCGGCTCCGAGCGATGTGTCGCGAGCGCCCGTGTCAGGAACGGCGGCCGGGTCGTCGATGTCGTCCCACGCCAACGGTCCCACCCACCCGCGGGAGCGGGCAGCCTGCGACGTTGCCGGGCAATACACCCTGTCCCAGCAGGAACGGTGGAGGGGTCGCTTCGACCACGCCATGCCATAGAACGCGTCGACAGCGCGGGCGACATCGACTGTGGCGTACTTGTGGTTTCCGAAGGTATGCCGGTACAACGTTGTTTGCGCGATGCCTGTCGCTGCCGCCACGATGCCAGTACGCCAGCCCATCCACGCCAACGCCTGCAGCCTGCGGGTCACCCCCACGGCAGGCACCCATTCGTGCTCACCAGCGGCCATCAGGCAGGCACGGAACGTGAGACCGCTCAACGCCGCAGCCGTGCCGGTCTTCACCGCCCTCACCCTGTGGTTGACGACGTTCTGGACGGTGCGCTGACTGACACCAGCAGCGCAGCCGATCTGACGGTACGTATACCCGGCGGCCACCAGGGACCTCACCGCCGGCGCGACCTCACCAACCGGCACCGCAACCGGGCCGCTCACCACACACCTCCAGGTGTGTCCTCGTCACCAATCTCGTCGATGCGGTCCATCAGCCCGGACCACGACCGCTCCAAGCCACGGTGGTGCGCCAAGTGCGACCGAGCGTGCCTGCGAGCGCCGAGTGTGGTCCACGACCGGGTACCCCGCAGGGCCCCGCAGCGAGGGCAGTGGGCGTACCAGATCGGCCATAACCGTCCCGGGACAGGTCGGGCAATCACTGCGTTCGGGGGCAGCGGCGGCCAGTACCTCATCTTCACGTCCGCCCACGCATCCACCTTCTCTGCGGCCATCAGTCGTCACTCCCGGGCCCTGAGTCGGTGTCAGGGGTGTCGTCGCGGTGTGACGTGGTGGTCTCTGGTCCGGTGATGAGCTCGCCGGTCTCTGGGTCCACGTTCTGGAAGATCATCTGCAGCTCGTCTTCGGTGTCCCGGTCGAGGACCTGGGCGTTGGTGCGGCGCTCTACCGCGCGGCGCATCAACTGCTCAGCGCGGGGCACGTCGGCCGGGTCCAGCACCTCGATACGACGGACCTGAGCCGTTGGGACCACGTCCCCTGTCTCGTAGTCCGTGGTCACCTTGCGGCAGTCCAAGATCACCATCGCGACGTGCTGGTGATGCGGGCGTCGGATCAACGCACCCGAGATCGCGTCGAGCCCGTTCTTGTCGTCCTTCGGCAGAGCGGCTGCGAGCTTCGTCATGATTCGTCCTCCATCGGTGAGGGATTGCTGGTCTGTAGTCGGCGGCGCCCGTTGCGCCGCCGGTCGAGTGGGTGGCAGGTGTGCTTGCGTTGCCACGTCGACAACGCCACGGGCGAGAACGAAGACCGGCGAGCGGTGCAGGACGTGCACACCGTGGTGTGACGACCCGACGACGACACCGACCTCGTGAAGCTGACCACCATCACGCGCCACCCCCCGCGGCCACCTGCAGGTCCCCACCGCACGACGAGCACCGGCCACCGGCCGGGGACGCGATGCACTCCGCGCCGCACCCCTGACAGTGCGCCCACAGCACGATGCCCATCCCCCGGGCCGGGCGAGGACGGGCCGCGAAGTCAGCTCGAGCCGAGGTCACGAACGCGAGCATTCGGTCCCACTCGGCCAGCGACCCGGCCGACGAAGATCCCTCCCCGACCGGGGCCTGGGACCCGGTCGGAGCCACCGCCGCGGGTCTGTGGGGTCGGCGGGTCGGCGGGTCGGCAGGTGCGGGGGTGCGGGCACCGCGAGCACGTGACAGGGACACAACGTCCAGGCCGTGCCGCTCGAGCCTGGCTTGGGTCTCGCAGAACCGGAGCACGCACCACATGAACAGGAACCCGCCCAAGGTCAACAGCAGACTCAGGGCGCGGCCGTCGAACGCCTCCCACGCGATCATCACCGCACCGCCCGCAACGCCCGGCCATCAGCAGGGGCACCGGCGGTGAGCGCTGTCATGGTGCGTGCCTCGTGCAAAGCCTGCATCGACAACACCACCCCGCAGGCGGTGCACTCCACCGCCACCACCACACCCGTCTCACCCGAAGGGGTCAGGGTCCGGCACGCATGCGCGTCGCACACCGCGCAGATCGCGACCGACGGGTGCACCGACACCTCAGCGACAGCAGTCACTTCCCGTCACCCCCACCAACAACGAACCCACTCGACTTCGGCGGTGCCTCACCCGCGAACCGGGCACGGGCCACAGCCAAGACCTGCTCACGCACCACCGGGTTGTCCACCGTCTGGCACGCGCGTCGGCGAGCGAGGTCGTCGATGGCCACCCGCACCACCAGCGGCAGGTCCGTCGACCCGATCTCGCGCGCAGCGGACGTCGCCAACGCAGACGCCAAACCCGACCCGAACCCATCGACCCACAGCTGCAGACCCGCCCTCTCGTGTTCGGTCAAGGCCTCCGGCGCGTCCAAGTCCACCCCCGGCGCCAGGTCGCCGCTGCTACTGCTGTTGGTGCTCATGCGGTCACCGTGTCTTGGGCTGAGCTCAGATGGTGGAGCAACCGATCCGCTGTCCATTCCCAGGCGCCGGAGGCGGCGGCGGCGGCGTCGGCGTAGGCGGCGGACCATGTGCAGTCACGCGGGACATTACGCAACCTCCGGGCGTGGTCCCCTAGCCCGGCAGCGTCTAGAGCATTGGCTGCGTACGCGAATGCACCCTGCTGAGGGTCCAGCACGATGTCACGCAGGAACGCATCCCGGATCCGCGTCACATCTACTCCGACAGGTAATGCCTCTAAGAACCGCCCCGGCCATGAGTACGCCTGGGGGTCTGGCAGCCCCTCGAAGATCTTGTCTTGGACGCAGCCTAGCCACATGGGGATTCCTGCGTGCTGCTCCTGCAGGAGGTGCCACCCCTCTATCTCCTCTAGGTCCGCCACGGCTGTGCCGAGAGACTCCGCGATGAGGGGGGCCGTGGTGCAGCCCACCGCGCAACCCCTCCACCACTCGCTAGAGGTGTCCAGGTAGAGACCCTTCTGGTACCTGTCGAGGCGCCGGTGCTCGTGTGCCTCAGTAACGAGCCGTGCTTTCAGGTCGGGGTCGCCGTGGTAAGTGAGCACGGCAGCGGCCGATCCGGTCTGTGTGTCGGTCATGGCATACTCCTTGGTGTTGGTGGAGTCCCGGCGCCTGTCACGAGGTGTGGCTGGGGCTCCGCTGTCATCTGGGGGGGTTAGTGGTGGTGGCGGGTGGCCGCCCGAGGGACTCGCTCCGGCGGCCACCCGGCTCATGGGGGTAGCACCCGCCCATCCGCGTCGACGGTCCGCTCGACGGGGACGTGGTTGCACGACCGGAGAAGGACCCGCCACTTGTGCCACCGGCGGGTTACCTGCTCCACCCGCAGCGACCTCGTGTGCACCGGCGGTTCCGGGCACCAGTGGCCGGCGTCCGCGTGCCAACACGACGGCGGCAGAGTCGCGCACGCCGCCTCCGGGCACTCATGCTCGACCTCCAGCAGGTCACCCACCGCCACCGGCGGAGCAGGCGAGTACGTCACCTCCTCCCCGGTTGCGACCTGGGGAGGGAAGTCGTCAGGCCGGTAGGGGCTCATGCCGCACCCCCAGCGATCAAGTCAACGCCGTGCGTTTCCAAGCACCGCTGACGCAGCTTGTCTGCTTGCGCCATGTTGTCCTGCGCCCGGGTCACATACTGGGCGTGGGCATAGGCGAACTCAGCAACAGACAGCAACTCGATCTGGGCGTGCTCGTCGGCGTCGTTGACCGACGGTCGCATCGGCAAGCCCTCGGCGTCTTTCTCCCGGAAGTACGCCGTGATCTGCGAGCGCAGCCCCTTGTTGATGAGGTAGTCAACCAAGTGCGCCGGTAGGCCGGGTTGCACGCCTTCCTGGACCATTCGCGCGGTCGCTCGCCCACCGAGGTCAGCGGTGAAGGCACGGTCGATGATGTCGCGCAGCTCAGCGGTATGCGAGGTCGTCATGGAGTCACCGGCTCGCACGTGCACGTCGGGCAGTGATGTGGTCGCATCGGGGTCGGCTTGTAGGTCCCGTCGCGCTTCGACCTGTCCAGGGCGATGGACTTGCGCAGCGTGTCGAGCCGCGAATCGAGCTCACCCCGGTCGCGGAACCGGCGCAGGTCGCCGGCCATGTTCACGACGTCGCGGTGCCGACCGAGGTCGGCGTAGTAGGCCAGATCGGGGAACTCCTCCACCGCCCGCTCAACCTCAGACTGCCCACGGTCCTGGTCCTCGTCCTGCTGCGGCTTTGCCCTCGGCGCGTACGACGCCGGGCGCTGCTGCCCACGAGAGTTCGTCACCTCAGGGGCAGGCTCATCCTCATTACGCATATGTGTATTGAGGTCTCGACCTACCTGCTGCTGAGTGACGCCAGCGGTGTCAGCGATCTCTTGCTGCGTCAACCCCTCACGCCGCAACTCCGCCACCAGCTCCGGCCGCTCCCGCCGAGGCACCATGAACGCCGCACCCCCGTACTCGGCCTCCCGCATCGTGTTCCAATCCGGGTAACCCAGCACCTCCCACGCGCGGCACTTGATCTGCCACACGATCTCCCGCGCAGCATCCTCAAGCGACGCCTTGCCCCGGTCGATCGATGCACGCACCAGACCCTCGGTGACCTCCACGACGGTAGTCACACTGCACCGCCCTCACTTGCGGCACTACTGGACGGTGCCGGGTCGGTCTCGTAGACCACGTCGGTGCGGGTCACCGCCACCGCAGTCGGGCGGGCCACCACCTTCGTGGCGTCAGGGAAGAACACCCTCCGGAAGGCGCGCTCGGCGCGCTGCAGGTCCTCCATCGCGTCCACCCACTCCGAGTGACGGCACGCCTGCGCGTGCTCGTCGGCGACCGCCGCCAGGTCCGTCAGCACCCGAGCCGCGTCCTCCATCCGGGAACCCTCGAAGTTCTCTCCGCCCCCGAGCTGGTGCACGTCAGGGGTGACCTGGTCAGGGAGCGGGCCCGGGTGATGGACCGAGTTCGGGCCGGTCAGCTTCACGACCTGCCCCGGGTCGTCCGTCAACACCGGACGGTCCGCCGTGCTCACGCCGACGCCTCGGGGACCCCTCGGGCCCACTCGGCCAGTTCAACGGCCGCATTGGTTGACTCCGCGATTGAGCACGCCACAGCGAAATCCTGAGGACCGTCGAAATCGTCGGCGCCGTCCCAGACCGGCATTGCGACGGCGCTCACGCCGACACCCCCCGCGAGCGCTGCCCCCGCCCGAGTTCGGCGGCGAGCGCCTCCACGTCAGCCGGGTCGAACAGCCTCGCTCCGCGCAGACCCGGGGCCTTCGCTGCCGTCCGGAGACGCCCCGAGTCGGCCCACCGATTGACTGTGGTCTTGTCCTTGCCGAGCAACGCGGAAACTTCCGCGGTGGTCATGTGCTTTGAGGTGGGACTGCTTGCGCTGTAGTGCATGTGGCACACGTTAGGGGATGGATGCCACGGATGCAAGCGCCCCACGTTGGTCATGGGCGTGTCGCCCGTCGACGACGGGGAGTACAGGACCGTCCCGTCGTCGCGGACGTACGCGGGCCGCCACCCCTGGATGCCGTGCAGGGTGGCTGTCCAGACCTTGCCCCACTCGGCCGTCCCGCTGTGCTCGGCGAGGTCGGTGTCGGTGCTCACGCTGTCTCCCCCGTCACAGTGTGGCACTCGGCGCACCGCCACACCGTCCACCGACCCGTCTCGTCGGGCTCAGCCTCGGTGACCACGTCGTGCTCGCAGGCGCTCATGCCGCTACCCCCAGCAGACGCACCGTCGTCATCGCTCGCCGGCGCGACTCCAAATCAGCGGGTTCGGGGTTCGAGTCCCTGTTGGCGCACTCACCCTCTCCAGGACCTTCGACGGGCGGGACGCCCGTCTCGAGCCACTGCAGGTTGACCCCGGTGGCCAGTGCCCACGCCTTCAGCACGATGCGCCGCGGGGCCACTTTGCCCGTCTCGTTGTTCGAGACCGTGTTGCGCCCAACCCCCATCGCCTCGGCCAGGTCTGCTTGATCTAGACCAGCGAACTCTCGCGCCACACGAAGTCGAGTGTGGCGTTCAATGCTGGGTACTGCGCCGACTGGTTGCGTGCTCATGTGCCCAACTTAGCGCAAGTCTTGATCAGTGCGCAATCCCTGGTGGCATGGCGGCCAGCGCCACCCGAGGTCGCCGACACCTACGTGCGCCACCACTTCAACGGGCAGCCGTGGCGGCCCTGGCCCGAAGCTGCAGCAGAGGCCGGCGTCGACCCTCGACCCTGCCTGCCGTAAGCGCCAGGTCAAAGCACGATCCGCGATGGTCAAGACACGCCCAGGGCTACGTCTGGTCCCGGTCAGCGAAGCGCACCCGGGCGTCGGTGTAGTGCATTCTCCGGTAATGCAGCAGGGCAGCAGCAGAGATGCTGTAGAGGATTTCGAGACGTGGCTGCGAGCCGGGGGCCGGCCGCAGTCCACGATCGACCTACGCATCTACCAACTCGGGCGGGTCTCCCGCGAGCTCGGGGACCTGCACGCGCTCACCACGGCGCAACTCGTCGACTGGGTCGCCAGCAAGGGCTGGGCCACGTCGACGCTGCGGTCCTACCGGGCCGCGCTGACCACCTACTACCGGTGGGCACACCGCACCGGGCACATCACCACAGACCCCACCGTGGGCCTACCCACCATCGGCGGCCCGCACGGCGCGCCACGACCCGCCGACGAGCGCACCGTCACCCAAGCCATCCTGCGAGCCACCCCGCGGGTGCAGCTTATGATCCGACTGCAAGCCAGCGCCGGCCTGCGCCGAGCGGAGGTCGCCCGGGTTCATACCCGCGACATACTGACCGACCCCGGCGGGCACAGCCTCCACGTCACCGGCAAGGGTGGCCGCGAACGGATCGTGCCGCTGACCCGCGACCTCGCCGCCCGGCTACGCGAGAGCCCCGAAGGGTGGCTGTTCCCCTCGAGCACCCACCCAGGGCACCTGTCGGCCAGGTACGTGGGGAAGCTGATCAGTGATGCCCTAGGGCCCGGCGTCGTCCCCCACCAGCTGCGGCACCGGTTCGCGACCCGTGCCTACGCCGCCGGCCAAGACCTGCTCGCCGTGCAACAGCTGCTCGGGCACGCACGCCCCGAGACCACCATGATCTACACCCACGTCCCCACCGAAGCGAAGCGGCACATCGTCAACACCGCCGCCTAACCCCGACCCGGCTACCTCCAACCCAGGGGGGAGGCCACCACCAGGAGGAAGCATGGCACGCAAGCTCATCACCGGGATCGTCGCAGCAGGAACAGGGATCCTGCTGTTCTCCTGCGGCGCCGTCGTCGGCAGCGCCGGCGACGACACCACACCCACCACCGAGACAGTCACCGTCGCCGGGCCCACACCCGCAGCGGTCACCGTCACCGAACCCGCACCCGAAGGCGAGCCCGCGACCGAGACCATCACTGAGACACAGACCGCGACGGAGACTGAGACTGCCACCGTCACCGAGACCGTCGAAGCCGCAGCACCCGAAGGAGATGGAGACATCGGGCTGTCCGACTCCGAGATCGGGTCGATGGCCCTCGAAGTCACATGGGGCAACATGTCCACCAGCCAACAGGGCGACATCTGCCTTGGGTGGGGCCTCGACCAGGACGCCATGCTCGACGCGTTCCTGCAGGGCAGCGACGACATGGTCACCCGGAGCGAAGCGGAAGCGTTCTTCGACGGCAAGTGCAACTGATCCGCCTCATCGACAGCACAGCAAAGCCGCCCCACCCTCCTGCGCTGGGAGGGTGGGGCAGACGTTCTTGTATAGCGGGTTGACACTTCCCTGCACTTCGTTGTATAGTGGCTATACACACCGAGGAAGAGGAACCCACACCATGCAGAACGAGACCAGCACCCAGACCGGCGGGCTACGGCCCCGCCGCCGCCACGAGTCCCCCGAGGACAAGGCCGCCCGCGCCGCCCGCGAGCAGGCCCGCGCTGACGCAGAGACCAAGGTCTTCACCGACTCACTCGGCAACGACGTCGACCCGATGGTCATGGAGACCGCCAAGCAGCTGGGCAACCAAGCGCTCACGCCCGACCTAGCGGGGCGCTTTGCCCTCGCCGACGACACGGACTGGGCAGACATCGTGGCCCCCGTCGCAGCCGCCGGCAAGGGCCAGGCCTACACCGACGCACGCCGCGCCGCCCGCGCCGCTGCATGGGTCCGCGCCTACACCATCCTGTCCCGCTGACCCCCGCCCCCACCCCCAGGAGAAGCCACCATGCAGACCTACAAACGAGCGGACCGGCTTACCACCAGCGACCGAATCCAGGCATGGGGCCGGCAGCACATCGTCACCGCTGACCCCACCCCTGTCACCAGCACACGCGAGCACGCCGAAGAGCGGGTCGAGGTCCCGCTTCTGGACGTGCACAGCGGCGAGCGCACGGTCATGGACTCCCGTGCCGACGATCAGCTGCTCATCGACACCTCGGAGCTCTACGACCTGGGCGCGCACGTCGCCGCTCACCGGCAGGCACAGTCAGCGGCCGAGGACGCCCTGGCCGCACTCAAGACCTGCGTGCGCGTCGTCGTCGCAGACGGGATGACCGAGGTCGAGGCCGCCCGCCAGGTCGGCGTCACCCGCATGACCATACGGGCTTGGCTCGGGAAGTAGCCCGGCCCAGGACATGACGAAGCCGCCCCACCCGTCAGGGTGGGGCGGCTTCCGTTGGGGGGGTGGAGGCGCTGGGACTCGAACCCGGGTGCACCGGCCCTCCGACAAGCGGTTCTGAGCCGGCGACGATACCTGTCGCCCCCGTGACGCCCGCGGTGAGCATGAGGGCTCAGGCGGGTCGTTGTGGGTCGATTCTACTCGCCCCAGACCACAACGCTGCTGATCATGCCGGTACCTCCTCTACGTGGGTCGGTGCGGGACAGGCAGGGTCAGACGCGAGCACCATCAGAGGCGGCACCCCCAGGTAGACGAGCAGGCCGCGCAGCACACCCCGCGCCTGGTAGGCACGCACACAGGTGCACCGCGTCGCCGGCATCAGCGTCAGGTGGTGGGGTCGACCTCGGCGGCCGGTGCCTCATCGTCCTCGATGAGCGCCACCGTCTGGCCATCCTGCGCCGGGGTGTTCGTCGCGGCCGTGTACCCGATCGCGGTCCCCAGGAAGGCGTAGACGGACAGGGACACAGTCAGCCACACCGGTTGCCCGGCGTCGGCGGCCGCATACCCAACCTGGGCGGCGCCGACACCGAGACCCACGAACCCGAACACGGTGTAGACGTGGCCACGGGCCTTGGCGGGGATGAAGCCAGGGTTGAAAGCCGGCATGGTCATGGGGTGTTCTCCTTCTCGTCGAGCTCGGCGGCCACAGCGGCCGTGTAGGGCCGCGGCGGCGCCCCGAGGGTCTTGGATGCCACCTGCATCTGGATGTCAGCAGGGGAGCCAGGGTCAGCAGGGAAGCGGCGGTGCTCGGGGTCGAGCACGAGACCGCGGCGCAGGAACCACCACGCGTTGAAAGGCCCGTGGTGGGCGACGACGTACGACCAGACCAGGCGGGGCACCCGCATGATCTCGGTCTTGACGACCTCTCGGACGTCCGCGCGGGACGCCGCGGGCTCAGCCGTGCGGAGCTGGTCCACGTCGTCCTGGAGGTTGTCCAGCTTCTGCTCGATGCGCTGCAGTGTCACGTTGTACTCCTTGTGTGCTCTGGTCGTGCGGGAGCCCCACAGTCCGTCTGCGGGGCCAGGGTCGAACCCGGCCTTGTCGAGGTGACGTTGGTGCCTGGCGACAGCGGTCCGGGTCTTCGGGCCGTAGTCACCGTCGACGGTCACGCCGACGACGGCCTGCACCTGCTCAGTGGTCATACCGACCGGCTCGTACCGCTCGGTCTTCGCGATGATCTTCGCGGCGGCGCCCCAGTCCGGCCGGTGCGTACCGACGATCGTCCCCGACCGCAAGTAGCGGCGCTGCCGAGACACAGTCGCGCCCTCACCCGGCCGGCCACCGCCCCGGCCGGAGGCGACCGAGTTGAAACCGACCGTGTCGAAGAACCACCCCCGCTGCCGGTCATAGCCGGCGTCAGCGGTGAGGATCTCGACGTGGTTCGTTGGGTTCTTCGACCGGCCCCCCGACGGGTTCGGGAACCGCATCATGAGGATGTCGCCGCGTACCGCGTTCCGATACCCCGGATACTCCCGGTTCCTCCGGAACCAGCCCAGCCACAACCACGTCGCAGCCCACCCCACCGTCATCCCACCCTGGCGACCGATGGCCGCATTGCCAGCGGGGACGCCCAACGCCCACATCACACAGGTGCTGATCCCGCGAGCGCACCACAGCCCCTGCCACCCGTTCTGCGCGTACTTCGACCTGCGCGGGTTGCCGCTGCTGTACCCCACCTGCTTCTCGACGACGCGCATCACGCGCTCGATGACCTCGTGCTCAGTCACGGGTGTTCCTCCAATGCAGAAGCCCCGCACAGTGGCGGGGCTCACGGTTACGGGTGGTCCGGTTCGGTCAGGTGTCTTGACGTGGGATGCCCATCGGGCCGGGGCGGGTCCACGTCATCAAGGCAGGGTCGATCCGGTCATGCAGCTCGGGTGGGATCGGTGACGTCGGCCGGTCGTGCCCGGCGCGCATATCCCGCAGCAGCCGCTCGATGTACGACACCGCTGTGGACAGCATCCGCTCGAGCGACTCGACCCGGCCCGCCATCAGGTTCATGTCGCGGTGTTGGGAGTCGAGCCTGGCCGAGACCTTCGCGATCTGCGCCTTGTGCGTCTTCAACTCACGGTCTTGACGCTCCAACTGCGCCGACAACATGGCGTTGAGCGACCCCGCGGTAGCCATCTGCTGCTCGGCCATCGTGGACGCAGCAGACGCCCTCGTCACAGGATCGCGTGACTTCCACTTGTGCGTCAGCCACGCACCGGCCAGCAGGGCCACGGCACTGACGATGGAGGCGATCACAGTGGAGTCGATGCTGGCCAGGCTCATGTGTCACCGCGCTCGGTCTGCCGCCGCACAGCCCACTCCTCCACCCGCTCCAGGGCGACGATCCGCAGCACGTGAGCTGCGATAGCCGCCACGGGCGGGGCCAGCGTCAAGAACGTCTCTTGGTAGTAGACCACCCAGAGCCACAGATAGATCAGCCACCCAGCGGTAGCTGCGACCAGCCCAAGGCGTTCCTTCATCCACGCCACCGTGGAGTCCTGCGGGTCACCCGACAGCAGCAGCCCGCAGAGGATGAGCCCGCCCCCGACCAGGAACGCGGCGGCCATCAGGATTGTCGGGTAGAGCGGCAGCACCGCCAGGGTGGACGCTGACAGCCACCACGACGCGACCCGGCCAGCGCAGAACGCCGCCCCGAGGACCAGGTACATCGCCGCCAGGCACACCTCGAACGGGTGCGCCAAGACACGGTCAGGGACCGTGGTGGTGGCGGTGTAGCGACGGTCAGGCACCGCTGACCACCTCCCACAACGCCGGCACCAGCGGCGGAGTGTGCACCGAGATCGACGCGTGATCCTGCAACGCCCGATACGTGACACCCTCGAAGACCACCAGGTTGCCTACGACATAGTTCACGCCCGCGAGCCAATCCACCGGGCCGGGGCCGTCGCCGTCAGGGTCGACCCACAGCTCCCACAGGGCCGGTGTGTTCGGGGGCTCCTGCCCGGCCTGCGCCGTGTGAGCCTGGATGCAGTCGTAGACGTCAGCAGCCCAGATCACCGAGTCGCCGACCTCGTAGACCTGCCCCGGCTCCCAGTTGTCGTCACCGGGGCCGGGCGCCGGCGTTGAGATGTCTTTCCACCACCGGTAAGCCTGCGGGTCACCATCGTCGCCGGGCTCAGTGGTGTTCGCGGGAATCAGCGACACCCACACCGTGCCGGCATGGGCCACGACGAAGTTCAGCGGGTACGCATCATGAGCCCCGGTCGGCTGAACCCACGGCGGGGCCTCGCCCGACGCCACGCCCCGATCCCGAGCCCGCAGATAGCCCCTAGCCACGTCGTCACGCTCCCGCACCAGGCGCGCCTCCACCTCTTGCGCAAGCCCAGGCGCCTCCTCCAAGGTTCGACGTGCGTTCATCTCTGCCTGCACGTCCCGGAACAGCCGACGCAGTTCGTCTGTGGACAGCTCGGTCAAGTCAGTCATGTTGTACCCCTATTCCGTTCCTGTGAGTCGAAGCCGTGGACGGTCGGACTGGGACGCCCCCGTGCCGTAGTAGTCGATCAGCGGTGACCACACAGTCCGCCCAATCACGAGGCCCTTCGCTAGCCCCGACTTGATGTCCGCCAGGTGATCTGCGTGCAGGGTCACATAGTCCTTGTCGCCCGGACTGAACGTGACAGGGTTGTTCTTGCTATCGAGCATTCTCTTGCCGTCATAGATCGTCGGCTCGGTGGACCCGTCCACGTCCAAGGTGCGGATCGTCCCAACCCACAAGTCGACATCGCTGCGGCCCTGCGCCCCAGACAGGTACAGCTCCGCCTTGGTGAGGTCGTCCGCAGCAGCGACCTGATCCCGCATGAGCTGACTGAACGGCAGATACGTTCGGTAGCGAGACGAACCACCCTGCCCGTGCCGCAAGAAGTGAGGGTCGAAAGACGTGTTCTTCCCGAACTGCGACCACACCTGGTGGTCCTCGAATCGCCAGAAGAACCGGAAGTCATCAACCTCAGCCACCGGGGGCGCCGTCGTCCCGGACGCCCCACCCATCGACGGCTGCCCCGACAGCAACACGGTCGGACCCTCATCAACCACCCAGAAGTAATGCCCCCGACTATCCACGTCATGCGATGAGTTCGCAGAATCCACCCAGAACAAGACACGGGCGTAGCCGTCGCCGGGCGGGACGTACTCCCACGCCGCAATACGCGACTCGAACAGCGACGACCCCGAATCGAAGAACAGCGTGTCACCCACCGGGGACGACGTGACCAGCGGAGCGTCAGTGAGAGCCTTCGTCTCCCGACGCACCGCCGTAATCCCAGCCGAGAAGTACGAAGTCGGGCAACGCCCACGAAAGCGGGCGTTGAAACGGTACGAATGGCCTTCCTTGACCCTGAACCCGAGCTCGTAGACGCCCGTCTTAGTGTTGTAAGGACCCACCTTGGTGGAATACTCGCCACGGGCCACGATCCGCTGATAACCCCGGTCCAGAAGCCCCTGAAGGTCGTCCCCGTCGAGGGTGACACGCGAAGCGTCGACATGCCCCGACGTGACACTACCGTCCGAGCGCAACGCACCAAGCACGGCACCCGTCGCGGGGTCGACCGCAGCCACCGAGTTGCCCTGCGTCCCACCGAAGGCGGCGATCTCGATCGGGTCACCCCACACCCCCGCCTCGACCTCACGACCCGGCAAGTAGACCCGCACCGCGCCATCCTTGATGCGCACATGCACCTGCGAGGTGTCCCCCACCTGCAACTCACCCTGCGACAAAATCTTCACCAGGGCGACGATCTCGCCGCCCGTGATTTGATCCGCCAAAAGCTGAAGAAACTCACCAGTCTGCGAGGCAATGGCCTGGGCCACCACGGTCGCCATCTGCGCGTCGCCCGTAACCGTCAAGTTCCCGATGTTGGCCTCGATGATGTCCGCGAGCTGCACAGCCATGCGGTCGATGACAGCCTGCTGGATGACACCCGTGCCGGCGGTCAACTTGCCGACGTCCAAGGACCGCAGGATCGCGTCGCCGAAGTTGACGACCCGCCATGCCGTCCCAGACCACAGCCACTCCGCATACACCTCGCCCGTGGACGCATTCCGGTTGCGGTGCACGTCATTCACCGCACGGCCAGAATCCGCAGCAGGTGGCCCGCCAGGCTTGTCAGCGGCGAGCACGTCGGTATAGGTGATGGTGTTCTTGCCGGACGCGGTGACCATCGCAGCATCCGCCGTGGACTGCGCCCCATCAGCAGCAGACTGCGCCGCGTCGGCAGCATCCTGGGCGGCAGCAGCGTCCGCGATGGCCTGCTGCGCCGCAGAGTCGGCGGCGGCGGCGGCGCTGGCAGCATCGAGCGCGGCCTGGTCAGTGACCGCCACCCACGACGACCCGTCAAAAGTGTGCGGCTTGTTGTCAGAGGCCCTGATCCATAGGTTTGCGGCGTTCGCCCGCGATCCTGTGGGCGGTGACGCTTGGTAGATGACCTCCCCCTTGGACTCAGCCAGCCCCGCTGCGGCGAGCGCGGCAGCGTCGGCGTCCGCCGCGTCCGACACGGCCTGGTTGGCAGTGGACTGGGCGGCGTTCGCGGCCACGCGCGCCGCAGCCGACAAGGTGGCCGTGTCTTGCGTGATCGTCACATCGCTGATCACCCAGCGACCGTCACCATTGTTGTAGTCCAGGATCGCCAGCGCGGATAGCGCCTCGACATCGGCATGCACCACAGCGGGGTCGTCTCGGTCAGGCGCGGCGCCCCCCGGCGCGTCCTGCCCGGCTGGCGCATGCCCACGGACCCACCCCGTGTAGGTGACGGGTCCATCAGCGACGGTCTGCTGGTAGCCCGCGACGGCCACATAGTGCTGCGACGCATACGACGCTGCGCCCTTCTTGTTGACCAGTTCGCCGCTTGCGCTGCGCCCAGCCACACCCACGTACACCCGATGGTCTGAGCCAGTGGTGTCGCGCGTGACCTCGACGGTGGCCTGCACCCGGTACAGCGCATCAGGGTCGAACGGCACCTGGTCTTTGGAGATGATCCACCCGTGACCAGGGCCGTCCTTGACCAGCCCATCCGGGGTGCCTACCGCCAACTCGTTAAACAGGTCCCACACTGAAGCATCGCTGGTGTCAGGCTCCAGCACCACCGAGCGACCCTCGCTGTCCAAGCGAACAAACGCAGCATCAAGGCGACCCTGGGCGTCCACCAGGCTCGCCTCAGCGGCGTCCAAGTCGCCCTGCAAGTCATCGAACTGCCCCTGGTCGACCAGCGGCTCCACCGTCACCGGCACCGCCACCGAGGGCGGGCCGTGCTTACCGGCCTGCGAGCGGACCACCAGCCGCACCCACCAGTCCCCCGCCGGTGCTGGCACACCCGCCGTTGACGCGGTACGTGCCCTGATCTCGCCCCGCAACGTGCCGCCGGCGGCACCCCAGGACGGGAAGAACACGTCACTGTCACCGAGGTGGACCTCAACGGCGTCGGTGTCGGCCTTCTGGGTCAGGTGCTCGTCGACCTGGCCCGTGTCCGGGTGCACCAGATGCCCGTCCCACGCGACCTCGACCTCCAGAGCCAGACCCGTGCAGGTCGGCGCCGAAGGTTGCAAAGGTGTCGGGCCGTCCAGCACCACATGGGTATGGGACCCGTCAGGTTGCTTCCCGATGACGCCCACCAAGGTGCCGGCGGCGTCGTACTCCGGTATCGCCCCATCCTCCAGCGCGGACGCCGCGAGCTGCGGCGCGACCCGGCCGGCGTTCAGGCGGGCAATGTCACGCTTCAGCTGGTGGATGGTGCGCGCCAAGTCCAGCACCGAGTCCGACGTGGCCATCACGCCCTCCCCGCAGCAGCCACCGTCAACACCGCCGTGTCCGTCGCAGGTGTGGTCTCATCGGACAGGACCCGCACCCACTGATGCAGCCCACCGGCCCACCCCTGCCCGGACCCCTGGATGAAGACCTCGTCGCCGGGCGTCCACGACCCGATCGGCGCCGACGGGTGATCCATCACCGTCACCCGTGACACGTCATCGGCCCCGGTGCGCCACGCCAACTCAGCGGCAGCAGCGGCCTCGCAGTCACGGTGAGACTGCAACGCCTTATCGACCACGACCGCGGGGCGACGCAACCGGCCGGCGAGCTTGCCCGCGGCGACACCACGACGCATCGTCCGGCCCTCCCCCGCACCGAGCACGACCACCTCGGAGGCCCACGGGCCCGTTCCCACAGTCGGCTCCACCGTCACGTTCTCCCCCACCACGAACCGCAGATCCGTGCGGCGCCGACCCAGCCGCGGGTACCCGAGCCGCAACCGGTGGGACACCGTCTCACCAGCCCAGGCGTGGTGCTCGACGTAGTCCAGGGGCGTGTCGGACGCGAGCTTGTCGACCTCGGACCCGAGGTCATGCGTGGACCAATGGTTCCACCGGACCGGGCCAGCCGAGAACGACACGTCCTCGCCCTCACCGGTGGTGAACGCCACGTCCCGCTCCTCCTCCCCGACCCTGACGGGGGTGGTGGTGTCGTCCACGACCACACCCAGGTCGCCACCAGTGAACCCCTGGGCGTGGTCCCAGGCGTGCCGCACCAGGTCAGCCGGGTCGACGTCCACCCACGACCTTTCACCCTCATACGGGATGCCCTCCAGGTACGCGGAGAACCCCACCGTCGACAACCCCAACGCGGCCCCCTGGCGGGACAACGCCTCATCCGTGACGAGCCCACCGGCGACGATCACACCGTCCCGCTCGGCGTAGACCGCGCACGACCACGGCGTCAACACCGGGAGCCCATCAGCGCCCATTAGCCGCGCGACCTCCACCGGGACCGTCCCCGACACCCCACCCGGCCCAGACAGGGCACGCGCGACCCGCACACCCGTCAACGGCAGGTCCGGCGCGGTCAGAGTCTCCGTGCCGTCACCATGCACCCGGGTCGCGACACACCGCCACAAACTCACTCAGCCTCCTCGACGAACTGCACATCGACGACCACACCCGAGCCGGACCGCAGCCGGGGCTGGTCAGCCGCAGACGTGCCAGCGTCGATGCGGCCCTTCGTGGCGATGTACACGACCTCGCCGCGCATCCCCGCAGGGACGGCCTTAGAACCCGTCGCGACCCACGTCTGCCGCGACGGGCTAGTGACGTCCGACTCGACACGAGTCACCTGGGTCTCGATCTCCTCGACGCCGTTCAGCGTCCGCAGCCGAGTCCACACATGCCCACCGAAAGCGTTTGGGCACGCCACCTGAGCAAAGGTGGCGATCACGTTGACCTGGGTGGCCCACTCGGGGCAGCGCACCTCGTACGGGCCGATGTCAGGCCACGTCTCACCACCCGAGGCGGCGGTCGACAACAGGTCCTCGTCGCCGGTGTTCACCCGGTGTGTCCGCAGATCCCGCTGTGTGCGAGGCAGCGCGACCTCACGCTGGTCAGTGACCATCCCCTCAGTGATCACCGACGCCGAGCCCGGGATGTTGATCGTCGCCAGCCGGTAGTGCGGCACCGTCAGAGCGGCCCACTGGGCACCCGTGAGCACCTGCAGCTCCGCGTAGACCGCGGTGAGCGGGTCCGCCGGCGCAGACACCCCAGCCCGCTCAGGGTCCGGGACAGTGACGACGACGTGCCGCTCACGACCAGACGACGACGGGCCAGGGATCGTCACCGTCGCGTCCCCATCCGTAGCGTCCACCCCAGCCACATACGTCTGCCACCGGGACGTCCCCGACTCCCCACCCGCGACCAGCACCGCACCAGGGGCCACACCCACCGTCAGCCCCGACACCGGCACCACCTTCAGGTGATCCGGCTCCACCACACCACGAGCACCGAAGCTCGAGGCATACGTGGCCATCCTCTGCCCCGCCGCAGGGGTCCTCGACCCATCCACCGCGTACGTCGTCATGAAACCCATCAGCGTGTCTCCTCGGTCTGGTCGGTCACAGCGAATGCCAGCCCGGGCGCCACGACACCGTCGCCGTCGCCGTCCGGGTCGCGTCCGCGCACGAGAACGTCAGCTCCGACTGTCCCGGCGCGAGACGCGCATTTAGACGGGTCCTGCGGGACAACTCCACGCCGTGGCGGCCACCGATCGTCGCCGTCATCGACCTCGTGTCCACCACCAGCTGCTCATCGAACGCAACCGGGCCCGGCACGTCCACCGCCCACCCCGGGCCCGTCACAGTGATATCGGAACACTGGCCCGTCACCGGGCCAACCACCACCACCCGGAACGGCACCCGCGCGTCACCATCCACGAACACCAGCCCCTGACGGGCCACCGACGACGCACCCCACACCACCGGCCACGTCACCGGCCACACCGCCCCCCCATCGGTGTCCTGCACCAGGCTCAGCTCAAGCGACTCCAGAGCGTCGGCGTAGACCACAGGATCGGTCAGGGCGAAGTCGATGACAACGGGGCCGGCGCCCTGCCGCGCCAACACACTCCCCGACGGCCCAGAGAAACGGCGGGGGCGACCGAACACGCACACCGTGCGGTCACCGAGGGTGTGCCGCAACCGTGCCAGACGCGTGGGTTCTGCCAAGTAACCACGCCACACAGCAGCCAGCCCCCGGGCCGCCGACAGGGCACCGTCAAGATCAGTCGTATTGGTTGATACCGTCCACGCCCACGTTGAACCACCGAGCATGTCCCGCCCAGGCTGCACGCCGTGAACACCAGGCAATGCCTCATCTTGGGTCCGCAGATCAACGCTGCCAGGATCGAACTCCGTCGCGATTAGGAGACCACGGTCACCCCACTGAACTCCGTCCAGCTCGAACATTCCATCCGCCAGGCTCATCGCGCCGTCGCCGTCCTTTCAGCCAACGACCCGACGCGGATGCGCCGCAACGTGTGCTGCAACTCATCCATCAAATAAGCACCGTCGTCGGCGCTTACTCCCTCGAAACTGACGTGACCTACCAATGGGTTCGCCCCGATCTGGTCTGTACGAGTCAGGTGCTCAGGGTGACCCAGGCGGTTGTCGAGCAGGTTCAGTCCTGGCCGGAGAGTGCCGCCTGTGTCGAACACCCGCGGTCGCAGCGCGGCGAGCGCCGACGACGACGCCCGGTTGCTGAGGTCATCCAGGATGCCGCCGTCCGCCATCGCCCAGTGCACGTGGTTGAACGGGTGCGTGGCCGCGGTCACACCCTTCAGGTAGTGCCGGCGACCGTCCTTGTACGCCGACCCGCCGGGCCCGAAGTAGATCTCCTGGCTGTTGCGGAAGTTCTTGACGATCCAGTCGAATATGCGCCGCATCAGCCCGCCTGAACCGACAAGGTCCACCGCGCGGCCCTGCCCGTGATAGGACCGGTAACCCGAGGCGGTGACCGCACCAGGCCGGTACGCCGACGACAGCCCAGCGTCGGGGAACACGTTGCGGATGATGCCCCACATGCGGCGCCACCCAATGCCCTTCGACCCGCCCCCACCAGTGCCTGACTCGCCACCGAGCACCTGCTCCTTGAGGTACGCCCCGAGACCCTTACCGAGCCCACCGAGCGCACCCTTCGCGATGGTGCCGGGCAAACTGTTCCCCATCCCGCCCAGGAGCCGGGATACGACGCCCTTGACGACGGACAGGGGATCCTTGACGAGGTCGTAGAGTTCCCCAGCGGCGGACGTGATCCAGTCCACCGGGTTGCCACCTTTGGCCCCACCGGGAATGATGCCGCCGCGAGCGAACCCCAACGCTCTACGGACACCAGCCACCCCTGCCGTACGGGCCGCGTGGTTCACCTTGTCCACCCATCCGCGGCCGACGACCTTCCCGAACTCGGGTCGCATCACCGGCTCCCCCCCGGCCAGGTCGAGGACTCCTGCGGGGCCGACGAACCGCAAGGTGTCGCGCCCCGGTGAGTAGCCAGGCATCATCCCACCGTCAGCGAAGGCCAGGCGCCCGCCGGCGCCAAACCCGCGGCCCCGGCCGCGCGCCCCGGAGTTGTCCGTAGCTGATGCCGGCATTCCCGGCACCGGGATCAGCTTCAGCCGCAGGGACACCCCAGGCACCTTGGACAGCAGACTGTTGATGCCGCCGATGAACTTGTCGTTGATGAACTTGATGACCGAGCGGATCGGGCCGGCGACGGTGCGCGTGATCGCGCCCCACACACGACCGATTCCGTCACGGGCATCACCGAATGCGTCCTTGACCGCGCCGATGCCGGCGCGGAACTTGTCGAAGACGCGCTTCGCGCCGTCCCACGCAGCCGAGATGACGTCGCCGATCCCGTCGAACGCCGGCTCGATGCCGCGCTTCCACAACCACGACGCCTTGTCGCCGATGGACTGCAACGCGTCACGCATCCACGGCCACCCCGTGTCCCGCACCCACCCGAACACACGCTTGCCGACCGCGAGCACCTTCGACAGGTACAGGTCCCAGTACAGCGACCAGAGAACCTTGACCGCGTTCCCGACCTTCGACAACGCGTCACGCATCCACGGCCACCCCGTGTCCCGCACCCACCCAAACACGACCTTCGCCAGCGACAGGATGCGGGACAGCGCGGGAGACACTGCGTTCTCCCACAGCCACGTCGCGATCTGCCCGGCCCGCTGCAGCCCCCGGGTGAACCTAGGGATGCCGGAGCGTTGGAACCAGTCCACCACCGCAGCAACCACGGTCTTGATGGCCGACCATGCCCGGTTCATGATGCGCCGGGCGTCCTCGTTGTTGCGGTACAGCCACACCAGCGCCGCGACAAGACCAGCGATCGCGGTAATGACCAACCCCACCGGGTTCGCGCGCAGCACCAGATTGAACGCCTTGAACGCGGCGATGACCTTGCGGACCGCGAGCGCCGTCAGCAACGTCCCCACGAACGCTGCCAGGACCGTCTTGTTCCTTCCCAAGACGCCGCCGAGGCTGGTGAGGACACCCCACACCTGCTCGAACGCAGCACGGACCTGGCCAGCGCGTCCAACACCGGCGCCCCACTGCTCGATGAACGTCTTGAGCGCTGGCACCAGGTGCGTGTTCAGCAACCCGATGCCTTGTCCAAGGACGGCCCACAGTTTCTCGGCGGCCGGAGCGACCACCACCTGCAGGTTGTTGCCCAGGATCTTCAGCTGCTCCCGCGGGCCTGCGTTTAGGGTCTGCCCGAGCCGGTCCGCCGCGCCGTCGACGTTCGCGAGCTTCCCGTCAGCCTGCGCGAGCGACCCCACGAACGCGGGTATCTGGTCGGTTCCCAAGTCTTCCAGCGGGGTTCCGAACAGCGCCAGCGCAGCCTGAGACTGCGCGACCGGGTCCTGCATGTCGTTCAGGCCCCCGACGATCTTGTCGAACGCGGCCTTGCCCTCGTCGCCGCCCTTCAGCAACGCGGCAGTCATTGCCTCCTGGTCCAACCCGAGGGCCTCGTAGGCCTTACCGCTGGACTCCGACATGTCCGTTGCCCGGATCGTGAACTCCTTGAGAGCATCACCGGTCTTGTCGATGCCGAACGCGCCCTTGTCCGCGCCCGCGACCAACGCCGCGAACGCCTGCTCACCCGACAGGCCGACCTGAGCGAAGAAGGGCGAATACTCATCGGCCGCGTCCAGCAAGTCTTCACGCAACGCCGCCGGCACCTGCTGTGACGACGCGACAAGAAGGTTGAACGCTTCCTGCGAGTCAGACACCAGCCCCGTCTTCAACACCTGACCAGCGACCTGTGTCGCCCGGTTCACGTCGACGTCAAACGCCTTGGCGTAGTTCAGGGCGTCCTCGGTTGCCTTCGTCAACTCCCGGTCCGACACCTGCGACAGACCGCCCAGGTTCGTCTCGACCGCCGACACCGCCACCCCGATGTCCTCAAAGCTTGCCGGGACCTGCTTACTGACGGTCTTCGCCCGGTCGACCAGCTTGTCGAGCTCGTCCCCAGCGGCCCCAGTGTCCGTAGCGATCTGCTTCGTCATACCAGCGAACGTCTCGCCTACACCGAGCAGAGCCTTCGTCGCGAGGACACCGCCAGCAGCGACCACCGCAACGCCGGCGAGCAGCGCCTTACCGTAGGTGCGGCCCGTCTGCTGCCCCGCCTTCTTCGCGTCCGCCTCAGCACCCTTCGCCAAGGTCTGACCAAAGCCCTTCATCGAAGGCAGGACGTCCAACCACACCGCGTCGGTGGCCATCTGGCCGCTGAAGTCAGGCACAAGAGCACCCCCTCGGCGGTCAGGTCAACAGTGGATAGGTCAGGGGGAAGGGTGCAGCTCGGCCCAACGTTGCTGCGCAGCCGTCACCTCATCGATCAAGCTGGCCATCCGCGCTGCGGCCTGCGCTCGACGCTCCAACTCGAACGCCGTCACCGGCCGCTGCGCTGGCTGCAACCTGGCCGGTTTCTGGCCGTTGGCCACATCCAGGCGTTCAACCACGGCCTGCAGCAGGTCGCTGATCGTGTCGAGCGCCGCTGCCTCAGGGGTGTACTCAGCGAACGGGACGCCCGAGTCGACCTCGGACTTGGGCATGGCCATGACCTGCCGGGCGTAGTCGCGGTCCATCGCCCTGGCGTGGCCATACGCAGACGCCGCCGGCAACGAGGCGAGCAACGCCAACAGCTTGCGCCACGAGTACCGGCCCCGGAAGAAGTCCAACAAGTCCAGCCCGAACACGCGGTGCAGATCAGCCTCTATCGCCTCCCCGTACCGGTCCACCACATGCAGGACCGTCAGGAGGCGCGGGCTTCCCCCGCCGGGCGGTACCCCTGGTTCAGCATCGCCTGTATCTGGGTGGGCCGAGAGCGAGTCACACGACCCCCACCCGGGCCGATGAGGACGACGTCCTCGTACAGCTTGAAGTGGTCCATCATGTCCTCGGTCAACGCCGCGACGACCTGGTGGCCAGCGGTGTCGATCAACTCGAGCATCCGCGGCCAGTGGTCGCCGGCGAGCGAGGACAAGATCAGCTCGAGGTCGCCGGTGCGCAACCCGTCGGTGATCCGCATCAACGCGGTTCCGGACGGGGTGGTGAACTGCAGCGTCTCATCTGGTGAGACTTGCAGCTCGAACGGTGGTATCTCCGCTTCGGCGGCGTACTGGTCCCAGGTCTTGAACTGGCGGTCAGGCATGTGGGTGGGCCTTTCAGGTCTAGCAGAGAGGAACGGGGGGTCAGGACTTCGCTGGCGGCTTGCGCTTGGCGGCCGGCTCGCTGTTGGCGGTCGGGTCGATGACCTTCCAGCCGCGCGCGCGGAGGTCGGTCACCTCAGTCGCGGAGTCGGTCACCCACTTGCGCTTGCCCGTGGGGTCCTGCAGGGTCGTGGTCTGCTTCTGAGCCATGTCGTCCTCCTAGGACGTCGGTGTGGATCAACAGGGTCGAGTGGGCGGGTGCTTGGGTGAGGTGGCCCCGGCAGACCCACCCAGGCGCGCCGGGGCCACCCGATCAGGCAGGCGGCTCCGGGAACCCCATCGCGGCGTGATCCAGGCCAGGACCGCCCCACAGCTCACGGAACGCCGTACCCACCGCGTCGTCGAGGTAGGCAGTGAACTGAGCCGGGTACTGGATCTCCTGCTCCTCCTGCCACGCCTGCTCCTGCTGCTCGGCGATCTCGGCCAGGGGCAGCCACCGCGCCATGTAGATCGCGTCCGGGCCAGCACCGTCCTTGCCGATGGCCAGGGCACGCCACTTCAGCTTCTCGGGCCGGGACGGGGTGTCGAAGTAGAAGTTGCCGTCCGAGTCCGTCGTCACCGACGACAGTCGCAGCCCGTGATACAGCTCCATCGACTGCCGTTTCGACTCCTGCATCGTGAACGACAGGCCGCGCTGGTCCTTCGTGATGTCGCGCCGGGTCGGGGTCGCGTACCCGTGAGACTCGGTCTCGGCGACCTCCTGGTCACGGGACCACGACGCACCATCCGACTTCGTCGTCACCCCCACCCCGACATACCCGGCGGGGACCAGCAGGCCCGTCGCGTCGTGAATCTGCGTGATCGGGTCGTCGCTTTCCTCCCACGGCTTGACGAAGATCGCCAACTCGAGGGGCTTGCGGATGTTGGACGTGTCGTGCTGCTTGCTGTCAGCGAAAGTTGCCACCGGTTCCTCCTGTGGTGATGGTGGTGCGTGGTTGTACCGGCCCCAGGACGGGAACGGCGGTGGGTGGGATCAGTCAGCAGCGGGTAGGGAACCCGGGCGGCTGAGACGTTGGGACACCCGGTAGGACGCGACGAACCGGGTCACTCTTGGGTTGCGGTACTCCACGAACTGAGGCCGCGACACCGTCGACACGTTGTCGATCAATGCACCCGCCACCGGGACAGTCGATGCCATGTGCCTCATGGCCTCACGCACCTTCTCGGCCGCGTCGCGAGCAGACGCGCGGCCCGCAGCGAACGTCTCAACATCGACCACCGCACGCTCAGTGATGCCATCATCCGCGCCCGGGCCAGCAGTCACCCTGTGGAACGGCAACCGCCCACCAAAGTCCGCCGGGGTCTGGGTTGACACGTTCGCCGTGCTTAGGAAGCCTGAGAGGTGAGTGATGGTGGCGTGCTCGATGTCAGCGAACTGCCCATCCGGAGGTACCAACATCAGCGCGTCTCTTCCGCTGCGCGACCAAGGATGCGGGAGCGTCGAGTCTTGGACGTCCCCCACTCCTGGTCCACGTTGTCCGCGGTCACCCGAGCGAACGGCCGGCCCTGAGGGCGAGTCCCGGACTCCACCGTCACAGTCACATCGACGTCCTCAGCCGACGCGATCTGCCGGGCCCGGGACGCCGTCGCTTCTGCTCTGGCTGCGAGCGCGGCACGCACAGTGCCGGACTGCATGGCGTCAACGATGAGATCGCCGCTGATGCGGACCCTTGGCATGCCCGGTCAGCCCGTCACTCGCTGCAGCGCCACCCACACATACCGCCCCAGCAGGACACCCTGCGGGTGGTGACCCGGTTCCCCGATGACCTCGAACCTCGTCAACTGGCCGGCGATCGTCAACGACACCTGCGTGTCCCCACGGATCAGGTCGCATTCAGGGGCCTGCACGTACAGCCAGTACCCAGTCACGTACTGCTCTGCCTGGACGGTGTCCTCGCTGCTGCTGCCGCCGCTGTTGCCGCGAGGCTCCCACCACCCGGTAGCAGGTATCTCTTGCGGGTCACCCACCAGCGGGCGGTTGTACCGGTCGAGCTCACCCGTCGGCTGCCCAGGCAGGTGCAGGGTCACCGACTCCGAGAACACGCTCACGGCGCCGGAGCCACCCGGTACAGGTCCAACATCTCGGCTGTCATGATCGACTCGACCGGGTCCAGCTGCAACGTCCGCGACCCGATGGTCTCACTGGCCACGGTGCGCTTCGCCAAGGTGCGCAACAACGCCGCCAAGTCGTCCGGCCGTTCCGAGAACCCATGAGTCAACGTCACCTCCACCGTGCGGAACCCTCGAGGCCACCCACCCGGGCGCTGCAGCATGCCCGCCCGGGACCACCGGAAGTCCGTCACCTCCACCGGGTCAGCGCCCGCGAGGTTCCGGACAGACGACACGGCCGTCACATGCAGCGACGGCAGCATCAACGTGGCAGCCCCGTCAGAGTCCAGGACGATGGTCTGCGTGATCTCAGGTGCGATGTGCCACCCGCACTCCGCGCGGATAGCAGCCGAGACTGCCGCGAGCTCGGCCGCAGTGGGATCACCAGGGGCGGGGTCCGCGGCAGCCTCAACCAGCGGAGGCAACTCCACATCAGGCATCGCGAACCCCGGCCTGACTACTTGCGCTTCGGGTCGGCGGACGGGGTCTTGCCGCCACCAGCCGGCCCAGCCGACGTCGACACCCGAGACTTGTTCCGGGGAGTGCGCGGCTGACGGGCCTTCTCGGACTCGGCGTGGGCCTCGTCCAGGGCGTTCCCGGCCTTTGTGGTCTTGCCGTCTTTGGTCAGTAGGCCCTTGGCGATGGCTTCCTCACGGCGGTAACGGACGCCGCCGACACTGATCATCAGGTCACTCATGGGATGAACCCTCCTGGGGTGGGTCTTGTCAATCCGTGGGAGAGGTGTGGGGCCAAGCGACGATGCTTGGCCCCACACCACCGGTTGGGGTCAGGCCGCCGACTGGCCGTTGACCAGTCGCGCCGGCTTCCAGATGACCTGCTCCGCGCGGAGCTCCGCGCGGACGTAGGTCAGGTTGCGCTGCGCGAAGTCCCGGTGCTGGTTGAACGCCAGGATCGACAGACCCTCCACGTCGAGCAGAGCGACCTGCCGGAAGTCACCCAGGATGTACTGGCCCGCAGCGAGCCGCTCCGAGGTCACCCGGGGGCGACCCCACAGGGTGCCCGGTCCGGAACCGAACGGGCCCTGACCGTAGAACCGGTCCTGCGCGTCCTGCATCAGGTCGATCATCTCGTCGTCCTCCGGCGAGACCATCACCGCAGTCACCGTGCCACCCGGGGTGCGGGTGACATCGGTGATGCCCTGACGGACCGACTTCACCAGAGGCATCGCGTCACCCGCTGCGGCGGTGTACTCGCGCTGCTGGACACCGGTCGTGTTCAGGATGCCCCGCGGCTCACCGTTGGTGCCGGTGCCGTTGAGCAGCTTGTCTTCGATGACCGAGTCCAGGGAGTACCCAACCTCACTGTTGAGGTAGGTCGCCAACGCCGGGGCGTCCGACAGCATCTGGTTCGTCACCACATAACCATCGGCGTAGGTGTACGGCTTGGCGTCCGCGAGCTGCGTCGCGAACTCACTGACCGGCTTCAGCGCGGCCGCGTCGTCGTCGGCGGTCGCCTCGGGCACGATCGCGGCACGGCGGGTCACCGAGGTGATCTGCACGTACTCGAACGCACCCGCGGCCTGGCCACGGGTGACCAGGTCGAGCAGCGTCAGCCGGTCACGGTCGACCGTGTTGACGGTGGGGTAGCGGGCCGGCGCCAGCCGTGCCGTGGGCGAACCGATCACGTCGGCTTTCGCGCCACCTGCCTGGCGGTCGTACCACTCACCGAGCGAGCCGACCTTGACCTTCCCGATGTCCACGATCGAGCCCTGCCCGACGCCCGTCGGGTGCTGCTTCGCGAACCCGGTGTAGGCCTTCGACCCGGTGAACCGCTCACCGAACGTGCGCGGCTCGTCGGTGTCCTTCCCGCCGTCCGGGTCGTGCCCGGTGTCGTCGGCGAAAGTGGTGGAGTCGGCGCCGGTCAGCTGAGCGATCAGCTGGGACGACTTCTCCGCTTTCTCGATCTTGTCCGTGAGGTCTTCGATCTCGGACTGCTTGGACTGCAGGTCCGCGACCTCCTCGTCGGTCAGGTCCCGCTCCTCCGAGCGGGCCTTCGCGATCACTGCCTGCGCTGCCTTCACCAAGGCAGCGCGCTGGGCCTTGAGATTCATCTCAGGCTCCTTCCCCGCCGAGATACTCGGCGGCGTAGATATTGAACTGCTGGGCTGCCAGGTTCACAGCGGGCAACGGCTTGGGATCACCCGACTTGGCCGGTTCCGGCTCCTCCTCGGGCAGTCCTGACGGGCTGTCCGAGTTGGCCGGTTCCGGCTCCTCGTCGGGTGTGTCCGGGCCGGTGTTGGCCTTCTCCTGGTCTGTGGTGTCAAGGGAGGACAGCAACACGCCGAGGGTGCCGTGCGCCTCACGGAGCGCGGCCTCATCCTTAGCCGACAACGTGCGTCCTGCCTTGACCTCGCGGGCGACATGCGCCGTGGCTGTCTTCACCGCGAGAAGCTCCGTCTCTTGGTTCGCGCCGATCGGGGTCGGCCCCACTTCGTACAGCCGTAGCTTGCGCAGTTCGTAGTACGATTCCGAGTCCCCCGAATCGGTCTCACGCTCGGCGTACCCGCCGGCGACGATGTCGTAGGAGAAACTGTGCTGGGTGACCCGGCGCCCCTTCAACAGTCGGTACACCTGCGCGGCGGCTGGAACGTCGATGTCGAGTTCGGCGAGGATCTCCAACCCCTTGCCGGTCTCCTTCGCCTCCAGGACGCGGCCGATGTTCAGGAACGGGTCGTCCATCCGGTGCGACCAGTACACCGGGATCGGGTCGCCAGAGTCCGCCCACTCCTTCAAGCTGTCCTCGAACGCCCCCGGGACGACGACGTCACCGTAGGAGTCCTTGTTGCCGAACACCGACACCAACGCCCGGTACTGGCCCTCCTGCAGACCATCCGCCTTGCCCGCAGCGTTGACCTTGCACGTGACTGTCTTGTGAAGCATCAGGAGACCTCCTGGCCTGTCAGTAGTCGATGTCGATCGCGCATTTGCATCCGGCGACCTCATCAGCGTCGGACCCGGCGGCGCCAGGCCACGGCAACCCGTTCGAGAAGGCCTCGTCGAGCCCGACGGTCTGGCCGTCCAGTGCCTTGTGCTGCGGCCGCGGGTTCTGCGACGTCACCCGCCACGTCTTCGTAGCCGACCCGCCACGCTGGCGAGCGGACTCCACCACCCCGAACCCCGACGCGAACGTCACCGCAGTGGCCGCGATCTGCGGTGCCCGCTGCTGGTCCGCCGCGTCGAACACAGCCTGCACCGGGTCCTTGTCCTCGCCCGGCAGTGGATCATCTGCGTCGGGTTCGGTGTCAGTCGCGGTCACCAGCTGGTCCAGCGTGGCCATGTTGATGTCCTGAGCCGAACGGGCAGCGGACTCCCGCAGGAACGCCACAGTCCGGTCCTCGTCATAGTCGCCCGGGTCCAACCCGGCCGCCTCCAACGCGGACCGGCCCGACACGGTCGCCGACAGCAGGTGCAACGACGTCAGGTCGTTGGTGAGCTCAAGGTCCCACCGGGTGCCGTCCCACCAATCCTGCCCAGCGCCCAGTTTCGCCCGAACCGACCGGGACTGGCGAGCGAAGAAGTCACGCATCACCTGGGTGTGCTTCGTCTCGTGCGAGTCCGGGGCGCGCGTCTTGACCGGCACCCCCGGGTCTGCCTTCGAGCCGCTCGAGTGCGACGAGGGCGACGGCGGGCGGCCCTGGCCGCCGTCCAGCGGCGACGACTGTCCACCGACCAACACATTCAGCGGGACGATCAGCTCGTCGTCACCGTCGATCGGGGGCAGGTTCATCCGTTCCCGTGCCTCAGAGCGCAGCATGTACGGGCCACCAGTGGACTGCGTCAGTACCGCAGCCTGCTCCTGGAACGACCCCCGCAGCTTGCCCTCCACGTTCGCCTCGACGTACTGCCCGTCAGCGAGGTAATGCCTCATCCCGAGGTCGACGGCCTGCTCCCACTCGACGATGTCCGGGCCCAGCGTGTCCCGGTAGAGCATTTGCCGGAACGCGTCCATGTTCGAGTAGTTGCCCTGCCGGGCCCCCACCATCTCCGGGGGGATCTGGAAGAACGACGCCACCTCGATGTCCGACAGCCGGCGACCCTCCAGGTCCTGCACGTTCTGCGGGGACCACTGGTCCAACTGCTCGACCTTCATGCCGTCCTCGAGCAGCCCCGTGCCGCCCTCACGGGACCCGCCGCGGCTGAACTCACGGAACCCCTGCAAGAACCGGTCCCGGGCCGTCTCTGATGCCCACGGCTTGTCCCGCAACACCATCATCGACGCCCGCGCGCCGCGCTGCCACATGCCCCGCCGGTAGGTGACCGCCTCACGCATCTCGGTGATCAGGTCCGACAACGTCGTCACCGGCGACGTGCCAGCCCCGCCACGCTGGGCGTACCCCACCACCAGCACGAACTGGTCGACCGACAGGCGCCGTCCGTGGCCGCGGGCGTCGAACACCGTCACCCCAGTGACCCGGTCGAAAGAGTCCACGACCGGCTTCCACCGGCGAGCGGGGATCCGGGCCAGCTGCGGGACGCCGTCCTGCCCGTCGAGGATGATCGCTGCGGCCCGGTCGTAGATCAACCGGTCCAGCACGAACCGGGACCAGAACGCGTACGGCGTGGTCGCTCCCGAACGTTCCGGGTCAGCCAGCATCCGCGCCACCGGGGAAGTGCGGTCGCGTTCCCGGCCGCCCTCAGCCATCGAGTAGCAATGCAGCGACGTCGACGCGATCAACCGGGCCTTGAAGTCCAGCACTTTGCGCACCGACGGCTGCGAGCGCCACACGTCGGTGATGTCCGCGTCGTCCCATCGGGACACCGGCACCCCAGGGTCAGCGACCACCATCCCCGGCGACGTCTCATGCCCCATCGCCTCGCCGAGCTCGACCAAAGTCTGGAACGCGGCCACCCTCAGATCACCTGCACCCAACGCACCGACGACGTCGGCACCCACACGTTGCCGTCGGCGAGCTGCTCACGCACCTCGCCGCTGGGTAGGGCGGTCATCAACGCCGGCCGGTCGAGGACGAAGCTGTCCTTGACGGTCGCCGCGTCGACAGTTCCCTTCACCGACTCGTCGTCAGTGACCACAACGATCACGGTCCGGCCGATCAGTCTGCGTGCATCCACGGTGAACCCTCCCTGTGGTCGGTGCTCAGATCACCGCGAAGTCGTAGGTCTCGTAGGCCGAAGGCGGGGGTATCGCGTTGCGGTGCGCCCACAGCGCGCCCATCACCGCGACAAGCGCCGAAGCGTCCACCGGCGACGCCTTGCGGTCCACGACCTGGGCGTCGCCCAGCTGCTTCAACACGGCCGCTGCGGCAGCAACGTCGAGCACTGGTTGCGGCATGTGCACCAGCGGAGAGTCATCCTGCGCGAGCAAGTCATACATCAGCGCGTACGCGGAGGGCACCGCAGACCCCGACCACTTGATCACTGGTATCCCAGCCCGCTCGAAGTCCTCCACCAAGTACGACGCCGGTGCGCCGCGCTCCTGCACCACCACTGCATCGAACTGAGGCAGGTCGTCACCGGTTGCGCCCGACAAGTAGGGCACCAACCAGTCCGTGCCGTACCGGCTCGCGATGATCCCGAAGTGCAACCGTGCGTCATCACGCTCACCGACCAAGGCGACGTGAGCTTTCGACCGGTCCCACGACACGTCGACCCCGAGCACACGGCGAGCGTCAGGTCTGGTCCGAGACGCGGGGACCGTTGTCGCTTCCCACGATCCCGCCTTGAAGATGCCGTTGAGAGCGCCGTCCATCCACTGGCAAAACACCTCGGTGCGGAACTCCGGCTCGGGGTCCGTCGCAGCAGCGGCAGCGATCGCGCGTTCAGTGATGGTGCCGTGCCCCAGCGAAGGGTTGGACCACGTCCAGCCCTGCCGGTCCCACACATCGCACCCCGGCGGGGCCGACCACTCGAACAGGCCCAGGGACTCTCCCGCCATCGCCTCGAGCAGCGCCCGCGGGTCCGTCACGTCAGCACCCTGCTCAGCCGCCGCCTTGGCTTCATTCGGGGCGCCGGTGTCTGCGATCTCCTTCTCCGCGGCCTCCAACAACCGCGCCGGGTCAGACGTGGCCACCAGGCCGTCAGGGTCACCCAGCGCCTGGTGAGCCTTCAACCGCAAGTACCGCAGCACCACCGACGTAGCGTCACCCGCGTTCGAGAAACACCACGCCTGCGCCTTCGGGCGGGCCATCAGAGTCTTCGTGATCGCTGACCACGCCCGCCAAGACTTGTGCTCCCGCAGCTCGTCCAGCAGCAGCAGGTCACCCGTCAGGCCACGGCCCTTACCCGTCGCCCTGATCTTGTACCGGCGTTTGCCCGTCAACCGGATCGCCTCAGACCCGGCGCGCTTCACCGGGCGCAACGCGAACGCCGACAACACCGGGTTCTCGTCGATCTCCTCGCGGCACCCGTCCCACACCTCGCGGGCAGTGTCCAGGTCAATCGACGTTCCCACCACGAGCTCTACCTGCAGCCCGAACATCGCGAACAACGCCAGGCACTGCGACAACCTGGTCTTGCCGTTCTGCCTGGCCACGAGCACCACGACCGTGCGGAACCGATACGTCCCGTCCTGCAGCTTCTCCAGCCCGTGGATCAGCAACCACTTCTGCCACGGATACAGCTGCCACCGCAAGACCTTCTCGGCGAAAGCGACCGCCTTGTACCCATCCGTGGTCTCAGGCGTCAGCTCACGCAACGGCGGCGTGAACACCCGCGGCTGCTCCGAACCGACCAGCGTCTCAGCGGTCACGCGCAGTCACCACTGACGGAACACTGCGCCCGCACCAAGGCCCGGCAGCGGCGACCGTGCCCCGCGAGCCCGGTTGCACGCCAAATGAGACGCCGCGAGGTTGCTGTACACCTCGGCCAACTCCGGGCGAAGCGACACCGGGTGGATGTGGTCCACCGAGAACGCCGACGGATCCTCTTTCGCCAGGTCGTAGTCGATGGCCTGCCCGCACAACCAGCAGGTCGGCCGGCGCTCATCACGCAACCGCGCACGCAACCGCTGGAACTCATACGTGTCCCGACCCACCACCGACGGCACAGCCGGCTCACCCGCCAGTATCGAGCGCGGCCTGCAGCCTCTGCGCAGCCTCTGCCATCGAGATAACCTGCGCCCCACCTGCCTCCGGCTCAGTCGCCGCGCCAGCATGATGGGGGGCGTTCACCGAGGTGTACAGGTTCAGCAACCGCGAGCGCTGCACCGAGATCTTCAACAGCCGGTCGACCGCCGTCAGATCACCCTGCTTGGCCAGCGGCGCCAGCGTGGCCGTCAGCTCATCCAGCCGGGCCAGCTCGACCTGGCGGTGCTCATCCGGCGTCGCCGCCACCCGGGTCGTCCGCAACGCACGCTGCACTGCTTTCCACGCGCCATCACGGTTACGGAAGCCGAGCTTGTCCGCGATCTGCTGGTAGGTGTGGGCGTCCTGTCGCAGCAACATCGCCTCATGGTCACGGGACGGGGTGTTGTTCTTCGCCATGACCCCTCCTCACGAGTGCGCGGTGTTTCCTGTCTGGGCGGTGGACGCGCCCGCACGAGGCATCACCAGCCACCGACAGCGACGCGTCCCCGAACGAAACGGAGCGAGAGCCGGAACGGGCGCACCATGCGGGCCAGCACCACAGCGGAGAGCGCCACGACAGCAAGGGCGCCGGTTGTTGCCCAGGCGTACCGTTTTTCCCGGGGGAGATATCTCCGCTAACGGCGGAATGTGGAGCCGCAGACCAGCTCGTGATCAGAACGCCCCCCGGGCACAGTCCTACCGACAGGGTTCACGATAGCACCCGAATCACACTGGTGTAACTCACCGCGCCACAGCATCGGACAGCACCGGATTGTAGGAGCGGGGCGCCAGCAACCGGCGCGCCTCACGGTCAGCCATTCCCAACCGCCACGGCGCACACTCCGGGCACTCAACGACATAGCCCAGGCCCTCGTCGTACCCATGAGCCGACGTGGTGTTCACCCAGTGCCGTATGCCATGCAGGTGCTCAGCTGCCCACTCCACCCACCTAGCCAGCAGCCCGAACTCACCGGCGCCCGCCCACACCGTGCGGCACTCCACACACACCGCGACCCTGTCCTGAGGCATCTCCTCGACCCTGACCCGCAGCGACCCACGCTGGTCACACGTCTCGATCGGGCACGGCACGTCGGGCACGAACGCGGGCGCGTCGTGCGAAGACAGCACCCTGGCCGTCGCCCACCAAGACCTCACCACCGGGTGAGGCTTGTGCCCGATGTGGCCGGCCAGCTCGAGCATCCGGGCACGTACGGGCAACGCAGACATCCCCGCCTCGTCAGCCATCGCAGCCGACTGCTTGTCCAACCTCCCCAAGAACGCCAGCACGTCCAACCGCCCAGCAGGCCGCGAACCAGGCGCAGGACGCACCGCGTCATACCCCGTCGTGGACGTCGTCAACGTCTCGTCCAGCTGGTCAAGCAGAGCCGGGTGGCGCACCGAATGCAACCGCCTCGTCGTGCGGTACCGGCCATTCTTGTCTTGGGCGGGCTGCTGCACCCACTCCGTCGTCGTGAACCCACGCACCAGGTCAGCGATGCAATCAGGCGCGGTCATCTCAGGTCTGGTCACGGCTCACTCCTCTTAGCTGGTCTCCTAGCAACGGCGGGCAGGGCTGATCGAGATACATGCCGGCCTTTCCCGCGATCTGAGCCCACAACTCCCGGTCAGATGACGGCATGCACCCCGAGCAAGTAGGCGGTCGTGGTGGTGGTTCGCGCCACACCATGTGAGTGCCATCCCCCGATATCACCCACTGCGGTCGAACCACGGGACGCCTGACTGCCCGCGTCGGGCAATCTGGCCGGTGGTCAGCGGTAGCCATCTGCTCGGCGTGCTGCCTCAACACCCTCAACGTCATGACCTTGACCCATCCGGGTGACACGCCGGGTGGGTGGTCTCGCCGCGGTCCACCAGCAACCGGTGCCGCGGCTTCCCGCACACCAGACACGGGTCAGCACCCGGCGCGCGACGACCCGAACGACGCCGCCGGAACTGATCAGCCATCGGGCACGACACGAAATGAGACTGATACGCCGAGCGACCCACCACCGGCAACGACGACCTCGGCACCGTCACCGCCACCAACCGCGAGCGACCCTGGTTCACCAAGATCACGTTCCCTCCCGGCCGGGGCAGCGGGTCCAGACTCATCGCCTTACCCGCCTCAGTCGACGCCCACCGGATCGACGCACCACACCCACTGCACGACGACGCACCCGACCGGCCACCATGAGCCGCAGCAGCCCGCTCAGCCGCCGCGTCCAACCCATCCGCCAGCGAGCGCCACTGCTCCACCCTTGGCTCGACCACGCCCGCCGCGCTCGCGAGGGCATCACGGGCATCGCTGCTCGCTCTCAGCTCAGCCGACGTCAACCCCTGCTCGACCGCGACCCGCAACAGGTCATTCACCACCGCAGTCACGACAACCCCCCAGTGATAACGACCCACAGGCCATAAGTCACTCGGTCAGCAGCGTGAATCACCGGCTCAGGCTTCGACATGAACTCCGGGGTGTCATCAGCGACGACACCGACCGCGACCAGACCGTCGCAGACCGGCTTCAGCAACGCCACGAGATTGTCGGTGTCCCGGCGTCGGACCGTGCGCGGCCGGTAATGCAGCTGCACCGTGCACGCGGCCATCGGTGGAACCCGCACCGACCTGGCCACCCAGCCCACCGCGTGCTTGACCTCCTGCTCAGCCTTCCACCGGACCTGCCACCCAGCGCGGTGATTCAGTGACAGAGGTGGCTTCTCGTAGGGCAGGCGCAACGTCCACTCCCGACCTTCAGTAGCGGGGCTCACCGCTAGGCCTCATCCGTCGACGCCTCGGCATGGCACCGCCGGCACGGGTCCGGCAGGTCATGCACCGGGCACGTCGACTCCTCGACATCGCTGGCCGGGGGTCCACGCCACCCGTGATAGGGCGACCCGAACCGCCCAGGGGAATCCACGTGCGGTGCACTTCCTGCGTCCCACCCAGGAGCACCAGCAGGGTTGGGTGGTGGGTCAGGTGAGTGGGCTGGGCTGGGAGGGTGGGAGGTCAGGGACGTCTGAGGGGCGGATGCCCTACGGCGAGAGCGGGAACGGTCACCCTGCCCAGACGCTGACCCAGACGCTTGCCCTGGCGGTGACCCGCCCTGGTGACCCTGTAGATCACCCAACCCCTTCCCTAACCCTGCCAGGCCCGTGCGCGATCGCGCGGGCCCGCGCAGCCGCGCGAGGACAGCAGAACCAGATTTCATTTGGTTCTGGTCTGGTTTTAGGTCGTCTGTTCGAGGAACAGGGGGGTCGGCAGGGGGTTGTTCGTACACGCTTTCGTCACCTCCGCTCTCATCGGCCCGTGCGGCCGTCTCGGGGACGTCCGACAGGCCCGCGGGCCGCACACCAGTGACAGCGTCCACAGGAGCAGCCACAGCAGGGCGCTCTCCGGTTCGGCTTACGTCACCAGTCGCGCTCTCCACGGGCCTCCCCGCGGGCCGCACACCAGTGACAGCGTCCACAGGAGCAGCCACAGCAGGGCGCTCTCCGGTTCGGCTTACGTCACCAGTCGCGCTCTCCACGGGCCTCCCCGCGGGCCGCACACCAGTGACAGCGTCCACAGGAGCAGCCACAGCAGGGCGCTCTCCGGTTCGGCTTACGTCACCAGTCGCGCTCTCC
>CAZVBW010000036.1:0-20864 GCA_964625505.1 uncultured Phycisphaeraceae bacterium
CCCACCCTCCCCCGGCCCCTCCCTCAGAGGGAGGGGTGGCAGAAGGTGACCCCAGGTGCTTGCGATGTCGACCGATGCCGGGTGCCCCATGCGGGCTCTTAGAATGAGACCATGAACTCGATCACCATCCCGATCCCGGACAGCGTGAACGACGAGCAAAAAGAGGCGATTACGGCGTACCTGACCCAGCAGGTCGCCGAGATCGTGCCCGAGCGTCTGCCGCTGGAGTCGGACCCGGCGTGGCGGGAGCGAGCCATTGCAGGCATCAAACGCGGGCTTGCAGATGTCGAGGCTGGCCGTGTCTACACCAGCGAAGAGGCCCGCCAACACGTCGCGAACTACGTGAAGCAGTTGTTCAAATGATGTTCCGGGTCATCTACACCGCCGGCTTCATCCAAAACATTGATGCTCACGTCCGATGGCTGAAGGCCGAGGGGGCTTCAGAGACCGTGGTCGAGAACTGGTACAAGCCTTTATTCAACAAACTCGAATCGCTGGAGCATCTTCCCTTTCGGTACGCGATTGATCAGCCTTACAGCGTCACAGCCGGCATCGAAGTCCGAAAGCTGAACCATAAAGGCCACGTGATCTTCTATCACGTGAATATGGAGAGGCACCAGATTGAGCTTATCGAGATGCTTCACGGTGCCCGAGACCGGCCAAGCTGAATGACCCTTCCGCTGGCCAAGCGGCATCGAGACGATGTGTCACCCCCTATCATCCCACCCGCTGCTGCTGCAGCGGGACGGGTGCACGTGGGCTGGTCATGAAGCAGTTGCGGATCATGGGTGTGCCGCTGTTGGCGGTGGTCAGCCGGGCGGTGCTGGCGGTGGTGCTGGTGGCGATCGGCGTGGGCGTGTTCGCGGTCCTTCAGCAGACGGCCCCGGTGCCCGAGTCGGACCCGGCGTCGGCGGCGCTGCGGCGGGTGCAGGTGATGCCGGCCCGGCCGGTGCTGGCGGCGCGGCAGTTCACCGGCTATGGCACCGCCGAGGCGCTGCACACCGCCGACGTGCCGGCCCCGGTCAGCGGCACCATCGTGGAGATCCCGGCCGACGTGCTTCCGGGGGCGGCGGTGCGGCGGGGTCAGCTGCTGGTGCAGGTGGACCCGGCGGACTACCAGCTGCGGGTCGACGCGGCGCAGCGGGCGCTGGAGGCGCTGCAGGAGCAGGGCAGGCAGCTGTGGCTGGAGCGGGCCCGGGTCGCCGAGCAGCTGGTGTTGGCCCAGCGGGACGTGGCGCTGCAGCGGGCGCAGTTCGCCAGGGTTCAGGAGCTTTCGGCGGGTAGCGCCGCGTCGCGCCAGGACCTGGACCGGGCGCAGTCGGCGTTGCTGACGGCTCAACAGAACCGCAGCAACCTGCGGGACACCTACGGCCAGCTCGGCGGTGACGCGGCGGCGGTCGAGTCGGCGGCCGACGCGGCGGACGCCGACGTGGACCCGGCCGAGGTGGCGGGGCGCATGGACCCACTGGTGGGGGCGGACCCGGACGGGCTGCGGATGGACGTGATGTCGCTGCTGGCGGCCGTCATCCCCCCGGAGGTGCTGCCGGCGCAGGTCGGTGATCCAGCGGGTGAGCAGGCGGTCGAGCTGACGACCCTG
Source organism: uncultured Phycisphaeraceae bacterium (assembly GCA_964625505.1). Lineage (GTDB taxonomy): Bacteria > Planctomycetota > Phycisphaerae > Phycisphaerales > Phycisphaeraceae > CAZVBW01. The sequence continues at coordinate 1,598 of CAZVBW010000036.1, forward strand.
GGCGTTCGCGGCCGTGGGCTGATGGCACAGATCGCGCAGCAGGCCTCGCAACTGGGGCAGGCGTACCGCGAGCTGAACAAGGCGCGGATCGTCAGCCCGCTGGACGGGGTGGTGCAGGAGATCGGGGTCGAGGTCGGCGAGGCGGTGTCGCCGGGCGCGGTGGTCGCCCGGGTGGTGGACCCGACGGTGATCGAGGTGCCGGTGCGGCTGCCGGGCGTGGCGCAGACGGTGGTGACGGTGGGTGATCCGCTGTGGCTGACCAGTCGCTCGTCGCCGGGGTCGGTGTGGCGGACGACGATCGCGCGAGTGGCGCCGGCACAGGACGGGGGGACGCGGACGCTGACGGTCTACGGGGTCTTGGAGCAGCCCGGCGTCGACGGCGAGCTGCCGGCGGGGGCGTCGATGGGTGATGTGGCGGGCGGTCGGCTGTCGCCGGGCATGTTCGTGCAGGGTGCGGTGGCGTCAGGGCAGCGGGCCGAACGGTGGCTGGTGCCACGGCGGGCGATTCAGGACGGTCGGCTGCGGCTGGTCGACGCGGACGGTCGGGTCGGCAGCGTGCCGGTGCGGGTGTCGTGGACGCTGCGGGCGCGGGTGCCGGGGCTGGGGCTGGACGACGAGCAGTGGGCGGTGCTGGCCGAGCCGCTGGAGCCGGGGCAGCGGGTGCTGGTCAACGCGAGCAGCACGGTGCTGGACGGTGAGCAGGTGCAGCCGGTGGTGGCCGAGCAGGCGGAGGGTGCATTGGAGGCGGTGCCGGTGGCGGGGGGTGGGTCGTGAGGGGCGGGCGGCCGAGCCGCGGCTCACGCCGCGGGCTATTAAGAACGAGATGGTCAGGATGCATCAGGCGAGGGGTGGCACACCTCGCCGGCTTTGCGGCGATGTGTGCGGACCGCGGTTTTTGCCAAAGCACACATCGGCCTTCGGCCGAGGTGTGGCACCCCCGACGCATGCCGACCCTCCAGACGTCAATAAACGCTGAGGGCCAGCGCTGATGGCCAGCATGGCCGAGTTCGGAGTGAAGCGGCCGGTGCCGGCGAACCTGCTGATGGTGGCGCTGCTGCTGGGCGGGATCGTCGCGGGGCTGAACCTTCGGCGGGAGTTTTTCCCGGAGTCGGACCCGGAGCTGGTGACCATCACAATGCCGTACCCCGGGGCATCGCCCGAGGAGGTGGAGCAGGCGCTGGCGATCAAGGTCGAGGACCGGGTGCTGGAGGAGGAGTTCGTCGACGAGGTGACGGTCCGGATCAATGAGGGCATCGCCGTGATGCAGGTCAAGCTGCAGGACGGCACGGACCTGGACCGGGCGGTGGACGATCTGGAGCTGGCGGTGGACGGGTTGCAGGACCTGCCCGCCGAGTCGGAGACGCTGACGGTCGTGCCGCTGGAGCCGCGGCTGCCGGCGATCCGGGTGGCGATTGCCGGCGAGCTGGACGAGGCGGTGCTGAAGGAGGCGATCCGGGCGGTGCGGGACGACCTGCGGTCGCTGCCGGAGGTCGGGGAGGTGTTGATCGACGGGGTGCGGGACTACGAGATCGCGGTGGAGTTGCAGCCCGCGGCGCTGGTGGAGCTGGGGCTGAGTCTGCCGGCGGTGGCCGAGGCGGTGCGGTCGGCGATGGTGGACGTGCCCGGCGGGTCGGTGCGTGGGGCCGAGGGCACGGTCGCGCTGCGGACGCGGGGGGCCCCGGAGCAGGCGGGGGCGATCGGGGACATCGTGGTCGGCGCCGACGCCCAGGGGCGGACGGTGCGGCTGTCGGACATCGCGACGGTGGACGAGGGGTTTGTCGACACGCAGGTGGTCAGCCGGTTCAACGGCCAGCCCGCGGCGGTGCTGACCGTGTTCTCGGTGGGTGAGCAGGACCTGGTGGAGATGGCCCAGACGGTGCGGGCGTACGCCCGTGGGGCGCGGGGGGACCCGCTGGACATGCCGCTGGTCCGCCGGCTGCGGTACGGCGGGTCAGTGACCGCTTACGACCTGGGCCGGGAGCGGGCGGCGTCGCTGCCGGGCGGGGCGCAGCTGCACGCCCTGTCGGACCTCGCGCGGTTTGTCGAGGGCCGGCTGGACCTGCTGATCCGAAACGCCTTGGCGGGGGCGTCGCTGGTGTTCCTCACGCTGCTGCTGCTGCTGAACTGGCGGGCGGCGTTCTGGGTCGGCATCGGGCTGGTCATCGCGATCGCCGGGACGCTGGTGCTCATGTGGAGCATCAACATCACGCTCAATCTGCTGACGATGTTCGGCCTGATCGTCGTGCTCGGGCTGCTGGTCGATGACGCGATCGTCGTCGCGGAGAACATCCAGGCGCATCACGACCGCGGCGGCGAGGCGCCGGTGCCCGCGGCCATCACGGCGACCGAGCAGGTGCTCTGGCCGGTGGTGGCCACGGTGATGACGAGCATCGTGGCGTTCCTGCCGCTGCGGTTTATCCAGGGCCAGATCGGCGACCTGATCGGGGCCCTGCCGCTGGTGGTCGCCTGCGCGCTGCTGATGAGCCTGATCGAGTCGCTGATGATCCTGCCGTCGCACATGGCCCACTCGCTGGACCGGCACGATCGGCGGAAGCCCAACCGGCTGATGCAAGCGATGAACCGCTACGAGAAGGCCCGTGACCGGCTGATCGAGCAGCGGATCACGCCCGGCTTTGGCAGGCTGCTGGAGCTGGCGCTGCACTACCGCTACGTCAGCATCGCCGCGGCGCTGATGGTGCTCATCGGCTCGGCGGGGCTGCTCGCGGGCAACCGGCTGAACTTCACCTTCCTGCCCGACGACGACGCCGAAACGATCGTGGTCGACCTGCAGATGCCCATCGGCACGCCGACCGACCGGACGCTCGACGTCGCGGCGATGGTCGAAGACGCCGCCGCCGACCAGCCCGAGGTCTTGCGGGTCTCGACGCTCGCCGGGCAGTCGGCGAACATCGACACCGGTGCCCAAGAGGCCGCGGCGACGCACGTGGCCCAGATGTTCATCGAGCTGGAGACGCTGGAAAACCGCACGCGGACCAGCAACGCCGTCACCGCCGCGATCCGCGAATCGCTTGCCGGCGAGCTGCCGGACGTGGACCTGCTCAAGTTCTCGGGCATCAGCGGCGGGCCCGGCGGGGCGGACATCTCCGTCCGGCTCACCGGCGACGACAACGCCGCGGTCCGCGCCGCCGCGGCCGACCTGCGCCGGCTGCTGGCGTCTTACGCCGGCGTGGTCGACATCGCCGACGACAACGCCGCCGGCCAGCGCGAGCTGCAGGTCACCCCGCTGCCCGAGGCCCGCGCCGCCGGGCTGACCCACCTGCAGATCAACCAGCAGCTGCGCGGCGCCCTGTTCGGCATCGAGGCCCACAACTTCGCCCAGCGCCAGGAAGACACCGACGTCCGCGTCCGCCTGGCGGGCTCGACCCGCACCGACCTGCAGGCCGTCGAGGACCTGTGGATCGTCAACGACCGCGGCGAGTCGGTGCCGCTGCGGGAAGTGGCCCGGCTGGACGTCGGCTCGACCTACGCCACGATCATCCGCACCGATGGCAGGCGGTCGCTGACCGTCTCGGCCGACACGGTGCCGGGCCTGTCGCCCGAGGCGGTCGTCGGGTCGCTGACCACCGCCGCGGCCGGCGAGTCGCTCAGCCCGCTGGACCAGCTGGCAGGGGACCACCCCGGCGTCGCCTTCGGCTTCACCGGCCGGCAGGAGCAGACCGCCGACGCGTTCTCGACCCTGCCCCTGGGCTTCGCCGCGGCTTGCGTGATGATCTACGTGATCCTCGCGTGGCTGTTCGCCAGCTACTTCCAGCCGCTGGTGGTCATGGCAGCGATCCCGTTCGCGCTGGTCGGCGTGATCTGGGGCCACCTCGCGCTGGGCTTCGACGTGACGTTCCTGTCGCTGATCGGGTTCGTCGCACTAGCGGGCATCGTGGTCAACGACTCGCTGATCCTCGTGCAGTTTTTCAACCGCATCCGCGTCGAGAAGCCCGAGCTCTCGCTCCGCGAGGCCCTGGTCATCGCGGGTAAGGCCCGGCTGCGGGCGATCGTGCTCACGACCATCACCACCGTCCTCGGGCTGACGCCCCTGATCCTCGAGCAGAGCTTCCAGGCCCGGTTCCTGATCCCGATGGGGATCTCGATCGCCTGCGGGCTCATCAGCGCGACGGTGATCATCCTCATCGTCCTGCCGTGCTTCCTGGTCGTGCTGGACGACATCAAGGCGGTGCTGTTCTACCTCTGGCACGGCCGACGCCGCGGCACCGAGCCGCTCGCGGCTTAGCACGCCCGCAGGTCCCTACCCTGCCCGCCGTGCCCCAATCCTTGACAACCACCGCCACCGCCGCCCCGCTGCCCTACCGCGTCGTCGTGCTGTGCTACCTGTTCGACGACGCCGGCCGGACGCTGCTGCTGCACCGCCGAAAGCCCCCCAACTGCCACCTCTACTCGCCCATCGGCGGCAAGGTCGAGATGGCCCTCGGCGAGTCGCCGACCGCATGCGCGGTCCGCGAGATCCACGAAGAAGCCGGGCTCACGATCGACGCGTCCGACCTGCACCTCACCGGCATCGTGTCCGAGGCGGGCTACGAAGACGCCGGGCACTTCCTGATGTTCCTCTACGAACTGACCCGACCCGTGCAGGTCACGGTCACCGAGTTCGACGAGGGCCGGCTCAGCTGGCACCACCGGGACGCCATCGACGCACTGCCCCAGCCCGAGTCGGACCGCCGCGTGATCTGGCCGCTGTTCTGGAAGTACCGCCGCGGCTTTTTCGCCGCCCACCTGGACTGCACCGGCGACACGATGACGTGGCAACTCGAGCAGCCCGCCGGCGATGCTGGCGCACCTGCCTTGTCCAAGCCCGACGCGTGAGCGAGGGCGCCGCGCCAGCGGCTTAGAGCAGCTTGCATCAATGTTCTGCCCCCTCTCCCTCCCAAGGAGAGGGCTGGGGGCAGGGTCGTTGCCGCCAATGCATCGCCCCTCCCACCGACCACCCGTTCATCCCACCCTCCCCCGGCCCCTCCCTCAGAGGGAGGGGTGGCAGGCATTGACGCCAAATGCTTTAGCCCCCGTCGCAACCTGCCGGATCACCGGTCCACGATGCGGCTGACGCCGCATCCCTTGCTGACGCGGCGGGCTCGGACAAGGCAAGTCGCACCGTCACCCCGCCCCCCGCACCGCCTCCACCAACTCCCGCAGCGCCACCTCCCGCTGCTGCCCGCTGTCCAGGTCCTTGACCGACGCCCGCCCGTCGGCCGCCGCGTCGTCGAGGATCACGACCTGCCGGGCCCGGGCCTTCTGGGCGTCCTTCATCAGCTTGCCCAGGTTCCGCGTGGTCTTGTAGCTCATCCGCGTGTGCAGCCCCGCCCGCCGCAGCTGGCTGACCACGCCGGCCACCCGCCCCGCCGCCGCGTCGCTCACCGCCAGCACCACCGCGTCGGGCCGGGGCGCGACCTCTTCGGGCACCAGCCCCTTGTCCTGCAGCACATTCGTCAAGACCACATCGCCCATCCCAAACCCCACGCCCGGCGTCGCCGGCCCCCCAAACAGCTCAATCAACTGGTCGTACCGCCCGCCGCCCGCCAGCGCCCGCTCGACCCCCGTCGCCTCGTGCAACTCGAACACCGTCCCCGTGTAGTACGCCAGCCCCCGCACCACCCCCAGGTCGTACTCGCACCACTCGGCCAGCCCGAACGCCTCGATCTGCTCGTCCAGCGCGACCAGCTCGTCCAGACCGTCGTCCACACCGATGCTCCGACGCAGGTGGTCCACCCCCCCAGCCTCGCCGCCCGCCGGGTACCGCCGACGGCACATCTGCGACAGCCGCTCCACCTTCGCCTCGTCCAGCCCCAACGCCCCGGCCTGCTGATTGAAAGCTTCCGGGGGCAGCTTGTCCCGCGCATCGAGCAGCTCAAACGCTTCGCCGACCCGCTCGCCCGGGACGCCCAGCTTGATCAGCACCTGCCGCACCACCTCGCGGTGGCTCACCTTCACCCGCACCTGCGTGGGCGTGAGCCCCAGCTCCCGCAGCAGGTCCACCGCCACCGCGATCACCTCCGCATCCGCCGCGGGCTCGGCCATCCCGAGCATGTCCACGTTCCACTGCCAGAACTCCCGCAACCTGCCCCGCTGCGGTCGCTCGGCCCGGCAGAAGTTGGGCGTCGCAAACCACTTGATCGGCTTGGGCAGCGCATTGGCCTTCGCCGCCACCATCCGCCCCAGCGTCGGCGTGAACTCGGGCCGGATCGCCAGCCCCCGCCCGCCGCGGTCCTCGAAGTGGAACAGCTCGCTGATGATCCCCTCGCCGGACTTGACCTTGTACAGGTCCAGCGATTCAAAGATCGGCCCGTCCACCTGCTCGAACCCATGCCGCACCGACACCCGCCGCCACGCGTCGGTGAGGTACTGCCGCCACGCCATGTCCGCCGGATAAAAATCCCGCGTCCCCTTGGGGTTCTGCCACGCCATGGCAGCCAGCCTAACGCGACGTGACTGGCGGGATCGCCGCGACGCTTTAGCATCGGCCCCGGCAACGGGCGACTACCGCGACGACAACTGGGAGTGGGATGAAGCCAAGTCGGCACAGACCCTCAAGTCGCGTGGCGTCAGCTTCACGGCCGCAGCGCGGTCGCTGGAGGCAGCGTCGGCTTGGCCAACCTTTGACGTCACGCGAACCACCGACGGTGAACGCAGGTTCAGGACGGTGGTGAGATCGGCGTCGCTACCCGATCTCTTGTTGTCCGTGATCTGGACGTGGCGTGACCCGCGTGTCAGAATCATCTCCACAAGGCCGGCAAGCCATCTTGAGCGACAGCAGTATGAACAGGCCACCACTTAAACCCAGCCAGCTACCTCCCCCGACCCGGGCCGAGATCGGCGGGCTTCGCCGTGCGGCGGCTTTGACTGACGACGCGGTGCTGGCCATGGCCCGGGACGATCCGGATCATCCGCCAGCGGAAGATGTGCCGGGCGTGCCGGTTGCCGAGCTTTGGCAGGTCCCGCTGGATGCGTCACTGGCCGCGTGGTTGCGCGAGCAGCCGCGCCCGACCGAAGTGATCTTGGACCTGCTGCGGCAGAAACGGGCGGCGGATCACGATGCCGCGGCGTAGTGAGTGACGGCTCGTGTCACCGCCAGCGCTTGGCGGGCTTCGGCGACGTCATGCACGCGGAAGAGTGGGACGCCCTGGGTCAGGCCGTGGCAGCAGGCGGCGAGGGTGCCCGGGCCGCGTTGGGCGGGGTTGGTGGCGGTGGGGTCGATCATCTGGATGAAGCGTTTGCGGGACGGGCCCAGTAGGACGGGGTGGCCGGTGGCGACGAGGCGGTCGAGGTGGGCCAGCAGTTGGAGGTTGTGCTCGAGCGTTTTGCCGAAGCCGATGCCGGGGTCCAGGACGATCTGGTCGCGGGGGACGCCGGCGGCCATGGCGGCGTCGGCCTGGCGGAGCAGGTGGTTGAGCACCTCGGTGACGACGTCGTCGTAACGGGGGTCCTGCTGCATGGTGCCCGGCTCGCCGAGCATGTGCATCAGCACGATCGGCACGCCGCGGTCGGCGGCGAGGTGGAGCATGTCCGGGTCCTCCCTGCCTGCAGACACATCGTTGAGCAGGTCGGCCCCGGCGTCCAGCGCAGCGGCTGCGACGTCGGCGCGGGTGGTGTCCACGGAGACGAAAAAGGGGTCTGACCCCTTTTTCGGGGTCGTTGGGCGGAGGGCTTCGATGACCGGGACCACGCGGCGCTTCTGTTCGGCGGCGTTGACGCGGGCGGCGCCGGGGCGGGTGGATTCGCCGCCGATGTCGATGATGGCGGCGCCGGCGTCGAGCATCTGCCGGGCGTGGGCGACGGCGGCGTCGACGTGATCATGCTGGCCGCCGTCGCTGAACGAGTCGGGCGTGACGTTGAGCACGCCCATCAGGGCGAACGGTTGCAGCGGCAACGCGCGGCCGTCGCCAAGTGGCAGCGTGGTGGCACTTCCGGGGGCGGGGGCGGGCATCACAGCCACGTTAGCCGCCCCGCTTGTCGGGGCGGCCATGCGGGAACACGTGCTCTGCGCGGAGCACTGGCGGGCGGGCCGCCCGTGGCACGTGTCCGGTCAGTCGGCGGTCAGGTACTGCACGCTGAACCAGTCGCGGGCGTCGGTCCAGACCTGCTGCTGGGTCCAGCCGGCCTGGCGGGCGAGCTCGGCGAAGCTATCGACGGTGTACTTGTAGCTGCACTCGGTGCGGATCCGTTCGCCATCGGTGAGCTCGAACGCCTGGCCGGCCACGTGCACCGTCTGATCACGGGTGCTGATCAGGGATGATTCGATCCGGCTGTCGGCGTCGTTCCACTGGGCGCGGTAATCAAACGCCTCGCGGTCGAAGTCGCCGTCCCACTCACGATTAAGCCGGTCCAGCAGGTTGAAGTTGAACTCGGCGGTGACGCCGTCGCGGTCGTTGTACGCCCGCCGCAGCAGCTCGGGGTCCTTGCGGAGGTCCACGCCGATGAGCAGGCCCGGCGGCCGGTGGCCGTCGGTGTCTTCAGGCTCGCAGAGGTCGCGGATGCGCTTCAGGAACGCGAGGGCAGCGTCGAGGTGGAAGTTGCCGATCGTCGAGCCGGGGAAGTAGGCGACCGTCCGGCGGTATCCCGCATCGGGCTGGGGCAGGGTGAACCGCTGCATGTAGTCGGCGCAGACGGGCATCACCTGCACTGCCGGGAACTCCCCCGCGAGGGTCTGGGCGGCCTGCTGCAGGTGCGCTTTGGAGATGTCGATCGGCACGTACGCCGCGGGGGCATCGCCGGCGTCGATCAGGTGTTCCAGCAGCAGCCGGGTCTTGGTGCTGCTGCCGCTGCCCAGCTCGACCATCCGGGCGTCGGGACCGATGGTGTCGGCCATCGCCTGGCCATGATCCCGCATGATCGCGGTTTCGGTGCGGGTCGGGTAGTAGTCCTCGGACGCGCAGATCTGGTCGAACAGCTGCGAACCACGCTGATCGTAGAACAGCTTGCACGGCAGCAGCCGCAGGGGTTGCTGGGACAGGTGGTCGACCACCTCGGCGGCGAGGTCGTCGGCGGGCGGGTGGTGGTCGTAGAGCTTGAGTCGCGGGCGGGCCGCGGCGGCGGTGGGCATGCAGGCTTTCGTGTTGTGGAGCAGGCCGCGAGCCACCGCAGTGACGCAGGGGCCGGCTTTCCGGGGGGGATTTAAGCGTCGCGAGCGAGACGGAGGCCGGTGAATTGCCAACGGGCGGCGGGGTCGAAGAAGTTGCGGTAGGTCGGTCGCAGGTGGTCGCGGGGTGTGGCGCAGGAGCCGCCGCGGAGGACGTACTGGTTGCACATGAACTTACCGTTGTACTCGCCCAGCGCCCCGGGCAACGGCTTGAAGCCGGGGTAGCCGGTGTAGCTGCTGGAGGTCCACTCCCAGACGTCGCCGCAGAGGCCGCGGAGCGGGCCAGGGTCCGATGGGCACAGCTGTTCCGGTGCCATGGCCACTTGTTGGCCATGCTCAGGCCGCCTCTGATCGGCACGGCCAGCAAGTGGCCGTGGCACCTTGGCGCGGGTGTCCGCAGAACCCACCGGCCGGGGGTGCAGCCAGCGACTTTCCACGAGGTTGCCCGCGGCGAGGCTGGCGTCCCAGTCCTGGCTGGTCGCGGCGTGTTCCCACTCGGCCTCGGTCGGCAGCCGGGCCCCGGCCCAACGCGCGATGGCGTCGGCCTCGAAGTAGCTCAGGTGGGCGGCCGGCTCGTCCGGGTGCACCGGCTCGGGGCCCCGCAGCGTGTAGTGCATCCACGGCCCGTCACCCGCCGCGGGCTGCTCACGCATGATGTCCCCGCCGTCGCGATACCAGTAGACCGGGCACCGCCAGCCGTGCTGCTGCACCGCCGCCCAGCCCATCGACAGCCACAGCTCGTGCCGGCCGTACCCGTCCTCGTCGATAAACCGCAGCACGTCGGCATTGGTCACCGGCCGGTCCGCCAGCTCGTAGGGCTGCAGCAGCACCCGGTGCCGCGGCGTCTCGTTGTCGTAGTGGAACTCGATCGCGGCGTCATCCGGGTCCACGCCGATGTCGTACACCCCGCCGTTGAACCCGCACCAGCGGATCGGCCCGGCACCACTCGCCCGGGCCTCGGTCGGCCGGCGCAGGTCGTCGCGGTACACCGGCAGCAGCGGGTTGGAACTGAACACGTGCTTGAGGTCGGTGGCCATTAGCTCCTGGTGCTGCTGCTCGTGATGCAGGCCCAGGACCAGCCGTTCGCGGAGCACCGGGTCGTCGCCGCGGTCGGCGATGAGCTGCCGCATCCGGTCGTCGACAGCGTGGCGGTAGTCGTAGACCTGCTCGACGGTGGGCCGGGAGATGAGCCCGCGGTTGGGCCGACAATGCATCGGCCCCGCGCCGTTGTAGTAGCTGTTAAAGAGGTAGTAATACCGGCGGTCAACCGGCTTGTACCCGTCGAGCAACTCGTCGAGGATAAACCGCTCGAAGAACCAGCTGGTGTGGGCCAGGTGCCACTTCGCGGGGCTGACGTCTTCCATGGTCTGGATGACGTAATCCTCGACCGCCAGCGGCTCGCAGAGCCAGTGGGTCTGACGCCGAACCGCGTCGAATCGCTGGCGCAGCGAGGCGACGTCCGGCCCGATGGCCGGCTGGTGCGTGGACTGGATCGTGGACATGGCATGGCCCCTGCGAGATGCGTGTCCCCCCGAACGATCGACTGTAGGGGGCTGCTGTTGATGCTGGCAAGGCTGTCTCGCGGAACCTGCACATTCGCCGTAGGTTGTGCCGCATGAGTGACGCCCCGGCCGGTGACGGCATCGAGTTTCTGAACGTCCCGATGAAGCGGGTGAGCCCCGACGACGGCGGGCACTGGTGGTTTGGCTACTACGAGAAGTCGCCTTGGGACGCCGAGGGTCGCCGGCTGCTGGCCCACCGCATCGACTTCGTCGGCCGGCAACCCGAGCCCGGCGAACACATCAGCCTGCATGTCGGCGAGGCCGATGATGAGGGCGGGTACCACTGGCGGCAGCTCGCCGACACCGCCGCGTGGAGCTGGCAGCAGGGGACGATGCTGCAGTGGCGCGGGCCGGGCTTTGACGAGCAGGTGGTCTACAACGTCGCCGACGGTGATCGGTCGGTCGGCGTGATCCACACGCTGGGCAGCGGGCAGACCCGCCAGCTGGACAAGCCGATCTACGCGCTGGACCCGCTGGGCCGGCACGCCATCAGCCTGGACTTCGGTCGGCTGCACCGGCTCCGCGCCGGCTACGGCCACCACGGCGCCGCGGAACTCTCGCCCGACGACACCCGCCCCGACGACAACGGCCTGTGGCGGGTGGACCTGGACAGCGGCGAGGCCACGCTGCTCGTCTCGCTCGCCCAGCTGGCCGCCGACTCGGACCCGCAGCCCGCGGCGCTCTCGCCCGAGGCGATCAAGGCGACCATCAAGCGGGCCATCGGCAAAGGCGAGCCGGTCCGCACGCACTGGGTCAACCACCCGCAGTACAACACCGACGGCAGCCGAATCGCCTTCCTGCACCGCTGGCACGCCTACGGCTGGCCGGGCTTCACGACCCGGGCCCTGACCGTCCCGATCGCCGGCGGCGAGCCGAGCGTCATCGCCGACACCGGCAACTTCTCGCACTACGACTGGCGAGACACTGACCACCTGATGGGCTGGGCCAAGGGCCGCGATGACTCGATGGCATTCTTTAACTACCACGCGACCGACGGTGAACAGGAAGCCGTCGGCCGCGACGTCATGACCCAGGACGGCCACAACACCTTCAGCCCCGACCGCCGCTGGCTGCTCAACGACACGTACCCCGACAAGCAGAACTTCCGCACGCTCTACCTCTACGACCTCCAGCAAGGCACGCGGCACGACCTGGCCAAGCTGCTCGCCCAGCCCGAGGACTTCCCCAACCCCTGCCGCTGCGACTTCCACCCGCGGTTCTCCCGCGACGGACAGCGCGTCAGCATCGACTCGATGCACGAAGGGGTCCGGGCGATGTACGAACTGGACGTGTCGGGCGTCGTCAACGCGTAGCGGGTCAGCTGCCGCCCTACCATCGATCCCATGGCCAACGCCAAGCGCATCGTGGTCGGGATCACCGGTGCCAGCGGCGCGATGTACGCGATGCGGACGCTGCAGTTGCTGGTCGCCGCGGGGGTGCAGACACACTTGGTGATCAGCCCGCTGGGCCGCCGGCTGCTCCGCGACGAGGCGGGCATCGAGACGCTCGACCTCGCCGAGCTGGTGGGCCGCCCCGCCGGTGAACCTTCCGGGGTGACCCTCCACGACCACCGCGACGTCGGCGCGGCCATCGCCTCGGGCTCGTTCCGCCACGACGGCATGCTTGTCATTCCGTGCTCGGCCAACACACTCGCCGCCGTGGCCACCGGGGCCCAGCAGAACCTGCTGCACCGCGCCGCCCATGTGACGCTCAAGGAACGCCGCAAGCTCGTGCTGGTCCACCGCGAAAGCCCGCTGTCGCTGGTCGAGGCCCGCAACATCGTCACCGCCACCGAGGCCGGCGCGATCGTGGCCCCCGCCAACCCGGGCTTCTACATGCTCCCCGAGCGCGTCGAGGACCTGGTCGACTTCGTCGTCGGCCGGGCGCTGGACCTGCTGGACGTGGACCACGACCTGAACATCCGCTGGTCGGGGGGGACCCACCGCAGAGGCGCCCAGACGCAGGGGATGACCACAACCATTTAGCCGCGGTGCTTGCACCGCGCGGGCTCGGACATGTCCGTCCAAACCGTCTGACCTAAGTTAATCCCTGTGCCTTCCTCTGCGTCCCCTGCGCCTCTGCGGTTCACCACGTTCCAAGCTGTCGCCGCGGACATCAAGCTCGCCCACACCGTCTTCGCCCTGCCGTTCGCGCTGCTCGCAATGATGCTCGCGGCGGGGTGGGCCGGGCGCTGGCCGACGCTCACCGAGGTGCTGCTCATCGCCGGGTGCATGGTCGCCGCCCGCACCGCCGCGATGACCGCCAACCGTGCGATCGACGCCCCGCTGGATGCCACCAACCCCCGCACCGCCGGCCGGGCCGTCCCCGCCGGCCGCGTGTCCCGCACCGCGATGACCGGCTTCGCCATCGCGTCCTCGCTGCTGCTGATCGGCTTCGCCGCCGGCTTCTGGCTACTCCGCGACAACCCCTGGCCGCTCGCGCTCAGCCCGGTGGTGCTCGTGGTGCTGCTGGGCTACCCGCTGGCCAAGCGGCTGACGTGGTTGTGCCACGTGATCTTGGGCCTCGCGCTGGCGCTCAGCCCGCTGGCCGCGGCGCTGGCGATCGAGCCGGGCTACCTGGCCGAGCCTGCGCCCTGGCTGCTCGCGGCCATCGTGCTCGGCTGGGTCGCGGGATTTGACGTGATCTACGCGCTGCTGGACGTGGCCTCGGACCGGGCCACGGGCGTGCGGTCGATGCCCGCGTCCCTCGGCGAGGAGCACGCGCTGTGGATCAGCCGCACGCTGCACCTGGGCGTGGTCGCCGGGCTCCTGGCGCTGCTGTGGGTCTCGCCGCAGCTGGGCCGGCTGTTCGCCATCGCCGCCGGGCTTGCCGTCGCGCTGCTGGTCGTGGAGCACGTCTTGGTCTGGCGGCCCGCCAACCGCCGCATCGAGCCCGCGTTCTTCACCGTCAACGGCATCATCAGCATCCTGCTCGGAGCGGCCGGGATCGCCGACATCGCACTCCACCTGTGAAGCGACCGAGCCGCGAATGCACGCGAATCGACGCGAATGACGAATAACGCTTGGTGTTGGCTTCCTCGATTGGCGTCCATCCGCGGTGACCCCCTACCCTGCCCCCCCGGAACCCGCAAGCCGGAGCCGACCATCCGCAAGCAGAAGTTCAAGCCGCTGCCGCCCACGCTGCCGCGGGTGCTGGTGATGCAGATCGACCGGCACCTGGGCAACGTCGTGCTCAGCCTGCCGATCCTCCAGGCCTTCGCGTCGCACTTCAACGCCGGCATCGACCTGATGATCGATCGGCGATACCGGCTGTTCGCCGACCAGCTCTCGGGCCTCCGCCGCGTCATCCCGTACCCCGCCCAGCGCGATGACCACAACCGCAAGATCCGCGCCAACGCCCGCATCGCCCGCATGATGGCCGGTGTCACCCCGCGGGCCTACTCCGCCGTCATCGACCTCACTGGTGGCGTCCGCTCGACCCCCCTGTCGCTGCTGACCCTCTCGCCCCGCCGCTTCGGCTACCTCCAGGCCCGCCGGTCCTGGGCCTACTCCCACGTCATCGACGCACCCGACCGCACCGACGTCGACCGCCACTTCATCCACCGTTACGCCGCCATGCTCCGAGCCATCGGCCGAACCGACGTGCCCCCGCCGATGCCGATCCGCGCCAGCGACGACGCCCGCGCCGCCATGGATGCCGAACTCGATCCGGACCGGCCACTGGTCGTGCTGCACCCCGCCGCCGGCATCGCCTGGCGCCAGTGGCCCGCCGAGCGGTTCGCCCAGGTCGCCCGGACCCTCATCGACCAGCGCGACGCCCGCGTGGTCATCGTCGGTATCCCCGGCGACCACACCCTCGCCGACAAGATCATTGCTCACGCCGACCGCCCGGGCGCGATCCGCTTCGCCGCCCGCCCGCTGGACCAGCTCGTCGCCCTGCTCGAGCGGGCCGCGGTGCTCGTGTCCAACGAGTCGGGCCCGACCCACATCGCCGCCGCCGTGGGCAGCCCGATCGTCACCATCTTCGGCCCGACCCGCGAAGCCCTCTGGCATCCCCGCTCGGTCCGCCCCGACGCCCTGGCCGTGCTCCGCGGCGACACCTGCGACCCCGGCTGCCACGGCCGGACCTGCGTCGCCGACAAACGCTGCCTCACCGCCCTGCCCGCCGACCGCGTGGCGGAGGCCGCGCTGAAGATGATCGATACCGCCCGCCCCGTGCGTCACTCTTCGGACGAAGAATTGTCTTCCGGGGGCGGGGGGACGCGGGACGCCGCCGCGACGTGCACCTGATCCACCGTCCCCGCCAGGTCCCGGAACAGCTGCGGCGTCCACACGCGGTGCATCGTCCAGCCCTGCCAGGCATGGATCCCGCCGCGGAACACATCCCACCGCACCGGGTCCTCCGCCTGCGGGTACCGCGCGAAATCGACCATCACGCCCAGCACCGCGTCCTGCGGCCGACGCGGATGATGCAAAGAAGCGTCGACCCGAAAACCCGCGTTGCCCCAGTGCACGTCGCTGGACCAGTCCCGCCGCGACGCCAGCGCCTCGGCCAGCCCCTGCGCCGCCGCCGAGTACGGCGGGATCGGCCGCTTATGCACCAACGCCCCGCCCTGGGCCGAGCCCATCCGCCGGGCCGCCTCGTCCAAGACCCGCTGGTCCGCCGCGTGCTCCTCGGCCAGCTGCCGGGCGTACCGCAGGTACGCCAGCAGCAGCCACCCGCCGTTGGGCTTGGCCCCCGGCGGGATCGGCGGGGCCGACGCGAACTCCTGCGCCGGGATGCTCGTCACCAGGTGCACCCGCTGCCGCGCCCGCGTGACCAACACGTTGAGCCGACGCCCACCCCCCGCCCGGCCAAGCGGCCCAAAACGCTTGTAGAACCGGCCTTCCGGGTCCGGCCCGTATGTCGTGCTGATGATAATGTGGTCCCGCTCGTCGCCCTGGACGTTCTCCAGGTTCTTCACGAACAGCCCCTCGAACGAGGCATCGCCCCGCCGCTGCCGGGCCTCCGCCAGCCGACGGGCGAACAGCTCGTCCTCCCCCGCCCGCTCGTCGAGCATCTCGCTGATCACGTCCCGCTGCACCAGGTTGAAACAGGCCACGCCGATGCTCGGCGGCTCGTCGCGTTGCAACAACTCGTCCACCAAGTCTACCACCGCCGACGCCTCGATCCGGTTGGCCCGGTCGTCATAAACCCCGTCCACCCGCACCAGCCGCACCGGCGGCTCGGCAGGTCGACGCGACGGATGGCCCGGCACCGCCTGCAACCGGCCACGATAGAAGTGCTCGTTGGAAAATCCGATCAGCTCCGCGTGCTTCGAGCGATAGTGCACGTCCAGGTAACTCCGCTCCAGGTCCAGGTTCAGCGCCGCGGCCAGCAGGTCCTCGACCTCCGTCTGCTGGGCCTCGAACAGGTCGTCCTCGTCCTGCACCACCGCATCCTCGCTTGCCTGGAACGCCGCCTCGAAAAACCGCGTCGGCGGCAGCTGCTGCGGGTCGCCCGCGACCACCACCCGCTTGGCCCGGACCAGCACCGGCAGCGCCTCCTCCAGCTTGCACTGACTGGCCTCGTCGAAGATGACCACGTCGAACACGGTCTCCAGCTCGAAGCACTGCGCCACCGTCTCGGGACTCGCCAGCCACACCGGGCACACGTCAAACAGCGGATCGCCGCCGTCGATATCCCGCCCCACCGCGATCATCTGACGCAGCCGAAGCGACCGCTTGCCCCGCACGAACAGCCGCTGCCGCAGCCGCGCCCCCTCCCCGCTGAGCCGATGCCCCCCGGAAGCGAGGAGTCGCGAGCGTTGACGACCGCGCCATTCGGCCAGCACCGCGTCCCGCGTCAGGTCGTGCTTCTGCCGATCCAGCGCGGCGTACCGCTCAAGGCTCGCCGCGAGCTGGCGATCGTCCAGCCGCCCCGCAACCGGATCGCTCCGCAGCCGCCGACTGATCACCGCCTGCAGCACCGACCGCTCCAGCCGGGCCCGCCCCGCGTCCGGGTCCGCCCCCTCGGCGAGCAACCGCCCCGCCGCTTCCCGCAGCGACCCGGGCAGCTGGGCCACCGCGTCGCCGATCCGCACCACATCTTCGAGCGTGTCCAGACGATCCCGCAGGGCCGTCAGCCGATCGCCCGCGTCGGCATCGCCCGCCCGCCAGGCCCCGGCCCGCTCATCAGTCCACCGCTCATCCAGCAACGGCCCGTCCCGAAGCCCCGCCTCCAACCGCTCCAGCGCCTCGGCCCGCGGCCCGCTCGCCGCCAACCCCGCGTCCAGACGCTTCGCGGCATCGCCGTCCTGCAGCGCCTCGGCGACGACCGGCCCGAGCCCCGCCTCATCCGCCGCGACCCGCAGCCGAAGCAGCCGCTCGTACGTGTCCAGCCGGCCGAGCGTGCCCGCCGTGTCATGCCCGACCACCCGCCCGTCGTCGTCCGGGTCCAGCCCGTCCAGCCGGGCCAGCAACGCGTCGAGCATCAGCGACGAGCGCTGCAGCTTGAGGAACGTCGCCAGCCGCTGGGCATTGTCCTTGCTCAGCGTCAGGCCCCATGGCTGCAGCGCCTCCTTCGCCCGCCGCTTGGCATCGAACCGCAGGAATGCGAACAGCCCGTCGGCGTCGACGAGGTAGTTGTTCAAGTCCGACAGCTGCCGGGCGATCTGTGTCGGGCCCGGCCGAAGGTCCCGGGCCGATAGCGCCAGTTCCGGGTCCGGCCGGCCTTGGGCGACCAGGTCGCGGTGCGGCCGGTGCTCGGCGATATCCCGTTGCAACTGACCGGCCGCGTCGGCGGTCACCGTCGCCGCCCGCACCCGCGCCGACCGCTCGGCATCGCTGCCCAAGTCAACCCCACGCATCAGGTCCAGCAGCGCCGCCCGCTGATCCCGCTGACGGTCCAGCGACACCTCGGCATCGAATGGCGGGATGGCTTCATCGGCCGTGGCATCGGCATCGCGGCCCAGCTGCACCAGCGCGTCCAGCCGCTCCTGCCACGCCTGCACCGGCCGATCCAACAGCTGCTGCAGACTCAGCCCCGCCGCGGCCTGCCACGGGTTGGCCGGGTAGCCCGCCCGCACGCCCCGCTCCAGCAGCACCTCGATCCGCTGATCGTGCTCGGCTAACTGCGCCAGCGTCGCCTCGGTCAGCCCCGACGCCTCGATGTGCGGCGCGTCGCTGGTCAGCCATCGACCGATCAACTCGTGCAACGCCTCCCCCCCGGAAGCTTCCCCGGCGGTCACCAACGGTTCCATGAGCGCGCGGTGGTGCTCGGTCAGCTCGGCGTGCAGCTTGTCCAGCTGCTCGTCGGCCTGCCGCAGCTGGTCCACCGCCCCGGCGAGGACTTCGGCCTCGTCGAGTTCTTCGAGCTGGCCGCGGATGCCCATGTACAGGTTCCGCTGGTCGCGCTGCGGGTCGTGGACCAGGGCACACAGCCCGCCCAGGCCGATGTGGTCCAGGCGGTTGAACACCACGTCCAGCGCCGTCCGCTTGTCGCAGACGAACAGCACCCGCTGCCCGCGGGCCAGGTGGTCGCCGATGATGTTGGTGATGGTCTGGCTCTTGCCGGTGCCCGGCGGGCCGTGGATGACCAGGCCGTCGGCTTCCCGGGCCAGACGGACGGCCCGCCGCTGCGACGGGTCGGCCAACGCCACGAACCGTTCCTCATCGTGGGCAGGACCCGCGGGCTGGGGCGTCGCCTCGTCCGGCGGCGGCTCGGGGGCCGGTTCACGAAGCGCGGCCGGGTCGACGAACGAGCGGACCGGGCCCTGCAGCGTGGGCTGCTCGAGCATCGCCTGCGTGTCGCGGACCAGCGCCTGGTTGCTCATCGGGTACAGGCCCAGCACGGCGGAGGGCAGCAGGGCCGCGCCGTCGGGCAGCCCGTCCGCCAGGGGCACGCGGTCGAGCGCCGCGGTCGCGGCGTCCCACAGCGAGGGGTCGGCGTCCAGGTCCAGGGCCTGGGCGATCGCGCGGACCCAGCGCTCGATGGTGGGCCAAGGTTCTTGCGGGGTGTCCGGATCGGTGGCGGTGTGGGAGGGCGAGCCTCCCGGCGAGCCGTCGGTCGCCGGTCCGCCTGAGGCGGACGGCTCGGCAGGAGCCTCGCCCTCCCCGGTACTGTCCTCGTCGTCCATCTCGGGCAGGTCGGTCGTCTCGTCGTCGACCGTCAGCCGCTCGCCGGTCTGGCGTTCGAGCCACGCGAGCAGCGCGGCGTTGGGTGTGACCCGCTGGGCCGCGTCGGCATCGTCGCCGCGGAGGCTCAGCTGGACCCCCGCCCGCCGGCCTAACCGGACCAGCAGGGACACCGGCAGCAGCAGCAGCGGCGCGAGAATCCGCGAGCTGTTGCCCGACTCGGGCGGCAGGCTCAGCAGCGGGAAGCCGATCGCCAGCGCATGCACCCCCGTGTCCTGCTCATACGTCCGGGCGTCGTCGGCCAGGCTGTGCAGCTTCCGCAGCAGCGCCTGCTGCTGCGACCAACGGCGGGCGGGGTTAGCAGCATCCTCGTCCTCGTTCTCGTTCTCATCCCCGTCCCCGTCCTCGTTCTCGTTCTCGTCCTCGGCGGGGTCACCCTCCGCGGCATCGGCCGGTTCCTGGAGAGCCGCGGGGTCTTCTTCGAGACCTTCGGCCTCGACGCGCGGGCCGAGGCCCGCGGCTAAATGGGC
>CAZVBW010000036.1:20949-38433 GCA_964625505.1 uncultured Phycisphaeraceae bacterium
TGTTCGAGGCCTTCGGCCTCGACGCGCGGGCCGAGGCCCGCGGCTAAATGGGCTTCGGCGTCGGTGTCGTCGGCCGCAGGGGGTACCAGACGCTTCCCCGCCTGAGGCGGATCAGCGTCGGCTTCCGGGGGGGCTTCCGGGGGGGCTTCCGGGGGTGGCGGGGGGTGCTTGGCCTGGAGATGGATCGACCCGCCGGCGAGCAGTTGATGGAGCACCTCGCGGGCGGGCGGGTCGCCCAGGCGGGTGAGGTGGTCCAGGTCGACGCGTTGGCGGGACGAGTGCGGCCGGCAGTTGAGCGCGGGCCCGCGCACCATGGCGGCGTAGAGCCGATCGAGCATCGCGGCCAGCACACGGTTTTCCGGCATGGTGCGGATCGTAAGCCAGCCCCGGACCGATCGCGGGATCGGGCGTGATCCTTGCCGTCAGGTGGTGCGTTAGCCCACTCGGGTCAGCCGCTGACGGTGACCTTGTTCATCTTGTCGCCCTGGCTGATGGTGTTGACGACGTCCTGGCCGTTGGTGACCTGGCCGAAGACGGCGTGCTTGCCGTCGAGCCAGGGGGTGGGCACGTGGGTGATGAAGAACTGGCTGCCGTTGGTGTTGGGCCCGGCGTTGGCCATGGAGAGGATGCCGGGCTTGTCGTGCTTGAGCTTGAGGGCCGACTTCTCGTCGTCCCACTTGCTGCCCGCGTCGCCGGTGCCGGTGCCCTTGGGGCAGCCGGTCTGGACCATGAAGTCTTCGATGACGCGGTGAAACTTCAGCCCGTCGTAGAAGCCGTCGTCGGCGAGTTTCTTGAAGTTGGCGACGGTCACGGGGGCCTGCTCGTCGAACAGCTCGAGGGTGATGTCGCCCTTGTCGGTGGCAATGGTGGCGGTGGTCATGGCCGGCACTGTAGGGGCTGGCGGCGGCGACGCAGCCCGGCGGCCAGGCCGGCGATGAGCAGGCCGGCGGTGGCGGGCTCGGGGACGGGCGTCACCACAAAGCTCGCGAGCAGCGACGGGTCGGGGTTGAGCAGGGCGAGCTTCTGCGGGTCGGTCAGCAGCGGGTTGTCGAGGATGGCCTCGCGGGTTTCGGGGCTGTAGCTGGGGATGCCCCAGGTCTTCACGGTGAGCTCGCCGGTGAGCTCGTCGATCTCGAACTCGGTCCAGCCGAACGTGGTGGTCTGGAAGTAGGCGAAGTCTTCGAAGACACTCGGCGGCAGGCTGTCGGGGTCGCTGAAGTCCCGGTCGTCCAGCTGGGCCAGCTCGGTGTTCAGCAGCGCCCCGAGCTGGGTGCCGCCGGTCGCCAGCAGCGTCTGGAGCAGGGCCTCGGCCTGGTCGAGCTGGGCCTGCTGGTCGGTGGTGAGGGAGAAGTCGGACGGGCCGTCGGGTTTGATGACGTCGGCGTCGATGCCGTCGAAGGCCTGCGGGCCCAGCCCGATATCCGGGACCGGGCCCAGCACGGGGTCGGGGCTGCGGAACAGGGCCTCGAAGCCGGCCTTGGCGAGGATGTTGGCGACCTGGGCGTCCTGATTGATCAGGCTCAGCAGCAGCTGGCCGTCGCCCGAGTCGATGTCCAGCACGCCCAGGCCGTCGAGCGCGAAGAGGTACACCTCACCCAGCGGCGGCTCGTAGGCGACCGCCCCGCTGCTGATCTCCCAGGCGCCGGTCTGCAGCAGGCCCGGGGTCTGCGGGTCCTGCAGCGCGGCGACCGGGAAAGCGGCCACGGTGTCGGTCGGGATATTGGGAGTGTTGAGCGGGTCGTAGGCGAGGTTGTTGGCGAGGGTGCCATGGATGTCGGCGGTGACGAACACGACGTTCTGGATGCCGTTGTCGCGGATGTGGCCCAGCAGCTCGGACCGCTCGGCGTAGTAGCCCTCGTAGCGGTCGCCGGCCTGGAGCGAGCCGAGCTGCTGAATCGGCTGGCCGGTGATGACAAATTTCCACGTGACGCCATCGTCTTGAGCCTGCGTGAGGCTGTCCATCACGTCTTGCAGCTGCTGGTCGCCCAGCAGCGTGCGGCTGTCGTCGAACCAGTTGCTGCCGGTCTGCGCGTCGGTGGGCAGCGTGCTGGCCTGGCCGATCTCGGCGTCGCGGAACGAGCGGTTGTCCATCACGATCAGGGCGGCGTCGCTGCCGAAGCTCCGCTCGCGGAACAGCCGGCGTTCGCCGGCGAAGCGGTCGTCGCTGTCGCGGCCCAGTTCGGGGGCGCCGGGGTAGAACTCATCGAGCAGCGGGTTCCACTCCTGGAAGGTCTGCATGCCGACTTCATAGAGGTCACTGTCGTTGATCCGGGTGCTGGTGCCGGCCGAGTTCTGGTTGAAGCGGGCGTCGGTGCTGATGTCGGCGCCGCCGGCGAAGTTGTCGGTGACCTCGTGGTCGTCGATCGTGGCGAAGAGGCTGGTCGAGCCGCGGACCGGGGCCCAGTAGTTGAACTCGCCGCCGGGGGTGGCGGTGCTGTGGGTGGCGTAGTTGAAGCCGTGGGCGCTGTAGTTCTCGTTGTGTTTGGCGCGGAACTCGCCGAGGGTCCGCGCCTGGTCGGCGTTGGGGCCGGTGACGGCGGGCGAGTCGTCGTCGGCGTAGATGGTGTCGCCCAGGGCGACGAAGAAGTCCAACAGGCCGTCGGCGCTGCCGGGGTTGGCCGGGTCGTAGGTGGGGATGTTGGAGATGGCGGGGAAGGGGGCGAGCTCGCCGCGCCAGTCGCCGGAGATGCCGAACCGCAGGCCGGTGCGTTGGCCCAGCGGGTTGAGGGTGCGGAAGGTGCCGACGGGGCCGGTGGTCGCGCCGCCGGTCGTGGTCTCCACCGGGCGGTAGAAGTAGCGGGTCCCGGCGTCGAGGCCGCTGACGGTGGTCTTGACCGGCAGCAGGGCGTCGGTCACGGTCAGTAGGCCGGTGGTCTGGAACGTGCCGAAGCCCGGGTCGGTGCTGTACTGGAACTGAACGGTGGCACCGACGGTGTCGCTGCGGGTCCACAGGACGCTGGAGCCCTGGTCGGTGTCGCCCGCGGCGACGCCGTTGGGCAGGTCCGCGGCGGCGGGCGACGCCAGAACAGCGGCGAGCAGCAGCGGCGTGGCCGCACGGCGATGGCAAAACAGCATGTGGTTCCTCTCTGCGTCAACCCCTGCTGCTGAGGCTAAACCCGGCGAGTGTGGCCCACGTGAGCATCGGGTTGAGGTTGAGTCAGCGACACCCACGGTCTGCGCCGCATCGTCGCACGGGGACAGGCTGCCAGCCGGTGAACCGCAACCCGGACGCCGGCGGGTCCGCCGCTCGAGCTCAGGGCCGGAGGCTGGAGGCTGAACGTCCCGCGGAGCGTCGATGGGCTGCCCGCCGCGGTCCGGGCTACGCTGCCCGCACCACGGCGGGCCGGGTCCCGGCTTGCCGCGACGACCGCCCATGTTTTTCCCCATCGACAGCGACCGGCGTCTGCGCGTCACCCCCTGGGTGAACTACACCCTCATCGCGCTGAACGTGCTGATCTTCCTGTTCAGCGAGCGGAGCGTCGACCAGGCCCGCGAGTTGGCGGTCGAGCTGGGCCAGACCCAGGCCCGCCTGCAGCAGGCCCAGGACGCGCTCCGCCAGCAGCAGGAACTCTGGAGCCGGCCGCTCCCGGGTGCTCAACGGCTGCAACTCGCCGCCGAGATCGCCGGCACCCGCCACGCCGTTCAGCAGCTCGAAAACCGTGCCGCCGTCCTGCACGACCGGCTCGAACAGCACCCCGTGGCCCGGATGTACCTCCAGCCCTCGGCCCCGAAGTGGTACCAGTTCCTGACCTACCAGTTCCTCCACGCCGGGATCTGGCACCTCGCGGGCAACATGCTGTTCCTCTGGGTGTTCGGCAACGTCATCGAAGACCGGCTGGGGCACATCTTCTACCCGCTGTTCTATCTCGCGGGCGGGGCGTTTGCGGGCTTTGGCCACCTCGTCGCCAGCGATGCGCCGGTGCTCGGGGCCTCGGGCGCGGTGGCGGGGGTGGCCGGGGCGTTTCTGGCGCTGACGCCGCTGACGAACATCACCATCGTCTACTGGTTTTTCTTCATCGGGTCGTTCCAGGTCCGCGGGATGGTGATGATCCTGTTCTATATCGTCGCCGACATCGTGCTCAACTTTTCCGGGGCCGGCGGCGTCGCGTACGTGGCCCACCTGGCGGGTTATCTCTGGGGCTTCACGATCGGGATCGGGCTGCTGATCACCGGGCTGCTCTCGCGGGAGCCGTACGACATGCTCGCGCTGATCAAGCAGCGGCGGCGGCGGTCGCAGTTCCAGAAGCTGGCCAAGGAGGGGTATCGGCCGTGGGAGCACCACCGCCCGGGCGACCCCCCCGCCGACGGCAAAGCCAGGCGCGGTCGCAAGGTCGAAGACCCCGTCGTGACCGCGGCCCAGCAGCAGATCATCGACGACCGCGCGGCGATCTCCGCCGCCCTCGCCGGCCGAAACCTGGACGAAGCCGCCAGCCGCTACGCCGAGCTGATGGACCGCCACCCCGACCAGGTGATGGGCCAGCAGCAGCAGCTGGACGTGGCCAACCAGCTCATGGCCCGCCGGGACTACCCCCACGCCGCCCGGGCCTACGAGCTGCTGCTGGACAAGTACCCCGGCTACCACGACAAGGCGCAGGTCCAGCTGATCCTGGGCCTGATCCTGGCCCGGTACCTGGACCGCCCCGCCGACGCCCGCCCGCTGCTCGAAGCGGCCAAGGACCGCCTCACCGGCGGGGACCAGCGCCTGGCCGAGCAGACGCTGGGGGAGTTGCCGGCGTAGGCGGGTAAACTGCCACGATGCAGATCACCCTTTCTGTCGAGCACGAAGCGATTGTGGCCGAAGCGATCGAGCGTGGCGAGGCCCGAGACGCCGCTGATCTGGTGGCGAAGCTGCTCGCGAGCTACCGACGGGGCTGCGAATCCGAAGCCGAGCTTGAGGCCCTGCTGCTGAGCCGCCTGGAAGGTCCGTTCCAGACCTACACCAATCCAGAAGAGCACAAAGAGGCGCTGTACGCCGCGTTCGAAGAGCAGCTACAGCAGAAGCAGCATTCTCATGCGAGTTCTCACTGAGTCGGCCGAAGCGCAGCGTGAAGTCGCGCAACTCGCCCTGCACATCGCCGATCGGGGCCAGCGTCAGGCTGCAGTGCGACTGCTGGATGCGTACCACGACCTCTGCGTCTCGCTGCTCGGCTTTCCCGAACGCGGCCCACTGGCGGGGTTCGGTGCAGCAGATGTTCGCCGCATCCGAGTCGCGAAGGTAAAGAGCTACGCCGTTCGCGTGTTCTACACCGCGACGACCGAGGAGATCCGTGTGCTCGCCGTGGTACACGCCAGCCGCAGCGACGCGTACGTCACTCGACGGCTTCTCGGCGGTGAGTAGCGGATGTCGCCGCCTCGAATCACGCCCGTGTCACACCTCCGCCCGCAGCCACGCCCCGCCGCGGTAGCGCCAGATAAAGAGCATGCCCCGCAGCGCCAGCTCGCCGCACAGGCCCAGCCAGACGCCGGTGAGCCCCCAGCCCAGGTGCACGCCCAGCAGCCACGCCGCGGGCAGGCGGACCCCCCACGTGCTGAGGTTCACGATCACCGCCGGGCCGCGGGTGTCGCCCGCCCCACGCATCGCCTCACCCAGGATCAGCGAGCTGGCGAAGAAGAACTGCACCGCCCCGCAGATGCGGACCAGGTCCGGCGCGGTCTGCAGGTGCACCGCCTCGGGGCTCATCGCCCGGACCAGCAGCTCGGGGATCAGCACGAACATCAGCCCCAGCCCGCCCATCAGCATGCCGCCGATGACCCAGCACCGCCGCGCCGCCCGCCGGGCCATCACCGGGTCGTGGGCCCCGAGGTACTGACCCGTCAGCGCCGCGGCCGCCACGCCAAACGCCGCCCCGGGCAGGAAGCTCAGCGCCTCGATCCGGATGGCGATGATGTGCGAGCCGAACAACCCGTCGCCCGCCACCCCGAGGCCCGCGGTGATCAGGCCCACCAGCATCACCACCGCCCAGTTGCCCAGCCACTGGCCCAGCCGCTCGGTCAGATTCGGAATGCCCAGGCGGACAATCCGCCACGCCAGCTTTTTGCGCGGCCGCATCCGCAGCCACCGCAATCGGACCGCCGCCCCGCGTCGCAGCAGCACCGCCGTCACGATGATCCCGCCCAGCGCGTACGCCACCGCGGTCCCGATGGCGATGCCCATCACGCCCCACCCGCGCGAGACCAGCCACAGCGTCAGGCTGACGTTGACCGCGTTGATCACGACCATCACGCCGAAGGGCGTGCGGGTGTCGCCCGCCGCGCCCAGACTGGCGTTGCCGATCATCAGGATCGCCGCGATCGGGGAGACCAGCGTGATGATCCGCAGGTACTCAACGCACAGCCGCAGCGCCTCGCCGTCCAGGTTCGCCAGCCGCCCGATCAGCGGCGCGGCCAGCCACAACCCCGCACCCACCGCCGTGCCCCAGCCGATCGCAAGCAGCAGCCCCTGGCCCAGCGCCGCGTTCGCCTCGCGCTGATGCCCGCCGCCGATGGCCCGGGCAATGATCGCCGCCGACCCGGTGCCCACGGCCATGTGCATCAGCATCAGGAACCAGCCGACGTAGCCCGCGATCGCGATCGCGTCCGCCGCGGCGATGCTCACCCGCGCCGCCGCCGCCGTGTCCACCGTGCCGACCAGCCAGTTGAGCAGCTGCTGCATCAACGGCCAGACCGCCAGCACCGCGACCTGCCGGTTCAGCGACAGCCCGGCGAGCCGACCCCGCAGCGGCCGCGGTGCCGCAGCCGCCGCAGCCTGGCCTGATTCGGGCAAAACTTCCAGGTTCGCTTCCGGGGGGGGTGCCGGCCCCTCTGCGATGCGTGTCATGCCGGCAACTCCGGGGCCAGCATAGACCCGGCCGCCGTTGCCACCGCGGGCCGCACCCAAACCCGAACAGGCACCAAAAAACTTTTGCGATCATAAACACCGCTCCCGCCATGGGTTGTGGTCGCCGCAGCACTGGGCGGGCCGCGATTATCGGAGGATGTTCGGACGCGATCCGCCGTAAGGCAATGCTGCTGCAGCACTTAACGTGTTCGGGTGTGGCGGTGGATATTCTGCAGGTGCCACGCCTGCTTTGGCGATAGTTCATCAGACCTCAGCCCCGTCCGGCTGCGTAACAATGAGACCGCCAGCGACGGCCCTCACGGCCGTCCCGCATGGTGACTGTGTGGAAGGGAACCCCTTATGAGTGACATCGCCCCCCTCGGCCGACCCGACGCCCTGCCCCCCGCTTACAACGGCCGATCCGCCGGCGACCCCGGCGAGACCGCCGCCACCGGCGGATCGTCCCGCGGCTCGGACCGCGTCGAACTCTCCGCCGCCGCCCGCCAGGCCAGCACCCACCCGCCGATGCGGATGGAACTCGTCGCGGCCGTCAAGGACCAGATCCAGCAAGGCACGTATCTAACGGCCGATAAGGTGGATCTTGCGGCCACTCGGCTGGCGTCCGCGCTGGGTGCTTAGTAGCATTGAGCTTGTTCAACCCGTCCCCTCCGCCGCCCGTGGTCTTCCTCCGCCGCGGGCGGCTTTTTGCGCCCGGCGGCCGAGCCGCAGCCCAAACCCCCGCATGTACATGCGGGGTTCAGACGCCCAACCGGGACGCGGATTCGCCGCCCGACCCGCGTGTGGCACGCGTGCTGGTCACCCGTGGCAAAACCCCGGCCCCGCGCGACCCGCCACGGGCATCGAGTGCCCGTGCCACACCCATCACCCGCGACCCGCGACCCGCGACCCGATCAACCCGGCGGCATATCCGCCGCATGACGCATGTGTGGCCCGGGTGTTTGTCACCCGTGGCAAAACCCCGGCCCCGCGCGGACCCGCCACGGGCATCGAGTGCCCGTGCCACACGCGAGCCCCGATCCGTTGGGATGCGGCTCAGACCCCCACCACGGCCGCGCACCGATCGCACAGCGTGCCGCCGTCGGACCGCTCGGCCGTGTCCGCCGGCCGCTTCCAACAGCGGTCGCACTTCGCCGCGTCCCGCAGGTCTTCCACGCGCACCGCATCGGCGTCAGCCCACGCGAATCGGCTGACCCCGAGCAGGTCCGCCAGGTCATCGACGCCGAACACGTCGGCAGGCAGGTCACCCGCCGGCACGGCGATCCCGAGGTCCAGCGGGTTGTCGACGCCGGTGGACTGGCGGTACTGCTCCAGCTCACGGAGCCAGACGTCCCGCTGCGCCATCAGATCGTCCCACGCCGGGTGCACCTGGACCGCCAGCGCCGCATCGTCGGCATCGGGCAGCAGCTGCAGGTGCACGCAGGCGTCGGCGTCATCCGGCGCATCGGGGTGCAGCGCCCGCCAGGCTTCGTCGGCGGTGTGCGGCAGGATCGGGGCCAGCAGTCTCGCGAGCGTCTGGGCGATCGTTCGCATGGTGGCCACGGTGCGCTGTCGACGGTGGGCGTGGGGGCCTTCCGGGGGGTCGCAGTACAGCCGGTCCTTCGCCGCCGCCCCGTAGACCGCGGACAGCGTGTCGTTGCAGAAGCTGTAGATCGCCTCGGTCGCCCGGCGGAACGCGTAGCGATCCCAGGCACCTCGCACGGTCTGCACCAGCTGCCGCGTCTCGCCCAGCACCCACGCATCCATTGACCCCGCATCGTCGGCGGTAAAGCTATAGCTTTCCGCGGGGCCATCGCCAAGATTGCCCAGCAAAAACCGCAGCGTATTTCGCACCTTGCGATATTGCTCCCCGGCGTCCTTGAAAAACTGCTCGTCGACCTTGATGTCGTTATCCGTGTTCAGCGACGCGACCCACCACCGGCAGACGTCGGCGCCGTAGTGCTTGAGCAGTTCGTCGACCGCCAGGGCGTTGCCGCCGGACTTGCTCATCTTCTTGCCGGCGCGGTCGACCATGAAGCCGTGGGTCAGCACCGCCCCGAACGGCGGCTTGCCCCGCACCCCCAGGCACGGCAGCAGCGACAGCTGGAACCACCCGCGGTGCTGGTCCGAGCCCTCGAGGTACAAGTCGGTGACCGCCGGGGCGTCCGCCGGCCGGGCCAGGTCCCGCTGCTCCATCACCGCGTGCCATGAACTGCCAGACTCAAACCACACGTCAAAGATGTCCCCCCCCGGAAGTAGATCCCCCAGGTTCGCCGGTAGCCATGAGGGGGCGTCCGGGTCGGCGGCGGGGTCGTAGTGGGCCAGCAGCTCGGCGGGGCCGCGGGTGAACCAGGCGTCCGAGCCGTGCTGGCGGATCGCCTCGGCGACGGCGCGGACCGACGCGGGGGTCAGCAAAGTCTGGCCGGGCTCTGGGCCGTAGAACGCGGGGATCGGCAGGCCCCAGGCCCGCTGGCGCGAGATGCACCAGTCCGGCCGGGACTCGAGCATGCCCCGCATCCGGTT
Organism: uncultured Phycisphaeraceae bacterium; assembly: GCA_964625505.1. GTDB lineage: Bacteria > Planctomycetota > Phycisphaerae > Phycisphaerales > Phycisphaeraceae > CAZVBW01. The sequence goes on from CAZVBW010000036.1 coordinate 30,287, forward strand.
GCGCCCCCAACCCGGAAAGAACTCCACCAGTTCGCGGGTGACCGCCAGGGCGCGACCACGCAGCGAGGTCGGGGCGGGCGCCTCGTCGCCGGGGGTTGACGGTGCATCGGAAGGCCCGCCGGTCAGCTCGAACGGCTTGTTGACGTCGATGAACCACTGCTCGGTGGCGCGGAAGATGACCGGGCCTTTGGACCGCCAGTCGTGGGGGTAGCTGTGGGTGAACGTCTCGTGGTGCAGCAGGTGGCCGGACTCTTGCAGGCGGTCGACGACCAGGCCGTTGGCCTTCCAGACGTGCTCGCCGACAAGCCAGTCCGGGGCGGTGTCGTCGAAGGTGCCGTCGGCCTTGACGGGGGAGTAGACGTCCAGGCCCTCGCGGGCGCCGGTCTGGTAGTCCTCGGTGCCGTGGCCCGGGGCGGTGTGGACCATGCCGGTGCCGTCGTCGAGGGTGACGTAGTCGGCTTCGACCACGCGGCGGGCCCGGCCGTCATCGAGGAACGGGTGCGTGTAGGTCAGGCCCAGCAGGTCACGACCGGTGCGGGTTTCGGTGGCGTCAGATGTATCAAGACCGGCGGCGTCGAGCACCTTCGGCGCTAAATCTTCGGCCAGCCACAAATCGCCGGCGGGCGTGGGGTATCGGCCGTAGCGGAACTCGGCGTGCACCGCGACCGCAAGATTCGCGGGGAGGGTCCACGGCGTGGTCGTCCAGATGACCAACGACTGCGTGGGTTCATCAACCAGCGGGAACCGGACGAACACGCTGGTGTCCTCGCGGTCGTGGTACTCCAGCTCGGCGTCGGCCAGGGCGGTCTGGTTGTCGATCGACCAGTGCACGGGCTTGAGGTGGCGGTACACCAGGCCACGCTCGACCAGCGTGGCGAACACGTTGAGCGTCGCCGCCTCGTACGCGGGCTTCATCGTGAGGTACGGGTCGTCATAGTCCGCGAGGCTCAGCAGCCGCTGCATCTGGCGGGTCTGGGTCTTGACGTACTTGCTGGCGTACTTCTGGCAGGCCCGGCGGATCGGGACGCGCGGGTCACCCCCGGACGTACCAGACGCTTCGCCCCCCGGACGGGGCTCAGCGTCGGCTTCCAGGGCTTTTTGTTCCTGCAGGACTTTGTGTTCGATGGGCAGGCCGTGGCAGTCCCAGCCGGGGATGTAGGGCGTGTCGAGCCCGGCCATGGTGCGGGTGCGGACGACCAGGTCTTTGAGGACCTTGTTGAGCAGGTGGCCCAGGTGGATGTCGCCGTTGGCGTAGGGCGGGCCGTCGTGGAAGCTGAAACGCGGCTGATCCTCGGCCCGGGCGCGGTCGCGCAGCCGGGCGTAGAGGCCCAGCTTGTCCCAACGTTTGAGGGAGGCCGGCTCGTTCTGGACGAGGTTGGCCTTCATGGGGAAGGCGGTCTTGGGCCGGCGGATCGTGGCCTTGTAGTTGGGGGCGTCGGGCATGGGACGGCGAAGTGTAAAGCCGCGACCCCCGGACGCGTTCACAACAGGCTGGCCAGCGGCGTCGCGATGCGGCCAAAGTCCGCGGCCCGGACGCTGACGGTGTCCCACTTGGCCGAGCGGTCCCGCATGTGCTGCTGGTAGTCGCCCAGCGTCGTGGCCAGCACGGCGTACCACCGATCGCCGAAGCAGAACACCTCGTGGAACAGCGCATCGGGCGGTTGGCTGTCGCACCAATAAAGCCACAGAAAACACGCGGTGAACCCCTCGCCGAACAGCTCGGACCACCGCGACAGGCAGCGGACGTCGTCGCGGGTCACCCACGTCTGAAAACTCGCCCGGGTCTGACCGGCCCGGCCGGTGACCTTGCGACCCTTGACATCGACCAGCAGGTTCGGCTTGTCGGCCCCGGCGTAGACCACGAAGTCAAAGCTCTTGAGCTTCATCGCGCCATCGGCAGCATCGCCCCGCCCGGCCTTGTGCAGCGCCCGCTTCGCCTCATCGACCGCGACGTAGGGGATCGCGTTGGCCCGAAGGTAGTGCTCGAACGCCCGGTCGTAGTGGAATCGGCGGTGCGCGATGGGGGGAGCGTAGAGCGAGAAGCGGGAAGCGGGAAGCGGGAAGCCGGAAGCCAGAGCTTAAGTGAGTCGGCGATTCACTTCATGCTTCATGCTTCATGCTTCTCGCTTCTCGCTTCCGGCTTCAAGCTCCTACCGCTTCTTTTTCCCGATGCCCCACGACCCGCCGCCGAGCAAACCAAAGTCCAGCACGACGCCCAGCCCGACCACGCCCCACCACAGCAGGTCATCCAGCCGCTGGTTCTCGGCCACGGCGTACGCGATCGTCGTGATCGGCAGGAAGAAGAACCCCAGCAGCGGCGCCCACCACGACTCGTACGCGTCGCCGAGGTAGTCGCTGAAGATCACCATCAGGATGATGATCAGCCGCGGCGAGAGGATCGAGAGGCAACCGAGCAGGCAGCAGCCGTCGGACTTCTTGCGGGCCATGGGGGGTGATCCTTGGGGGGGCGGTCAGCCCGCCCACGCCTGAAGGCGTGGGCTTTTCCGGGGGGGGGGTTAGCCGTCGAACTTGGTGAAGTGCTTGTCCTGCGTGGGCACCGCGTCGTCGAGGATGTCGTGCAGCACCCGCGCGGGCGAGCCCATCGAGTCGACCTCGACGGTCAGCGACGTGTCGTAATGGTCCAGCACCGGGCGGGTCTGCTCCTCGTAGACGTGCCAGCGTTTGCGGATGACCTTCTCGTCGGCGTCGTCGTAGCGGTTTTCCTTCAGCGCCCGGCGACGCAGCCGTTCAAACATCTTCGACTCGTCCGAACAGAACAGGTGCACCACCTTGAGCACGCTGATGTGCTCGTCCATGAGCTGGGCCTGCTCGACGGTGCGGGGGATGCCGTCGAGGATCAGCAGGTCGGCCTGGGGCTTGTAGTCGCCCAGGATGGTGCGGGCGTGGATCGCCTGGGCCCACAGCTGCACCGTCAGCTCGTCGGGCACCAGCTTGCCCTGCGAGCTGTGCTCGTAGAACTTGCGGCCCAGGTCGCTGGTGATGTCGATGTTGCGGAACACGTCCCCGCAGGCGCAGTGGTAGAAGCCGGGCACGGTGCCGAGGATCTTGCCCTGCGTGCCCTTGCCCGCCCCGGGGGCGCCGAACAGCAGCAGCGTCTTGTAGCGGTCCATCGCTAAACGGTACCGCCTGAGCCCCGCATGGTCATGCGGGGCTGCGCCCGCGGCCTTACAGCATCCCCAACGACAGCTTCGCCTCGTCGGACATCTTGTCCCGGTCCCACGGCGGGTCCCACACCATGTTGACCGTCGCCTCGTCCACCGCCTGGACCTCCTCGGCCGCCAGCCGCACCTGCTCGGGCAGCGTCTGAGCCTCCGGGCACGCCGGGCTGGTCAGCGTCATGTTGATGATGCACTTGCCGGTCCGCGGATTGACCCGCACCAGGTAGATCAGCCCCAGGTCGTAGACATTGACCGGAATCTCCGGGTCGAACACCTGCTTGATCCGCTCGACCACCTGCCCCTCGGGCGTGTCGACGTCGTCCGTCGGCGTCGCGGGGATCAGCTTCTTGGCCTTGGCCTCGGCGGAGTCGAAAATACGCATCGTCTTCCTTCTTGAAAGCCCACCCGCTCCCGCGGGTGGGACCCACGCCCGGGAGGGCGTGGGCTTTCACGCGGCCGCGCTGGCCAGGTCCCGCACCCGCCCGATCATGCTGTGCAGCCCGTTCCGCCGCGTCGGCGACAGATGCTCCTCCAGCCCCAGTTCCCGGAAGAACGTCTCGGCATCGGTCGCCAGCACCTCGGCGGGGGTCTTGCCGTCGTACAGCGACAGCAGGATCGCGATCAGCCCGTTGACAATGTGGGCGTCGCTCATGGCCCGGATCGTCAGCGTCCCGTCGTCCGCCCGCTGGGTCATCAGCCACACCGATGCCTGGCAACCCGTGACCTTCGTGCCATCGTTCTGACTCCCGGGGGGCATCGGCGGCAGGCGCTTGCCCAGGTCGATCACGTATCCGAACCGGTCCTCCCACTCTTCGAGGAACTCGAAGTCCTCACGGACCTGATCGACATCGGGCACAGTCGGCACAACAGGCATCCCCCCAGCCTAGGCCCCCCGGACGCGCCCGGACCCCCCGGGCCCCCCCGGACCCTCCCTCACCCCGGCAGTGCCACTTCAGTGGCACTGCCCTGCCCCCCCCGCCCTACTGCAGCGACCACTCCTGCAGCTTCGCGATCCGCGACTCGGTCGGCGGGTGCGTCGAGAACATCTTGCTCAGCCCGCCGATCCCGAACGCGGGCTTGACGATGAACATGTGCTCCTGAGCCGGCCGGGCCCCCTCCAACGGCACCTGCTTGCCCACTGCGTCCAGCTTCCGCAGGGCCCCGATCAGCCCGTCCGATGACCCGGCGATCGTCGCCCCATCCGCGTCGGCGACGAACTCCCGCGCCCGGCTGACCGCCATCTGGATCACGCCCGCGGCGATCGGCGCGAGGATGATGAACAGCAGCGCCAGGCCCGGGTGCACGTTGCGGCCCCGCCCACCGAACATGAACATGTAACCCAAGACCGAGATGGCGCCCGCGATCGTCGCGGCGACCGTGCTGATGAGCGTGTCGCGGTTTTTGATGTGGGCCAGCTCGTGGCCGATCACGCCCTCCAGCTCGTCGTAGTCCAGCAGCTGCAGCGCCCCCTGCGTCACCGCGACCGCGGCCTTGCTGGGGCTTCGGCCGGTGGCGAAGGCGTTGGGGCCCTGCTGCGGGCAGATGTAGACCTTGGGCATCGGCAGGTTGGCGTTGCGGGCCAGCCGGCTGACCATCTCCACCAGGTCCGGGGCGTTCTCGGTGGTCACCTCCTGGCCGCGCATCGACTTGATGGCGATCGTGTCGGAGAAGAAGAAAGCGACGAAGTTCATCACCCCGCCGACGATGAGGCCCAGGATCACGCCGGTCCAGGAGCCGGTCAGCGCCAGGCCGCCAAAGCCCAGCAGGGCCATCAGCGCGGCGAGCAGCAGGAAGGTCTTGGTGGTATTGACGGCTTTGGTCATCGGTCGGGCCCTTTGAGCGGGAGAACATCGCACAACGCAACGCTCGCACAAGCGTAGCCGGGATCCGGTTGCAACCGCCGTGCCCCCCGCGATACCGCCTGGCAGACGCCGGGGGCCGATCCGAGCGGCAGCAGCCTGCCGCGGTGGCGGACTCGCGGCGGCGTCCACCGCCGGGCTGGCGGCCGGTTAGACCGACGGAGCCAAATCCATGTGAAAGCCCTTGGCAAGAGCGAGTGCGTCCGATACCGTGGCGTCCGGGGGCTGCTGAACCAGAACCGGCCAGTCGGGAAGGGCTGCCGCTGCGCTGGACCACCGGGCATGAACCGCGCTATCTCACAACCCGCCTTCACGCTCATCGAGCTGCTCGTGGTCATCAGCATCATCGCGCTGCTGGTCGCCATCGTGCTGCCGGCCCTGGGCTCGGCCCGGGGCGCTGCCCGCCAGACGCTGTGCCTCAGCCGCCAGCGGCAGATCGGCCTGGCCTTCGCCACCTACGCCGCCGAGCGCGACGACCACCTGCCCGTGGCCACGACCGCCGCGGGCGAGATCTGGTCGTGGGACGACACCCTCGACGACATGCTCGGCGACCGGCTCACCGACGCCCAGGAGTACGCCGCCGCCCTGGCCCGGCCGCTGGCTCGCAAGGTCTTGCAGTGCCCGGACGACCCGCAGGTCGGCGAGGACCCCAACTACGCGATCCGCAGTTATTCCATGCCCGGCCAGGGCTCGGTGTTTGGCAGTCTTCCGGCGGGTGTGGGAATCGACCGGACACAGCCGTTGGCTTATCCCGGCCCACCGATGCGGGTAACGACGCACGTGCCGGCGCCTGCTGCGACGTTCTTGCTCGCCGAACGGAGCGATCGGCCCATCGGCAATCCCACGCTCGTCAACGGACAAGGCCGATCCCGAGCGAGCGCCATCCGCGACGCCGACCGCCACGTCCCCGACAGCGACACCCACCTGCTCCACGGCAGCCCGCAGACGCCGCTGGCCAACTACCTCCACGTCGACGGCCACGCCGACAACCAGCCGATCCGTGAAACATTTTTGACCCCGGCCGCCAGCAACTTTGGCGGCGCCTGGACCCGCGACCCCTCCGATTGATCCCGCGGCCACGAGCCGCTTGTGACCCTTTGCCCATTTGCCCCGTTCGCCAACCCGGACCCACCATGAAGACGCCCCTGCCTGCACTGTCCGCCGCCGCCGTGACCGCCCTGCTCCTGGCCGCCCCCGCCGCCTGGGCCGGTGTGTACATCGACGACCACGGCCCCAACCACGCCGCCTGGGCTCGCCAGTCCCAGCACAACGGCGTGGGCGGCATGGTCATGGACGGCGGGCTGGCCGGCTCGTGCTCCGGGGCCGCGATCAACTCCGGCACCGGCTGGGCCAACCGCTGGGTCCTCACCGCCGCCCACTGCGTCACCGACGTCAACACCGTCGAGTTCCTCCTGGGCAACGACCTGGGCCCGACCCAGATGGCCGAACAGGCCGGCGTCGTCGGCTGGGCCGAGGCCTGGTACGTCCCGGACACCTACGACGGCAACGTCGTCAGCGGCTCGGACATCGCCCTGGTCCGCCTCCGCGACGAACTGCCCGATGACGTGCCGGTCTACGGCCTGTACGAAGGCTCGGACGAGATCAACTCCGTCTACCGCCACGTCGGATACGGCACCCACGGCACCGGGGCCACCGGCGCGACCACCTTCGACGGACAAAAACGCTCGGGCGACAACATCTTCGACGGACAGTTCGGCATCTTCAGCGACATCCTCGTCGCCGACCTGGACGTCGACCCCTCCGACTCGGGCTACCCCGGGCCCAACCCCCGCGCCGTCGGCGACCCCGAAATCCCCGGCCAACTCAGCCCCCAATCCGACTTCCGCATCGACCGCGAGTACATCGTCGCCCCCGGCGACTCCGGCGGCCCGGCGTTCATCGGCGACCAGATCGCGGGCGTCGCCTCCTTCGGCGAAATCCCCTTCGGCTACTACAACCAGGTCGGCTACGTCCGCGTCTCCGCCTGGACCGACTGGATCTACAACGTCATCGACCAGGTCGAGTCCGACCTCGCCGACGACCCGTCGCTCGAGATCAGCGGCCTGGTCCCCGCCGGGACCGCACAGGCCGGCGTCCTGCTCGGTGCCCCGGACATCCCCATCACCGTCGACGGCGGCGGCTTCGGTGACGGTGACGACGACACCTCCCGTGGCGTCTACCGCGACAACGCCGAACTGCTCATCCGCTACTTCAACCACAAACGCACCGGCGAAACACCCCTCAACCTCAACGACCTGCTCCGCCTGCTCTCGATCAGCCCGGACGATCCGACCGACGTGCAGGAAATCTTCACCGCCCTGGGCCTGGGCGCCGCCCCGTCGGACCTGGCCCTCGCCGCCGAGCTCGCCACCGCCGAGGCCAACGCCCAGCTCGACGAGGCCACCCAGGCCCTGCTCTGGGACATCCCGCTCAACGACGAGGACGGCAACCCGCTGCCGCTGAGCTTCCAACAGTCCGGCTTCTACACCGGCCGCGCCGACTGGGCCACCCTCGTCCCCGAGCCCGCCACCGCCACCCTCCTGGCCCTGAGCCTGCTCGCCCTGCCCCGCCGCCGACGCGGCAACGCCTAAAGCCCACCCCTTCAGCGGTGAGCCGCCAACTGCTCGCACAGAAGCCGACGCTGATCCGAAGGCGAAGCGTCTAGCAATCCCCCCGCGCCCGCTACCCCATCATCCGCCACGCCGCCACCACCATCAGCACCACGAACGCCGCCCGCACCCCGCGCAGCGGCAGCCGATGCGTCAAAACCGCCCCCAGCCGCCCACCCACCAGCGCCCCCGGCGCCAGCACCCCCGCCAGCACCAGCCCATCGACCCACGACAACGGCCGACCCGCCGTGCCGTGCTGACTCAGCGTCGCCAGCTTCACCGACGCCCCGATCCCCGCGCTGCACACGATCACCGCCGTCGAGTTGCCGATGCACACCCGCAGCGGCAGCCGCAGCACCACCTGCTGCATCGGCACCGCCAACGCCCCGCCCCCGATCCCCAGCAACCCCGCCACCGTGCCCATCACACCCCCCACCCCCATTGCCCCCGCAACCGCTCGCCGCTTCGCTCCCGCCACGCCCGAAGCCGACAGCTGAGCC
>CAZVBW010000037.1:0-38310 GCA_964625505.1 uncultured Phycisphaeraceae bacterium
CTGGGCGGCCCGGCGGACGCGCGACCCGCCCACGAGCAGCACCGGGTCCGGGCGCGGATCGGTGCTGCGGTTGGCAGCGATGGTTCGCAGCGTCGGCGGCGAGGCGACGCCCGAGCCCTCGTCCAGCAGGTGCAGCGCCGTCACCGCCCGGCCGCCCCTTCGCGGAGCAGCTCGCCGCTGTCGGGCCGACGCCAGCTGTGGAACAGCCGCGCGACCTGCACGCCCGCCTGCGCGGCCATCGCCCGGTGCATCCGCTGCGTGTCGTCGGTCCCGTCGACCCGCGGGTCCAGGTACGGCAGCTCGACCCGCACCGGGACGCCGGCCGCCTCGCCGACGTTGTCGAACGTCCCCGCCCGGGCCGGGAAGGCCCGCTGGCCGGTGGTGGCGTCGATGACCTTGATACGCATCAGCGCGGTCGGGCGAAACAGCGTGCCCTCATCGGACAGCCCCCACTGCTCAATCGAGACGTACACCACCTGCTCCGCATCGAGCCGCCGGCCGATCGCCCCCAGCCCGGCCTGGTCCCAGCGCTCGCCCAGCTGCGATCGCAGGTCCGCCACGTCCTGCGGATTGATCAGCAGCATCTCCTCGAAGCCCGCCTCGGTCAGCAGCTGCTGACGCGTGTACGCCTCGACCATCGAGAGGATCGTGACCCGGTCGGTCACCCCGTCGCGGTCATCGCACACGATCACGGTCGGCCGATGCGGCAGCTCGTATGCGGCGGGCACACGGTCAGGCCCGGTCACCACGCGGGCGATGGCCCCCGGGCCCTCGCAGCCGACCGTGGCCAGCAGCGCCGCGGCCAGCAGCACGCCAGCCAGTGGCAGCGACAGGCGGCAGGTGATGCGGTCGATGGTGGGGCGGTGACGGGTCACTGTTCGTAGCTGTGGTCGTAAAACAGCCCGCCGATGTCCCGGGCCACCGCCTGCAGCAGGCCCAGCCGGATCGTCTGCGGGTCGGCGTTGATCACCCCGATCGACGTATCGGCATCCGGCGGAAAACGCACCTCCACGTCCGAGACAAAGAAGCGGAAGTTGTCCGGGTCCGGCGACTCGGCGGCGCTCACCCCCACGTTGGCCCGAGCCAGGCCGCGGAAGACGTGCCGATTGCCCGGCTCGGTCAGCCGGAAATCCACCAGCTCGATCAGCACCAGCCGCTGGACGCCCATTGCATTGACCAGCTCGCCCGGCATCGCCGACGCCCAGTGCGGGTCCGCCTCCTGGTACGCCGCGACCTGCGCCGGGTCGACCAGCGATACGCCCGGCACGCCGTGAGCGATCGACCGGCTCACCGCCCGGGCCACGTCCGCCGCCACCCCCGGGTGCCGGTACGCCGTCCGCTCATCGGCCCAGACCATCACCGCGACCGATCGCTCGTTGAGCCCGTCGTACTGCGCACTGACCTCGACGCTCGTGGTCTGGTTGCCCGCGCAGCCGCCCAGCAACAATGCCGCCGCGGCGATCAGCCACACCCGGCCCAACCCGCTTTCCGCCATGCCTCGCATCAACCGCTCATCCTCCACCACCTGTATCCCCACCCGCCCAGCACCACCCCTCCCAGCATGATCATCGGCAGCGGCCGCAGCACCGCCCGGCCCAGCGGGCCCAGCGACCGCCCGGTCCACAGCGACCAGCCCGCCGCAAGGACCGTCATCGCCGAGAGCAGCGCCAGCACCGCCCCGGCCGGCTGCGTCGCCGCCGCCGCCAGCAGGTTGCCGTCCGCCGCGTGGGTGAACGACGTGGTCATGCCACAACTCACGCAGGGCTTGCCCGTCGCCGCCAGGAACGAGCACGGTGCCAGCCCCAGCTGCGTGTGCGTGCCGTGCCCCCCGCCCGCCGGCGTGAGGAACGCCGCCACCGCCAGCACGCCGCCGAAGCTGGCCAGCAACACCCCCGCAATGATCCGGTTGACCCGGGTGTCCATCGACACACGATACCGATCGGGCCATCACCGTCCCTCACACATTCGCGGTCGAGTCAAGCGCCGCAACACCCGGGAGGGCGAGGCTCCCGCCGAGCCGCACGCAGCGGTTGTTCGCGGCTCGCCGGGAGGCTCGCCCTCCCACGCGGGTTGATCTACACCCGCCCCCTACGCCCCCGTCACCAGATACAGACACGCCATCCGCACCGCCAGACCGTGCGTGACCTGCTGCAGAATCGCAGACTGCGGCCCGTCCGCGACTGCCGAGTCGATCTCCATGCCCCGGTTCATCGGGCCCGGGTGCATCACCAGCACGTCTGGCCCGCAGTCCGCCAGCCGCTCGGCCGTGAGCCCGTACAGCGCCGTGTACTCCCGCTGACTCGGGAACGCCGGGCCAGCGATCCGCTCGAACTGGACCCGCAACATGTTCACCACGTCCGCCCGCCGCAGCGCCTCATCCAGGCAGTGCAGCCGGCTGACCCCCGGCCCATCCAGCCCCGCGGGCACCAGCGTCGGCGGTCCCACCAAGAGCACCTCGGCCCCCAGCTTCGTCAGCGCCAGCAGGTCCGACCGCGCCACCCGCGAGTGCGCGATGTCCCCCACGATCGCCACCGTCAGCCCCCTCAGGTCCAGCGTGTCCAGCCGGCCCAGCCGCTTGGCGATCGTGTACGCGTCCAGCAGCGCCTGCGTCGGGTGCTCGTGTTGCCCATCGCCCGCATTGATCGTCGCGCAGCTCACCGACTCGGCCAGCTGCTGCGCCGCCCCCGACCGGGCGTGCCGGCAGACCATCACGTCCACACCCATGGCCTCGATCGTCCGCGCCGTGTCCCGCAGCGTCTCGCCCTTGCTCGTGCTGCTGCCCTGCCCGGTGAAGTTCAGCACGTCGGCCGACATCCGGCTGGCCGCCAGCTCGAAGCTGCTCCGCGTCCGCGTCGAATCCTCGAAAAACAGATTCACCACCACCTTGCCCCGCAGCGTCGGCACCTTCCGCACCGACCGCAGCGACACGTCCTCAAACCCCGCCGCCGTCCGCAGCACCAGCCGGATGTCCGCCGACGACAGCCCCTCGATCCCCGTCAGGTGCCGGTGCGTCCAGACGTGCTCGGGCTCGCTCACGCCGCAGCCCCTTCGCCACCGGACTCAACCGCATCGCCCACCTCGACCGCATCCACGTCGTCCGTCGGCACCAGCCGCACCTGCACATGACCACGCGGCTCCAGCGTCGCCGCCGCCACGTCAGGCTGAATCGGCAGCTCCCGACCGCCCCTATCAATCAGCACCATCAGCCACACACGTCGCGGCCGACCCAAATCCATTAGCGACTCGAGCGCCGCCCGCACCGACCGCCCCGTCATCAGCACATCGTCCACCAGCACCACGTCCAGCCCATCAATCGCAAACGGCACCTCCGTCGTCCGCACCACCGGCCGCGGCCCGACCTCCGTCAGATCATCGCGGTACAGCGTGATGTCCAACACCCCGACCCCCGGCTCCAGCGCCTCGTGGTCCACCGCCGCCGCCAATCGCTTCGCCAACACATCCCCCCGGCTCCGCACGCCGACGAGTGCCCACCGCTGATCCGTGTCCCCGCCGTCCAGCTGCTGCCGCAACCAGCCCTCCAGCCGTCCCACCAGCTGTCCCACCCGTTGCTCGTCGGCCCAGTTCGCCATCGACCGGCAATGTAGTGGCTGCCCACCGCCGGATCCTCTAGCAGGGCGGGTGTCTCGCTTCTCTGGATGAGGTGGGGCAGGCGTCTCGCTTGCCTTTTCTGGTGGGGCAGGTGTCTCGCCTGCCTCTCGCTGCGGGAGCAGCGAACCGCGCCACGCGTTGATCCTGAACCGATCAGCCGCGGGTGAGCAAGCAGCCGTGACATCACCCACCCCCCAACGCCGCAGAAGCCGCCTGTCAGCAGACACCGTCGCCGGGCCCGCCTCGGCCTCGAGATCGCCCTTGCTTTCCCATCATCACGTGTTAGTATTCGAATACCAATCGCAGAAGCGAACCGACTCCCATGACCATCCCGCAGAAAGAGCTTGCCGAACTCGCCGGCGTGTCCCAAAAGACCGTCAGCCTCGCCCTGCGCGATCAGCCCGGCGTCAGCGACCACACCCGCCAGCGCGTCCACCAGCTCGCCGAGCAGCTGGGCTACCGCCCCAATGCCGCCGCCCGCACCACCCGCACCGGCAAGTTCGGCAGCATCGCCCTGCTCCTGGGCGCCCGCGCCGGCCACAGCTCGCTGCCCGCGGCCATGCTCAGCGGCATCCAAGACGGCCTCGCCACGGCGGGCCTCAACCTCTCGCTGGTCCGCCTGTCCGACGCCGAGCTGACCCAGCCCGACCGCCTGCCCGGCGTGCTCCGCGAGACCAGCAGCGACGGCCTGCTCATCGACTACACCCATGACATCCCGCGGCAACTGGTCGACCTGGTCCGCCAACAGGACCTGCCCGCCGTGTGGCTCAACATCAAGCAAGCCCGCCGCTGCGTCCACCCGGACGACTTCGGCGGCGCGGTCGCCCTCACCGGGCACCTGCTGGACCTGGGCCACCGCCGGATCGCCTACCTCGATTCAACCTCCGACCTCTATGTGCGCAACGGCCACTACTCCAGCGACGACCGGCGGGCGGGCTACGAACAGACCCTCACCCAAGCCGGCCTGACACCCCGGACGTTGAGGGTCCGGACCTACGAGGCCCAGCCCGGCCCGGTCCGCCACGCCCAGGCCACCGCACTTCTACGCAGCGAAGACCGGCCGACCGCCCTGATCTGCTACGGCGACACCGAGATGCAGACCTACGCCTACGTCGCCGCCTCCCTAGGCCTGCGGATCCCGGACGACCTGTCGCTGGCGGTCTACTCGCCCACCGCCCGCGCCTGGCTGGGCCGTGCACACACCACCATGGTCCTCCCCGAGCACGGCGTCGGCCGCGCCGGCGTCCGCATGCTCCTGGACCACATCGACCACCCCCGGCGACGCCAAAACCGCCTCGCCATCCCCATGACCCTCGAGCCCGGCCAGACCGCCGGGCCACCCCCCGCCGACGCGACGTAGCGCCGGTGCCTTATCCCCTGCGTCTGTCCTTTTTTGAGGAGGCCTTGATGATTCGCTTGATCACCTACCTTCCCGCCGCTCTGGCCAGTCTGATGCTCGCTGAAGTCAGCCATGCGGTCCCACTGGTGACCTACACGTTCACAGGAGACACCACCCCCACGACCACCGCCGGTGTCAGCGCCGGTGACTTCCTGGACGGGGGCTTTGACAAAAACGGCGCCAGCGCCCCGGCACCCGTGACCCTCGGCTACAAGAGCGTTGATGGGTCGCAGGCGTATGGCCCCAACGTGGTACTGGCGCCGGACCCGGATCAGGGCGTCTCTGACGCCGATGCGCAATACGTCTACGGCATGCAGGAGGCCTTGGACAACGGCTACTTCTACACCTTCTCCCTCGCACCCAGCGACACGAACCAGACGCTGGACCTGGACAGCATCAGCTTGAACTCGGACCGCAACGGCAACGGCTTCGGCAGCTACTCGATCGAGATCAGCGGCGACGGCGTCAACTTCGATCCGCTCGGATCTGGGTCCTTTTCCAACGCGACCAGCAACCCTCCCGACACCTTCGGGATTGCCGGCTTTGATAACGCTCCAAACGCCACCTTCCGGATCGCCATCTGGCGCCCCAACAGTGGCGGAGCCACTGGCCAACGCAGCGTCATTGACAACGTCACCGTCAACGGAGCGGTCATCCCCGAACCTGCATCGCTCACCCTGCTTGCCGCCGGAGGCCTGTGCCTCGTCCCACGCCGCCGCTGACCCACCAAAGCCTAGGGATGGCCATCCCTGGGCTTTCTCCCCGCGGGAGCACTTCATGCCCACACGTCGCGCGTTTACCCTCATCGAGCTGCTGGTCGTCATCAGCATCATCGCCCTGCTGATCGCGCTGCTGCTGCCCGCCTTGTCCGCCGCCCGCGAGGCCGCGCGGTCGGCCGTGTGCCTGTCCAACCAGCGGCAGCTCGGGCTCGCCGTCCAAAACTACGCCGCCCAAAACGACGGGGCCATCCCGCCGGCGGAAAAGCCCTTCGGCAACTACGACGGCGACGGCATTAAGGGCAACGGTGTCTGGGATCAGGTGCCCTACGGCCGGTGGACCGCCATGTTGGCCGGAAGCGGTGTTCTGCCGGGGGAACTCACGAACAATGGCCTCGATGTGACCCCCGGCGACGCCTTCCGCTGCCCCAGCGATCCGACAACCGACGGCGACGCCAAGATCGACAACTCCCACAACACCAGCTACACCCCCAACGGCTCGGTGATGGCGTCCAACGGCGACCGCAATCCCACCGGCGTGTGGTACATCGACGAGTTCGTCACACCCTCGGACCGCATCGTCTTCGCCGAGAAGAACGCCAACGGCGGTGCCAACCAGTTCCGCCTGTCCTTCCACATCCGCACCACCGGCCGCGCCAATGAGCTGCTGCTGAATATCGTCGGCCGCCACGGCAACGTCGACGAAGACCTCGAGGGCACCGTCAACCTCACCTACCTCGACGGCCACGCGGCGGGCCTGTCGTGGGACCAAGCCACCGCCCCGGCCCAGGCCCGCGCCAGCGGCGACTCTATCGACGCCGCGGACCCCCGCCAGCATTGGGGCGGCCACCCGCGGTAACGCGCCAACCAGGCGCTGCGGCCATGCCCACGTCGCCGTCTGGTCCTCTTCCGCGGCGTCGCCAGGACATGCCGCTCAGCCGACAGGCCCCTGCACCAACCGCGTCGAAGGACCCAAGGGCATCGGGGTCCGGCTGCGCATCCTGCGCTGGGGCCTTGGCATGTGGTTCATCCCTCGGCGGATGTGACCGCCCGCGGGCCGTAGGCTGCCGTCGTGGAGATGATCCGGCAGTTCCTCGACGACCACGCGCAGCTCGCCGGCTGGCTGATCGCCGCATCGGTGGTGATGCTGGTCGTCTCGGCGGTCACGGTGCCGTGGGTCTTGGTGCGGCTGCCGGCGGACTACTTCGTAAGCCGACGCCCGTTGCCGCCGGAGCTGGCCCGTCGTCACCCGGTGATTCGCTGGGCGCTGCGGGTGCTCAAGAACCTGGCGGGGTTGGTGCTGCTGTTCGCCGGGCTGCTGATGACCGTCACGCCGGGCCAGGGCCTGCTGGGCATCCTGCTGGGGCTGTCGCTGATGGAGTTCCCGGGCAAGCGTCGGCTGGAGCGGTGGCTGATCCTCCGCCCGCCGGTGCACAAGGCGATCAATTGGCTTCGCCGCAAAGGCGGGGCACCGCCGCTGGTGCTCCCCGCCGAGCCGGCCGGTTAGACTGAGGCTTTGAACGAAGGAGCCGACCGATGCAATTGCAGGATGCCGTCCAACTGGTGCAGGGCAAGTTCGCCGCCGAGATGCAGGAACAGTCCGAAGGCGAAGCGATCGACAAGTACCACGAGGCGTTTGAGAAGTTCCCGGTGCTGATGGAGGTGGCGACGTACGCCTTCGCCGACGGGATCGTGCAGCAGAACTATGAGATGCGCCGTGCCATGGCCGCCAAGCAGCAGGGCCAGGCCGCTTCGGGCAACGGTGCCCCCGGCGGCGACCGCCTGCCCCCGACCGCCGGCAACTGACGCCGCGGAGGCCCAAAAGCGGGTGAAGGGATTCGAACCCTCGACATTCAGCTTGGGAAGCTGACGCTCTACCAACTGAGCTACACCCGCAGGGCGGTTTTGCACTACATTTCTTCGGCCGCTTGCACTACATTTCTCGTTGCGAGCGGCCCGCCGGCCCCTTGGCCGAGCCGCGTCAGTGTACCGCCACACCCCTGCCGTAGCCAATGACCCAACGCAAGAAACGCATCCCGCAGCTCAAGCACACCGACACCCGCAGCATCGGCTGGCACGTCAGCTATCGCGACCCGGTCACGGGGACGCCGCGGAAGCACCGGTTCAGGGTCAAGACCCGATCGGAGGCTCTGCCCCTGTACGAGGCGTGGGTCGCGGACTGGCTCGGCAGGCAAGGCGACGGTCCGCGTCGAGCCGGTCGGCAGACCAAGCGGGTGTCGAGCCCGCCCAGAGCGGCAACGGAGTCGGTAGCCGTGGAGGCGGTGCCAGGGAGCCTGTTGCTGGTCGGCTCGGACCTCATCAAGCTGTGGGAGGGGCAGGCACGTGAACCGGGCGCGCCCCGCCGCAAGGGCACGATCGACCACCGGACGTACTCGGGCCGGAAGAAGCACGTCAACGACTTCTTGGCTTTTCTGAACGAGCGACACGGGGCCGGGGCCGTTGCGCGGATGCGTCTCGAAGCGCTGGAGATGGAGGATGTCGAGGCGTACAACCGGGCCTACGCCGCCGAGCGTTCGGAATCGGACGTCATCAAGCGGATGCAGGTCGTCAAGCTGCTGATCGACCGGGCCGGCCGCAAGGAACACGGGCACCAGGTGCTCGGCTGGAACTGGGACTCCCGTGATGTTGAGTATGGCCGAGCGTCGACCCCGAGGCAGTTGCCCACCCTCCGACAGCTCAAGCGACTGCTCGCGGAAACCGACGAGCGAGGCCGGACGCTGATCTGGACGGCGATCGGCCTCGGGTTCGGGGCGACCGACCTCTCGGCAATGGAGCCGCGGTGCATCGACGAGACGAGCTACGACCTGCGTCGGTCCAAGACGTCTGTGTCGCGCTACGGCGACACCCCGCCGCTGGTCTGGAAGCTGATCTCGCAGCATATCGCGACGCACCGCCGGAAGTCGAACCAGCCGATCTTTCTCACGCGCAACGGTCTGACCCTCGTCCACGGCCGCACAGACAGCGTGCGGCTCTGGTGGGACAAGCTGCGTGAAGCGATTGGTGAGTCCAACCAATCGCTCGACGGGTTCTACGTTCTGCGCCACCTGGGCGCGACCGAGTACGGCTCCCGCGACGGCTGCTCCACCGGGGCGATGAAGCTGTGGCTCGGTCACGGCGCGTCGTCGTCGATGATCGACCGCTACATGCGGCCGGTCGGACCCGAACACCGCCGGCTGATCGGCTGGGTGCGAGGGGCCCTCACCAGTGGTAACTACGACCTGAAGCTCCAGCGAGGCGACTAACCGGCGAGGTGTTTGAGGTCGGGGTGAATCACAGAACGATCGGGCGGCCGGTCACCAGCGACAAGTCTCGCCTCCCATGACTTGACGTCGGTCAACCGGGCGTACCGGGCCTGACCACGTCTCTCGAACGGAAGGTGGCCCGCGTCCATCGCCGCGATCACGTATGGCCGGCCTCGGTGGACCCGCTTGCGGATCTGCTCGGTCGATATCCACTCACCTTGTTCGGCGGGCTCGCTCTCACCCATCTCCGACCGCATTCGACGCTGGCGTTTGCCGGGCCGGCGGCCGGGCTGCGTCGGCGTCGGATGCCGACCCTCCGGCCGGGGTAGCAGGTGCCCGTACCCACACCCACGCACGGCATCCTCGGTCGCGTGTATCCAATCGGCAACGACCCGCAGCCCATCCGACAGGCTGATGCCATCCGCTGAAAGCCGTGCCAAGATGTCCTCGCAGCGGCCGGCGAAGGCCTCCGCCGCTGACACACCACAGGCGTCTCGTACATCCGGCAACGCCACGCGATAGTCAAGGTAGCCCGGGACCTCGTGATCCCACGGAATACGCTGACTGATGTCTTGCTCGCAAACGATCTCGACGGCGTCGATGAGCCCCTGCATCTCCGAGGTGTTGAGCAACACATCCGGTCTTGGCGAGGAACAGAGGTAACCGAGCAACTCCTTGGGCATCACGTCAGCGAGAACACGAGCGAAGCCTGGCCGGTCTCTCATGTCCGTGGCCAAAATCCCCGCCGGCCAATCGCAGAGCCGGAGGTGAAAATGGTGAACAGCGGATTCGTTGGCTGGGACGCGAAGCATGATCAAGTTTAAGGGTCAGATCGAGTGGCCGACTGCGGCGTAGCTTCGTAAAGCTCCTGATATTTTTCGTGCGCATCCGCCCACCGATTCACGATCGTAGGACGTCGAGGTGATCGACCCAACTCCACCCCCCGCCAGATGCTCACCAGCCGCTTGTAGATGTTGCGGTGGTCCTCGTGAGCCCACGCGGGCCCGTAGCTGCCGATCCAACCCAACAGTTTCTGTTCGGCAACGCGTCGCTGATCCTGCTCATCCTCGCCTTTCACCGCTTTGAAGCGGTACGGAAGTTGCTGGATGGCACGCTCGGGAATCTTGAAGCGCACCACACCATACCGGTAGGAAATATCGAACCCGAGCCAAGTGATGACCGCGCCCCGGTGAAGGCGATACACCGACGGTTCGCCGTCGATCGTGATCGGCATCTCGGCCTCGGTGAACAGCTTACGCAACACCGCGGTGGCCTTCTTTGCCTCGGCAGGGGACCGTGCCGCCAACAGAATGTCGTCGCCGTACCGGAGGAAGGGTACGCCCGGCATATGCGCGTCCCAGAGGGCATCGAAGGCGTCGTGCAGATAGATGTTGGTCAGCAACGGGCTCAGCCCGCTGCCCTGACGCAGGCCGACTTGCTGGCCGCTATCGACAACTCGACCGATGAGTTCAAGAAATTCGTCGTTGGGCCAGTACTGAGGCAGCAGCCCCTGAACGCGACCGAGCGGCACATGGTCAAAAGCACTGGTCAAATCAGCAGTGACAAGGGACGTGTGGCCGGACTCGATGAGCCTCTGCAAACGGGCCAGAGCGACCCGGGTACCCAACTCACGCCACCAACCCAGCGACCTTGGATCTCGGTGGAGAGCCACCACCGGTTCGGCGACTTGAAAAATCGAACGTTGGACGACCCTGTCTTCGACATCGGCGACATGGATCGTCCGGGTGCCGGGCTTTGATCGCTTTGGAATTCGCCTCTCGATGGTCGGGCCGGGTACGTACGGATTCAACCGCAACGAGTCGCGAAGCCCGCGGATCCAAGGCCAAGGTGTCTCAGTCGGCTCGACGCCGACCAAGTCACAGATCGACCGCGTCGTCTGACCATCGGGCCCAGCTCCACCACCCCGCCTCCGGACCTCATTAAAAGCGAGGGCGAGTGACCGGTCATCAGTAGACCGCCTGACCAACCTCCCCGCCACGACATTGAGGCCCTCGGGTCCGGCGTTGTTGCCGACCCAACACATCATGCGGTGCCGAGCCAGCCAGTCCTTCGGGCTGCCCTCGTGCTGGTCCACCTTGCAGTTCTGTTGATCCAGCGACTGAATATCAGCCGTTACCAGCATTGCGCTCACCGTGTCACAGTTGCGACCCTTGAGCACCCCGGGGCGACGTAAGACTCGCCGCCCCGGGGGCCGCCGCCGGACTCGCGGATACCGCAAATCGGCCGGCAAGGTTGGGCTCGGCCCGTCGGCGGAGCCGGCGAGGCCGGGCCGCCGCCACGTCGATGACGCGAGCGAGCGGCCGAACCTCTGGACCTGTGCAGGCTGCTGGAACAGATCACAACCTATGCAGGCCTACTGGCTGACCACCGACCGGTATCGGGGCTCATGGTCCCGACGGTGTCCGACTGCAGCTACGAGCTGAGCCGAATCAAGGCTGCCACGGTAAAGGGGACTGTCGCGGTTGGGTGGGGTTGGTGATCGTGGAGGGTTTGGGGGCTGTCGCGGTTTAAGAGTCGAGTCGGATGATGGGGTTGATGGGTTTGGCGGGTGAGTATGACTGTCACGGTTTCGAGGGTGCCTGATGCGGCGGGTGGCGGGAGGCTAGCTCCAAGCTCACTGCCTGGATTCTAACACCGCTCGCCATGACGTCAAAACCGGGTTGGAGGTTTGGGGCCCGCAGCGCTACGGTTTGATGTCTCTCCGTTCGCTCACCGTGCGTCGTGCCCGCTGGACCAGCTCTTGGAGGGTTTCGTGACAACGCTGCATCTCACGCTCCAGTTCAGGAGGGGCCGGCACATCGACATCCTCTGCCTTGAGACTGTCGCCCACGCCGAACTGAGCGAACACCCGCAGCAGCGTCTCCGCGGCCCTGAGCACGGACAGAGCCGCCTCCTCAGATGTCGCCACCTGGCGGGGTCGCCGTCCGGCGTGCATGAGCTTGCCCCGCCGCAGCCGAAGCTCAAAATCAAGCTGACGCCGGCTCCACCGTCCCTGGATCACATCCAGCTCCAAACGGGACCGTTCGTCGCGATCTCGCACCGTCAGCAGCTTGATCAAGTGGCTTCGGTGGAGCGCGAATCGGTATCGCCGCATCCGTCCGACGAGCCGGTCCAGGTCCTTACGCGAGTACCCGTCGCGAGCGGGGCTGGCAAACCGGCGGGCAGAGCGCAGAATCTCAGGGTGCATGCCGTGCCGCTCGGCCAAGACCGGAGCTACGCCGTGTGGCAGCCTGTCACGGTAAGCGTCGAGCGTCTCACGGCCAATGGCGTGGAACGACTCCAGCTTCGCGATGGCATCATCGACGGCCCTGACATCATCCATGATCGCGGTCTCCGAATTCTTCTGTCGGGAGCAAGCGACCAACAGATTACCACGCCAAGAGCAGACGAAACTTGATCTCAAATACGTTTTTGAGATAATGAGCCGACACATGACGTCGAAGCTGCTCAACCCCGACCTTTACCGCCGCCTCCACAACTGCTGGGGGTCGGTCCGCGTGAGCGACCACGGCGAGCGTATGGACATCTCCGTCGGTCAGCCCCGTCGCGATCGGGTCGTGCGTAGTTGGGGCGAGGGCTATCACGTCTGCTGTCCGTTCTGTAGAGACCGAGACTTCCGCTTGTGGATTAGCCACCGCTGGGGGCAACTCGACGACCGGTACGACGACGATTTGCTGTGGGCTGCTTCGTGCCGTGCCCGCGGCTGTCTTGGGGATTGGGCGAGGCGAGAGGAGTTGTTCCGAATCGTCTACCCCGCAGGCCGTCCGCACGAGTCCTCCGTCATCTACGTCGAGCGGTATGTTCCGCCGAAGCGTCCGCGGCAGAATCGACGCCCGCGAACGCCCACACCTGAACTTGCCGCCTATCTGCACGATGCTGACGAGAGGTTTGCTGCCATCGTGGAGCCCACGGAGATACCCGATGGCAACGGATAAGCCCAAGGCGGCATCGAAACCACGGACGGAGGCCCAGCGTGAAGCGTCACGCCGCAACGGGGCCAAGAGCCGCGGCCCCGTGACCGAGGCCGGCCGCAGGCGGTCCGCCGGCAACGCCATGCGGCACGGCCTGCTCGCCCGAAAGCTGATGCCGCCGGGTGACCACCGTGAACATGATCGGCTTTACTTCAAAGTGCGGACATCACTGGTAAATGAGTTCGAGCCTCGCACCTTCACCGAAACCGCCCTCGTCGATGCGCTGGCAATGGACTTCGTCCAGCTCACCCGCTGCCGCCAGATGATCGAGGAGCTGTTCCGGCCTCCCGAGCTGCCGGAATTGGAGATGCGGACATGGCGATCCGCCAAGCTTGCCGACCGCGAAATCAAGCTCATCGACCGGGTGGCTGGCGAGATCGACGCCGGCGATCCGCCCAACCTCACGCGGAGGCAGGCGGAACGGCTCGCCAAGCTGATTGCCGCCCTGGTCATCGACATCGAGCAGGAGATCGCTGACCTCCAAGCCGGTGAGATCGAACCCGACGACGAGGAAGACGCCCAGCTCGCTGCATTGATGCAGTTGATTCGGCCGATGCGTCGTCGGCTGCAGGACTCGGACCACCTCGCGGCGGTGCTCTCGGGAAACGCCGTTCCGGCTCGGGGCGAACTGTCGCGTATCCGTGGGCTGCTGCGATCACTCCGTGACGCCGCGGAATCCCGGTCTATACCGGGCCAGCCGTTTGACCGCCGCCTTGAAGGTCTCGACCGCGTCCATCTCCGCGGCCTCGCCGAGGATCCGCAATCCTTGCTGCTCCTCAGCACATACGAGCGGCGAATCGAACAGTCCATCGCGCGACGCACCGCACAACTCCATCGGTGATTGCCGGGTTCGTTTGTTCAGAAGGATGGCAATCCACAAGGCGTTGAGTCGTGGTGCGTTTCTGGGGCACTCGGCGACAGCCGCCACCCGCGTCGATGGTCCGTCGGGGAGCAGTATCTGGCCGCTGATCGCGACTGCCCAACTGTGGTTGTCCACGTTCGTGTATACCGGTACAACCTTGCTAAGGTGGCCAAAGTCTCCCCCACTTTCTGAAGGGTTTCTTGGCCGCCTCTGGGGTCTCACGACGCCAGCACCGTGTCTGTCGCACCCGCGAGGTCTGCGCTATGGAAGGGCTTGTGCCCGCGACCGAGATCGAGGACCGGCCGAGCCCGTGGCTGTGGGTCCACCGCATCCCGCTCGGTGCCGTCACCATCGTCGAAGGTGATTCGGGAACCAACAAGTCGACGATCCTGAATGAGATAGCGGCTTGCGTAACGACCGGCCGACCCTTCCCCACACAGACGCTCCGCCGCGAGCCCGCCTCCGTGGTCCTTCTCAACGCCGAGGATAGCCCGGAGGTGACCCGAGCAAGGCTTGCGACGTTGGATGCTGATCTCGACATGGTTCACATCTTTGACTGGCGATCGACGGATCAGGCCCCTCGGTTCGAGGACCGAAAATCCGCCGAAACGGTCGAACACGCGGTCAGCGAGCTGAAGGCAAGACTGATCGTGATTGACCCCATCGCGTCGTTTACGGCAGCCAACCTGAATGCCGACAAGGGCGCTCGGCCGGTGATGCGCACGCTCGGAGCGATCGCCTCTCGCACCGACGCCGCCGTGGTGATGGTCCGCCACCTACGCAAGACGGCAGGCGGCCCGCCCCAGCACCGCGGCAGCGGAAGCACGAGCCTGTTCGCGGCCGCCAGGTCGGTGCTGCTGGTGAGTCGCCATCCGCTCGACGACGACGTTCGGATCGTGTCGGTGAGCAAGAGCAGCGGCAGCAGCCCCGCGGACTCCGTGCAGTTCCGAATCTCGGACCGTCGAGGACATCCCGTCCCGGAATGCCGCGGGAGGTCGCCGTTTACGGCGTCGGTGCTTGCCACCCTGGATGGGCTCAGGCGCGGCCCAGCATTACGCGAAGCCGTCGATTTCTTGCTTGACTTTCTGGAGGATGGGGCGATGCAAGCGAAGGAAACCGAAGACGAGGCCGTGGGCGGGACATCGCGAGGCGGACACTGCGGCGGGCTCGTCAACTCTTGGAGATCAAGCCCGTCCACGTCAATTTCGGCGGCAATGGTCATTGGGAGTGGGTCCTGCCGACGGATTCACAGATCGTGACACTCCTGCGACGAATGAGGGCGGACGCCGGCCTTGAGGAGGTCTTGCGGCCTCGGAAGCGCGCTGTAACGCGATTCAACCGATAGATACTGCCGGTCCAACCAGGTCTGCGGCAACCGTAAGCGTTGCGAGCACAAACCGCCGGTCAATCCGAGATTGAACGGAAGGAGGAAGCGTCAACGAAAGCTCAAAGTGACAACTCGTCAATTTCAGGAAACCGACGTCGGCTCGCGTTCTTTCTTCAAATTTAGTCCAAGACCTTGACAAGTCGCGTGATGTTGGCAAACTATCGGCTGAGGGACGCCGACCTCGGTGATCACGGGCACAGACGCCGTGAGGCCTAACGGCAGATCAGATGATCATAGATTCGCATCTCCCGGCCTGATCGGCTCACAAGATCAGGTTGGTGGTTGTGCCTGTCCGACGCTCTTTGGCAAGTGAAGAGGCCCGTGTGTGTTCGTGCCCACCCCGAACACACCCAACGGCCGCATAAGGTGGATGGCTCGTTGTCGATACTGGAGTCGTCATGGGCCCCAACGCGGCAGCCTTGCCGCGGGCGAGTCCACCCTCGCCGGACACCACGCCGGTCGTCTTGGATCGGCCAACACAAGGAAATCTTTTTGGATCTGCCAGATTTCGTTATTGAGCGGCTTAAAGAGTCGTATCAGGATCTTCTATACGAAGCATCCGAACTCGGTCGCCAGGTCGGTGAAACCTGGGCATCAGACACTGCCTCCGCCGAGCAACTCGTGAATCTCGAGCGCATCATGGCTCGCGGCCGCGAAGCGAATTTTATGTTCATCGAGACCGACAGCGATCCGAGCGTTGCACATAGGATCGCTTACGCAATCTTGGGGCATAAAGTTGATCGTGATGAGGCCGAAGCCCTCTGGGATGAGATTCTGTACTTCTCCCCTATGGGTACGGTTGAAGCCGCCCGCTATCCCGCGTTCTACCGCGCTTTCTGCCGCGTAGCCGTCGAGGTTTGGCAATCGGCCAAACAGCACATCCCCTCGGGGATCTAGACACCGCAATGTGGGCGGGGCATCTTGCCCCGCCCACATTGCTGCGGGTCGCGTGCCGACGTCCCGATGAAGCACCGCCCGTTTCACGAGCTGAGCCTCAAGCCATAGATGACACAACTCCCCTTCCACCCCAATGTCGATGAGCAAACGCAACACTCATCTGAGATGCTGAGTCCGCAAGACCGAGACCAGCTCGAAGACTACTTCGAGCACAAGAGCCTGCTGAAAAACCGTGCCCTAGGTCCTACCGACATTCAACCCTGCGGATAAACTGCGGCTTTTCTGGCCAAGGAGGGCCATCATGCGACGACGTCACGAGCTCAAGGACGAGCAGTGGGATCTAATCCGCGAGCACCTGCCGGGCAAGGCCGGCGACCCGGGCCGCACCGCGGCGGACAACCGGCTGTTTCTCAACGCGGTGCTCTATGTACTGAACACCGGCATCCCATGGGCGGACCTGCCCGAGCGGTTCGGCAAGCCCGGCAGCGTGTGGCGACGCTACGACCGCTGGTGCGCTTCGGGCGCCTGGGAGCGGGTGGCCCGGGTGCTGATCGACGCGGGCGTGCTTAAGGATGCCGACGCCGACGCGGACCAGGACCTCGACGCCCCGGAAGAGCTGCAGTTGGACTCAACTACGATCAAGGCCCACCCGACCGCGGCGACGGGCCGGCGGCTGGCCGGGGAAAAAAAGATGACGCCGACGCCCGCCGCGCCGTGGGCCGCAGCCGCGGGGGCTTGACCAGCAAGGCGCACGCGGCGGTGGACGGCCACGGCCGGCTGCGGCGTCTGGTCATCACCGCCGGCCAGCGGGGCGACGCCCCGCAAGCCCCGGCCCTGCTGGTGGGCCTTCGCCCAAAGCACGTGCTGGCCGACGCGGCCTACGACAGCGACGCAATCCGCCGGGACATCCGGCGGAGCAAGGCCAGGGCGTGCATCAAGCCCAACCCCACACGCAAACACAAGAAGCGATACAACCGCCAGCGGTACAAGCACCGCAACGTCATCGAGCGGTTCTTTGGCCGGATCAAAAACTGCCGCCGCGTCGCCACCCGCTACGAGAAGAAGGCCACCAACTTCGCCGCCTTCGTCTGGCTCGCCGCCGCCGTCACGGGGAGCTGCTGAATGTCGGTAGGACCTAGGCGTCGCCGTCGGCTACCAGCCCGGGGGGCTATTTCTCCGACTTGCTCGGTATCGAACATACCCACACAGCCATGGAGACGCTCAACGTGGCTACCAAGCCCGCCGCACCGCACAACAGTCGGATGACCGCGCCCGGCTTGTGCAAGCTTCTTCAAAGCCGCCGGCAACACAAGATCATCCTCGACGGCATGCCCACCCGCGTCCGCATCTGGCAGGAGCGGACCGGCAAGTCGATCGACACCCTCTATCGCCGCAAGCGCGAGTTTGAGGGACAGGGCCGCTTCTAGCGGCCCCGGCACGTCGTGCAAACTTGCGGTTTGGCATGTTCGCACCGACGTGCGCCTCGGTGGCCGGCTTGGCCACCCCTCAAGGAATCATGATGTCAGACACTTCAGCAATCGAATGGACCCAAAAAACGTGGAACCCCGTTCTGGGCTGCACCAAGGTCGGCCCGGGGTGCGAGCACTGCTACGCCGAGCGGATGTCCGCCCGGCAAGCGGGCATGGCCACAGCACGCCTCGCCCGCAACGAAGACCCCAAAGGCCACGGCCACTACCTGCCCGTCGTCGAAGACGGCCAATGGACCGGCCACATCAACCTGCTCTCCGACCGACTCGATGACCCCTACCGCTGGACCAAATCCAGTCTCGTCTTCGTCAACAGCATGAGTGATCTGTTCCACCGGGACGTCCCCAACGACTTCATCACGAGTGTTTTCAAGGTGATGAAGGACTGCCCGCGGCACACCTTTCAAGTGCTGACCAAACGCCCGCACCGTGCGGCCAAGCTGTCGGACCGTCTCACATGGACGGACAACATCCAGATGGGCACGAGCATCGAGACGAGCCGATACGTCCCGCGGATCAGCCAGTTGCTCAAGACCGACGCCCGGGTCAAGTTCCTGTCGATCGAGCCGTTGCTCGGTCCGATCCCCGACCTGCCCCTCGACGGGATCGACTGGGTCATCGTCGGCGGCGAGTCGGGTTCCGGGGCCCGCCCGATGGAGGCGGCCTGGGTGCGGTCGATCCGTGACCGTTGCATCAGCCGCGACGTCCCCTTCTTCTTCAAGCAGTGGGGCAAGATCGCCAACAACCCCGACGCCAACGACGTGACCGCCAAGATCAACGGCGGCACCGCCAAGGGCGGTCGCCTGCTTGATGGCCGAACGTGGGATGAAATGCCGTGAAGATCATCGCGACGCACCGCCGGCCGGATGCCGACGCCGCCGTATCAGCCTGGCTGGTACGGCGGCACCTCTTCTCCGACAGCCCTTGCGCAGTACGCCTGCTCGGACTCAACACGCGGATCCCCGACACCGTTGACGCGATCGTCGATGTCGGGCGGGTCTACGCCCCGACCCAACTCCGTTTCGATCACAGCCGGCCCGCTATCTCCGACCCGCGATCCACCTCCGCCACCCGGATGGTCTGGGAGTTCCTTCTGGCTCACCGACACCCGGTTGGTGATCTCGCGAACCTCGTCGATGCCGTGGACGACGGCGACCGACCCGGCCGACGCGGCCGGTCCGAGACCTACCAAGAGAGCCGCCTCTGCGGCGTCCACGCCGAGTTCAATCGAATCAAGCGGGAGACCGACGACGGCATCGCACAGGTGCGGTACCTGTTTGACTGGCTCGACGAACGGTACGGGGTGGCAGAGATGGCCGAATTGTCGCTCGACGCGCCCGCCACTCGCTACGGCCGAGGCAAGGTCTACCTGCACACGCTGGACGCGAAATGCCGTAACCATCGACCTGCCGTGAACCCCCGACGAGACCCGCCGGCGATGCCGGCCTTATCGAAGTGGGACCGCGGTTGGCGGATCGCCGATGAGCTTGCGGAGTTCTTCCAGTTGTCGGCATCACAGATCAGGGGTGACGCCAAGTTCGCGTTCGCCCTCGACACCGTGGCGTCTGGCGTCGATCAGCGTGTCCGCCAAGAGATGATGAGCGAATACCTATCCCCCACAGACGAAGACCTCGCCTTCGTGGCTTCGCGATCCCCGGCCCGCCAGCGGTACGCGATTACGCAGGCAAGGCTGGGACGCAGCGTCCGTCGATCGGACACCGCGGTGTACGACACCACCCATTTCGGAAAGATCACGTCGAGGATCTGCCGCGCCAGGGGTGCCATTGAAGCCCGGCTCGCAGGTTTGGATCAACTGAATGGCCAAGAGGTAGTGGCGTTACCTGAAATCTCAATAGAAGTTGAAGCAACTTACAGCCAGCTATGCCGAGTCTACCCATCACAGAACTTCGATGATTGGCGAGACATTCCGCAATGCTACACAACAGGACGCAGGAAGGTGTCTTCGAATAGGCATCTTCTACCTGCAGCTTGTGGACTACTCCGCAAGTGCGCTCGCGACATTCCCCGCATGAGCGAACAACTGCTGCCTACGAAGGCCGAGGTTTGGGATTGTCTCAATCACTTGAGGAAAATCAAAACCGCTATAACCGGGATGCAGGCAGACGATTCAGAAGATGCTGACGAATGATAGCAGTCACTGCCTGGAGCTAATCTGTGGTGCGAGTCACGACACACTCACCATCCCTCGCATTGCGGTCGTATTCGACCTCTAGGGTCGAGTGCCCGATATCGAACCGTTGCTGCAGGACTTGTCTCATTTCTTGCTTCATCTTGTAGATCGCACCACTGTCGAAATCAATCGAAACTACATGAGCCTGCAGGGCAACATGGTGCTCGTCGAGATTCCAGATGTGGACGTGGTGGACGTCTTCGACGCCGGGGACGGCAATCATCGCGGTGACGACCTCGTCGAGGTCGATGCCTTCGGGCACGCTGTCCATGAGGATGCGGATGGTGGATCGCATCATGGTGAAGCCCTGCCAGAGGATGTAGGCGGAGATCGCCAGCGTGGCGACGAGGTCCGCCCAGTTCCAGCCAAAGAGCAGGATCAGCGTGCCGGCGATGATAACGCCGACCGAAGCGAGTGCGTCGGAGACGTTGTGAACGAAGGCGGCCTTGATGTTGAGATTGTCCTTGCTCATCGCGTAAGTGAGCGCGGCCGTGACGATATCGACGACCAAGGCGATCCCGGCGACGATGACGACGATCCACCCGGCAATCGGCTGCGGGTCGAAGAATCGCCAGATCGCTTCGTAGATGAGGTAGAGGCCGACGATGATCAGGGTCGTCAGGTTGATGAGCGCGCCGATCAGCTCGGCCTTGCGGTAGCCGAAGGTCCGGACTTTGTCGGCGGGTTTTCTGGCGATGCGGCGGGCAATCAAGGCGATGCCGATCGAGGCGGCGTCGTTGAGGTTGTGCAGCGCGTCGGCGATCAGCGAGAGCGAACCCGAGGCGATCCCGCCGACGACTTGGGCCGCGGTGAGCAGTACGTTGACCGCGACGGCGGCGACGAGTTTGCCGTCGCTGGCGTTTGCGGTGTCATGGTGATGATGATGCTTGCTCATGGTTCATTCAGGCGGCATGTCATTCTTCCGCTCCAGCCGATGCTTGAAATATTCGAGTTCCACCTGCGTGTGGTGTGCTACGGCCTCGCGTTGACGGAAAAGATGAACCAGAATCCATTCCAGGCACCGCCCGAAGCGCCCACCGGGCAGTTGGCCCCAAACGCGGTGCGACACGCGGCAGCCCGCAGTTTGAGGTTCGATGAGGAACTCGCCGCCTTCGGCGATCTTCACGGGCAACCCAAGCAGCCGGTAGGTCGCCTCGGCTGTCCAGCGAAACCGTTGATCGGGAACGACATCGTGGACGGTTGCGATGAACTCGCCGGTGACGGGTCCGACCTTCTCCCGCTGCCACCAGCGCAAACCGTCTCGGATGGGCCGCTTCGGCTCCGAGAGCACCCGCGTCCCGCAGTGGGCCGGATTGGAGTTCTCCCAGACGCCTTCGAAGTCGGAGATCAGATCCCAGATACGCTCCGCTGACGCCATCATGTGGACACTCTCAGACGTCTCGATCATGCCTTGCTCCGTTCGATTTCGGTGGTCGGCACTTGGGCGAACCACTTGTAGAGGGCCGGCAGGACGAGGAGGGTCAGGACGGTCGAGGTGATCAGGCCGCCGATGACGACAGTCGCGAGGGGACGCTGGACTTCGCTGCCGGTGCCGGTGGCGAGCAGGAGGGGGACCAGGCCGAGCGCGGTGGTGACTGCGGTCATGAGCACGGGTCGGACACGCAAGGACGCGCCCTCGACGGAGGCCTCTTCGATCGGTTTGCCTTCTTCGCTCAGTTGATTGAGGTACGTCACGAGCACCATGCCGTTCTCCAGCGCGATGCCGAAGAGTGCGATGAAGCCGACCGACGCGGGGACGGAGAGGTTCTCGTCGGCGAGCCAGAGGGCGACGATGCCGCCGACCATCGCGAGCGGGATGTTGAGCAGAATCAGCAGAGTGTTCTTGACCGAGCCGAAGCTGCTGTAGAGCAGCAGGCCGATGACCAGGAGCGTCACCGGCACGACGAGGGCCAGCCGCTTGTTCGCTTCCTGCTGCAGCCGGTACGACCCGCCCCAGGTGGTGAAGTAGCCCGTGGGCAGTTCGACCTCCTCGGTGATCGCGGCCTGGGCATCTTCGACGAACGAGCCGACGTCTCGGCCGACGACGTTGGTCTGGATCGTGATGAACCGCTGGGTGTCTTCGCGGGTGATCTGCCGGGGGCCGGTAATGCGGCGGATGTCGGTCAGCTCGTCCAGATGGACGCGTACACCTGAAGGTGACTCGACCAGAATGTCGCCGATCGCTTGGCGGGTTTCCCGCGCGTCGGGGGCGTAGCGAACGAGGATGTCGAACCGGCGGACGCCCTCGAACACCTGCCCCGCCTCTTGGCCGCCGACTGCGGCGCGGATGGTGTGCTGCACATCGGCGAGGTTCATGCCGTGGCGGGCGATCGCCTCGAAGTCGGGTCGGATGAGAAGCTGAGGCGTGCCGGTGACCTGATCGACCTGGACGTCGGCACTGCCCTCGACCTCTCGGAGCGTTGCCGCGATCTCGGCCGCCTGTTCGCTAAGCGCGTCCAGGTCGTCGCCGAAGAGCTTGATAGCCAGTTCCGCCTCGACGCCTTCGAGCAGTTCATCGACGGTCAGCTCGATCGGCTGGGTCAGGTTGGCCATGATCCCCGGCAGGTCGGCCACCCGCTCGCGGATGCGGGCTTCGATAAACGCCTGGTCGTGCGGCTGGCGCCACTGGTCCCTCGGCTTGAGGATGACATACATCTCGGCGGAGTTGATCGGGTCGGCGTGGGCCCCGACCTCACCCCGGCCGACACGGCTGGTGACCTCGACGACCTCGGGAATTTCGAGCAGCCGCCGCTCGACGATCAGCGTATTCCGCCGGCTCTCTTCGAGCGAGATCGACGGGGCCATGGTGAGGCGGACGACGATGGTGCCCTCGTTGAGCCGGGGCGTGAACTCCGAGCCCAGACGGGGAAAGACGAAAGCCCCCGCCGCCAGAAGCACAACCGCCAACAGCACCGCCACCCAGCGCTGGTGGACGAAGAAGCGGACGAGTGGTCGGTACGGAAGCAGCAGCAACCGAACGATGAGCGGCTCGGATGGCTGGTGACCGTCGGCACGACTGTCAGGTGAGTCCGAACCCGCGAACCGGTGGCCCACCTTCGGCAGCCGGCTTGCCAGCCGTCGCCACCACGCCGGCTTGCCTTTTGCCTTCGGCCCCCGCATCAGCAGCCCGCCGAGCATCGGGGCCACCAGCAACGCGAAGACGAGGGAACCGAGCATCGCCAGCGCGACCGTGTACGCCAGGGGCCGAAACGTCTTGCCCTCCACGCCCTGGAGCGTGAACAACGGCAGGAAGACGATAATGATGATCGCGATCGCGAAGACGATGGGCCGACCGACTTCCATACAGGCGCGTGCGACGACCGAGGCTTTCGCCTCGTCCGGATTCGCTTCCGTCAGGTGACGGTCAATGTTCTCGACCATGACGATGGTGCCATCGACCATCATGCCGATGGCAATCGCCAGTCCGCCGAGCGACATCAGGTTGGCCGAGAGATCGAAGCCGTACATGGCGATCACCGCGAACAAGACGGAGAACGGGATCGCCGCCGCGACCACCACGCTCGCCCGGAACCCGCCCATGAAGATCAGTAGCACCAACGCGACCAGCACGACGCCGGTGACCAGCGCCCGCGTGACCGTGGAAACCGACGCCTCGACGATGTCCTTCTGCTGGTAATACGGCTGGAGCCTCAAGCCCGCGGGCAGGATGCCATTGATCTCCTCGATTTCGGCTTCGACCCGTTCGATCACCGTGGAGGCGTTGGTGCCGTAGAGCTTGACCACCATCCCGGCGATGACCTCGCCCTCGCCGTTGCGGGTCTGCAGGCCGCGGCGGACGGCCCCGCCGATCTGCAGGTCGGCCACGTCGTCGAGGTAGACCGGTCGGCCGTCCTCGGTCTTGACGACGATCCGCCGAAGGTCGTCCATGTTCTGCGCCAGCCCGACCGAACGGACGACCAGCTCTTCGCTGTTCTCCTCGATGAACTGAGCGCCCACGTTCAGGTTGTTGGCCTCGACCCGCTCGATCACGTCGTGGATCGTGAGGTCGAAGCGGAGCAACGCATCGGGGTCGATGACCGCGTGGTACTGACGCTCGAACCCGCCGATGCCCAGGACCTCGGTGACCCCGGGGACCCGGCGGAGGTTGCGGGCGACGACCCAGTCGTGCGTCGTGCGGAGTTCTTCGAGCGAGTATTCGCCGGTCGTATCTTCGAGGTAATAGAAGAGCACGAGCCCCATCCCCGTCGAGATCGGCCCGAGTTCCGGCTCGCCGAAGCCCTCGGGAATCTGCTCCCGCGCTTCCTGCAGCCGTTCGTTGACCAGGCGGCGGGAGAAGTAGATGTCGGTGCCTTCATCGAAGTAGACGTTGACGACCGACAAACCGAAGTTCGAGACGCTGCGAATCTGCTCGACCCCCGGGAGTCCGAGCATCGCGGTCTCGACGGGGTAGGTCACGAAGGCCTCGACCTCTTCGGGGGCGAGGCCTTCGGTGACGGTGAACACCTGCACGAGGTTGGGCGACACGTCCGGGAAGGCGTCCACCGGCAGGCGGGTGTAGCTCCACCAGCCGGCGGCGACTACCAGCAGCGCGAGCACCGCGATGAGCAGTCGGTTGTGCAGCGAGTAGTGGATGATGCGGTTGATCATGGAGTGGCTCGGTGAGGATCAGCGGCGGCGGGGACGACTTGCGAAGGCTTGAATCCCGGGGACTTCCGGGGGTTATCCGAGGTGGGTCAGTGGGCGTGGCCGGCGTGCTCCAGCGCTTCGCGGTTGAGTTCGGCTTTGAGCGCGAAACCGTTCTGGGTCACGACCCGTTCGCCCGGCTCAAGGCCGGAAAGGATTTCGAAGAAAGCCTCGGTTTGGCGACCGATCTCGACCGGCCGGGGCTCGAAGACGCCGTCGTGCTGCACGAACACGATCGTTTGCCCGTCCAGTTTTTGGATCGCTGAGCGTGGAAGAACAAGGCCGGCTCGGGTCGAGGCGGTCGTGGCTTGGGCCGTGACGAACATGCCAGGACGCCAAACGCCCTCAGGGTTGTCCAGCACGACCCGGGCCGTCGCGGTGCGGGTGTGTTCGTCGAGCGACGGGCTGATGAACGCGATGGTGCCGGTGGCGTCCGGGATGCCGGGACCGAAGGCGATGCGGACCGTCGTGCCCCGCCGGACCGCTGCGAGGTCCCGCTGGTAGACGGCGAGGTTGACCCACACGCTCGACAGGTCGGCTACGACGAACGGCGTCTCGGCCGGCTCGTCGCTGACCACCTCGCCGCGGGTCAGCTCCCGTGCGATCACGACGCCCGTCAGCGGGGCCTTGAGTTCGTAGGTGGACAGGCCGGTGTCCTCCGCGTCGGCGAGGCCCTCGATGTCGTCGTGGTCCTGGCCCAGCGCATGGAGGTTCTGCTCGGCGAGGTTGACCGCGATCCGGGTCTCCCGCACCGCCTGCCTGGCTTCGAGCACCTGCCGCTCGGTGCCGATCCGGTCGGCCAGCAGCCGCTCGTCTCGGCCCAGGGATTCCTCGGCCAGCGCGAGCCGGGCCGACGCCGCGAGGTAGTCGCTGCGGGCCGACGCCAGTTCCCGGCTGCTGAGCACCGCCATCACATCGCCGGCTTCGACGGCATCACCGACGCTCTGGCTCACGCTCTGCACGATCCCCGGCACGCTCGGAGAGACGTGGGCGATGCGGTCGGCGTTGAAGGCCACTTCCCCGGTCAGCCGGGTCGACTGATCCAGCGTGCCGCGCCCGACTGGCTGCACCACGATGCCGAACTCGGCCATGACCTCGGGCGAGAGTCGAAGCTCGGTCTCTTCCTCGTGACCGTGGCCGGCGTGGTCGTCGTGATTGTCATGTTCAGCGTGACCTTCGTGACTATCGTGGTCGTCATGGTCCTCGTGGCCAGGGCCAGCGTGCCCACCATCGCCATCACCCTCGTGCCCGCCATGGCCCTCATGGCCTTCATGGTCAGCGTGGCCGTGGTCATGCCCGGCGTGCTCATCCTCTGCATGGTCGTGCATATCGTGGTCGCGGGCGTCATCTTCCCCGTCGCCGTGCTGACCCTGATCATGCTCGGCATCTTCACGGGCATGGGCGTCGTGATCATGATCCCCTTGCGTCGCACTCAGCGGCGCTTGTGTTTCGGCCAGCGCCGATGGCGATCCGGGACGAAGACTGATACCGACCACGCCGAGCGTGGCGGCGATGACGAGGAGTAATAAAATTCGCGGTGTCATGGCTGGGTTCCTGGCGGATGGGGTTGCGTGGCAGAAGAAGTGGCGGCCGGTGGTTCGGCACTTTCGACGGCGCTCAGCGGTTGGCCGATCAATCCCTCGATCTCCGCGATGGCCGCGTGGTATGCCGCCAAGGCATCGAGGTGTTGCTGTCGCAGGTCGATGAGCGTCCGCTCGGCGTCGAGTACGTCGAGGTAGCCGAGGTTGCCTTGGTCGAATGCTCGGCGGATGTCGCGGTAGGCTTGGGTGGCAGGAGGGATGGCGATGTCACGCAACGCGATCGCCTCGTCGTGGGCGTTGGCGAGCCGGGCGTAAGCCGTCGCCAACGCCGCCTCGATCCGAAGTTGCACCGCACGTTGCGAATGACGAGCGGCCGCAACGCCGAACCTGGCCGCGAGGATGTCGCCCTGCCTGCGGTCGAACACCGGCAGCGGGATCGAGACGCCGGCCACCATGGCGCTCTCGTCGCTCTCGTTGAACCACTTGTAGCCCAGCGTGGCGGTCAGGTCCGGCACCGCCTCGGCGCGGGCCAGTTCCGCCTCAGCCTGCCGGCTGGCGACCTCGACGGTCCACCGGGCAATGTCCGGGTTCTGGCCGATGTGCTCGGCTAAGGCGGCGAGTGTCGGCACCGCATCGACCTGTTCAAGATCGCCGGCCGCTCGATCAAACGTCGGCGTCGATTGCCCCCACGTCAGCGACAGCCGGACCCGGGCGGTGTCGAGGTTTCGCTGGGCCCGGGCCAGCGCGATGCTCGCCGTCGCCGCGGGCACCGCCGCGCGAGACTGCTCCACCTCCGGCGCGTCG
Source organism: uncultured Phycisphaeraceae bacterium (assembly GCA_964625505.1). Classification (GTDB taxonomy): domain Bacteria; phylum Planctomycetota; class Phycisphaerae; order Phycisphaerales; family Phycisphaeraceae; genus CAZVBW01. The sequence continues at coordinate 26,793 of CAZVBW010000037.1, forward strand.
CCCGCCTCCACCCGACGCCCGATCGACTCGGCCACCTGCTCGGCCAACGTGAGCGACTCCTGTGCCAGTTGGACCTGCCGCTGCGCCGCCAGCACTTGGGCGTACCGCCCGGTGACCTCCGCCAGCAGCGCGATCCGCGCCGCCTCGTAGTCCCACCCCGCGAGCCTCCCCTGCAGCCGGGCCAACCGCTGCCGCCGCTCGATGTCCCCACCGAGCGGAAACGCTTGGCTCAGCGCAATCGTGACCTCCGCCGCATCGACACCTTCCAACTCCCCGGTACCGCCGAACTCGTCAAGCTCCAATTCCAGCTCCGGGTTGGCCCACAGCCCCGCTTGAACGACCCGCGCCTCGGCCGCCCGCACGTCGTAGCCGAACCGCATCAGCTCCGGGTTCCCCAGCAGCGCCGCCGCCAACGCGTCACGCAGCGCGATCTCACCCGCAGGCCTCGGCACTTCCACCGCCACCTCCGCTTCGTCCCCAGCCTGCAGTGAAGGCTGCGTCACGTCCAGTCCATTGCCGAGCGGCAGCGGAGGGACCCACGATGAGTCAGACAAAGGGTGCGGAGCGCAACCCCACAAGGTCAGGCCCGCCGCCACAGCGGCGCAGCCGAGCCATCGGCACATGCGAAGCTCCTAACGTTGATGTAATGACAGACAACTATCTCGCGCAGAAGCGCACGAGGCACACACGCAAAGTTGCGGGCTGTCTAAATCAGCAGAACCGTGCTGCAGAGAAGTTCAGCACGTTGACTCGCATGAACCGTTGAAAGCTCGGCCCAGCCCCCGGATGGACGTTCACCCATCATCGTCCTTGCAGAAGCAAGCGGGTAGCTCGGCAGACCGGCACAAGGCAAGACTGAATCCGCCCTCCGGGACTCATCGTGTCCGCGAACGGAGAACGTCGGCGGAAGCGCCAGGTCCACACACGAACCCGCCTCCTCCCCGTGATCGGACACGCTGTAGGCAGCCTCATCTTGCGTCGGAGCCGGCGTCCCCTCGCAATGCTGACCCGGGTGCGGCATCTCATACGCCACATGCCCATCGTCAGCCACACATATCACCCCGCCCACGCCAGGGATCATCAAGCCCATGACGAGAAACGTCACGAGCCAAGTCCGCAGCATGTCGCAGGTCTTCTGAGTCACCAGCAAGGAGCGTACCTGTGTTTCCGAACCGCGGCAACTGTGGAAACCGAACACGCTTATCGTCGAAGCGCGCGAGCTTCGGCCGCAGTGCAATACAGCACCGGGACAACGAACATCGTCAATAAGGCAATGAGCATGCCGCCGACGCTGGGGAGGGCCATGGGGAGCATGATGTCCGAGCCGCGGCCGGTGGCGGTGAGGACCGGCAGCAGCGCGAGGATCGTCGTGGCGGTGGTCATCAGGCAGGGCCGGACGCGGCGGAGGCCGGCGTCGAGGGTGGCTTGCCGGATGGCGTCGCGGGTCGTGGGCTCGACCTCGGCGAAGCGTTGCTTGAGGTAGGTGGCGATGACGACGCCGTCGTCGGTGGCGATGCCGAACAGCGCGAGGAAACCGACCCAGACGGCGACGCTCAGGTTGATCGGTCGGACGCGGAACACGTCGCGGAGGTTTTCGCCGAAGAGGGTGACGTCGAGGAACCCCGGCTGGTTGTAGCACCAGATCAACAGGAACCCGCCGGCCCAGGCGACGGCGATGCCCGAGAAGATCATCAGCGTCGTCGAGACCCGGCGGAATTGCAGGTACAGGATCAGGAAAATGATCGCCAGCGACAGCGGCAGCACCACCATCAGCGTCTTGGCGGCGCGGACCTGATTCTCAAAGCTGCCGGCGAAGCGGTAGCTGACGCCGCGCGGCAAGGTCAGCGAGCCGTCGGCGATCGCTTGGTCGATACGGCTGCGGACGGCGTCGATGACTTCGACCTCGGCACTTCCGGGGGTAGGGCCGAAGGTCACGTAGCCGACGAGGAAGGTGTCTTCGCTCTTGATCATGCGGGGGCCACGCTCGTAACGGACCTCGGCGACATCCGTCAGCGGGACTTGCTGCTCACCACCCCCGGAAGCAGAATCAGCCGAGCTGACGAGGACCTCGCCGAACGTGTCGATGGAGTCTCGCAGCTCACGCAGGTAGCGGACACGAACCGCGAACCGCTCCCGGCCCTCGACGGTGGTCGTAACGGCCCGGCCGCCGATGGCGACCTCAATAGTCCGCTGCACGTCGGCGACATTCAGGCCGTAGCGGGCGATGGCGTCGCGGTCGATGTCGATCTCCAGGTAGGGCGTGCCGACGATGCGGTCGGCGTTGACGGTGTCCGGATTGACGCCGGGGGTGTTGCGGAGGATGCGTTCGAGCTCGAAGCCGAACGACTCGATGGTTTGCAGGTCGGGCCCGCGGACCTTGATGCCCATCGGGGCCCGCATGCCGGTCTGCAGCATGACCAGGCGGGTCTCAATCGGCTGCAATTTCGGGGCGCTGGTGACGCCCGGGAGTTGGGCGGCGGCCTGGATCTCGGCCCAGATGTCGTCGGGACTCTGGATGTGGTCCCGCCACTGCCGGACGCGCTGGCCGTCGCCGGTGGTGCGGTACTCGGGGAGGTAGTGGATGACCGTTTCGATCATGGAGATCGGGGCGGGGTCCAGTGGTGACTCGGCCCGGCCGACCTTGCCGACGACCTGATCGACCTCGGGGATCGCGGCGATGGCGGCGTCGAGTTGGCGGAGCACGTCGACGGATTGCCCGATCGAGGCGTGCGGCATCGTGCTGGGCATGTAGAGGAACGAGCCCTCGTCCAGGGCGGGCATGAACTCCGAGCCGAGGCCGGGGAAGGCGGCGTGGGCGTCCTGCCACAAAGCGGTGCGTTTGACCGGATCGGGCATCCAGCCGAACAGGCTGCTAAAGCCGAGCCAGACGCTGAGCCCGAATACGACGACTGTCGCCGGCATCGCGAGGAACAGCAGCTTGTGCGCGAGCGCCCAGCGGAGGATCGGGGCGTAGGCGAGTTGGAAGAGGCGGAAGGCGAGCAGCAGGCCGCCGACCACGAGCACGACGAAACCGAAGTTGGCGGCGAAGGATCGGCCTTGGCCGAGCGGTTGCCATTGATCCGCTAAGAACCCGGCGACGAGCACGGCCGCGGCGAGGCTCACCACGACCCGGCCCCAGTGCGTGACTCGCGGCGACATGCGGAAGCGCCACCGCGATCGCCGAGCGATCAGCAGGTGCGCCAGCGGGGGCAGCAGCGTCAGCGCCACCAGGATCGACGCGACCAGGGCAAACGTCTTGGTGAACGCCAGCGGCCGGAACAGCTTGCCCTCCGCGCCGATCATCGTGAACACCGGCAGGAAGCCGACCACCGTCGTCAGCACCGCGGTCAGCACGGCACCGCCGACCTCCCGGCACGCCCGGAACACCACGTCGATCCGCGGCTCTTCCGGGGCGGCGCGGTCGAGGTGTTCGAGCACGTTTTCAGTCAGCACGATGCTGACGTCGACCACGGTGCCGATGGCGATCGCGATCCCGGCCAAGGCGACGACGTTGGCGTCCACGGCGAACAGCTTCATCGCCACGAACGTGATCAGGATCGTCAGCGGCAGCATCAGGCTAATCAGCAGGCTGCTGCGCAGGTGAAGCACCATGACCAGCACCACGATGACGGTGACCAGCACCTGCTGGATCAGGGCGTCGTTGAGCGTGTCGAGCGTTTCGTAGATCAGGCCGCTGCGGTCGTAGAACGGCACGACGGTGACCTGGCTGGTCGTGATCCATTCGGGCCATGTTTCGCGCGGGTGGGCGTCCAGCCAGGCGAGCCAGGCGTCGTGGTTGAGTTGAAAGCCGGCGTCGTCGGTGAAGGCGTCGATCCCCTCGCGCTCGGCGAACTCGGTCAGTTCGTCTCGGCTCACGCGTGACCAGGCGATGACCGTCTTCCGGGGCAGGCCGGGGGCGAGTTCTTCGACGGCATCGTGGACGCCGAGGATCACTTCCAGCGGGTTGACGCCGTAGCGGGCGGTGACGACGCCGCCGACCGCCTCGGCCCCGCCGCGGTCGAGTGCGCCGCGTCGCGGTGCGGGACCCAATGAGACCTCGGCGACCTGCTGGATCGTGATCGGGGTGTTGTCACGCTCGGCGACGACCACCCGCCGCAGGTCATCGACGCTCTCGACGAAGCCCAGGCCACGGATGAGATACTCGACGCGGTTCTCTTCGAGGGTGCCCGCCGACACGTCGAGGTTGGACTGCCGGACCGATTCGTAGACCTGTCCCAGCGTGACCCCCGCCGCCCGCATCGCGTCGGGATCGACGTCGATCTGGTACTCGCGGACGAACCCCCCGGCCGACGCGACCTCGGCGACGCCCGGTGATCCCGCTAACGCGTAGCGGACCTGGAAGTCCTGCACCGCACGCAACTCGTCCAGGTCCCACCCGCCCACCGGCTGGCCGTCCGGGTCGCGGCCTTCGAGCGTGTACCAGAACACCTGCCCGAGCGCCGTCGCGTCCGGCCCGAGCGCCGGTTGCACGTCCGGGGGCAAGGTGCCCGAGGGAAGGCTGGCGAGCTTCTCCAGGATTCGGCTACGCGACCAGTAGAAATCGACATCGTCCTCGAAGATGACGTAGATCGACGAGAAGCCGAAGTAGGAGAAACTGCGGATGCTCTTGACACCGGGCATGCCCTGCAACGCGACGGTCAGCGGGTAGGTGACCTGGTCCTCGATGTCCTGCGGGCTTCGGCCCATCCACTCGGTGAAGACGATCTGCTGGTTCTCGCCGAGGTCCGGGATCGCATCGACGGGAACGGGCTCCCGAGGCAGGCCCGCGACATTCCAGTCGAAAGGTGCGACCATCAGCCCCCAGCCGATCACCATCGCGGCCAGCAGAAGTACGACCAGCTTCTGTTCGAGGCAGAAGCGGAGGACACGGTCGAGCAGCGTCCGCGAATGCCGTGGGGGGCTTTCACTCATGGTCGTGCCCACCCGGCTCGTCGATGGACAGCGTCTCTTCGATGGTCCCGCAGCGGAGCATGCTTTCGCCGAAGTAGGGGTTGAGAATCGCCCGCTCGCGGGTCAGCCACGAAGCGCCGCGAAAGTCAAAGGCCATCGGGCAATGGGCGCGGTAGAGCGGGCCGACGCCTTCGATGTGAACGGCCCGGGCCAAAGCCAGCATCGCAATCGAGACGGGCTCGAAGCCGACCCGCACGGCTTCGAGATCGTCTGCATCGACCAGTTGACCCATGCCTTCTTGCAGCGGCTCAACCTGTCTCGCCCAGACCTCGTCCACGGCTGCCGGCAGCTCGGCATCCTCCACCTCGCGTAATGCCTCGGCTAATCCGTCCGCCGCCGTCGCCGCGTCTCCCGCCTCATCCTCCGCGAGGGCCTGTGAAAGTCGGAGGTAGGCATCGACGAGGTTTCGCACCGGCGAAGCGGCGTCGCCGTGCAGGTGGACGCGTGGGGCAGGCTGGGACGCGGGTTCGGTTGCCGCCGACGTGGGCCGATCGCCGGGGTCACTTCCGGGGGCGTTTCCGGGGGGGTTCATCATGCTCGGTTTGGCTTGAATCTGCAGGGCGCTGTCGATCTGGAAGTTGCCGCGGGTGACGACCTGCTCGCCTTCGGTCAGGCCGGACCGCACCACGAAGAAGCCGTCGCCACGCGGGCCCAGCTCGATCTCTCGCCCCTCGAACGTTTCATCGTCGGTGCGGACGTAGACCACCGCCCGCTGTCCGGTCCGCAACACCGCGGTGTCTGGCACGATCAGCGGAGGGTCGGCGTCTTCAGCATTCACCACGGAATAGCCGAGTTCTTCCGCTCGCACGAGGTCCATCCCGCACACCGGGCAGTCACCGGGCTCGTCGCGGACCACCTCCGGGTGCATCGGCGAAATCCACATCCCCTCCAGCTCCGGCGCGATGACCCGGCCGGCCTCAGCAACGGTTGCTGCCACGTGTGCGCGAACGAACATGCCGGGCCGGAGACGGCCCTCGGCGTTGTCGACGTTCACGCGGACCCGGACCGTCCGCGTCCGCGGATTCAGCAACGGGTCGATCAAGGCGACGCGACCCTCGAACATCTGTTCGCCGAACGCCTCGGTCGTGAAGTGGACCGTCTGGCCGTACCTCAGCCACGGCAGGTCCGACTCGTAGGCTTCGAGGACGACCCAGACCCGGGCGAGGTCGGCGATGGTGTAGATGCGATCGCCTTCGTTGACATAGCTGCCGGGCTTGGCGTGCTTCTCGATGACGACCCCGCCGACCGGGGCATAGAGCGTGACGTGGTCACCCCCGCCCCCGCCCCCGGAAGCTCCGCCCTCGGAACCCCCGCCACCCCCGCCGTCGGCGGCGGCTTCGTTCTCGATGGCGGTGATCTGTGCGTCGGTCAGCCCGAGCAGCCGCAGCCGCTCCCGGGCCGACTCCCGCACGGCGTCGGCGTTCTCTCGCGCCCGGTCACCGGCGCTCGGACCCAACCGATCCAACGCCCGGCGCGCTTCGATCAGCTCCTGCCGGGCGACGAGCAGGTCCGGGCTGTAGATTTCCGCCAGGTGGTCTCCCTCGCGGACCGTGATGCCGGTGGTGTCGACGAACATCCGGTCGAGCCGGCCGGCGACGTAGGCCGTGATGTAGGCCAGGCGGGTTTCGTCCACCTCGACCTGGCCGACCATCGAGACGTCGTGCTCGATGAAGCGTCGGGCCACGGGCACGGTCTGCACGTCGATCAAGGCCTGTGCCGCGGGCGAGAGTTCGATCTGACGCGGACCGAGTGAGGCGTTGCTGCCTTCCCCGGCCGCCGAGACGGGGATGAGATCCATGAAGCAGATCGGGCACTTGTCATCCGGGTTCGGCATCCGAACCTCGGGGTGCATCGAGCATGTGTACCACTGCGCCGACGCGGATTCCGAAGTCGATTCGGTCGGCGGCGGACTGTCGTGATCTCCACCTCGCAAGCCATAGCCGATGACGAAGGCCAGCAAGATCAGCAAAAGCACGAGCGCCTGCCCGCCGTGACGCCACACCCATTGCCCTGCCCTCCTTAGACGATGAAAGAGTTTCGATGTCACCACTCGCCTCCTGCGGTATGAAGCTCTAACACCTCTGGCTCTCGGGCCCCCGATGTCGCAGCCACCTCGCCACCCAGCGCCTGCTCCAGATCGGCCCGCGCCCGGTACAGGTCCGCGATGACCCGTGCTTCTTCAACCTGGTCGTCGAGCAACGCCTGCCAGTCGTCGAGCAGTTGGAGGAAATCGACATCCCCCGTCCGGTAGGCGGTCAGCGCCACGTCGATGACCTGCCGGGCGTCGGGCATCATCCGCTCACGCAGCCGTTGCAACACCTGCTGGTTCGCTGCAATCCGGGCCAGGGCTTCGTCGATGTCGAACGCCACCCGATCCTGGGCAGCGCGGACCTGTGCGAGGGCTTCGCCCATCCCCCGCATCGCCTCCCGCTCGGCGGCGTCGTACTTCCCGGCCCACAGCGGGATCGTCACGCCGAGGGTCCCGGCCACCTGGTCGTCGCCGTTGGCGACCGGCGACAGGCCCGAGTCGGACACCGCCCCGTACTGCACCCCGACCACGAAGTCCGGCAACCGTTCCCGCCGGGCGAGCGTCAGCCTTTGCCGATAGGTCGCAACCCGCGCCCGAGCGGCCAACACGGACGGACTGTCAAACATCCCGCGACGCACCAGGGCCGTGCGATCAAGCTCGATCGTGATCCAGTCGATGTCCGACGCGATGGCGGGTTCGGGCAGGTTCGCCGCGGGCCGGCTGACGAGGCGGGCGAGCATCGCCGAAGCGGTGGCCCGGCGTTGTCTCAGCATGGTGATCTGGTTCTCAAGTGATGCCAAGCGACGCGAGATACGCAGCAGGTCCGCCTGGCTCGCTTGACCCACGCGGAGTCGGCTACGGACCGCGGACTCGATCTGTGTCAGCAACGCCCGGTTTTGCTCAAGCACCGTGATCTGCGACGAGGCATCGAAGAACGACCAGTACGCTCGCCGGATGTCACCACGGACACGGTCGGTCGTGACCTGAAGGTCGTGCAGTGCTTCGACCACTTCCTGCCGGGCGACCTCACCTCGGGCATCGAGCGTGCCGGGGAACGGCAGCGACTGCCGGACGCCGACGATGGTGTCGACCTGGCCGGCTGCGGTCTCGGCCAGCTCGCCGAAGGTGATGCTTGCGGTGGGGTCGGGCAACGCGATGGCTTGCGGCACCCGCTCACGCAGCCGTTCGACCCGCTGACGTGCAGCCCGAATCTCGGCGTTGGATCGCAAGGCATTGTCGAGGTACCAGTCCAGCCCGGCCCGGTCCGGCATGTCCGCCGCCCGCGACGCGTGCCGTCCGGTCGTCGATGCGGACACCTGATCGGTAGGCGACCGGCTCAATTCCGACACCCGGTCCGCGATGCCGCGGTCGGTCCAGTCCGCAAACGGGTCCGGGCCGGTGCATCCGGCCGCCAAGGCCACGAGGATGCTCGGCAGCAGGCAACCTTTAATGGTGATGCCCCTCGTGGTCGTGTCCTTCGTGGTCATGTCCCACGCCGGTGGCCTGCTCGGGTCCGTCCCCGCCGGCTGCCGCGTCGAGGATGGCGAAGTACCGGGCCGGGTCGGCGCGGAGCTGGGATTCACAGCCGGCGCAGCACAGGCGAACTTCCCGGCCGTCCACCGTGACCTCGATCACCTCACCCATCGAACCGAGCTTCTCACCGGAAACCACGCACGTGTCGATCGGGTAGGCATCGGCGTCACGCGCCGCTGGGTGCGTTTCGGCCTCGGCGGGCGTGGCCTGAGCCGGGCTGTTCGGGTCGGGACTTCCGGGGGCTGGGGCATTTCCGGTGGGGTTTCCGGGGGCCGTTTCATCGGAACAGCCCACCAGGGCCACGGTGGTCGTCAGCACAATCACGGTCAGGATGCTCTTCATGCGGCATCTCCTTTCAACCATGGAAACGCCCGGACGAGGGGGCGGGGTTCCACGACCTGACCGATTCGTTGAGAGAATTGCGTGAAATGCCAAAGCGATGGAACCTCTACGGCTCCGGTGAGCGTTTTCGAAGGTAGTTGGACTTATGCAGCACGAGACAGCGGACGACAGCCGACCGGACGCCTTGGCGCGGTTCAAGGCTGAGGCTTGGCCTCTGCTGCCGATGTTGCTGCGGGTGGCGACGATGCTCACGCGTGACGAGCATCGAGCGGAGGACCTGGTGCAGGAGGCCTTGATGCGTGCCTACCGCAGGATCGAAACCTTTCAGCCCGGCACGAACATGAAGGCCTGGCTGATGACCATCCTCCGTCACACGCACATCGACCTGTACCGGCGGGAGTCACGACAGATCGCCGGAGCATCCTTGGACGCCCTGGCGGTCGAACCAGCCGCTTCTACGGCACCGAAGCACCAAGACGCGAAGGCATGGAACGAACCCGATGACTTGCTGGACCGCTTCGATGACGAGACCGTTGAACACGCTCTGATGAACCTGCCCGACGCGATGCGATGGACACTGCTTTTGGTCGATGTGGAGCAACTGACGCTGGCCGAGGCCGCCGAGGTGCTCGACGTGGCGGTCGGCACGGTGAAGTCCCGTGCGAGCCGCGCGCGGGCGCTGCTGCGTGACGCGCTACGGCCCCTGGCTGAGCAGCGGGGTTGGGTCACTGCCCGAACCGGAGAAGCTTGATGGAAGCAAACGACCCCAACGACAATGCTAAGCGACACCTAACCGTCGAGTCGCTCGATGCCGCGACCGCGCGCCGCCTGGCCAAGCTCGGCCGGCGCGAAGTCGATGTCACTCGACTACAGCAGAGGCTGGCCAAATCTTTGGATGCCGATGCAACCGCGGACGAATCACGGGCAGGCGGGCGGGCACCGTATCGGTTCTCCCGATGGGTCAGCCCCGCCGCCGGCGTTGCCGCGCTCCTGGCGGTCGCTTTCATCCTGTTGCTCACCTTCGGCACGCAGCCGCCACAGGCTTCTGCCGCGGTCGTGGAACTCGCTCAACTGCACGAAGACATCGTGTCGGGCCGCGTGCCAATGGAGTCCGTCGCGTCGGTCGCCGAGGCCAACGACTGGATCGCCGCGCAGCGGGCCTCCGCGCCGTCGCTGCCGGCCCACCTCGCGGATGCACGTGTCCAATCCTGCTGCCTGGCCGACGTCAGCGGCGAGCTCGTCGCCGTGGCGTTGCTCCGAGACGAGCGCACGACCGCCACCCTTGTCGTGGCCGAGGCCCCGAACTTTGCGCATGTGATGGGCACGATCATCGAGATCGACGGGCGGACATTCTTCGGCCACGAACTCAACGGCACCCGCATGATGATGGCCAACGACGGCGACCGCTGGCTCTGCGTCATGGGCGACGCGACCTACGAACAACTCGCCGCGATCGCGGCCGCCGTGGTATTCACCGATGACTGAACACAGCCACGGCGACGACTACCAGAAAAACAGCCTGTCCCTGTTCGGCGCGGTGGCAATGGGCACCGGCGTGATGATCGGCGCGGGGCTGTTCGCCCTCACCGGCCAACTCGCCCAGCACGCCGGGGGCTTGTTCCCCCTCGCCTTCGTTTCGGCCGCGATCGTCTGCGGGTTCAGCGCTTACACCTACGTCAAGGTCTGCGCGAAGTACCCCTCGGCGGGCGGGATCGCCATGATCCTCCAGAAGTGCTACGGCCCAGGCGTGGTCACCGCCGGTTGCTCGCTGCTGATGTACTTCTCGATGGTCATCAACGAGAGCCTGGTCGCCCGGACCTTCGGCACCTACACGATGCAGCTCTTCGGCGGGCCCAACTCCGGAGCGGATGCTTCGGGGGGCCAAACTTCCGGGGGCACTTCCGGGGGCTGGCTGATCCCTGCCCTGGGCGTCGGGCTGATCGCCGTCGCCTTCGTCGTCAACATCCTCGGCAACGCCGTGATCGGCTCGGTGCAGAAGGTCATGGCCGTGGTGAAGGTGCTCGGGATCGCCGCGCTGGCCGTCGCGGGTCTGTGGGCTTCGGGCTTCTCGTTTGAGACGGTCACGCAGGTGGACCAGCAGCCCGTCGAAGGCGTGTGGGGTTTCTTGACCGCCACCGCGATCGGCATCCTCGCCTACAAGGGTTTCACCACGATCACCAACGACGGCGACGAGGTGACCGAGCCCAAGAAGAACGTCGGCCGGGCGATCATGATCTCGATCGGCGTTTGCATCGTGGTGTATGTCCTGGTCGCCTTCGCGGTGGCCGGGAGCTTGAGCCTCGACGAGATCATCAACGCCAAGGACTACGCCCTGGCCGAAGCCGCCCGCCCGGCCTTCGGGAACTGGGGCGTGTGGATGACCGTCAGCCTGGCGATCGTCGCCACCGTCTCGGGCCTGATCGCGAGTGTGTTCGCCGTCTCCCGCATGCTCGCCATGCTCACCGATATGCAACTGGTCCCGCACCGGCACTTCGGGATGCCCGGCCGGATTCAGAAGCACACGCTCGTCTACACCGTCGTCCTCGCGGCCATCCTCACGATCTTCCTCGACCTCTCCCGCATCGCCGCGATCGGGGCGATCTTCTACATCGTGATGGACATGGCGATCCACTGGGGCGTGCT
>CAZVBW010000038.1:0-37914 GCA_964625505.1 uncultured Phycisphaeraceae bacterium
CCGCCGCCAGACCCCGGCCCGCCCGACGCCGCCCGCCCGGTGCCACTGCGTGTGCGAGCTCGCGGTCCACGCCTCGCACCAGCCCGCCGGCTCCCCGCCGCCGCCGCGCAGCCGGCTCAGCCAGCCGCGGTCGCGCTGTGTGGCCGATGCCGTGTGGATCACCACGCCGCGGGCCCGGCGGTAGTCGCGGGTATCGATGACGGGGATCGCCCGGGTCGGCGGCAGCAAGACCAGCGACGCGGGCAGCGGGGTGCCCAGCGTCGGGCGGACCAGCACATCCACGTCGCCATAGATCGAGCCCAGCAGCACCAGGTCGTGGAAGAACCGCCCACCGCCCGCCTGATCGAAGACCGCGTCCAGCAGGGCGTCGATCCGCGAGGCGAGGCCCGGGTCGTCGGCCGTGCTGCGGATCACCGGCGGGCGGGCGGCCATGAAGTCGACCAGCGTGTGCACCCGCCAGGCGATGTCGTTCTCGATGACCCGCTCCCGCTGGCCGTCCGCGGCTTTGCGCTGCAGCCGACGGGGCAGGCCAGCCTCCTGGGCCAGGGGCGGGCTGCCCATTTCGGTGGGATCACCACCCGCCTGCCACGACGGGTGGGTGGGCGACGCCGGGTTGCGGTAATACCGCCAGAGCCGACGGAGCCGGGGCAGGCGGGTCTGGAGGTGCTCGGTCACGAGCTGGTCCAGAAGCTCCGGGCCAAGGGCGGCGTCGGCGGGTGGGGCAGCGGTGGGGGGCGTGGTGCGGGCCATCACTGGTGGCCCCGGCGGCTCGCCCGTGCGCGCCGACCACGGATCAGCGGGCTCTGGATCGGGAGAACGGCCACAAGCCCCGACGAGTTCAAGAACTATTGAACTTCACGCCGCGAAATCTTGAACGGGTTTTGTTCGCATATTCTGCGCCGTCTGTGCGCAGCGTTTTGATTTCGATGCTTGTCATATGCGCGTGCGACCCGTTTAATGACCCGTTATGGAGCGGTCTGACCAGGAACTGGACATCCTCGAGAAGATCAGCCAGATCCTCGGCGGGGGTCTGGAGTTGCACGAGGTGTTCGGCCGGGCGATGACGCTGCTGGTCGAGCGGCTGGGGATCGTGCGGGCGGCGCTGGTGCTGCTGGACCCGGCGACCGAGCAGCTGGAGACCGTGGCGTCGGTGGGCCTGACGGTCGCCGAGCGGCAGCGTGGGCGGTATGCCGTGGGCGAGGGCGTCACGGGTGAGGTCCTGGCGACCGGCCAGCCCGCGGTGATCCCGGACGTGTCGCAGCACCCTTCGTTTCTCAACCGCACACGCAGCCGACCGGTCCGTGGCGAGGAAGACGCTGCCGAGTCAGACGCCCCGGCCGCCGCGCCGCCGGACCCGCAGACGCATCAGCTGGCGTTCATCTGCATCCCGATCAGCGACGGCGAGCGGCTCGTCGGCACCATCGGCGTGGACAAGCCGTTCGTCGACCAGGACCAGCTCGACGCCGACGCCCGGCTGCTGCGGATCATCGCCGGCCTGTTCGCCCAGACCGTCCGGGTCCACAACCTCATCCGCCTGGAAAAGGATCAGTGGGCCGCCGAGCGGGAGCAGCTCACCGGCCAGCTCCGCAGCAAGTACCGCTTCGACAACATCATCGGGTCCAGCCCGGCGATGCTCGACGTGCTGAGCATCATCGCCCAGGTCGCCAGTTCCCGGGCCACCGTCCTGCTGCTGGGCGAGACCGGCTGCGGCAAGGAGCTCATCGCCAAGGCCATCCACTACAACTCGCCCCGGAAGGAGAAGGCACTCGTCCGGGTCAATTGTGGAGCGCTCTCGCCGCAGCTGCTGGAGTCCGAGCTATTTGGCCACGTGAAGGGGGCGTTCACGGGCGCGGTCCGCGACAAGGTCGGGCGGTTCGAGGCGGCCGACGGCGGCACGATCTTCCTCGACGAGGTCGGCACGCTCGACCCGCAGCTGCAGGTCGCCCTGCTGCGCGTCCTGCAGGAACGTGAGTTCGAGCGCGTCGGTGATCACCGCACCATGAAGACCGACGTGCGGGTCATCGCCGCGACCAACCTTCAACTGGAGGAGGAGGTCCGCAAGGGCACGTTCCGCGAAGACCTGTACTACCGGCTGAACGTGGTCACCGTCCACCTGCCGCCGCTTCGGGCCCGCCGGGAGGACATCCCCCGCCTGATCGACCACTTCCTGGATATCTACAACCGCGAGAACCAGCGGAGCGTTCGCAAGATCAGCCGGGAGGTGCTCAACACGATGCTTCGCTACCCCTGGCCGGGCAACGTCCGCGAGCTGGAAAACTGCATCGAGCGAGCGGTCGTGCTCAGCCAGGGCGAGGACCTGACCGAGGAGCTTTTGCCGCTTCAGATCCGCCTGTTCGCTCAGCAAACCCGCGGCGACACGACCGACGAATCGATAGAAGCCCTCACCGGTAAACTCGCCGAGCACGCGATCAAGCAGTACCAGATGTACGACGGCCAGGTGTATAGCCTGCTGATCGAAGAAGTCGAACGCCAACTGCTCCGCGAGTCGCTGCGTCACAACGACGGCGTGAAGGTCCGCACCGCCGACTTCCTGGGCATCAACCGCAACACGCTCAACAAGAAGGTCAAGGAACTGGGCATCGAGGCGGGGGATTGATCGGAGCCCGGTGGGTCTGCACGCGGCCCGCGGTGACGCGATTGACGCCCGCGGCGGGGCGACGGACTCGCTGAGGTTTGGTGCTCGGCGTCTAGCGCTGCTGCAGCTGCTGGAGCAGGTGGGACATGGACTGTCCCCAGGCCGGCCAGTTGAGTCGCTGGTCGTAGAACCTGCGGGCGGCCAGGGCCATCTCGAGGTACCGATCCGGGTCGGCCCAGACCTCGGCGATGCGGTCGGCCCAGGCGTCGAGGTCGGCGGTCAGGTCCATGAGGATGCCGGTGCGGCCGTCTTGGACGAGGGTAGGCACGCCGCCGGTCGTGGTGCTGATCGCGGGCAGGCCGTAGGCGTTGGCCTCGTTGATGGCGACGGGGGTGCAGTCGGCGCGGGTGGGCAGGATGAAAAAGTGCGACTGGGTCAGCAGCCGCCGGAGCTTGTCGCGGCCGGCCTGTTCGGCTTTGTTGATGAACCCGTGGTGCTCGACACACGCGGGCAGGTCGGTCCCGTCCGCAGGGCCGACACCGACCAGGTGGAGCCGGACCTGGACCCCGCGGGCGGTCAGCGCCTCGGCGGCGGCCACGGCGATATCGCCGCCTTTGCGTTGCCAGTACTTGCCGATGAAGAGCATCTCGCATCGGCCGGTGAGGTCTCGACCGCGGATGGTGGCCTCGTCGGCGGAGTCTTCGACGTTCGCGCCGTAGGGGATCACGTGGACCCGCTCGCGGGGTACGTCGTAGTCCTGGACGGCGGAGTCGGCGGCCCAGTCGGAGGAAAAGGACACGGCGTCGGCGCGTTGCAAGGCGCGGCGCTCGATCGCGTCTTCGCGCTGGAACTCGTCTTCCGGGGGCGGCGGGGTATCCGAGAACGGCTCGTAGTACCCGCGGAGCAGCCGGGGCGTCGCGTCGGACAGGTGCACGATCGGCGCGTCCACGGGCCAGCGGGCCACGAGGCTGCTCGCGGCCGGGGCCACGGCGACGCTCACGTCGTGCCGGGCGGCATCGTCGGCAATCTGCTGGACGTGCTGGTCTTCGTCGTAGTGGCGGGGGAGGGTGGGCAGGCCCAGCTTCCGCAGGGCCTTGGCGGCCTTGAGGTGCAGCGGGCGTTTGCGGACCATGGCCCGGCCCAGGGGCACGACGTTCCAGCCGGCACCTTCGAGGGCGCGGAGCATGAACATCCGCGTCCCGGAGAACGAGTGAACGTCCAGCGGGTCGCTGGCGCAGACGTAGCCGACGTTGCGGTTGCTCATGGGGCTGCCGCGCGGACCCGCCGCGCCGATGGGGTCAACATCGACCAGTTGGCGGCGGCGGATGACATTGGAGCCCTTCGGAGCTTTTGGCGGCGGGTTAGCATCGGGGGATGCAAGAGTTGCTGGCGATTCTCGTGGACGGGACCCCGCTGAGTCGGGAACAGGCCCAGCGGGCCTTCGAGGCGGTCATGGCGGGTGAAGCAACGTCGGCCCAGACCGCGTCGATGCTGTCGCTGATGCAGCTGCGCGGCCCGACCGCCGACGAGCTCACCGGTGGGGCCACGGCGATGCGGCGGCACATGGTGAAGGTCCAGCCGCCCGATGGCGTGGCGGTGGTCGATACCTGCGGCACCGGCGGCTGGGGCAGCGGGTTTGTCAACATCAGCACGGCCGCGGGCCTGGTCGCCGCCGCGGCGGGACGCTCCCGCGGCATGGTCGTGGCCAAGCACGGCAACCGCTCGGTCACCAGCGCGTCGGGCTCGGCGGATGTGCTGGAGGCCCTGGGCGTCACGCTGGCGACCGACCCCGCGACGCTCACGCGCTGTCTGGATGAGGCGGGGTTTTGTTTCTGCTTCGCCCGGGCCCACCACCCGGCGATGAAGCACGCCGCGCCGGTCCGGCAGGAGCTGGGCTTCCGGACGGTCTTCAACCTGTTGGGGCCGCTGTGCAACCCGGCCGGGGCGACACGGCAGCTGCTGGGTGTGGCGTCGGCCCAGCTGGGTCCGCTGATGGTCAAGACGCTCCAGGGCCTGGGCAGCGAGGCGGCGATGGTCGTCCACTCGACGCTGCCGGACGGCCGATCGATGGGCGAGCTGTCCAACATGACCACGGGGCACGTGCACGAGCTGAAGGACAATCAGGTGCAGCGGCACGCGATCGACCCCGAGTCGCTGGGCCTGCCGCTGGGGATCCCGCGGTCGATCACGGTCGGCTCGGCGACCGATTCGGCGTCGATGATCCGCTCGATGCTCGCCGGCGAGCACGGCCCGGTGCGGGACGTGGTGTGTCTCAACGCGGCGGCGGCGCTGGTGGTCGGCGGGGCGGCGGGCCAGCTCCGCGCGGGGCTGGACCTGGCCCAGCAGGCGATCGACGACGGCGACGCGCAGCGGGTGCTCGACGCGGTGGTGAAGATCACCGCGGGGTGATCGTCACGTCTCGACTTAGCCCCGCATATACATGCGGGGCTCGGAGCACGCATCACCCGACGCCCCGCAGCGTCAGCTCGAAGGCGAACGGCTCGATGGGCACGACGTACTTCTCCAGCGGGCCTGGCCCGCAGCTCGCGGTGCCCAGGCCGCGGACGGCGTGATCTATATAAAGGTGCAGCCGGTCATCGCGGGTCAGCTCGGCCTGGTGCGTTGCCGCGGTGAGGTTGGCCAGGCTGTAAGGGTGGAGGCTGAAGTGGACGGGCGTGCCGGTGGCGTCGATGCACAGGCCGCTGCCGGTACCGTCGTGGACCTGGACCCAGCGGGTGCCGGCCCGGTTGCCGAAGTCCTGCGGCTTGACGTAGCGGGTGAGCATGTCGTCGACGGTGCTGTCGTGCCAGCCGAGCCGACCGGCGGCGCGGTTGTCGGGGTAGGTTTCACCGGGTCCCAGGCCGTGCCAGCGGACGTGGTGCAGGGCGGTGGGCACTTCGAATCGCAGGCCGATCCGCGGCAGGGGCAGGGGCATATCCCGGCCGCGCCAGTTGACGGTCGGCCAGTCCTCGAAGCTGCCCCCGACGCGCAGCGCCAGCGAGCCGTCGTCGGCGAGCGTCATCGTCTGGGTGGTGTTGATCGCGTAGGTCCAGCCCGGTGCCATGGTCCGCAGCCGGCGGGTGAGCGTGGCCCGGCCATCGGCGTCGGTCAGCTCGGAAGACACGGTGCGGGTGGTCATCAGCCGCAGGTAATGCCGTTCCCAGAGGTCGATCAGGCCTGCGCCGCTGCCGGCCGAGTCGTTGTCGATCGGGGCCCGCCAGTAGCACGGCGTCGGGCCGGCGAGCAGCAGGTCGTCACCGGCGCGCGTCCACGTGAGCGGTCGACGGCCCGGGTGCAGCTGCACGGCGTGGTTCTCACCATCGGCGGGGGTTTCAGTGCCACTGAAGTGGCACTGCCCGGAATCCGGGTCGTCGAGCTCCTGTTGGCCGAAGGAGATCTCGTGACCGGCATCGGTGCTCATCGTGGCGTCGGTCAGTCGCACGCTCAGCGTGATGATCCCGCCACCCTCGGCAGCATCCACGGCCAGCTCGCCCCGCCCGCCCGGTTGCAGAGCCGGCACCTCGAGCTCGCCTTGGGCGACGACCTGCCCGTCCCGCTCCTGCCGCCAGATCGCTTCGTGCCCGGAGAGGTCGCGGTGGTCGTAGCGGTTGGTGATCGCAAACTTGCCCGGCCGATCGCCCGGTTCGATCAGCACCGGCGCGCAGCAGGCCTTGAGCTCGATCAGCCCCGGCGACGGCGTTCGGTCGGCCCATATCAATCCATCGGCGACAAAGTTGCCGTCGTGGGGCTCGTCTCCGAAGTCTCCGCCATATAGAAACTGCCCCGGAACTTCGCGTGTGTCACCAAACCGCTTTTCGCCTGCCGGGGGGGTGATGCCGTGGTCGATCCACTCCCAGACGAAGCCGCCCTGGCAGCGGGGGTAGGTCCAGAACAGGTCCCAGTAGTCGCTCAGGCCGCCGGGCCCGTTGCCCATCGCGTGGGCGTACTCGCAGAGGATCAGCGGGGCGTCCTTGGCCAGCTCGGGCGTCAGGTGAGCCTCGCGGGTCGGGTGGCCTTTGAACCAGTGGTACTCGCCGGTCTGGCCGAAGTGCTCGACCTGGGCGTGCGGGCTGTACATCGGGGCGATGATGTCGCTGCTGTCGAGGTTGCCGTTGGGTTCGTAGTGCACCAGGCGGGTCGGGTCGAGCTGGCGGACGGCCCGGCTCATCGCGCGGTGGCCCTCGCCCATGCCCGCCTCGTTGCCCAAGGACCAGGCGATGATCGACGGGTGGTTGCGGTCGCGTTTCACCATGCGAACGGCTCGATCGACGTGCGTGGCCTCCCACGCCGGGTCGTTGGCCAGGCGTTCCCAGTCACCGATGGGCTGGAAGCCGTGGCCCTCGTTGTCCGCCTCGTCGATGGCGTACAGGCCGTGGGCGTCGCAGAAGTCGAAGAACATCGGGTGCGGCGGGTAGTGGCTGGTCCGCACGGCGCTCAAGTTGTGCCGCTTCATCAGCAGCACGTCGGCGAGCATGTCCTCGGGCATGACGCTCCGACCGCGCTGCGGGTGCCACTCGTGGCGGTTCACGCCGCGGACCATGATCGGCCGACCGTTGATCTTCAGCTGGCCGTCCTCGCGGTGGACCCGCCGCAGGCCGAGCTTGTGGCCCACGTGCTGGGTCTCGTGGCCAGACGCATCGACGACAGTCAGCACCAGGTGATACAGCACCGGCGTCTCCGCCGTCCAAAGCTCCGGGTTCTCGATAGGTAGTGTCGCGGAAAAAGCGGCGTCGCTCGGTGTCGCCTCAGCGGTGGCGATGGATGCATCGGTGGCGTCGAAAAGCTCGAGTCGGACCTGCTCGACCTCGCCGATCGTGTCGCCGGTCACCACGACGTTGGCCGACCCGTGGTCGTCGGCCAGCTCGGCGTTGGCGACGAAGTCCCGCACGCGGGCCCTGGGCTCGGCCAGCAGGTTGACGTGGCGGAAGATGCCCGAGAGCCACCACATGTCTTGGTCTTCGAGGTAGCTGCCGGCCGACCACTGATAGACGACCACGACCAGTTGGTTGGTGCCCGGCCGGGCGTGGTCGGTCAGGTCGAACTCGCTGGGCATGCGGCTGACGGTGGAGTACCCGACGAGCTGTCCGTTGAGCCAGACGTGGAAGGCGGAGTCCACGCCGTGGAACCGCAGCGTCAGGTCGTGGTCCGCCCAGTCTGCGGGTCGCTCGAACGATCGGCGGTAGATCCCGGTCGGGTTGTGGTCCGGCACATGGGGCGGGTCCAGCGGGATGGGCATCCGCCAGTTGGTGTAGTGCGGGCTGCCGTGGCCGTGCATCTGCCACATCGCCGGGACCGGCAGCGTGCCGACCTCGGCCGGCGTTTGGGCGCCGACGTGTTCGGGGGTCAGCTGGTCGGGGTTCTCGAGCAGGGTGAAAGACCACTCGCCGTCGAGCCGCTGCAGCCAGGGCGACGCCGGCTCGGCCAGCGGGTCGTGCCCCCTCGCCGATGCGGCGTCGGGGTAGCTGACCAGCAGCGTCCGGCCGGGCAGGCGGCAGCGGTGCAGCCGCTGCGGGTCGGTCAGGTCGGCGATCAGGTCGGCGGGCGTGGGGGGTTCCGGCGGGGCGGTCTGGGGCATGGGCCGACGAGTATGGCGATTGCGGCAGTTCATGACGTCGCCGGAGTCGTGCCACCGGCGGGCAAGCCGCCAGTGGCACAGGGCCCGGCCTCGACGCGCGATAGGTAGCCTGACACCCGCTATGGAATCCACCCCCCAGCACGTGCAGCCACCGACCGGCGGCATCGGCACCCTTCAGCCCGCGGCCGGCGTGGCCGCGACGATTGTCGGGGTGGGCCTCTACTGGCTGTGCTGGCGGATCGGGTTCGTGATCGCCGGGCCGCTGATCATGGGCGGGCTCATCGGCTGGGCGATGCGGCTGGCCCGGCGGGCGACCCGCGACCTGCCCATGCCGCTGCTCGCCGCCGGGCTGCTGCTGGTCGGCACGCTCATCGCCTACTTCTCCGTGCACATCTACGGCATCCCGTGGACCGTGAACGGCCAGCCGTACCAGCCGAGCGTCATGAACGCCCTGCGGTACTTCATCGCCGACCTGCCGATGCTCATGGTCACCGGCGGCGGCGGGTACATCGCCTGGACCGTCTGCCGCCTGCGGTAGCTCGGGCCCGCAGGGGCCGCTGCGCCGCAGCCGCTATTGACGACGAGATGGCCAGGCGGATGGCCACACGAGCACACATCGGCCTTCGGCCGAGGTGTGGCACACGCTCGCGTGATGACCATCTAGAGATCAATAAACAGTTGTCGGCGATGCCCGCTGACACACGGTCTGGCACACTGCCGCCGTGACTGTCGAGTGCCCCAGTTGCGATCTGGCGATCCCAAGCGACGACGTCAACGTCGACGCCGACACCGCCTACTGCCGGGCGTGCGGGACGCTGACCCAGCTGTCGGCCCTTGCGGCCGGCGAGCCGTCGCCGCTGGAGAAGGTCGACCCGGGCCATCCGCCGGCCGGCTGCCGCAGCGACTACGACGGCATGCAGCAGACGGTGGTGGCGCGCAGCGGCGCGGGCTGCGGGACGCTTCTGGGGCTGCTGGTGTTTTGCGTGTTCTGGAACGGGATCACCGGCGTGTTCGTGCTGGTGGTCATCGCCTCGACGCTGCAGCTGATGGGCGTGGCCCAGCCCGCGTGGCTGCCCGCCCCGACGATGGACGAGCCCGACGGGATGGGGCTCGGGATGACGCTGTTCATGTGGCTGTTCCTGCTGCCGTTCATCGCGGTGGGCCTGTCGATGCTGGGCTCGCTGCTGGTGGCGATGGCCGGTCGGGTCGCGGTGCGGTACACGGCAATGGAGGGCACGGTTTTTGTGGGCGTGGGGCCGGCGGGGTGGCGGCGGCGGTTCGACCCGCGGCGGGTCACGGGCGTGGGCCTGGGCAAGACCGGGTGGGAGAAGAACGGCCAGAAGCAGCCGGTGGTGGTGATGACGCTCGACGGCGGCAAGAAGCTGCGCTTCGGCAGCCTGCTGGCCGAT
The DNA here is from genome assembly GCA_964625505.1 of uncultured Phycisphaeraceae bacterium. Lineage (GTDB taxonomy): Bacteria > Planctomycetota > Phycisphaerae > Phycisphaerales > Phycisphaeraceae > CAZVBW01. The sequence goes on from CAZVBW010000038.1 coordinate 9,581, forward strand.
GAGCGGCGGGCTTGGCTGGCGGCCGAGCTGCGTCGGCTGCTGATCGTCGAGCCCGCCGCGGTCGATTGACTCCAGGACTTGGTCGTGGCGCGTTGATCGCTTTGAGCGATCCGCGACGCGTGTGCGCACCGCGGCCGTGCCACCGCTTTTTATGGGACCGGCCCGCTGACCCTCCGCCGCGTGCCGTCATAACCGGCACGCCCGACCCAGTTTCACGCCCCAAAGCCCCCCAGCCATCAAGCGGGCCACCCGCTGACCCGATGGCCTCTGCCGGGGGGTGACCGACACGCGCACCGAACGCAGCCCGCGGCCCGAGCCGCGCGTACCGACCACGGAGACGCCCTGATGCATCGCCTTCTCTCTGCCGCCGCCCATGGCCGGCTCTGGACCCTGATCCTCGCCGCACTGCTGTGCGCCGTCGCCACCACCCCCGCCGACGCCGCGGCCACCACCGTGCCGCGCATCAACGCGGTCGACGGCCTGACCCACGGCCAGGTCCTCGACCAGCCGACGGTGGTCCGCGCACGGTTCAACGGCCGGCCCGATCGGATTACCTACCAGCTCGAGGGGCCCCAGCAGTGGACCATCACCCGCGACGCGGACCGGCCGGGCCTGTTCTATCAGCGAGACGACGCCGGCGATGAGACCGACCAGCCCGCCGCCCTGGACCCTGCCGACCTGGTGGACGGGCAGTACGTGCTCATCACGTCGCTGCACTTCCGCGGCCGGACCACCAGTGTCCGCATGGTCCGCTTCCGGGTCCAGTCCGATGAGCCCGCCCCCCGTCAGGGCAACCGGGCCCTGCCCGCCGAATCCACGCCGCCGTCCCGCGAAGTGGCCCAGCGACAGGTCGGCAACGAGCCCGAGCCCGAGCCCGCGACCGAGACATCGTCCGAACCCGCCGCCGCGATCGACGACGCACCGCCCGAGGTGGCCCTGCCGATCGTCCGCTTCGACGACGCCCCGGCGACCCACCAGATCGGCGACGACCAGCCGGTCCGCATCGCGCTGAGCAGCCCGCTGCCCCCGCAGACCGACCTGCTGGTGATCGCCTGGTCCGACGCCGAGCAGGCCGTCATCGACGAGGTCGCCACGCAGCTGACCGAGCCGCCGTACGAGGTGCCCGCCGAGGTGCTGGACCAGCTGCCCGCCGGCCGCAACCAGCTGCAGGTGCTCACCCGTCATCAGGACAACGTCCGCAGCATCACCCGCCACTGGGTGCAGGTCGAGCCGGTCGGCGTCGCCGAGCCCACGCCCGAGCCCGAACCGGCCCCGCAGCCTGAACCTGCGCCCACGCCCGAGCCCGAGCCGGCACCTGCCCCCCCGTCGACGCCCGAGCCCGAGCCCGAGCCCACCCCCGAGCCGGAGCCTGCACCCACGCCCGAGCCCACGCCCCAGCCGGAGGCGCCCGCCCAACCGCTCGAGCCCGTCGAGCCGGTCGGTTCGGCCGACTCTGGCGTGACCGTGGCGTTTGCCGATGCGTTGCCCGAGTCGTTCCACCAGGGCGACGCGCCCGAGGTCCACGCCGCGATCACCGGCGAGCTGGCCGACAATCAGAGCCTCGTTGCCGTCGCATGGTCCGACGCCGAGGCCGCCATGGTCGACGCGTTCGCCCATCGGCTGGACGGGGACAATTTTACCCTCAGTGCCACCCGGCTCAACGCCCTGCCCGTCGGCCGGACCGAGCTGCAGGTGCTGCTCCGCGAAGACGATCGGGTCCGTCAGATCGCCCGCCAGTGGGTCGACGTCCTGCCGCCGGTGCCCGATCCGCCCGCCGAGCCCGAGACCCCGACCTTCCCGACCGTCAGCCTCGCGGACCCCGCCCCTGCCGTCATCGAGCGCGGTGACGCGGGCGTGGCCCTGGACGTGCAGGGTGACCTGCCCGACGCCGGCGACATCCTCGCCCTGGCGTGGTCGGACGGCGACGCCGCCATGGTCGAGGCCTTCGCCATCGAAATGAGCGACGTGCCGTTCGCGCTGACCGCCCAGCAGCTGGCCCAGCTGCCCGCCGGCCGGCACCAGCTGCAGTTTCTGTGTCGCGTCGACGGCCAGGTCGTCGACCGCCTGCACCACTGGGTCGACCTGACCGACCCCGCGCCCGAACCGCAGCCCGAGCCCGAGCCCGAGCCCGAGCCCGAACAACCCGAGCCCGCCCCGGCCCTGCCGGACGTCACCTGGCCCGGCAACACCCCGCTGAGCTGGACCGTCGGCTCGGACGTCGCGCTGCCCATCGACATCGCCGGCGAGCTGCCGGACGCCGCCGATGTGCTCGTGCTCGCCTGGTCCGACACCCAGGCCGGCATGGTCGACCAGTTCGCGTTCCTGCTGGACCCGGCCGACCCGGTCGTGCCCGCGGACCAGCTGGCCCTGCTGCCGGCCGGGGGCGCGGTCTTGCAGCTGCTGCCCCGCCTGGACGACCGCGTCCAGGACCGCATCCAGCACCCGATCAACATCGTGGCCGCCCCGGCTCCGCCCAGCGAACCCGCCGAGCCGACCGAGCCCACCGAGCCGACTGAACCCACCGAGCCGACCGAGCCCGCCACCCCGGTCCAACCCACCGAACCCACGACCCCGACCGAGCCGACCGAGCCGACCGAGCCTGTCGAGCCGACCCCCGCGCCACCCGCCTTGGAGGTCGCCTTCCCCAGCGCCATGCCCGACCCCTACCAGGTCGGCTCGGACGCCGGCATCACCCTCGACATCACCGGCAGCCTGCCCGACGGCGCCGACGTGCTCATGCTCGCCTGGTCCGACAGCTGGTCGGACATGGTCGGCCAGTTCGCCCACACCCTCGACGACGGCGACTGGCAGTTGAGCAACACCCACCTGGACCGCCTGCCCGCGGGCAGCGTCATCCTCCAGGCCCACGTCCGCATCCCCGGCGAGGACTCGCTCGTCGTCGAGCGGCGGATGCAGGTCCTGCCCGACCCCGACGCCCCGCAAGAGCCCGATGCCCCCGGGGCCGACCCGCCCGTGAGCGTCGAAGGCTTTACCGAATTCAGCCCCTCGCCGGACACCCGGACCATCTACGTCGCCGCCAACGGCAACGACAGCCGCGACGGCCGCAGCCCCGGCACCGCCGTGCGGACCTTCGGCCGGGCCTACAGCCTCATCCGCGATAACCACCCCGACTGGATCCTCTTCCAGCGCGGCGACACGTTCTACGGCGGCGTCGGTTCCTGGCGCAAGTCCGGCCGCAGCCCCGACCAGCCCATCGTCGTCGGTGCCTACGGCGAGGGCGAACGCCCACTCATCCTCACCGGCAACAGCGGCTGGGTCAACGCCGATACCCGCGACGACCTCGACTACATCTCCTTCACGTCGCTGCACGTGATGGCCCAATACCGCAACCCCAACCACCCGGACTACCGGCCCCACGACGCGGGCAACCCCTCGGGTGTCCGCTGGCTCTCGCCCGGAAGCCACATCCTCTTCGAGGACATGGTCATCGAATACTTCGGCGGGAACTTCAACATCGGCCCCTGGGCCGACCCCCACGAGCTGACCGACTTCACCGTCCGACGCTGCGTCGTCCGCAACGCCTACGCCGCCCGCGGCGGCAACGGCCACATCCCCCACTCCCAGGGCATGTTCGTCGACAAGATCGGCTCCATGCTCATCGAGCAGAACGTCTTCGACCAGAACGGCCATCACCCCGACATCGACGGCAGCGCGGGCAACCCCACCGTCTTCAACCACAACGTCTATATCTTCGAATCCCGGAACGTCACCTTCCGTGGCAACATCTCCACCCGCGGCTCAAGCTTCGGGCTGAAGATCGCCTCGGACCGGACCGGCGGCAACGTCGGGTTCACCGTCGAGAACAACCTGTTCTCCCGAAACGGCAACGCCCTGACCGTCGGCGGCAACCGCGTCGATAACGGCACCTACCCCGACTTCTCCCACCGCAACATCACCATCCGCAACAACGTGTTCACCCATCAGGGCCGCGTGCTCTGGGGCACCGAACAGTCGTTCGGCATCGAGATGACCTCCGTCGATACCGCGCTGGTCGAGAACAACTACTTCGTCCACAGCTTCTCCAACGGCGTGACCTTCGGCGTCAAGGCCCTGGGCCGCGATCCGCATCGCAACGTCCGCATCCGACGCAACGTCATGTTCAACTGGCGGCACTACGGCGACACCATCTCGTCCAGCCGAGATAACGTCACCAGCGAGCACAACATGGTCGACTGGCCCGCCGAACGCTATATCGACCCCGACCGCACCATCGAACGCTACCAGCAGCACCTCGGCGGCTACGGCAGCTTCGACGCCTTCATCCGTGAGGCCCACCGCCAGTCCCGACACAACTGGCGCGACGCCTACACCGGCACCGAGGCCAGCCGGTGGATCCGCAACGGCTACGACCTGGTGCCCTTCGACTAAGCCCGGGCCCCATCGACATCACGACCTTCGCACCTGTTGGGGCGGAGGGGAGAACCGGCCCGCCGCCACCACACGGCGGGCTGTCTTTTGCTGATCGCCTCAACGCCAAGCGCGACCGGCCCGGACTTCTGCCACCCCTCCTTCTCAGGGAGGGGCCGGGGGAGGGTGGGGTTGGTGGGTGAGCTGTAGATTTCGTCGTGCATCGGCAGGGACGACCCTCGCCCCAGCCCTCTCCCAGGAAGGGAGAGGGGGCAGAGGCAATGCGATCGGCCCCGGACGCAACGCGGTCGTCGGCGAACGGCCACTCTCCCCGTCACCCCGTCTGCATCGCCTCGGTCCGCCACCGCAGCAGCACCAGCCAGAGCACAAACAGCCGCAGCGCCAGCGGCATATCTTCCGGCAGGTCGATGTGGCTGACCCGCTTGCCGTCCAAGCCCCGGCTCGCGCCGATCTTGCCGATCATGTCACCGCCGCGCCTCACCGTGTAGCTCGCGCCCACGAACAGCGTCGGCTTGATCCCGAGGTCCGGCTCGTCAGCGCCGGGCAGGATGACCCGCCACGACCGCCCGCTGATGCCCTTCCGCTTGGCGGTCGCCATCACCTCGCCCTCGGCCGACAACTCGACCTTCGGCATCAGCCACCCGCGGTCGCGAATTTGCAGCACCAGCCCGCCGCACGTGATCTGCCCGCGCCTGCCGCGCAGCGCCTTCTCCACCCGTCCGACCCGCTCCGGGCCGTCAAAGACGGTCTGGTTCCAGGTCAGCCGGTTCTCGCTGCGAGCTTCGAGCATGATCGGCGAGGTCGTGAAGTAGGGTGGGTGAAGTCAAAGACGTAACCCACCACGGCCGGTACCTGCGGTGGGTTCCGCGTTGCTCCACCCACCCTACGCGAGTGAACCGCTTGGGAATCGGACGATGAAACCGACGCACCGCACACAACTGGTCCGCTACGAACATGTCGTGGCCCAAGTCGATTTGGAACCCGCCGACGGCGCGGACCCTTGGGGACCCACCGCCTCACTCGAAGAAGCCGTGCTCATCCAGCAGGTGCACCACGCGCTGCGGGATCAACGCCTCGGCGACGCGGCCAACCTCGCCCGGCTGTACCGTCTGGAACCCATCGGAGGATCGCCCGCCGCCGCCTGATATGCGGCATCGCCATCAACCCGGCACGGACGCCATGACCCAAGCCCCACCCACCTACACCACCGCCGACCTCACCGTCCTCGAGGGCCTCGAACCGGTCCGCAAGCGGCCCGGGATGTACATCGGCGGCGTCGGGAAGGACGGCCTGCACCACCTGGTCTGGGAGGTGCTGGACAACAGCATCGACGAGGCGATGAACGGCCACGCATCGGAGGTCCAGGTCACGCTCCACGCCGACCGCACCAGCGTCAGCGTCTCGGACAACGGCCGGGGCATCCCCGTCGACATCGACAAAAAACTCAAGAAGTCCGGCCTCGAAATCATCCTCACCACCCTCCACGCCGGCGGGAAGTTCGACGGCAACAACTACAAGGCGTCCGGCGGCCTGCACGGCGTCGGCGCGTCGGTCGTCAACGCCCTGTCCAAAAAGCTCACCGCCAGCGTCAAGCGCGACGGCAAGCAGTACAGGATGGAGTTCGCCCGCGGCGTCCCGCAGGGCAAGTTGATGCGTGGCAAGGGCGCCGTCCGCGGGTCGGGCACGACGATCACCTTTGAGCCGGACCCGACTATTTTTCCCGAGGTCCGCTTCGACCCGCAGGTGATCCGTCAGCGGTTGCTGACCGCGAGCTACCTGCATCGCGGGATCAAGATCATCTGGCAGGACGAGGCGGGCGACGGCCGGGAGGTCTTCCAGCACGAGTCGGGCCTGAGCGACTACCTGACCGACGTGCTGAAGGTCCGCAAGACGCAGGCCATCCACGACCCGCCTTTCACGCTGGAGAAGGAGCAGGACCACGTCAAGCTCGAGCTGGCGTTCGCCTGGACCGAGTCGACCGACGAGCACGTCCGCAGCTACGTCAACGGCATCCCCACCGGCAGCGGCGGCAGCCACGAGGCGGGTTTCCGTGCGGGGCTGCTCAAGGCGGTGCGCAACTACATCGAGACGCACAACCTCACGCCGCGGGGCGTGAAGATCCAGCCCGAAGACATCCGCGAGGGCGTGGTCGGCATCGTGTCGATCTTCATCGCCGACCCGCAGTTCCAGGGCCAGACCAAGGACAAGCTCAACAACCCGCAGGTCCAGCCGGCGGTCGACGGGGCGGTCCGGCCGGCGCTGGAGCAGTGGCTCAACACCAACCGCAGCGTCGCCGAGGCGGTAGTCGCGCGGGTCATCGCGGCGTCGCGGGCCCGGGCCGCGAGTCGGGCGGCGTCGGCGGCGGTGAGCCGCAAGTCGGCCACGGCCAACCGGCTGACGCTGCCGGGCAAGCTCGCGGACTGTTCGAGCCCCGGCCGGGAGGACAGCGAGCTGTTCATCGTCGAGGGCGACTCGGCCGGCGGCTCGGCCAAACAGGGCCGGGACCGCGCGACCCAGGCGATCCTGCCGCTGCGGGGCAAGGTGCTCAACACCTGGGACGCCGGGCTCAAAAAGGTGCTGGACAACCGCGAACTGGCCGACCTGGTCACCGCGCTAGGCTGCGGGCTCAAGCCGGTGGAGCTGAGCAAGCTGCGGTACGGCCGGATCATCCTGCTTGCCGACGCCGACTCGGACGGGCACCACATCACGACGCTGCTGCTGACGTTTTTCTTTCGGCACCTGCCCGAGCTTTTGCGGGAGGGCAAGGTGTATCTCGCGATGCCGCCGCTGTACCGGGTGGACCTGGGCAAGCGGACGTTCTGGGCCGACGACGACGAGCACCGCGACGCGATCCTCGCCGAGCACGGCAACGGCAAAACCCCGGAGATCACCCGGTTCAAGGGCCTGGGCGAGATGCCCGCAAAGACGCTGTGGGAGACGACGCTGGACCCGGCCAGCCGCCGGCTGCTGCAGGTCGACACGACCGACAGCCTCGAGGCGGACAGCGCCTTGGACGACCTGATGGGCAAAGACCCGCTCGCGCGGTTCCGCTTCATCATGGACCACGCGGCGGAGGCGCAGGAGGTGGATGTATAGAATGGCGTGATGGTCACGCCAGTCGTTGCTTACGAGAAGCGGATCGCACAGAACCCGGGGTATGCCATGTCCGAAGCCGGTCGGTTTTTTGATAGCGACAACGCGGTGCAGCGGGCGCTGAGCCGGATCACGTCGCGCTTGCAGCAGATGGAGGTGTCCTACGCTCTGGTGGGCGGGTTGGCGGTCACCAAACATGGGCAGCTCCGAACCACGGATGACGTCGATCTGTTGGTCGATGAAGCGGCGCTGCAGCGGATTCACGAAGAGCTGGAAGGGCTTGGGTACGTCCCGCCCTTCGCCGGGAGTCGGCACCTGCGGGACACGGCCGACGGTGTGAAGATCGAGTTCCTTGTCGCGGGCCAGTATCCCGGGGACGGCAAGCCCAAGCCGGTCGTGTTCCCCGAACCGGCCGAAGCTTCAGTCGAGATCGAGGGCGTCCGCGTCATCAGCCTGCCGAAGCTCATTGAGATTAAGCTGGCTTCGGCGATGACCGCCGCCCACCGCGCCCAAGACTTCGCCGACGTGCTGTCGCTGATTCGTGTGCGCGAGCTTGACGATACGTTCGCCCAGCAGCTGGACCCCTACGTGCGCGAGAAGTTTCTGGAGCTGTGGCGGGCGGTGCGGGACGCGGACGATCCGCACGAGCAGGGGTGAATCTATTGAGAGCCGTTACGATCCAGTTGTAGCGTCGGTGATGATTGGCGTGGTCCTGCCTTGGCCCCCTCTCCCTTGCAGGGAGAGGGCTGGGGTGAGGGTCGCCGCCGCCGCCACGCGAACCAACCTTGCAGATCATCCGCGAACCCCACCCTCCCCCGGCCCCTCCCTAAAAGGGAGGGGTGGCGGAACAAGCTGGCCGCGATGGCTACGGAACCGGCAAACCGGAACTCGTTTTAGCCGCCGGCGCAATGGGCAACGCCGCGGGAGAACCGCGGCGCTGCAGGGGGTGGTGGGCTAATTGAAACTGCGGGGGGCTCAGTCGTAGAGCGGGCTGATCGCGGTCGGGGGCACTTCGACGAGCTGGATGGTCGTCTCGATGCGGAAGTTCGACTCGCTGGTGTGCCGCTCGGCGAAGAAGAAGTCCAAGTTGTAGGTGTTGCCGGCTTCGAGTCCGAGCTCGTCGGCGAAGCTGTCGAGGTTGATCGACCGGCTGGCCTGGCCGTGGACGCCGCCGATGTCGACCGCGAGCACGCCGTTGATGAACACCCAGACGTCGTCGTCGCCGGTGAAGCTGAAGACGAGGTCTTCTTCGCGTTCGTCGCGGTCGGTGAAGGCGAACTCGGTGTGGATCTCGTACGTGAAGTAAAAGTTCCGAGCGTTGCCGTTCTTGTCGGTCGCGGTGTCGTTCCAGCCCTGCCCGTCGATCGGGAAGAAGTAGTCGGGCCGCTCGACGGCAAAGGTGTAGGTCCCGCCGGGCTCGTCCGAGTCGTTGTCCAGCGTGATCGTGTAGGGCACGGTGATGTTCACGCCCGGCACGTCGTTGAACCATTGATCGAAGCTGTCCGCGGATTCGACGCGGTAGCTGCTGGTCAAGTCGTCGACGTTGAGCACGGGCCGGTCGTCCTCGCCCAGCTGGTCCATGACCATGCCGGTGACGACGGGGTAGCCCGGGCCGGACCGTTGCATGTCGGGGTGATCGACCTTGAAGTCGCGGATCAGCCCGGTGAGCTGAATGGTGTCGGCAAAGCTGGGCAGGGCGACGCCGGCGAGGGCGGCACCCACAAGGGCGGCGGTGGTGAATTTGGTGTGCATCATGGGGCTCCGTATTGGGTGTCATCTCGATGGCACCGCGGTCGCCTCAAGGACTCACGGCTTCTCATCCGAACAGCCCAAACCTACGATTCGCCAGAACGCGGGCTTGCCGAAGCTCGATCTTTTCTTCTGCCCCGGCCTCCGCCGGCCCGCACAACCCGCACACGCCGCAGCCGCCGCACCGCTTTACAGGTGCGGCGACCTTGCAAGCCCGGCCACAGCCCGCGACACTTGCGGAATGTCCCGCCTGTTTGTCTGCCTGCTCCTACTGGCCTCAACCATCAACACGTCTGCCCAAGAAACCTCAGCCCCGCCGCCGGACCTCCAGCGTCTCGACGCCCTGTTCGACCGGACCTACGCGTGGTTCGGCAGCATGGTCGACCCGGTCACCGGTGGGGTGCACTTCTCCGCGGCGTCGGCCAGCCAGCCCGGTGAGTATCCGCCGCACCTCGAGGCCGCCAGCAAGTACGTCCGGGCCCTGGAATGGTCCGAGCAGCTCGACGCGATGCCCGAGCCGCTGCGGCAAGACCTGATTCAATACTTCCAGTCTCGGCAACTCGGACCCTCCGAAGACCCCGCGCTCGCGCCGCTGGCCGGATTCTTCCTGGACCCGGGCTACGCGGACCTCACGCCGTATAGCAACGAACATCGCCGCCGGGACTACGCCATCGCGCGGTCGACGTCGATGTCGCTCGGGTCGCTCGAGCTGCTCGGCGCCGAGCCGCTGCACACGCCGCCGGACACGTCGACCCACCCCGAGGCGCTGGCGCACCTGCAGTCGCCCGAAGCGTTCGAGCGATGGCTCCGCGATCGGCGGTGGGACCGCACCTGGACCGCCGGCGGCACGCTGCTCACGCAGGCCCACCACATCGAGTCGGTCCCTGACCCGGAGCTTCGCGGGGCGCTGCTGCAGACCGCGTGGCGGGTGCTCGACGAGATGCAGGACCCCGAAACGGGCTACTGGGGCCTGCTCCAAGGCGACAACAACGACCCGTACATCCTGCTCAACGGCGCCCACAAGATCGTGCAGTTTTTCCGGGCGTTCGACCAGCCGGTGCCGATGGCCCAGCGGCTGCTGGGTACGACGCTCCGTGAAGTGCAGCGCGAGCAGGCGATCCGCGTGACCTACGTCTACAACAGCTCGCAGCTGGTGCAGAACCTCGCCCGGCAGGACGGCGTGACGCTGAGCGACCCGGACCGGCAGGCGTTCGTGACGCGGAGCATCGACAACCTCGGCCGGTTCGCCCGAGATGACGGCGGGTTCTCATCGCGGCCCGACGCGACCCACCACAGTCGGATGGGTCCCCGCTTTGATCGCCACGTCAGCAACGCCGACGCCACCGGCTTGGCGATTCGGGCCCGCAACTCGCTATACGAACTCGCCGCCGGCGAGCTTCGGCCGCTGGCCTCGGCGGGCGACCCGCGGGCGTTCGCGATGTCGCCGACGCACAGCCGGTCACTGATTGGACTGCGGCCCGATGACGACGGGGTGGTCCGGTGGCGGCCGCATCAGGTGCAGCTTGAGCTGGCCTACATCGAGGTGCGTTTCGACGAGGAAGCGGCCGCGGGCGACACGGTTCGTATCAGCTACGCATTGGGCGACGACGCGCCGCAGCCGCTGTGGCAGACCACCGTGCCGGCCGATGCTGAGGCGATCCGCGTGGTGCCGATGGGCAACGTGTCGGCGTTCGTGCCGCTGCGCTCCGAGGTGCGGTTGATGTTCGAGCCGGCGGATGCCGTGTCGCGGGTCGTGGTGCACGTGATGCGGGACAGTGTCGTCACCGACGCGGCAGACTGACGCGGCGGCGGGATCGCCGGGGTGTGAGGCGGATGGCGTGTAGCGGGTGCAGCGCAGCTGCCCCATTCCGGGGCCGGGGAAGCGGCCGGGCTAATCGAGCCGGCGGGGCATCGTGGAGGCGACGACGCGGATGGGGGCGGTCTGGCCCATCTCCAGTTCGAGGCTGGCGTCGTCGTCGGGCTGGACGGTGAAGTCGATGCTGCCGCGGGCCAGGACCCAGATGCCGTCGTCGTCGAGCCGTCGGGTCAGGTGGAAGTTGCACTGGGTGACCCCGCCGAGCATGGGCACGCGGGTGCTGACCGAGCCGCCGGCCGGGGTCGTCGTGACGTACATCGTCTGCTCGGCGGCGGTGTAGTCGATGCGGATGAGGTTGCCCTGCTGGTCGAGCAGCTCGATATAGGGGCTGTCGAGGGTGTCGCCGGTGCGGGTCACGCCCGTTTCTTCGAGCAGCGGCCCGTGGGCGGTCGAGGTGCGGACCATGGTCAGCAGCCGGTGCACGACCAGTCGGGTCGAGGTCTGCGTCGAGGCCGACTCGGCGGCCGAGGCATAGGCGCGGAACGACGCGTCGATCGCGACCATGGTGGCGGTGAGCAACATCGCGGTGATCGCCAGCGAGACGAGCAGCTCGATGATGGTCAGGCCGCGGCGGGCGCGGGTCGTAGGACGGGCGTCCCGCCCGTCATTGGTGCGCAGGGGCGAATGCGGATCAAGCTTCGCTTGATTGACGGGCGGGACGCCCGTCCTACGCGATGCGGGCGAGTCGTTCATTGGCCGGCGCTTTCCCAGTACGTGCCGACCAGCGGGGCGGTCTCGATCGGGCCGAGGATGCCGTCGGGCAGGGGCAGGGTTTCGTCGTAGGTCACTTGGATCACGCCGAACCCGGTGGTGGGCAGCTCGGCCTCCATGTCACCGGCGGCGGAGCTGAAATAGCCCAGGGTGGTGTTGAACTGCGGGCTGGTGTCGCCCAGGACCGGGCCGGTGTCGGCCTGGGGTTCGAAGGTGGTGAGGATGGTGCCGTTGACCTCGACCTGGCCGCGCATGTCGATCAGGCCGGCGACGATGGTGCCCGAGAGGTGGACGGTCTCGGCGTTGTCGTGCGGGGCAACGAAGGTGCCCATCTCGACCGAATAGTGCGGGGCGAGGATGGTGGACCGGCGGTACAGGCGACGCTCGTCTTCGGTGAGGTTGGGCGTGGCGGTGGCGTCGGTCATGTCCAGGAAGTCGGTCGTCCCGGTGAAGGTGAGCTTGTTGCGGGTGTGGGTGTACTCGTCGGGGCTGTCGCTGACGATCGAGCCCTCGAACGTGCAGTTGTCGAAGCGGATGTTGTTCGACACCGTCTTGGTGTCAGTGACCTCGGTGGCCGTGCCGCCGACGTTGACGATGGCGGTGCGGTCGGCGTGGCGGGGCTCGCCGTCGGGCTCCTGCATGCCGGCGTAGTTGAAGTTCTCGTCGCTGTTATCTGTCGCTGTTTCGATAAACGTGGTGCCGATGAAGTGGCAGTTCACGAACAGGGCGTTGGTGCCCTGGGGGATGGTGATGTCGCGGAAGGTCATGTTCCGGAACACCGGGCGTTCGTAGTAGTCGTAGGGGTAGGCCGCGCCGAAGGGGACCGACTCGGTGGTCACCTCGCCCAGCGGCTGGGGGCTGTTCGAGTCGGCCGGGTCGTGGGCGTCGTCGACGTTCTGCTGGGCCTGGGTGAGCAGGTCGCCGTCGGCCCGGGCGGCGAAGGAGCTGGTATCGAAGTCATCCGCCTCAAACTCGTGCTCATCCAGGGCGTCGCCGAAGGTCAGGGCGTCTTCGCCGTAGTCCGGCACGAGCGGGCCTTGGAAGTGGTCCTGATAGGCCCCGTCGGCGGCGCCATCGTTCCAGTCGGCCACGTCGGCGGTGATGCGGACCTCGCCGCGGATCTTGGCGTAGCGGTCGTTGGCGTCGATGAAGCCGTCGTTGTAGCCCACGCGGTTGGGGTCGCCGAAGGTGTCGATCAGCTCCAGCAGCTGGGCGGCGTTGATGGCGTCCAGCTCGGCCTCGAGCTCGGTCAGGGAGATCTGGCCCGGGCTGGAGGCGCTATCGAACTCGCTGAGGAAAAAGTCGAAGTCGGTGATATAGCCGTCGTCGTCGATGTCGAAGCTGGCGGGATCGACGAAGTCGGCGGTCTCGGCGGAGTTGTAGATCGACAGGCGGTTGTCGCCGTCCTGGTCGTCTTCGATGAGCGAGCCGACCAGGGCGTCGAGGTTGGCGTCCAGGCCTGACGTGAGCCCTCGGAAGTCGGACATCATCTGGACGGGGTGGCCGTTGTTGAGGTGCACGTCCTGGAAGCGTGAGCCGATCGCCCCGTCGATCATGACGTTGCGGCCGATCATGACCCGGCTGCGGGAGAGGATGGCGAAGCGGATCTTTTTGTCGAGCTGGAAGTCCATCTCGACGGTGCGGTAGACCCGGCCGTTGGCGGGGCCGTCGTGGGCGGTCACGGCGACGCGGATGAACCGGGCGTCCAGCGGGTTGGTGCTGCTGATCGCCGGGGACATGGAGCTGTAGGGCTCGCGCTGGTAGCGGAGCGCGTCGTAGTCCTCGCCGGCGATGGGGTGCGGGGTGAGGGTGGCGGTGAAGCTGGGGGCGTCGGGGCCCAGGGCGACCGGGCCGATGACGGCGCGGACGATGGTCCGGCCGTAGGCGTCGGTGCCGACGGTCTCGGTGTAGGGCTCTTCGAGGTTGTGGAACTCGCTGGCCATCTCGTTCACCAGTAGCGAGGAGACCTGCAGCCACAGGCCGTGGGCGTTGCCGGCGGCGCCGTCCTCGACGATCCCGTCGCGGGTGGTGACCTGATTGGACACCTGCTCGAGTCGGTAGGTGATCAGCTGCATCCCGGTCTCGGCGGCGGCGAGGGAGCGGTTGATCTTGAGGTGGGCCTCGGCGGTGTGCAGGTTGCCCTGGGAGACGATGGCCATGGCGGCGGCGAGGCTGCCGAAGATGACCAGGAACATCATCGCCATGATCGCGCCGGCGCCGCGGCGGCGGGCGGCGCGGCGGGTCGCGGGTGCCGGGTCGCGTGTCGCGTGGGGCGGGATGTTGGCGGGTTGGTGCATCAAGTGCAGCGAGGGGTTTTGTGTTTCGACTTCTGTCTTCCGGCTTCCGGCTGCTGGCTACTGGCTAATCCGCGATGACCCAGGTGAGCGAGGTCATGGTCTGCGGGCTCGGGTCGCTGGGGCCCTGGTAGCTGACGGTGACGGTCATGCGGGTGACGTCGGTGCTGGCCAGCGGCTGGGTGAAGCTGGCGTTGAGGTAGTCCGGCAGCACGCCGGCGACCTCGATGTGCTGGGACCAGCCGGTCATGTCGGGGATCTCGGTCCGCAGGGCGTTGATCGGGGGGCTGAAGGTCGTGCCGGTGCCGACGCCGGAGGTCACGGTGCCTGCGAAGTCGTCGAGGTCGTCGTAGGAGAGGACGGTGGTTTCGTCGGGCTCGGGGCCCAAGTTGCTGCTGCCGGTGATCGGGTCGTGGGGCGGCATGGCGAGGGTCAGCTCGCGGAGCTCGTTGGCCAGGAGCATGGCGGTGTTGGACTTGGTGGCCCACTGGTTTTTGATGTGGTAGGCCTGCTGGGCGGCGACCATGGCGAGCACGCCGGTGCCGACGATGACGGTGGTCAGCGCAGCCTCGATGAGGGTGAAGCCGGCGCGGCGTCGCAAGCGACGGTCGCGTCGGACGGATTTCCGGGGGTGGGGGCGCAGCGGGTGCACAGATTCAACATCGGATACATCGGGCCGTGGGTCGCGTACCGACGGCGGATGTTGTGCCGGAGCGGCGTGGGGCGGTCCTATAACCGGCACAGGTTGACTCCCACGAGCCGCGACCGTGAGGGAGCGGAGGGTCGGCGGCCGGTCAAGGCGGTGCATTCGTCTCGGAACCCGCTCCCTGACGGTCGCGGCTCGTTCACAGACGGGGGCCGCTCAGCTGACCAGCGTCGAAAGCTTGAAGATCGGCAGGATGATCGCCATGGCGATGAAGCCGACGACCGAGCCCATGATCACGATCATGATCGGTTCGATCATGGAGGTGACGGTCTTGATCGTTTCACGGAGCTGCTTGGCGTAGTAGTCCGAGACCTCTTCGATGACTTCGCCGAGCTTGCCGGATTCTTCGCCGGCACCGATCATCTGGGTGACGGCCTTGGGCAGCAGGGTGCTCTTCATCAACGGGTGGGTGATCTTCTTGCCCTGCTTGACCGAGCTGTAGACCTGCTTCCAGAGCCGGCGGTACATGCGGTTGCCGCTGATCTCGCCGGTGATGGCGAGGGTGTCGAGCATGGGGACGCCGGCGTTGACCAGTTCGCCCATGGTGTGGAGCGACCGGCTGATATAGAGCGCCCGGAACATCTTGCTGAAGATGGGGACCTTGAGTTTGAGCTGGTCGAACCACCACCCGCCGGTGTCGGTCTTGGTGGCGAAGAACACGCCCAGGACCGCGGTGAACAGGCCCAGGAGGACGGCCCACCACCATTGGACCATGAACTCGGAGAGGTTCATCAGGAAGATGGTCGGCCAGGGCATGGCCGCTTCCTTGCCCTCGAACACCGCGGTGAACCGCGGCAACACGAACGTCAGCAGGAAGATCGTGACGCCCACGGCCAGCGCGGCGATGACCCCGGGGTAGATCATCGCCCCGACGACCATCTGGCGGGTCTCGATCTGCTGGGCGAGGTAGGCGGCGATGCGTTCGAGCATCTCGCTGAAGCTGCCGGACATCTCCGACGCCCGGACCATGTTGATATAGAGCGGGCCGAAGAGTTTGGGGTGTTTGGCGAGGGCTTCGCTGAAGGGTTTGCCGGCCTCGACGTCCTGCTTGATCGAGAAGAGGATGGTCTTGAACTTGGCGTTGGCCTGCTGGTCGGCGATGCCCTCGAGGGCGGCCCGCAGCGAGATGCCGGCCCGGACCATGACGGCGAGCTGGGTCGTGAAGCTGAGCACGTCCCGCTGGCTGGGGCCTGACGAGTAGTTGAGGGCCTTGAGCAGGTCCGCGAGCGACTTGCCCGATGCCGTGCCGCCGACGGGGACCAGCTGCAGGACGGTGTGGCCCTGCTGGCGCAGCAGCTGCGCGGCGCCCAGGGCGGTCTCGGCGGCGATGTTGCCGACGCTGACCTCGCCGCCGGTGGTCTTGACTTGGTAGCGGTAGTTGGGCATCGGGTGGGCCTGAAGCCGGAAGCCAGAAGCCGGAAGTCAGAGGGTCGTGCCCGCGATGGCTTGGCCGGTTCTGGCTTCCGGCTTCAAGCTTCGGGCTTCGGGCTCTCACGCCGCGAGGGCGCGTTCGAGCTTCTCGGGGTAGGCGGCCTGGGCGACGGCGTCTTCGCGGCTGATCATGCCGTTGAAGTACAGCTCGCTGATCGCGTTGTCGAGGCTGTTCATGCCCAGCTGGCGGTTGGTCTCGATCACGTTGGGGATCTCGAACGCCCGGTCCTCGCGGATGAGGTTCCGCACCGCTGGGGTGCAGAGCATCACCTCGACGGCGGGGACCATGCCCTTGGCGTCGATCCGCTTGAACAGGGTCTGCGAGACAACGGCCTGCAGCGTGTTGGCGAGCATCGAGCGGATCTGGTTCTGCTGATCCGCGGGGTACATATCGATGATTCGCTCGACGGTGTGCGAGGCGTTGACGGTGTGGAGGGTCGAGAGGACCAGGTGGCCGGTCTCGGCGGCGGTGATGGCGGCGGCGGTGGTTTCGAGGTCGCGCATCTCGCCAACGAGGATGATGTCGGGGTCCTGACGCAGCACGTGCCGCAGGCCCGAGGCGAAGCTGGGGGTGTCCTGGCCGAGTTCGCGCTGTTCGATCATCGACTTCTTGGACACCATCGAGTATTCGGTGGGGTCTTCGAGGGTGATGATGTGCTTGCGGTACCGCTGGTTCATCGCGTCGATCATGGCCGCGAGGGTGGTCGACTTACCCGAGCCGGTGTCGCCGGTGACGAGCACCAGGCCGCGGGGCAGGTAGGTCAGGCGGCTGATGACCTCGGGGAGGTTGAGGCTGGCCAGCGGCGGGATCTCGGTCTTGATCGCACGAAGCGAAATGCCGACGCTGTTTCGCTGCTTGTGAGCGTTGACGCGGTAGCGGCCCAGGCCCGGGACCTCGTAGGAAAAGTCCACGTCCTTGATCTTCTGGAAGACCTTCATCTGGTCTTCGGAGGTCATCTGCTGGAGCATCCGCATCGCCCCCTCGGGGGTGAGGGTCGGGTAGTCCAGCGAGGTCATGGCGGTCTGGCACCGGACGGCCGGGGGATGGCCCGAGACCAGGTGGATATCCGAGGCGTCCATGTCCGCGGCGGCTTTGAGAATGGTCTGCAGGTCCATGGGGGATGTATCGGGCACCGGGCGGGGGGTCATAAGCCGCGGCGGGGTTCAAATGGTTCTCGGCCCCAGCGCGGGAGGTGAAGCGGGTTCTGCGGTGGGCTTGGGACCCGGGCGGGTTGTGCCGATGGGGCGATCTATACTTGTTGCACCACCGCCGTGACCCCGACATGCCCGCCGAAGACCTCCCACCGGACCTGACCGCTTCGAGCCTCGGCTACGTGGAGGGGCTGTACGAGCAGTACCTCGCGGACCCCGGGTCGGTCGACGCGCAGTGGCACGCGACGTTTGCCAACTGGCGGGCCGGTCACAACGGCCACGCCGGGTCCGGGGGCGGGGCCGGGGGCGGCGGCATCGGGCCGCGGTTTGCCCGGCGGTCGGTCTTCAACCCCGCGGGCGTCGGCCGGGCTTCGTCCAACGGCCACCCCGTCGCCGGCAACGGCCACGCCTCCCAGGCGCTCACGGCCGGCGGCCCGCCCCGCGATGCCTCGCTGCAGCACCGCGTCGACCTGCTGGTCCGCAACTACCGGGTCCGCGGCCACATGGCGGCCCGGCTCAACCCGCTGGCGACCGAGCCGCCGGCCCTGCCGCCGGAGCTTCGGCCCGAGTACTACGGCTTCACCGACGCGGACATGGACACGCCGTTCGTGTTCACCTCCACCGTCCCGGGCGACGAGGTGCGGACGCTGCGGGACATCATCCAGCAGCTGCAGGACACCTACTGCCGGTACATCGGCGTGCAGTTCATGCACATCGATGACCTGGACGAGCGGCGCTGGCTGCAGCGCCAGATGGAGTCGACGCGCAACACGGTCGAGCTGACGCGGAAGGAACAGATCCGCATCCTGACGCGGCTGACCGACGCGGTGATCTTCGAGGAGTTCATCCAGCGGAAGTTCATCGGCGCGAAGAGTTTCTCGGCCGAGGGCGCCGAGTCATTGATCCCGCTGCTGGATATTGCGCTGGAGGCGGCGGGGGACATGGGCGTGCAGGAGGTCGTCATGGGCATGGCCCACCGCGGCCGGCTCAACGTCCTGGCGAACATCATTGGCAAGAGCCCGCAAAAGATATTCCGCGAATTTGAAGACGTCGATCCGCAGCTTTACATCGGCGGCGGTGATGTGAAGTATCACATGGGCTACAGCGGCGACTGGCGGACCCGCACGGGGCACAACATCCACCTCTCGATGTGCTTCAACCCGTCGCACCTGGAGTTTGTCAACCCCGTCGCGATGGGCCGGCTCCGCGCCAAGCAGGACCGCACCGGCCTGGAGACCCGCGGCGAGCGGGGCATGTGCCTGCTGGTCCACGGCGACGCCGCCTTCGCCGGCGAGGGCATCGTCCAGGAGACGCTCAACCTCTCGCAGCTGCCCGGCTACGAGGTCGGCGGGACGCTGCACATCATCGTCAACAACCAGATCGGCTTCACCACCGGGCCCGAAGAAGCCCGGTCCACGCGCTACGCCAGCGACGTGGCGAAGATGCTCCAGTCGCCGATCTTCCACGTCAACGGCGAGGTCCCCGAGGCGGTCGCGCAGACGGTGCGGCTGGCGCTGGATTACCGCCGGCAGTACCGCCGGGACGTCGTGATCGACATGTACTGCTTCCGCCGCCGGGGGCACAACGAGGGCGACGAGCCGTCCTACACCCAGCCGAAGATGTACGCCGCGATCGAGGCCCGGCCGTCGGTCCGCGAGGTGTACCTGGAGCACCTGCTCAAGCTCGGCGGCCTGTCGCGGGACGATGCGGAGCGGATCGCCAAACGCCGAACAACGTTGCTGGAAAAAGAACTCAATGCGGCGAGGTCGGATGCCTACATCCCGCGTCGGCAAAAGCCGCGTGGTTTGTGGGCCGGGTACGACGGCGGACTCGAATCCACGGCCGCCGACCCGGATACCGGCGTCGCGGTGGATCGGCTGCAGGAGTTGCTGCACAAGACGATGGCGCTGCCGGACGGGATGACGCTGCACCCCAAGCTGCAGCGGTTGATGAAGATCAAGGCCGGGATGGCCGACGGCGAGCGGCCGCTGGACTGGGCCGCCGGCGAGATCCTCGCGTTCGCGACTCTGGCGACCGAGGGTCACCGGATCCGCATCACCGGCCAGGACGCGCAGCGTGGCACATTCTCGCACCGCCACGCCGTGCTGCACGATCCCGAGACCGGCCGGGAGCACATGCCCCTGCAGCACCTGTCCGAGGATCAGGCCCCGGTGCACATCTATAACTCGCCGCTGAGTGAGGCCGGCGTTTTGGGTTACGAGTACGGCTACTCACTGGATTACCCGTGCGGGCTGATCGTCTGGGAGGCCCAGTTCGGGGACTTTGTCAATGTCGCCCAGCCGATCATCGACCAGTTCATCACGTCGGCCGAGGACAAGTGGAATCGGCTGTCCGGCCTTGTGATGCTGCTGCCCCACGGCTTCGAGGGCCAAGGCCCGGAGCACTCGTCGGCCCGGCTGGAGCGGTTCCTCACGCAGTGTGCCGAAGACAACATCCAGGTCTGCAATCCGACGACGCCGGCGCAGTTCTTCCACCTGCTGCGGCGGCAGATCGCCCGGCGGTGGCGCAAGCCGTTGATCGTGATGACGCCCAAGAGCCTGCTGCGTCATCCGGCGTGCGTGTCGTCGCTGGAGGACCTGGCGTCGGGGAGTTTCCAGCGGGTCCTCGCGGACGAGGTGGTGGAGCCGGGCGAGGTGCGGAAGGTGCTGCTGTGCAGCGGCAAGATCTATTACGAGCTGGCCGATCGTCGGGAGAAACTCGAGCGGGACGACGTGACGATCCTGCGGATGGAGCAGTACTACCCGCTGCCTGTCGACTCGCTGCGGCGGGCGTTGGAGGGTGTGGGGCAGGACGTGCCGATCGTCTGGGTGCAGGAGGAGCCGGAGAACCAGGGGGCCTGGCCGTACCTCCGCCAGCGGTACTGCGAGTCGATTCTGGACAGCCACCCGTTCACCGGCATCGCCCGCAAGGCCTCGGCCAGCCCGGCGACGGGCAGCAAGGCCGCGCACGCGATCGAGCAGGAGCGGCTGCTGGAGCGCGCGTTCGTGCCAGGCGTCAACAGTTGACTCGCACGCCCTGTGACGGTCGGTCGATATTGTCAATTGTCGTCGAACAGCGGTGGAGGCGGCTGCTCGACTCCAAGTCTCTGTTGCATGGCAGAAGAGGCTTGAGAGGCAATGCACAACAGCAGGAGGTCCAGCGACAAGGTTCCGATACCAGTGCGTGCCGCCTGTGGCTGGAGGGCGGGGGCGCCCGGCCAGACAAGCCAGCAGTTGTCCCTGAGTCTGGGATGTTCGCTTCGGAGTGACTGGATCGAGTCCAGGCGGTGCGACTCGGATGATGCAACCTCGAACGCCATGGGATGGGTCGGGTGGTCGTAGATCAGGTCGACCTCCTCCCGTCCGCGCCTCCAGTAATAAACCCGAACGCCCGATTGTCGCCCTAGCGCATGAAGGTTACTCGCCACTAAATTTTCACGCAAAAGACTTAGCTCGACAGCGTCGCCTAGCGGGGCGAGTCCCCGGTGCAGGGCGGCGTTTCGAACTGCACCATCGACGAAGTACAGCTTTCGACCTCTTTTCTGGCGGCCCGCCTCGGTCTTCGCATAGTTCTGAAGCGTGAAGACAAGAAATGAACGCTCGAGGTACATCAGGTACCGATCGAATGTCGGTTGAGAAATACCTTGCAGCTCGGTGCAGATCGAAGTCGGCGACAACACACCGGTGAACTGACCCGCCAGCGTGTAGAGGAGCTTCTCTAAGTTAAGCGGATTGTCAATACCGAAGACCTGCGGGATATCTTTGTATACCACTCGCTCGACGACATCCTTCTTCAACACCCGCTGGGACACTAGGAGAAGGTCATCATCGTTAAGGGAACTGTCGTCGAGGCTGCTCAGAAGCTCGGGGAATCCACCGGTCAACATGAAGCGCGACCGCATTTCCGGGATCTCGCCAAGATGAGGTGGGGATTCGGCAACAGTTCGGACCGTCTGGTCGAGGTGTAAGCCGGTCTCGATTGCGACATCGAGCTGATGAAGTTGAAGATACTCATCCAGCAAGTAGGGCGACAGGTAGTGCTCATCCCATCGGCCTACACCCGACTCGGGCCGCCGCTGAGCCAGAGCGGCAGATGCGCTGGAGGTGGCCATCAAATGAATAGGCCGTCGCTCATCATAGAACGTCTTGAGCCAAAGATCCCAATCTGTGGCATAAGTCAATTCGTCGATAAACAGGTAGAGAAAGTCTGCTTTCTGTGGCTCCGCCTGACGGCTCACGGCGTCCACGAGTTGGTCTAGCCGAAGCCGCATCAGCAGAGGATTCGACATCGTTAGCCACCAAAGCTGATGGGGTGGGACACCGCGGTCGATGAGGTGCTGAACGGTCTGGTGCATGGTCACGGTCTTCCCCACCCGCCGCGGACCCAGAACAAAGTGGAATCGTCGTGGCTGCTGACGATCGACGACCTGATGCATCAGCCGCGCGAGCGGGCGCCGGACTTCGAATGTGAGCGCCTTCGGGACGTAGCCCAATGAGTGCCAGGGGTTTAGCGACAAGAAGACGTCGGCGTAATCATCGATCCCCGGGGTCCATGGAGCGGAGGTAGCCATTACCCATATGATCGCTAGTCAAAGAGGCTTGTCAAGGAGAAAGCATTCACCGGATGAGGCTTGGTGGGCGCTTTTGCCTCATTTGTACGCGGTGCTATTGGTTCTCAGGCTTGGCCGCACGCGCCGAACTGGAGGCTCACCGACGGCCACTGTCGTACCATCCCGCCCATGCCCGACCGCCCGTGGTCCCTTTCTATAGAAGCGTCCAGCCGACGCATCGGCCTCGCGCTGGGCCGCAGTGGCCAGCTGCGGGACACTCGGGCCCTGCCCGAACCCGGCCGGCGGGAGCTGCCCGTCATCCGGGCCGCCGCCGAGTTGCTGCAGGACCACGCTGCCACCCCGGCCGACCTGGGCCGTATCGATGTCGCCGTCGGCCCGGGCTCGTTCACCGGGCTCCGCGTCGCGACGACCGCCGCCAAGACCCTCGCCTTCGCCGCGCCGGGCCTGAAGCTCACCGCGATCCCCACCGCCGACGTGTGGGCCGCCACCGCGCAGCAACGAGCCCCCGACACGGGTGACGCGTCGACGGCGTGGATCGTGTGCCTCGCGGTCAAAGGCGATGACGCGTGGTGTGGCGTGTGGACCGGCGACGGCTGGTCACTCGAGCCCGGGTTGCGGCCGATTACCGAGGCGCTGGATGCCGCCCCGCGTCCCGCAGTCGTCCTCGCCGAGCGCTGGCCCGAGCGCCTGCCGCTGCCGCCGGACGTGACCCGCCCCGACTTCGACACCGGCCCCCTCGCCGACCCCGCGACCCGCGCCGCCGCCCTGCATCGGCTTGGCGAACAGCACGCCGCCGCCGACCGCTTCGCCGACCCCCTGCACCTCCAACCGCTCTACCCCCGCCAACCCGAAGCCGTCCGCCTCTGGGAGCAGCGGCAGGCCGACGCGGGATGACCTTGCGTGAAGCTCACGCCCACCGCCTCACCTCGACCGGCTGGGGCCCGGCACCCAGGTTGATCACGAGGTACCGCAGGGCGTCGGCGGCGTGGTCGGGGCCGTCCTTGACCGGGACCTGATCGGCGGGGCGGCGGGGGTCGAAGTGGTAGGTCCGCATCGCGGTGATCAGGTGCACGCACCGCGGGTGGATCGTGAGGGTCCGCTGTTCGAGGCGTCGGCGGACCTCGCGGATGCCGTCGGTTAGCGGGGCGCGGCGGTCGCGGACCCGGTGGCCCGCGGCCCGGAGCAGGTCGGTGTCGGACAGGCCGGTGTGGCTGTTGCGTTGCCCGCCGGCGGGGTCGATGCCGATCCACGCGGGGCAACCCAGGCGGTGGGCCGAGAGGGTGCGGAGGTGCTGATCGAGGGTGAGGCCGTTGGCGTGGTGTTCGTCCAGCACGTGGACGCTCGACGCCGGGCCGCTGCCGGTGACGCGGGCCCAGAGGATCACGGTGGGGCTGCGCATACCGAAGTCCATCCCGCAAACCAGCAAGGCCTCCGGTGCTGCCACCGCCTCGTCCGGGGTCACGTGCACCGCCGCGTCGAACATCGGGTACACGCTCGCACTGGTGCTGGGCCGCTCGCACATCAGCTCGGCCCGCCACGTCGCCGAGTCGACCCGGCCGCGCTGGTCGATCAGGTCCTGCACCGGGATGAACCCGTCCGCGTCTTTGAGCCGACCCCCGCAGTCGTCCCACAGCGGGCAGCCGTCGCACGGCCGGTCCGGCTCGCAGCGGGCGGCGACGTCCAGGGCGTTCCATCGGAAGACCGCCCGCCTGCGTTGGCCGGCTGCACCGCCGGCGTGCGTTGAGGCGTCGTCCACCAGCGAGCCCATCAGCCCGCCGGGCCGGTGCATCGTCGACAGCGCCTCGACCGAGCCGCGGACCAGCTGGTCGCCGCATCGGCCGCTGCGGGTGGTCAGCTGCACGGCCTGCCACAGCTCGGGGTCGAACAGCTCGACCTCGTCGCACCGCACCGTGTGGACCCGCACACCGCGGACGCTCCGCTGCGAGCCGGCGAGGACCGCCGCCTGTCCGCCGCCGGGCACGACCAGCTTTCGCTGCGTCGACGCCACCGCGACGCCCCGCAGGTGCGGCCGGTCCAGCAGGGCCAACAGGTGCTCGTACATCCGGCCGGACTGTTCGAGCGACCCGCCGAGGATCCGCGCCTGCACGCCGGGCTTGAACACCAGGTCGATCACCGTCGCCATTGCCCCCAGCTGCGTCTTGCCCCCGCCGCGCGGTGCCCAGACCACCGCGTCGCCGCCGGTGCGGTACGCGTGCCAGAGATATAGAAGCGGCGGGGTGGATCGCTCGCCCAGCACGCGATCGGTGATGTCCAGCCCGGTGACCACCCGCACCCACCGCCGCAGCTGCGCGGGCGTGGCCGGCCGATGCCGGGTCAGCGCGAGCAGCCGACGTCGCGCGGCGGCTTGGGGTCTGCGGGTGGGCATGGGATCGATCCCGGGCCAGATCGTTGATTGATCTCTAGATGGTCATAACGCGGGCGTGTGCCACACCTCGGCCGAAGGCCGATGTGTGCTCTTGCGGAATCCGCGACCT
This sequence comes from uncultured Phycisphaeraceae bacterium, assembly GCA_964625505.1. Lineage (GTDB taxonomy): Bacteria > Planctomycetota > Phycisphaerae > Phycisphaerales > Phycisphaeraceae > CAZVBW01. Next base: position 34,047 of record CAZVBW010000038.1, read on the forward strand.
GCACACATCGCCGCCGAGCCGGCGACGTGTGCCACCCCTCGGCAATGCATCCTGGCCATCGCATCGTCAATAGCCCGGGGCGTCAGCCCCCGGGGGTTCGCGGCTTCGCCGCGACCGCGTGGGCCAAGGCCCGCGGCGAAGCGGTTCGGCGTTTCTGGTCGGGCCGCGGAGCCGCGTGAGGACCGGCGTCCGTGCAAGCACTTGCAAATCACCCCGCGTCGTCTGCGGTCATTGCGGCGGCGAGTTCGCGCGTCACCTGCTCATCGGTGAGGCCTGCGTCAGCATCGGAGCTCGAGTCGCCGCGGCCGGGCAGCAGGCCGATCTTGAGCAGGTCGACGCTGGCGCGGCGGGCGGTCTCGGCGTTGACGCCGTCCTCGGATTGGGTGCACTGGGCCAGCAGCTTGCGGATCGCGATGCCGCGGCAGCGGGCCAGCAGCAGCAGGGCCTGGGCGTCGTGCAGCTGCGCCAACTCGCCCAGCTTCTGCGCCGCCTGCGCCTCGCGGGCCCAGTCGGTCAGCCGGGCCAGCGGGACATCGGCCTCCTGCGCCAGCCGGGTCGGCTCGGTGTGGCCGGCCAGCAGCTGCTCCAGCAGCCGGGCTTGGGTGCTTTGGGCCAGGTGCATCAGTCGTCCTCCGGCGGGTCGGGCAGCATCGACAGCAGCGCTCGCTCGCGGGTGCCGCCGAGGGTCTTGAGGTGCGACTCGAGCCGGCGGCGGTCGGCGGGGGGCAGGAAGAAGTGCACGGCCACGGGCAGGTCTTCGATCGCTGCCGGCGGGGCGGGCGGCGGCGGGGCCGCGGCCAGCTGCAGGCGGTGGCGCAGCTTGTCCAGGTCTTCGGGCAGCCGGCGGCTCAGGGCCGAGAGGTCCTTGCCCAGCGGCGAGTCACGGAGTTGACGCAGCAGCTCGCCGCGCTTGATCGGGTCGTCGTCGCCCCGCAGCCGATTGAGCGTGGCCAAAAGCAGCAGCGCCTCGTCGGCCCCGACGTGCCACACCAGGCACCGCGCGGCGGTGCGCCCGATGGCCCGCAACGCCCTGGCCCGGTGGTGGCCGTCGATGATCTGGAAGCCGTCGGCCCCGTCATCCCGCGGCCGAACGATCAACGGCGGGTACCGGTCGGTCGCCCGCAAATGCTCGACGAGTTTGTCAAACAGCGCGGTCGGCATGACGTTGCTGTTCGCGGGGTGAGGATATAGATCGGGGAGGGCGATATCGAGCATGTGAAAAGTGAAAAGTGAAAAGTGAAAAGTGAAACGCACGAAGGCACGAAGGCACGAAGGCGATGGCGGGTGCTTCTGGCTTCTCGCTTCCGGCTTCCGGCTTCTGGCCGCTGGCCATCGGCGGGCGCGGCTTTGCCGCAGGCGTTAAGCGGGCGTGGTGTCGCGGGCGGCGAGGTGGTAGAGGGGTTGGAGCAGGAGCTTGCGTTGGGCGGTCTGGAGGTGGACGTGGGGGTCGTGGCTGGCGGTGCGGGATCGGCCGGCGGACTGGCGGTACCAGCGGTGCAGCTGGTGCAGGACCCAGGCGCGGCGGGTCGGGGGCAGGGCGTCGATGAACTCGCGGGTTCGCTGCAGGTGGGTCAGGGTGTCCGGCGGCAGACCGATGGCTTGGAGGGCGTCGAGCAGTCGGCGGTCCTTGGGCAGCGGCGGCTGGGGGTAGGCGGTCATGCCGGCCTTGACGAAGAACGGGTGGACGTGGCCCATGGCGGCGAGGGCCTCGGTGTAGGGCGTGGTGGCGTGGGCCAGGGCGTGGCGGACCAGCCGGACCGCCAGGCCCAGGCCGCGGAAGCGGGGGTCGACCACGACGCGACTGATGCAGCGTAGCTCGCGGTTGAGCAGGAGGGCTCGGGGTCGGGGGTCCAGGCGGATGTATCGGCCACGGGTCGCGGCGTCGCGGGCCCGGCAGGACAGCGACGGCAGCGATTCGACGAGCACGCCGACGGGTTGCGGCTCGGCGGTGCGGTGCAGGTACCGGCCGACGACGGTGGGGCGGGGGTCGGCGAGGGTCCAGACGGCGGTCACGGTCGCGGGGGCGGCGGCCTTGTAGTGGTGCCGGGCGAGCTGGCGGTAGTCGGCGAGGCTGCCTGGGCGCAGCTGCAGGACGTCGGCGGGGTGAGGCGGGGTGCGGTGCAGGGTTTGGAAGCGGGTGGCGAGGGGGGGCATGCGTCGGGGTCTGATCCGGGGCTTCGGCGACGCCTCAGCCCTCGGCTTCTGTGCAATCGCTCTCTGGCTTCTCACTTCCGGCGTCTGGCTTCTGGCCATCGGCCACCGGCTACTGGCCACCGGCGGGCCCGCGGGTGAGGACCTGCAGCGACTCGCCGAGGGGCTTGTGGAGGAGGGTGTCGGGGGCGAGCGGTTCGAGCAGGTCGTCGTGGGTGGTGGCCAGGGCCACGGCGAGCGGGCGGGGGCGGACCCAGCGGGCGAGGTTGCGGGCGATGACCGCGGCGGTGGTGCGATCCAAGGTGGCGGCAAACTCGTCGGCGAGGAGGACGGTAAGCGGTGCATCGGGGTCGGCCCTGGTGGAGCCGACTTGATCCAGCGCCAGGGCAAGGCGGAGGCGGAAGCGTTGGCCGTCCGAAAGTTGAGCGGGTCGGCGGAGCAGGACCCAGGCGTCGTTGAGCCCGGCGACGCTGAGCAGCCGGAGCACCTGGTCCAGCGGCCGATCGGGCAACAGGTCGACCAGCGGACGGTCCGCGGGGGCGGGCTGATCGTCGAGGTCGGCCGCGCGGAGCGTGTCGGGGTGAGCGTCGGCGTGCTCGCGGATGAGGCGGAGGATGGTGGACTTGCCGCTGCCGGAGGGCCCGGTGACGAAGACGACCTGGCCGGGGTGCAGGTGCAGGGTGGTCGGCGGGATGAGCTCGAGGGTGCGGTCGGTGTCCAGGCCCAGGCCGAACATGGCGGCGGCCTGTTGCACGCGCGGCGACGGTGTCACGGCGGTGGGGAAGGATTGGTGGAGGGAGATTGTCGGCAAGTCAGATATGAGAAGTCAAATGTAAGAAGTCAGATGTAAGAAGTGAAAGATAGGACAAGTTCTACATATTACATTTTACATTTTATATCTGACATCCCACTTGCGCCCGGTGTTGTGCGGCGTGGTGGAGGGCGCGGAGGGCGGTGAGGTGTTGGCGGACGGTGTGGAGGGACTGGTGTTGGCGGGTGGCGACCTGGCGGAGCGGTTGGCCGTGGAGGATGTGGTGGCGAGCGGTGGCTTTGAGTTGGGGCGGCAGGAGCGGTTCGTGGGTGACGATGTAGAGGAACAGCGGGTCGCGGAGGCGTTGACGGAGCCGGCGGACGCGGCGTTGGACGGTTCGGGGGCAGCGTCGGGTGAGCCGGGCGACATCGGCGACGGTCATGCCGTGGCGATAGACCTGCTCGAGCAGGAGCCGATCGGGTGTGGCCAGGTGCTGGGCGAGCTGGAGCAGGTGGTCGGCGGCCTCTCGGCCCAGTTGGTGCGGATTCCCGGGGATCATGGTTGACGCCATCTAATCTGTACGGTAATAGTTAGGTATGCCAGAGCCAGTAGAGCGGGATGGGCCCGGCGGGTCAAGGGAGGGTTCAGGATTTTTTGAACCCGGGGCTGATGGGGCGGCGGGGGGGCGTACCAGACGCTTCGGCTTTGCCTCAGCGTCGGCTTCTGGGGTGGGGGAGGGGCCCGGGGTTGGAGAGGAGCCCGGGGTGGTGTTGGGGCGGTTGTTGAAGGGGGCGCGGGTGGGTGCGGGGTTGACGCTGCAGCAGCTCGGGGAGTCGGCGGGGGTGGCGAAGAGTTACCTGTCGATGATCGAGAACGGTCGGCTCAAGAGCGTGCCGTCGACGAAGGTGTTGCGGTCGCTGGAGGGGGTGTTGGGGGTCCAGGGGGAGGCGCTGGTGGAGGCGGGTC
>CAZVBW010000039.1:0-37505 GCA_964625505.1 uncultured Phycisphaeraceae bacterium
CCCCGGAGGGCCTGGCCACCCGCGGCGGCCCCGCGCTGCGGCGGGCCTTCGGCGAGCACGAACCGCTGACCCGCATCGAGGCGTGGTCGGTCCCGGCCTTGCGGGCGGCCCAGCGCATCCGCCCGCCGCTGCCCAAACGCCTCACGCTGCTGCACCAGCCCTCGCCGGACGACCTCCGCTGGCTCACCGGCCCGGCGGGGCGCACGCTCACGTGGTGGCGGGCCGCCGACCCCGCCCTCACCGAGCGGGTCCGCGCCACAGGGCTGGTGCTGCCGGAGGATCAGCACGAGTTGATCACGCCGCAACCCACGGATGCCACGCCCACCGGCAAATCCGCGTCCGGCGTCTGCTCCGCGCTTCGCAACCGCTGGCACATCGCCGCCGACGACGTCGTGGTCGCCCTGCTGCTGGACCCGCCCTCGGCCACCGACGCCCTGGACGCCGTCATGGCGGTCGGCCTGACCCTCGAAGCCCTCGCGTCTCGGGAGCCCGCCGCCGCCCCGCCGAACCTCCGGCTGCTGGTCCACCCCGCGGCCCGCCGCCGGTTTGCCGCCCAGCAGCTCATGACCCGCCTGGGCCGGCCCGATCTCATCGTCCAGGACGCCGCGACCGCCGACCCCGCCACGCTGCTGCCCGCGGTCGACATCGTCCTCGCCACCGTCCACGCCGGCAACGCCCGCTGGGGCACCGCCCCGCTGCAACACGCGGCCGCCCTCGACCACGGCCTGCCGGTCATCGCCCCGCCGGGCCTCGTCGCCCCCACCGACGCCATCCGCATCGCCGCCTCGGCCCAACCCCGCCACCTGGCCCACGAGCTGATCCAACTTCTGAAGGCCGCGCCCGCGGCGACCCCGGCCCCCCCATCGCCCCCCGCCCCCCCCGCGCGGGTCGTGGCCACCGGCGGCTGACCATTACTTCAGCCACACGTCGATCGCCGGGCGCCACGGGTTGACCGCGCCAACGGCAAGCTATGCCCGGGATCGCCGTCCGCGCACCTACCCCAGCAGCCGCAGGCCGGGTGCGAGGTGCTCGATGGCACCGTCGGTTGATGAAAAACCGCCTACCCCGGCAGGCTGGCGTGCAGCGCGAACCGCATCGGGATCATGCCGTCGAGCCGGTTGGTGAAGGTGAACATCCGCCCGTCCGCGGTCCGCATCGGCGTGAACTTGGCGAAACCGCATTGCGGTGACTCGTCGAGACGATCGATCCGCAGGCCCGCCTGGATCGCGGTGTTGACGATGTCGCCGAGCGTGTGCTGATACTCCACCGTGACGCCGACGTCGGCGGATGTGCCGTCATCGGCGTAGCTGGGCCCGGGGCCAAACCGCGTCGGCGTCCGATCGAAATACCCGTAGTGGAAGTCGATGCCGTGCCGGGCGGTCGGATCGTTCTCGAAGATGTCCGCCGCCTGGTGCCCGTCTAGGAGCACTAGCCTGCCGCCGGGCCGGAGCATCGTCGCGGCCGACCGCATCCACCCCGCCAGGTCGGCGATCCAGCACAGGATGCCCTCGGTCGCCACGACGCGGTCAAACCGCCGGCCCGGCAGTGTGGTCGGCGCGTCGGCCACCGTGAACACCACGAACTCGGCCTCCACGCCACACTCGGCAGCGAGCCCGCGGGCGACCTCGATCGCAGGCTCGGAGAAGTCCAGCCCGACCGTCGTCGCCCCCCTTCGGGCCAGCGAGATCGTGTCCAGCCCGATGTGGCACTGCAAGTGCAGCACGTCGAGCCCGCCCACCTCACCAATCGCCCCGGCCACCTCCGGGTCCAGACACCCACCCCCACCGCGGACCGCCGCGAGATTGGGCCGATACAGCTCCGACGCCAGATGCACCGGCACCCGCCGGTCCCAGCTCGCCCGATTGATCGCCGTCGCCTGGTCCGGACTCATCGCCGGAGGATATCGCCGAGCCCAAACGCCCGGCGGGTTAGGCCGGCGACTCGTCACTCCATCATCGCCTCGACCACGTCCTGCTGGAACGTCCGCTCGCCCGGCTCGCCCTCGGCGAAGCCGAGGCTGCCTTGGTAATCCCAGTGCGACCAGCCAAAGCCGTGCTCGGCCATCAGGTCGGTCAGCTCATCGATCCAGCGGACCCGTGAGTCGTGAGGGGCAAACCGCGTGAAGACGCCAAACTCGTTGATGATCACCGGCCGCTCGACCCGCTGCGACCACTCGGCCAAGGCCTGCATGTCGTCGGCCATCTGCTGCCGGGTGCCCACGCCCTGCTGCACCGCCCCCCGCAGCGCCCGGCGGCCCGCCTCGGCGTGCTCGTGGCCGTCGGCCACGTTCGCCAGCGCTTCGTCCAGCGACTCCGCGTTCAGCGGCCAGGGCACGTTCCGCAGCGGCTGATACCAGTCCCGCATCCACGGCGCCCCCTGGTGGGTGAACTGCGAGGGCTTGTAATAGTGCACCGCGTAGATCACGTTCCGATCCGGGTGCGGCACGTGCTCGATCGTGTGATCGACCAGCTGGTACCCGCCGTCGTTGGCGATGAGCGTGTGGTCGGGCGCGACGGCCCGGACCGCGGTGATCAGGCGGTCCTGATAGTCGTCCCACCGCTGGTTGTAGAAGCCTTGTCCGCCGGGCTCGTTGAGCAGCTCGATGAACACAAGCTCCGGATCGGTCGTTTCGTGCAGGTGGGCCCCCAGCTGCTCCCACCAGTGAACGAGCCGGTCCATGTGCATCGGGCTGTCGCGCAGGCCGCGGAACCAGCTGCTGCGGATCTTGGGGTGCGCGTCAATGATGACCGCCAAGTCATGGTCAAGGATCCGCTGGACCTCGCGGTCCATGAGCGAGATCGCGTCCATGTCCAGGTCGCCGGTCTCGACGTCCATGAGGTAGACCGGCTCAAGGGCCAGGCGAACATGGTCGAAGCCCGCATCGCGAAGGCTGGTCAGGTCGTGGTCGGTGATGAAGGCCGTGATGTGCTCATCGCTGAAGGTCCCGCGGACGCCGTCGCCGTAGCGGGCGTTGTAGGGCTGGCCAAACCAGTTGTTGATGTTGATCCCGCGTTGCAGGCGGTCCAGCCGGGCCTGCGAGACCGGCGGGCCGTAGGGCTCGGTCGGCCGGTACTGCGCCCGTTGAGCCGACAAGTGGGCCTCAAGCGCCGGGGCGGTGATCGCGGTCACACGGGCCGAGGCCACGTCCAGCGTCCCGGCCCGCACGTCGTACAGCGCGAACCGCAGCATCAGCCCGTCAGCATCCTCGGGCACCGACGCCCCCCGCGTCACATCCGTCCAGCCGTCGGCGTCGCCGATCAGGTTGCCCATCCCGATCCACTGGCCGAACGGCTGCCCGTCGCGGGTGAAGCGGCCCTGGATCTTGCCCCGCTGATAGCCCTCGTCGCCGGCCTCGATCCCGCTGTGGCGGTGACGCAGCACGATGTCTACCCGCGCCGAATACTCCGGCAGCGTCAACACCCGCTGCACATAGCTGCTGGCGTTGCGGGCGGTCAGGCGGACAAAGCCCTCGTCGCCCGAGCGGATCGTCTCGACCGTCCCGGTGTTGCCGCCCCGCCACTGCCAACCGTCCGGGGCCCCCTCGCCGGGCTGGTCGAACGACTCGTCCAGCAGGCCCACGGTTTCGGGCGCCGGCGCCTGATCGTCGGCGGCCGTGGGCGGCGTCACCGCGAGTGTGAGCAGACCGCCTAGTAGGAAAGTCAAGGCGTACGGCAAGCGTCGAAGGGTCGTCATGGTGCGCTTCTCGGCGGGGTTGAAGGCGGCTACTGCCACCAGGATTGGGGAGTCTGGTTGGGGCGGAGCATCTGCCGCTGGGTGGCGGACTGCTCGATCGACTGACCGTGCAGGTCAGCGAAGATGAAGTTGGCGACCGGCCGGCCCTCGGTGCTCCAGGCGCCGGCCTCACGCCAGCGGATGTCGTACTTGACCGTGTTGTCCTCGCCGGCGATTGAGTCGCGGTTGTCGTTGAGCGGGATCGGCGTCTGAAGGTCCGTGTCGGCCGAGTCGTACGCCTTGCCGAAGATGGCCACGTCAAACCGCCCGTCGCGCGTCGCGTCGCCGCTGGTCACGCCGGTGTCGTTGCGCCACTGGGCGCCGTCGCTGAACAGCACCACCGCCGAGTCACGGCCGATGCGTTCCCAGGGCAGCGGCCTGGCCGGGTTGCTCTGTCGCTTACGCATCACCGCGGGGTTGGAGCTGTAGTGCAGGCCCTCGTTGATCGTGGCGCTGGGGCACCGCATGACGCCGCTGTCCGCCGCGTCGATGTGGTCCAGCACGCGATCGCGCCAGCTGCTGGTCCCGACGTACGGCTCGTCGGCGTCGGGGGCGTACGGGTTGGCGTTGTAGGCGTGCGGCAGGCGGTTGTCGTGGTCGTGGGCCAGCAGGGCCAGGCCCGTACCGACCTGCCGCTGATTGGCCAGGCACAGCGCGGTCCGGGCCGTGTCACGGGCGGTTTGCAGGGCCGGCAGCAGCAGCGCGATGAGCAGCGCGATGATGCTGATCACGACCAGCAGCTCGATCAGGGTAAAGGCGCGGTGTCGTGGCATGTCGCGGGCTCCTCAGCCCCGCATGTCCATGCGGGGCTCAGACGGTGGGTATCGCTCAGCGGCGGCGACGACCGACGAGGCACAAGCCTCCGGCCGCGAGCAGCGCGAGCGACGCGGGCTCGGGGACGACGGTCGTCTCGCTGATCGCGTCCTGGAACGTGGTGGCGATTCGGATCTCGTCGTTTCGGCTGATGAACGAGCTGGGGCTGTTGTGCTGGACGGTGACGCCGTCGAAGCTGATCACGGCGTCTTCCTCCACCGTGGCGTTAGCGGCACCGAGGCCTGCCTCACCGTTGGATAGGTCGGGGTCGTACCAGACGAACCCCCGCGTCCCGGAGATCAAGCCACCGCTGCCATCATCGACCTGCACGCCAAACTCGAGCTTGAGCAGGTAGAAGTGCGAGAATGTGTCCGGCACGATTGGCGAGCCGCCGGTGGTCAACGCTTCAGAGCTGTCCCCGATGGTGAGGTTGGCCGAGTTGCCGGCGTTGTTGTTGATGACCACGGTCTGGGTACCGGCCAAGTCCAGTTCTAGGTTGCCCTGCCGAGAGTTGTTATTTGTCAGCAGGAAGGTCGAAACCCAGAGGTCTTGCTGCGTCGGTCCGCCGAAGGTCTGTTCAAGGTCCCGGTCCCCCTGACCGCGGAGCTGCAACTGGTTGCCGGTGGTCGTGACGCCGGCGTGGGTCATGCTGCCGGCGTTGATCTGCGTGTTGGAACCCGTGGAGAAGCTCCAGGCGCCGTCGAAGCCGCCGCCGCCGTTGAGGTTGTCACCGGTGCCGGCCGAGAGCGAGCCGGCGTCGTAGTCCCAGCCCTCGTAGACCAGCAGGTCCGCGTGGGTAGTGGGCGAGAGGGTCAGGCCGGCGGACAGGCCGGCGACGGTGAGCAGGGGCAGGATGCGTGGCATGGGAACCTCCGGGGGGCGGGGTGCGAAGCGGGGATCACGGGCGTGCCGGGGCCAACGTGGCGCCGGCGATGAAATCGGGGTCCAGGCAGACCGAGCGCTGCGGGCCGTCGCCTTCGGTCAGGGCCACGAGCATGTCCGCGGCCTGCAGGCCCATGCCGTAGCGGGGGAAGCTCACGCGGGACAGCCGGCGCCAGAGCCGGTCCAGTTGGTGCTGATCGTCGCAGCAGGCGAGCCCGAAGTCGCGGCCCGGAATGACGCCGGCCTCGCTGGCGATGTCCCGCACGACGTGGGCCTGGTAAACGCTGTTGCAGATGACGGCGGTTCGCGGCTTGAGCCTCTGGGCGAACGCGTCCCGCTCGGCGTCGGTGACCGGCTCGACGACGGTGTCGAACGGCTTGCCCGCCAACTCGACCGCGTCGCGGACGCCGTCGATGCGCTGCCCGAGCGAGAAGTGTGGACGGTCCTGCCCGGGATAGCTGACCATCACGATGTCCCCGTAAGCACGTGCCGCGGCCTGACCGGCGAGCCGGCCGGCCGCGAGTTCGTCCCGCCGGATGCAGTTGTGTGGCCGCCAGACGCTCGAATCGCACCAGACGACGTGATCGATGAGGTCTTCGAGGCTCTGCTCGATCCGGGGCGTCATGCGGTCCAGGACGATCATGCCGTCCAGGGCGTGTTCCTTGAACACCCGGGATTGATCGGCCAGGTCCGCCTCGACGTCGTCGATGCGGACCAGCACGGCGAGCTTGCCCTTGGCGAGCAAGCCCTCGTTGATGCCCAGGATAGTTTCGTAGGCCAGCGGGTGGGTGAAGCGGTTGCCGCGGGAGTTGCGGATGAGCACGCCGACCTGGCCGGTCTCGGTCGTCCGCATCATGCGGGCGGCCGTGTTTGGCCGGTACCCGAGCTTCTCGGCGGCCCGTTCGATGCGGCGGCGGGTGGCGTCGCTGACGCGGGCGGTGTTGCCGTTGAGGGCGTAGCTGACCGCCTGGTGGGAGACACCGACTTCCTTGGCAATCTGTTTGAGGGTGACGGGCATGGCGGGCAGATCGATTGAACGTGCAACTCAATTATAGGTTGAGCGTGCAATCTGTCAACTGCAATCGCAGCGTCGGCGGCACGCGCACAGCAGCTGGATCAAGATCCGCCACACCGCGAGTGAAGAAAAACCCGCGTCTTAGCCTGATTTGGCCAAAACGCGGGTTCGAGGATTAGTGAATTCGCACCAGATCCCGGCGGGTCAATCCATCAGGGCTTCGAGGATCGCCGAGTCCATCTCGCGCTCGCCCGGCTCGCCGGTGGCGAAGCCGAAGTCACCTTGGTAGTCCCAGTGCGACCAGCCGATGTCGTGCTCGGCCATGGCGTCGGTGATGTGGTCCAGCCACCGGAGGCGGCTGGCCGGGTCGCCGTAGCGGGTGTACACACCGAACTCGTTGATGATGACCGGCCGATCCACGCTGTCGGCCCACTCGCGCAGCTGGGCCATGTCGCGGGTGATCTTTTCCGGCGTGCCGATGCCCTGACTGACCGCCCCGCGGATTGCGCGGGCCGCGGCGTCGGCGTTCTCGTGATCCTGGTCGATGCCGGCCAGGGCCTCGTCGAGGTTGTCTTCGGTCAGCGGCCACGGGATCTCTCGGAGCGGCCGATACCACCGGCTCATCCAGGTTGCGCCCTGGTGGGTGAACTGCGACGGGTTGTAGTAGTGCACCACGTAAATCACGTTGCGGTCCGGGTGCGGCTCGTGCTCGACGGTTTCGTGGACCAGCTGCCAGCCGCCGTCGTTGGCCAGCAGGGTGTGTTCGGGGGCCTGTTCGCGGACGGCCATGATGAGCCGGTCCTGGTAATCGTCCCATTTCTGATTGTAGAAGCCCTGGCCGCCGGGCTCGTTGAGCAGCTCGAGGTAGACCATGTCCGGGTCGGTCGTGTCGGCGAGGTGCGCCGCGACCTCGGACCACCATCGGACGAAGCGGTTCATGGCGTCGGGGTTGTCGTCCAGGTTGCGAAACCAGGTGCCACGCATCTTCGGATGGGCGTCGATAATGACGGCCAGGTCGTGGTCGATGATCCGCTCGATGGCGCGGTCCACATGGGCGAACGCCTCGGGGTCCAACGCTCCGGTGCTGCCGTCCATGAGGTAGGCGGGCTCGAGCGGCAGGCGGATGTGCAGGAAGCCGGCGGCGCGGATGGCCGAGAGGTCTTCGTCGGTGATGAAGCCCTCGAGGTGGTCCGGGCGGAAGCCGCCGCGGGTCCCGCGGATGTTGCCGTTGTAGGGCTGGCCGAACCAGTTGTTGATGTTCACGCCGCGGGCCAGGCGGTCGATCCGCGCCTGGGGGACCGGCTCGCCGTAGGGCTCGGCCGGGCGGTACTGGGCCCGCTGGGCGCTGCGGTAGTCGGCGAGCTGTTGGCGGGTCATGACCCGGGCCCGGGCCGAGGCGACGTCGAGCGTGCCGGCCTGGACGTCGTAGAGCGAGACGCGGAGCATCACGCCCGTGGCGTCTTCGGGGACGTTCGCCCCGCGGCTGACGTCGACCCAGCCGTCGCTGGAGCCCGAGAGGTTGCCCATCTCGATCCACGAGCCGAAGTCGTCGTCGCCGTTACGCAGGAACCGGCCCTGGACCTTGCCGCGCTGGTAGCCGCTCTCGCCGGGCTCGATGCCGTCGTAGCGGTAGCGGACGTCGAAGTCCACACGGTGGGCGTCTTCGGGCAGTTCGATGTTGTGCTGGACGTAGCTGGTGTCGCCGTCCTGAGCCGACAGCCGCAGGAACGTCTCGCCGCCGGACTCGACGACGTCGACCTCCCCGGTCCCGCCGCCGCGCCACGACCAGCCCTCGGGCCGGCCGTCGCCGGGCGTGTCGAAGGTTTCGTGCATTACCACCTGCCCTTCGGGGACCGGCGGGTCGGCGGGGGGGGCTTCCTGGGCCCTGACGGACACGCTGGTGGCGGCGATTATGGCCGCGGCCAAGGTCGAGATGTAGGACAAGCTTCGGAACTTCAACATGGCCATTCCTTTGGGGTTTGAGGGTCAAGCGATAGGCGGTGGCGTGAACTACTGCCACCAGCTGGTACTGGTTTCCAGCGGCCGCAGCATTTGGCGCTGCGTGTCTTCGTGGGCGATGGCCTCGCCGTGCAGGTCGGCGAACAGGAAGTTGGCGACCGGTCGGCCGTCTGAGCCGAACGCGCCGGCCTCACGCCAGCGCGGGTCGTACTTCAGTGCATTGTCGGAACTGCCCACCGCGTCGATATTGATGCCGAGTGTGATTGGGTCCTGCAAGTCGGTCTGTGCGGCGCCGTACTGCTTGCCGAACAAGGCGGTCGGGTCGAACCGCCCGTCGGGCGTCGCGTCGCCCCCTACGGCCTGCCACTGCGCACCGTCCATGAACAGGACGACCGACGCGTCGCGGCCGATGCGGTCCCAGGGCAGCGGGCGGACCGGGTCGCTGCCCTGAATCTTCCGCATCACGGCGGGGTTGCTCGCGTAGTGCTGGCCGGCGGGGTTCGTCGCGTTGGCGCAGCGCATGACGTCTTCGTTGGAGGCGTCGATGTGGTTGAGCACGCGGGATCGCCAGTTGCTGTTGCTGTTGTAGGGCTCCTGGGCCGAGCCGCCGAAGTTGTAGGACGGCGGCAGGCGGAAGTCGCGCTCTTGGGCGAGGGTGGCCAGGCCCATGCCGACCTGCCGCTGATTGCCCAGGCACATCGCGGTTCGCGCCGAATAACGCGCGGTGTTGAGGGCCGGCAGCAGCAGCGCGATCAGCAGCGCGATGATGCTGATGACCACGAGCAACTCGATCAGGGTAAACGCGGAATGTCGAGCTGAGGCATATCGCATGGCAGACTCCGACAGGTGATGAGCTCCGGAAGCAAACGGCAGGGCTCGCGGGTAAGCGGGCCCGCCGAGTGTCGATCAGGCTGCGGCCCGGCGACGCCGGGGCAGCAGGCACAGGCCGCCAGCGGCGAGCAGCGCGATGGACGCGGGCTCGGGGACGGCGACGATGGCCAGAGACATATCCCGCCGCTCGCCGGAGCTGAAGTTGATGTCATCCCGATCGGTGTAGGCCTTGCCGGGAGCGCTGATCTGGTTGCTGCTCCGCAACCAGACGAAGTCGGTGTTGTTGTCGTCGTCCACGCTGGCGACCTCGAAGGCGTAGCCTTGGCCACCGGTGAGCGTGATCTCATCGACGCCGGTGAAATCGAACTCCAGGATCCGCTGACTGGATGAGGCGTCACCAGCCACGAACGTGTAGGTCGCGGCACTGCTGAGCAGATTCGTGCCGGCCGTGTAGGCGTTGGCGTTGATGTTGTCGACGGTCTGAATCCGCAGCTCGATGGCCTCCCCGACCACCGCGTCGCTGTACTCGATGTAGGCCTTGTCGAGCACGATCGTCGAACTGGGGCTGAAGGTCTGCGAAATGACCGTGTCGGCCTGACCGGTGCCTCGGCTGGATGCGTCCAAGACCACGTCATTGCCTGCCTGGGCAGGCGTTGCCGCGAGTACCTCCGGTGTACTGGGGAATGTGGCGTCGTTATCGACGATGACAGCCGCAACGGATGGCGTGGTGGTAGCCGCCACAGCGGCGACGGCCAGGAAGCGGGCGTGAGTGCAGATCATGAGAGAATCCTCCAATCAGGAATGGGAAGCGGCATCGCGGCGGCACGTGTCGCCGCGGATGAGGTCACAGAAGTCGGCGATCGACGGGGCGGGGTCGCCGGCGTCGAGTTGGGTGATGAGCAGTTCGGCGGCTTGCAGACCCATGGCGTAGCGGTCAAAGCTCACGCGGGTCAGGCCCGGCCAGAGGCGGTCCAGCTGGTGCTGGTCGTCGCAGCATGCCAGGCCGAAGTCGCGGCCCGGGATCAGGCCGTTGGTGTTGGCGATGTCGCGGAGCGTGTTGGCCTGGTAGATGCTGTTGCAGATGATGGCCCGGTCGGACTTGAGCCGGGCGGCGACGCGGGCCCGCTGGGCGGCGGTGGCGCCGACGGGCGGCTCGCTGAGGATCTGCAGCTTGACGCCGGCCTGGGCGAGGACATCGCTGACACCCTCGAAGCGGTGGGCGGCGGAGTAATGCACCCGGTGGGGCTTGGGGTAGGTCATCATCAGGACCTGCCGGTAACCGGCGTCGAGGACAGCGTTCGCGGCGAGGCGGCCGGCGGCGTGTTCATCGCGGCGGACGCAGCCCGTGGGCCGCCAGACGTCCGAGTCGCACCAGACGACGTCGCCGATGTGCGACTCGAGCCGCTGCTCGACGTCTTCGGGCATCGAGTCCAGGACGATCATGCCGTCCAGGGCGTGCTCCTCGAAGACGCGGGACTGCTCGGCGAGGTCGGCCTGGATGTCGTCGATGCGAGTCAGGACCGCGATGTAGCCGGCCTTTTGCAGGCCCTCGTTGACGCCGAGGATGGTTTCGTACGCCAGCGGGTGGGTGAACCGGTCGCCGGGGCTGTTGGGCACGAGGATGCCGACCTGACGGGTTTTCTGGTCGCGCATGGCCCGGGCGGCGGTGTGGGGTCGATAGCCGAGTCGCTCGGCGGCGTCGAGGACCTTCTTGCGGGTCGCGTCGCTGACCTGGCCGGGCTTGTTGTTCAGCGCGTAGGACACGGCCTGATGGGACACGCCCACGTGCTTGGCGATTTGCTTGAGCGTGACGGCCATGATCGGGAACCGGCGGGAGGCACGGGCGTCGGACGACCCGACAACCCAAGTGTACCTTGAACGTGCAAGCTGTCAAGCGGATCCGCCACCCGGGTGCCAAATCTGCCGGCCGAAGCGGTCTGCGTGAACATCTGCCCCCCCTCCCTCGCAGGGAGGGGCCGGGGGAGGGTCGCGTTGGCGAGCCCCTCGCCAATGTAGAGATGCGGCGACCCCACGCCGCAACCCCCTCCCCAGCCCTCCCCCTGGAAGGGAGAGGGGCACGAGATGACGCGAACTGCTCTATCTGAGCCGATGCAGCCGCTCGACGCGGACGTCCACGCCGGGGGACCAGCAGGCGTGGTCGGGCGGCCGGCCGGGGCGGTCCAAGCCGTTGAGGTCGAAGAGGCGCGGGTCCCAGCGGTGGAGCGTCGGGGTGCCGATGCGATACGGCTCGTGGGTCACCTGGCCGGTGCTCAGCCGATCGCGGCGGGCGTCGTGGGCGAAGAGCGTGTAACGATCAACGAGGAAGCTGTCGAGCGAGTCGGGCTGGGTTGGGGTCGTGGCTTGGGGCGGGTCGTAGACGAACGCGGGGGCCCAGAGTCCACGGGAACGACCGCCCCGCCGCCACCAGTAGCCGATCCGCCGGGCGTCGGCATCGCCGGTGATCGGCCGGCTGTCGATCGCGGCGTAGTGGTAGGGCAGGTGGAACAGCGTGCGGGCCAGCTGCACCGCGAGGTGCTGGTGGGCGTCGAGGGAGTAGAACCACACGCCGGTGACGCCCGAGCGGTGCTGGACGTAGGTCCGCAGGTTGAGCTCGCCGAACGCCGAGAGCCCGCGGACCGCCGGCAGCCCGACCGGCCGGATGCCTTCCATGAGGAACGGCACCACGCCTAGCCACGCCCGGCCGTCGTAGGTCTGCACCTCCAGCCCCGCGGGCAACGTCGCCTGCACCACCTCGGCGGGCACCGCCCAGTGCAGGAACAGCAGCTGCCGCCACCGCTGGTGCATCACCGGCCGCTTGATGACCGGCGGCTCGCTCATGCCGGGGCAGCCTCAGCCTTCGCACTTCCTGGCGTAGCCCACGTCACCTCGTCGAGCGACTCACCCAGCAGCCAGAGCCGCAGCAGCTGCATCGCGCACAGCGAGGACCGCAGCCGCACCGCATCCCGGCCGCCGCCGAGCTTGGCGACCCGCGACTGGACCTGCGGCCCGCCGTCGACCCGCCGGGCGAGGCCGATCCAGACGGTGCCCGCGGGCTTGCCCTCGCTGTGGCCGGGCCCGGCGACGCCGCTGATCGCGATGGCGGTGTCGGCCTGCGACTGCTGCAGCGCGGCCGTCGCCATCGCTTCGACGACCGGACCACTGACCGCCCCGTGTTGCTCTATGACCGACTCGGGCACGCCCAACTGACGGGTCTTCATGGCGTTGCTGTACACGACCCACCCGCCGACGAACACGTCGCTGGACCCGGCCGGCTCGGTGAGCATCTGGCCGAGCATGCCGCCGGTGCAGCTCTCGGCGACGGCGAGCTTCAGCCCGCGCTGCCGCATCAGCTCCAGCAGCACCGACGCGAGGGTGTCGTCGTCGCGGCCAAACACCACGGGCCCGATCGCCTCGCCAACCCGGCGGACGGTGTCCTCCAGCTGCTCGGCGGCGGTGTCGGCGTCGGTTGCTTCGCTGCGGACGCGGGCCGAGCACGTGCCGCCGGAGATGGTCGTGCCGACCTTGGGGTTGCGCTGCCGGTCCATCAGTTCGCCAAGCCGCTCGGCGGCGTCGGACTCGCCGATGCCGAAGGTGTGGACCCGGGCGGTGCGAATGACCTTGCCCCCGCCCCCGGAAGCGCCGCCGCCCCCGGCAGCGGTGAGGGTGGGTTCCACGTGCTGCTGGTACATCGCCCGCATCTCGCGGGGCACGCCGGGCATGGCGTAGAGCGTGGCCCCGTCGACGGTGGCGGTGAGGCCCGGTGCGGTGCCGTTTGGGTTTTCGAGAAATGCCGCGGACGCCGGACGGCAGGCCTGGACCTTGTTGCGGGCGGGCATGGGCCGGCCGCGGCCGGCGAAGAACTGCTCGAGCACGGCGACGGCGGCGGCGTCTTCCTGCAGCGGCTCGCCGAGCAGCTGGGCGATGGCTTCACGCGTCAGGTCGTCGGCGGTCGGGCCTAGGCCGCCGGTGACCAGGACCAGCTGGTGGTCACGGCAGGCGAGCTTGAGGGCGTCGACAATGCGGGGCAGGTCGTCGGCGACGGTGAAGTGGTATTGGGTCGACACGCCGTGGTGGGCGAGTTGGCCGGCGAGCCAGGCGGTGTTGGTATCGACGGTCTGGCCCAGGGCCAGCTCGTCGCCGATGGAGAGGATGGCGGCGTCCATGTGGGGGCGATGGTAGCGCCCCCGGAGATACCAGACGCTTCGTCCGCCTGAGGCGGACTCAGCGTCGGCTTCGGGGCGGCATTCATATGATGTGGCGATGGGTGAGCCGGTGTTGATGGACGGCAAGGCGTTGAGCCAGAAGGTGCTGGCGGCGACGGCCGATCGGGTCGCGGCGATCCGTGAGGCCAGCGGGGTGCAGCCGTGCCTGGCGACGGTGCTGGTCGGGGCGGACCCGGCGTCGGTGACCTACACCCGCATGAAGCGCAAGCGGTGCGAGAAGGTCGGCATGCGTAGCGTCAAGGTCGAGCTGCCCGAGGACACGAGCACGCAGCAACTGGTCGATCGTGTGGCTGAGCTGGGGGCGGACCCGTCGGTCCACGGCATCCTGTTGCAGCACCCGTGCCCGGCCGGCATCGACGAGCGGGCGGCCTTCGAGGCGATCCCCGTGAGCAAAGACGTCGACGGCGTGACCTACGGGTCGTTCGCCCGCATGTTTTTTCCGGGGGAGGACCGCGGCGGGTTCGAGTCGTGCACGCCCGGCGGGATCATGCGGCTGCTGGACGCGTACGACGTGCCGCTGAGCGGGGCGAGCGCGGTGGTCATCGGCCGCAGCGCGATCCTGGGCAAACCGATGGCCGGGCTGCTGCTGGGCCGGCACGCGACGGTGACGGTCTGCCACAGCCGGACGACCGATCTGGCCGAGCGGGTGCGGGAGGCGGACGTGGTGGTCGCGGCGGTGGGTAAGCCGGCGTTTGTGCGGGGCGACTGGATCAAGCCCGGGGCCGTGGTGATGGACGCGGGGTACAACGCGGGCAACGTCGGCGACGTCGATTTTACCCAGGCCTCGCAGCGGGCGGGGATGATCACACCCGTGCCCGGCGGCGTCGGGCCGATGACCATCGCGGTGCTGATCGAGCAGACGGCCAGGGCCGCGGCGTCGCAGCTGGGTGTGGCGGCGGACTGAAATAGATCAAACTGAACCAACGCATGGACGCCACCACCCCCTCCCGCTACGGGCTGACCAAGCCGGGCAGCACCTGCCACGCCACCGGCCGGGAGCTTTCGCCGGGTGAGGCGATCTTCTCGGCGTTGGTCGAGGCCGAGGACGCCGCCGCCAGCGTGCTGGGCCTCAAGCGGGTCGACGTCGCTGCCGAGGCGTGGGACCAGGGGCACCGGCCCGAGGGGCTGTTCAGCTACTGGAAGACCACGCTGCCCGAGCCTACTGCCAAGCGTCGGGTCTTCGTCGATGACGCGGTGCTGATGAATCTGGTCGAGCGGCTGGACGGGGAAGCCGACCCGCAGCGGCAGGCGTTTCGGTACGTGGTGGCGCTGATCCTGATGCGGAAAAAGCTGCTGCGGTTCGACGGGACACGCAAGCAAGCGGCGGCCGACGCCGCTCAGGCGGACGAGGACGCGGACACGCCCGGGGGCGATCGGCTGACGTGGTGGCAGTTCACGCCCAAGAAGGACATCACCAAGGGCCGGCTGGGCCGGTGGGACGAGGGCCGGACGCTGGAGGTCCTGGACCCGCGGCTGGACGAGGCAGCGATCGCGGAGGTCACCGAGCAGCTGGGTGAGGTTTTGGAGGCGGAGCTGTGAGGTTGTTGCGTTGCTGGCGGAGAGTCCGGGGGCTGACCCGGGGTTGGCGAACCTCGGGCTTTAGTGTGGCCGTGGTGGTGTGGCTGGCCGGCTGCCAGCCGGTGGGCCCGATCGTCCCGGACGAGCTCGCACCGGTGGTCCGTGATGCCCCCCGGCAAACCCTCCCCACGTACAACGAACTCACGACGCAATACAACCAGCGGCTCGACGGGCTGGACCAGCTGTGGGCCCGCACCGACGTGCAACTGCGGTGGCGCGAGGAGGACGGCGACGCCCGGCGGGAGGACGGCGACGGCAAGCTGATCTGGCGAGCCCCGACCGACTTGGTGCTGACGGTGGAGAAGGTCGGGCGGGTGATGCTTTGGGCGGGGGCCGACGCGAGCCGGTACTGGCTGTTCGACCTGATCGACACGGACCAGAAGACGCTGCTGTGGGGTCGGCAGGATCGGGTGGGGGCGGCGGGGCTGCCGCTGCCGGTGTCGCCGCAGGCGCTGCCGCACTTGCTGGGGCTGCTGCCGCTGCCGCCGGCCGATGCGGTCTACGGCGACGGGCTCGTCCAGGCCGCCCGCGGCTACTGGGTGGTTCGGCCGCCGGGGCTGGCGCTGCGGCTGTGGATCGTGCCCGAGACGCTTCGGCCGACGCAGGTCGAGTTGCTGGACCGGGAGGGTTCGACGCGGGTGGTGGCACGGCTGGAGGGCAGCCGGTCGGTCGAGGGCTTGGAGTCGGTCGCGGTGCCGCAGACGGTGGACATCATCCCGGTCGACGAGGAGGCGCGGTTCACGCTCATCCTGCAGCGGGTCACCACCGGCGAGGGCCGCATCCGCGACGCGATGTTCGACCTGGACCGACTGGTCGCCGCCCACCGCCCGCAGCAGATGATCGACCTGGACCAGCAGCCCACTGACGATGGGACCGCCCCGCCGCCCGCCGCCGATGCCCCGGCCCCCCCGCCGCCAGTCGTCGAGCCGCCCCGGCGGTGGCGCCCGCCGCACCGACGGTAAGCCCGCAAGGCGTAGGACCAAAGGAGCGGGTCCGCAGTCCTGCTCACAGTTGGCCGCTACGGTCGGCCCATGCGTCTGCACGCCCTGGGTGCTAATCGACAGGTCACCGGCAGCATGTCCCTTCTTCAAGCGGCCGGGCTGAACATCCTCGTTGACGCGGGCCTCTTCCAAGAGCGACGCTTCGAAGACCGCAACCTCGACCCGCTCCCCGTCGCTGAAGCGGACATCGACTTCGTGCTGCTCACGCACGCCCATCTGGACCACGTCGGCCGGCTGCCGCTGCTGGTGAAGCGCGGCCTGAACTGCCCGGTCATCACCCACCACGCGACGGTCGGCCTCGCGCAGATCGTGCTCGAAGACGCCGCCCGCATCCAGGCCCGAGAGGCCGAGGAAGCCGATGGCCCGCCGCTGTATGACCTCGACGACGTCGCCGCCACGCTCGCGCTCATGCAGCCCCACGGTTACGAGGCCCCGGTCGAACTGACGCCGGATGTCGGGCTCGTGATGCATGACGCGGGCCACATCCTCGGCTCGGCGTCGCTGGAACTGGCGATCCGCACCCCCGGAAGTGGCAACGGCGATCCCTCGGCTCCCGCCAACGGGATCACCCACCTCGTCTTCAGCGGCGACATCGGCATGCCTGATCGGCCCATCATCCGCGACCCCAAGCCGCCGCCGGCCTGCGACGTGCTGGTCATGGAGAGCACGTACGGCGACCGCGACCACGAGCCCGCCGTCGACGCGTTGGAGCAGCTCCGCGAGCTGATCCGACGGGTCCACCGCGCCGGCGGCAAGCTCATCATCCCCACGTTCGCCATCGAGCGGGCCCAGGAGCTGCTCTACCACCTCAACGACCTCCGCGAGTCCAAGCGGATGCCGCGGGTGCCGGTGTTCCTCGACTCGCCGATGGCGTCGAAGGTGACCCAGCTGTTCGACGGCTTCCCCGAGCTGATGGACGCCGAGGCCCTGCAGCGGCTCCGCGACGGCGACGACCCGCTGGACTTCACCGGCCTCCGCGAAACGCCCCAGCGTCAGCAGAGCATGGCCATCAATCAGCATCGCGGCCCGGCCATCATCCTCGCCGGGTCCGGCATGTGCACCGCCGGCCGGGTCCTGCACCACCTGGTCCGCCACCTGGACGACCCTCACTCGGCGGTCCTGTTCGCGGGCTACCAAGCCCACGGCACCCTCGGCCGCGAGATCCTCGACGGCAAACGCCGGGTTCGTGTGATGGACCACCACGTGCCGGTCCGGGCTCAGATCGCCCGGCTCGACGGCCTGTCAGGTCACGCCGACCGCGGCCAGCTCACCGACTGGTTCGACCGCCTGGGCACCAGGCCCCACCACGTGCTGCTCAACCACGGCGACGACGACGCCGCCACCGCCCTGGCCAACGACCTCCGCCAACGCGCCGTGGATGCTCGCGTGCCCGAGTATCAAGACGCCATCGACCTGTAGGCCACCGCGCGCCCGATATCGCGTTCGACGCCTGAGCCCCGCATGTACATGCGGGGCTACCCGGCAACCTGCGACCTGTGACCCGCGATCCGCGACCCGCGACCCGCGACTTATCACTTGTCACTTGTCACTTGTCACTTCACTATCCTCCCCCCCATGGCTACACAACGCATCGGCATCGCAATGAACGGCGTCACCGGACGCATGGGCACCAACCAGCACCTCATCCGATCGGTCCTCGCGATCATGCAACAGGGCGGCGTCAAGGTCAGCCACGACCTGACCCTCATGCCCGACCCGGTCCTCACCGGCCGCAACGCCAACAAGCTCGCAGCCCTCGCCAAAGCCCACCCGGACCCCAACACCGGCAAGCCGCTCGAATACAGCACCGACGTCGAGAAGACCATCCACGACAAGAAGACCGATATGGTCTTCGACGCCAGCGGCACGCAGTACCGCGCGAAGTTCGTCGAGATGGCCGTCGCCGCGGGCAAGCCGGTCTACTGCGAGAAGCCCACCGCGACGACGTACGACGAGGCCCTGCGCTTGGCCGAGCTGGCCGAAGACGCCGGGGTCAAGAACGGCGTCGTTCAGGACAAGCTCTGGCTGCCGGGCCTTCGCAAGCTCCAGATGCTCAAGCAGCAGGGCTTCTTCGGCAAGATCCTCAGCGTCCGCGGTGAGTTCGGCTACTGGGTCTTCACCGGCCACGTCGACGACCAGCCCGCCCAGCGACCCAGCTGGAACTACCGGGCCCAGGACGGCGGCGGCATGATGATCGACATGTTCTGCCACTGGCAGTACGTCATCTCCAACCTCTTTGGCACCATCGACTCGCTCGTGGCCCACGGCAACGTCGACCTGCCCGAACGCATCGACGAGCAGGGCGAGGCGTACAGCGCCACCGCCGACGACTCGGCGTACTCGATTTTTCTGCTCGACGACGGCACCGTCTGCCAGTTCAACAGCAGCTGGTGCACCCGCGTCCGCCGCGATGACCTGTTGACGATCCAGGTCGACGGCACCGACGGCTCGGCCGTCGCGGGCTTGCGCGACTGCTGGGTCCAGTCGATGGCCATGACCCCCAAGCCCGTCTGGAACCCCGACATCGACCAGCCCATCAACTTCTACGACGACTGGAACGAGGTCCACGGCGGCGTCGAATACGACAACGCCTTCAAGGTCCAGTGGGAGCAGTTCCTCCGCCTCGTCGCCCTGGACGAGCCGTTTCGCTGGTCGCTGCGCGAAGGCGCTAAGGGCGTCCAGCTCGCCGAACTGGGCATGCAGAGCTGGAAGGACAAGCAGTGGGTCAAGGTGCCCGGGGACTGATCGCTGGTGGTCGGCTCGCGGGCCGTGCCACAGCTCGGCCGAAGGCCGATGTGTGCGCTTGCGGGATCGATAGTCCACACACATCGCCGCCAAGCCGGCGAGGTGTGCCACCCGAATGCCCGGCCGTTCATCGCGCCCCCCCAGCGGGGGACGGGACGTGCGGGCGGCGGTGACCCGCCGTGGGGTCGCGTCGCTCCACCCCAGGCACGGTTGCGTGATGAACGGCTTCGGCCCCGACGACGCCACAAATGCCTACTGCTCGTCGATCAGGTTCCAGATGTCGGCCTGCTCGTCGTCGTAGGCGGTCGAGAAGCCGACGGGGATCGTGCTCAGCGGCGTGTCGAAGACCTCGCGCGGCACCCAGCGGGCCGAGCCGTCGGCGTTGGCGGCGTTGATGCCGTCCTCGTGGCGGATGTTCACGTGGCGCGGATGGGCGAAGGTGTCGCTAAGGATGGCGGCGTGGGTGAACTGGTCCAGGCGAGCGAAGCTCGCGGGGCGGCTGTTGGAGCCCCAGATCCATTCTTGGCCGCCAATGCCCGGCCGCATGCCGTAGGCGACGCGGGTGTTCTGTCCCGGGTCGACGCCGGGCGGCCAGGGGTTGGTCGCGGTGTCGAAGTGCTGCTGGTCATCGCGGGGCACCGACGGGCAGTACATCCCCTCGGGGTCGGACATGTATCCGTCGAACCAGATGGGGGCGAACTGAACGAACTCGAAGCCCGGATCGCTGAAGCGGTGGTAGGTGAGGTAGTTGAACTGCCAGAACTGCTTGGCGCCCAACGTGACCCGGCCGTCGTAGTCGACGGCGTAGGTGTTGACGGCCTGGGCGTTGCTGCGGAGGTTGGCCAGACACACGGTCTTGCGGGCGGCGGTGCGGGCCGCGCCCAAGGCCGGCAGCAGCAGCGCGATCAGCAGCGCGATGATGCTGATCACCACGAGCAATTCGATCAACGTAAATGCATGGCGGCGGGTCATAAGACGACCTCGAGGAAAGCCCACCCGCTCCCGCGGGTGGGCCCCACGCCCGGGAGGGCGTGGGCTTTCGCTGCTCATCCTGACGATCACCGCCGACGACGCGGCAGGAGCATCAGCCCGCCCGCGGCCAGCAGGGCGACCGACGCGGGCTCGGGGATGGCGGCGGTGTTGAAGCCGATGACCGTGGGGTCGGGCGTTGAGGCGCCGCTGCCGGGCGTGATGCGGACGCCTTCCACCAGGCCGGTGAGGCCAGCGAAATCTTCAACGTCAAACGCGAAGCCGTTCAACCCCGCCCCAACCGTACCGGTGACGTTCTCGTAGTTGCCCGAATCGTCGGCCACAATCGAGGCGGTTGGATCGCCGATCGCATCCGTCGGCGTGAAGGTAAAGCCGCCGCCGATGACGGCGCCGCTGTCGTCAAGCGGGGTGACGGTGTAAGCGTCCTCTCCGCCGAAGTCGAGGATGAAGATGTCGTTGGCTTGCCCGGCGGCACCTTGCAGAGCGGTTCCGAAGAAGAAGTCGCCGGTGGTGAGTTCCAGCAGCCCGGTGACGGCGGTGAGCCCGAGCAGCGCGTCGCCGCCATCGACCTCGGTGCTGGACGACGAAGAACCCCACAGGTTGCGGATGTTGTCGCCGTCCGCATCCGCGTCAACCACGGTGGTGACGTTGGCGGTACGGGTCACGCCTTGCACGCTGCTGACGCTGCTGGCGGAGGTGGAGAAGCCGGTGATCAGGTCGCCGTTGGAGTTGAGCGGGTTTTTGGTGGTGTTGGGGCCGTAGTCGATGTCCGTGAGCGTGAGTGGGGTCGCGGCGGCGGGCACGGCGGCACACAAGGTCACAGCCAGGCCGGCGATGAGGATGGGTTGGGGGATGCGAAGCATGGGGTCTCCTGTTGGAAAACTGCAAGGATGATGCGGGGAACAAGCCAGCGAGCACGTCGCGAAGCAAATCCATTATGAACCCGCCAGCCGCGAAGGCAATAGCGATCAGCGTATTCTTCTTATGCTGATTACCATGGCCTCGTGCTCGACTCGGTCAAATCCACCCAGCGTCGCGCTTCTCATGGCGCGGGAAACCGCGTATGCGCGGGACGTGGCGGAAGGGGTGACGGCCGTGGCGAGGCGGCGGGGTTGGCGTCTGGGGCTGCTGGCCGACCGGCTCGATGACGTGCCGGAGCATCTGCTCAAGTGGGGCGCCGATGCGGTGGTGACCTTCGCGTACAACGAGCAGCGGGTGGCGGACCTCTTGCAGACGGGCCTGCCGGTGGTGGCGACCAACACGGCCGTCGGGTCGATGGGCGCGGTGGTCCGGGTCACGGCCGACCAGTCGGCGGTGGGCCGGATGGCGGCGGAGTACCTGCTGGGGCTGGGGCTTCGGCGGCTGGCGGTGGTGCGGCAGGACGAATCGCCGGTGGCCCGTCAGCGCAACGCGGCGTTTGTCGAGGCGGTGCGTGGCGCCGGGGCGGACGAGCTGGCGGTGTACGGCGGGCCGGTGCACCACGGGCAGGTGATGGAGGTGGCGACGGACAGCCGGGCGTTGGGGGCGTGGCTGCGGGGGCTGGTGGAGGCGGGCCGGGGCGAGCCGGTGGGGGTCTTCGGGTATTGGGACGCGGCGGCGCGGCAGGTGCTGGCGGCGTGTCAGGTGGCGGGGCTGGACGTGCCGCGGCAGGTGGCGGTGCTGGGGGTGGACAACGACCCGCTGCTGTGCGAGCTGGCGGACCCGCCGCTGTCGAGCATCGATCTGGGGGCGAGGCGGATCGGGGAGGCGGCGGCGCGGGTGCTCGAGGGTTTGATGGACGGTCGGCTAGCGCCGGACCCGCCGGTGCGGATCGCGCCGCTGCGGGTGGCGCCGCGGCTGAGCACGGACCTGGTGGCGGTGGACGACCCGGACGTGGCGGCGGCGGTGCGGTACATCCGGGATCACGCGGCCGGGCCGATGACCGTGGCGGACGTGGCGGAGCATGTGATGGTGGCGGATCGGAAGCTGGAGCGGGCGTTCCGCAAGCGGATGGGCCTGACGATGCACGCGGAGCTGACGCGGCAGCGGATGGCGATCGCCAAGGACCTGCTCAGCCAGACGGACCTGAACCTCGACGAGGTCGCCCGCCGCTGCGGGTACGCGAACGGGCCGCACCTGAGCAAGACGTTCAAGCAGCACGAGGGGCTTACGCCGGGGGCATATCGGCGTGGGGCGTGAGCCTGACCGGGCCTACGCTCCGGCGATGCTGCGGGTGGTGTACGACGACTGCTACTCGGTGCTGCCCTGGCCCGAGGGGCACCGGTTTGTGATGAGCAAGTTTCGGCTGCTGCACGAGCATGTGCTGGGGGCGGGACTGGTGGAGCCGTCGGCGGTCCGGCGGCCGGTGGCGGCGAGCGACGAGCAATTGCAGCGGGTTCACGATCCGGCGTGGGTGCGGGCGGTCGAGACTGGCAGCGTCGAGGACGCGGTGTGGCGGAAGGTGGGGCTGCCGTGGTCGGCGGCGCTGGCGCGGCGGTCGCGGGTCGCGGTGGGCGGGACGTTGACGGCGGCGCGGATGGCGCTGGGGCGGGGGGCTTTGACGGATACCAGACGCTTCGCCCCCGGAAGGGGCTCAGCATCGGCTTCTGGGGGGGCGCTTCCGGGGTCTGGGCATACCAGACGCTTTCAGCCTCAGGCGGACGCCTCAGCATTGGCTTCTGAGCCGCGAGTCGTGTGTCACCTGGCAGGTGGGACGCATCACGCGGGGCGTCGTGGGGGCAGCGGGTTTTGCATCTACAACGACCTGGCGGTGGCCGCGGCGACGCTGCTGGACGAGGGCGTGGTGGACCAGGTGTTGATCCTCGACCTGGACGTGCATCAGGGGGATGGGACGGCGAGGCTGCTGGCGGATCGGCCGGGGGCGTTTACATTTTCGATGCACTGCGGGTCGAACTTTCCGCTGCAGAAGGCGGACAGCGATCTGGACGTGGCGCTTGCCGATGGGCTGGATGACGCGGGGTATCTGCGGGTGTTAGTTGAGGGGGAAGTGGGCGGACCCACCCCCGGAGGGGGTGGGCTTTCGGGGTATGGCGGGCTTGGGTGGTTGTTGGAGCAGGTCGAGCCGGACTTGGTGCTGTACGACGCGGGTGTGGATGTGCACGGGGACGATCGGCTGGGGCGGCTGTCGTTGAGCGATGCGGGGATCCGGGCGCGGGACCGGGCGGTGTTGCAGGCGTGTCTGGGCGACGGGGTGCCGGTGGTGACGGTGATCGGCGGCGGGTACGACCGGGACGAGCATCGGCTGGCGCGGCGGCACGGACTGGTGGTGGAGACGGCGGTCCAGGTCCTGGCCGCCGCGGCACCCGCTGGTTTAGATTGCCCGGCATGGACCTGATGCACAAGGCCGAGCGTTGGTTCCACAGCAAGTGGCTGTTGCCCGTGGCGTTTTTCGCGTCGCTGCTGGAATGCACGCTGATCCCGATCCCGTTGGAGCTGGTGCTGATCCCGGCGATGATCGCCCGGCGGGACCGGATCTGGGCGCTGGCCACCGCGGTGCTCGCTGGCTGCGTCGTCGGGTCGCTGCTGGGTTACGGCGTGGGATACTTCCTGTGGGACTTGATGGGCGAGGACCTGCTCCGCCGGCTGGACTGGCTTGACGAGTTCAACCGCTTCCAGACCCGCCTCGAGTCGCAGGCCTTCTGGGCGATCCTGTTCATCGGCGTCACGCCGACCCCGTTCCAGGTCGCCATGCTCGGGGCCGGGGCGTTGGGCTACTCCCTGCCGCTGTACATCGTCGCCACACTCGTCGCCCGCGGCATCCGCTACTACGGGCTGGCCGGGCTGGTCGCCCTCTTCGGCGACCAGGCGGTCGCCATGTTCAAGAAGCACAAGGTCCCGGCGACGATCGCGCTGACCCTGCTGGTGGTGGGCGGGTGGTTCGTGACCAAGGTGCTGCTGTAGCTGGCGTGGGCGTCTCGCCTGTGAATTCGCCGAAGGCGGATAACGGTGCAATCGCTGCGGACGCAGCAAAGGCAGGCGGGGACGTCCGGGTGCCACAGGCCGGCCAGCGCAGCTTGCATCACCCCTGGCCCACGCAGGCTCGGTTAAGCCAGGGCATGGGCCACGCCCATTGCCCAGCCGCGGGTGCATACCCGCGGCCGCCGAAGGGTGCGGCGAAGTGTCAGGTCACTGCGACACCCACCGACCGCGGGTATTCACCCGCGTCTCGTCGCGTGCGGCCGACCGCGTCGGCGATGTTTGGGTTTAACGGCCGGGCGACCATGGCGGGGGGAGCGGTCCGGGGGTGGGGGTTGGGTGCCGGCGGCGAGGTAGCCGGCCAGCCATTCCAGGCGAGGCAGTGCGTGGTCGTAGAACGAGCGGTAGGCCTCGCACAGGGTCGTGGGCTCGGCGACGGCGCCGCGGTGGGGGCGGTGCTTGGGGCAGCCGCCGTGGCACAGCGGGCGGTACTTGCACTGCTCGCAGGACTCGGGCAGGTTGGACTTCTGGTCGGCGAAGTCGCCGAGCTTGTCGTAGTCGAGGGTGTCGAGCCAGGGTTGGCGGTCTGCCGCGAGGGCGGGGGTTTCGCGGTCGAGGGGGTTGGCGTTGATGGTGAGGGGTTGGGCGGTCTGTGCTAAGCCGCAAGCGGCTGGGGAGAGGGAACCCAGTTGCCATTGGGGTTGGACGAAGTGGTCGCAGCCGAAGACGTCGCCGTTGTGTTCGATGGTGAGTTGGGTGGTGCAGCGGGGGCCGTGGGTGCATTCGCCGGCCCGGCCGGTGAGGAGGGTCTGCAGCACGCTGTCGAACAGCCGGACGGACACCTTGTCGCGGCAGGTCTCGAACCAGCGGTCGAACACATGGTTCCAGAACCGCCCGACGTCGGCGGGCCGGGGCGAGAGCCCCGTGAGCCGAAACTCGCCTTCCCTTCCGGGGGCCGGGTCGTCTTCCCACTCGATGGCGGGGATGAACTGCAGCCAATCGACGCCCAGGGCCCGTAGCTGTTGCCAGACGGCGTCGGGGTGGGGCGTGTTGTGGCGGTGCAGGACGGTGAGCACGTTGTGTTCGACGCCGTGATGGCGGAGCAGCTTGAGCCCGGCGATAACGCGGTCGCGGGTCGGTCGGCCGGCGGGGTCGGTGCGGTGTTGGTGGTGCTCGGGGCCGCCGTCGATGGAGATGCCCAAGAGGAACTTCTCGCGGCGGAGGAATCGGCACCAGTCATCGGTGAGGGTGGTGCCGTTGGTCTGCAGGGCATTGGCGACGCGCTGGCCGGGGCGGGCGTGTTGCTTTTGCAGCTCGACGGCCTTCTGGAAGAACGCCAGGCCCGCGAGGGTCGGCTCGCCGCCCTGCCAGGCGATGGTCACGGCGTCGGGGGCCTCGGGGATGTAGCCGGCGAAGAGGGTGTCCAGCTCGGTCTCGCCCATGCGGCGGAGCTTGCCGTCGTAGACGCCGTCGGCGACGGGCAGGTAGTAGCAGTAGCTGCAGCGGAGGTTGCAGGCCGCGCCGACGGGCTTGATCATCAGCGTGGCCTGCTGACGGACGGCGGCGGCGACTTGCTGGGCGCGGGTCGCGGGCATGGGGTCAGTTTAGAGTGAGCCGGCGTCTGTGACGCCGGGGGATCCGGGGGTGGCGTCCGGCCGAAATCCGACGCTTCGCCTGCGGCTCAGCTGTCGGCTTCGGGGAGGCCGCGGATACCAGACGCTTCGCCTGCGGATCAGCTGTCGGCTTCTTGGGGAGCCGATCAGACGGCGAGGTCGGCGGGGGTGGAGGGGGCGGGGTCGGGGGTTGCGCGGCCGAAGAGGGCCAGGCCGAAGGTGAGCGGTCCGATGCGTCCGATGAGCATGAGGCTGATGACGATGAGCTTGCCGAGGCTGGTGAGGTCGGCGGTGGGTCCGCTGGACAGGCCGACGGTCCCGAGGGCGGAGGCGGCTTCGAAGAGCAGGTCTTCGAAGGGCCAGGGGGCGTCGCGTCCGGGCGGGGTGGCGGCTTCGGTCTGGAGCAGGAGCATGCCGCCGACGAAGAGGGTCAGGACGTAGAAGCCCAGTGCGGCGTACGCAGCGTGGAGGCGTGCGGCGGGGACGGTGTGGCCGAAGAAGGTGATGGTGTCGCGGCCGGTGAGGACTGATCGCATGGTGGCCCAGACGGCGGAGACGCTGGTGGACTTCAGACCGCCGCCGGTGCCTGAGGGGCTGGCGCCGACGATCATCAGGGCGAGCATGAGCAGGATGGGCGTGGCGGCGAGTGCGCTGATGGGGTGGGAGTTGAAGCCGACGGTGGTCATCGCGGTCATGGACTGAAACCACGCGGTGAGCAGCCGGGTCTCGGCAGGCAGGGCAACGATGGAGGGCTCGGCGAAGAAGAGGATGGCAGCGCCGCCGACGACGATCCAGAAGGTGAACTGGAGGATGATGCGGCTGGTGAGGGTGATGCGTGGCTTGAGACCGGCGAAGCTGGCGGCGACGTCGCTGATGACGATGAAGCCGATGGCCCCGAGCAGGGACAGGGCGCTGATGATGAGGTTGATCCAGGCGTTGGATCGGTAGGCCTCGAGCGAGTCGGGGAACAGCGAGAAGCCCGCGGTGCAGAAGGCGCTGACGCTGTGGAAGATGGCTTGCCAGACCACGTGGGTCATGCCGACGAACGACGCGCCGATGTCGTCGGCGGCGGCGCGGTCGGCGACGCCGGCGTGCCAGAACGCGGGGATCAGCAGGGCGGCGCCGACGGCTTCGATGGTGAGGGTGAAGAGGATGACGGCCCGGATGAACCGGGCGGGGTCGAAGCCGTCCGGGAGGGTGAAGGTGGTGGTGGTGATCTTTTCGCGGAAGCGGGACAGGCGGCGGGCGCCGGCGAGGACGACGAACGAGCCGAGGGTCATGTAGCCGATGCCGCCGGCCTGGATGCCCAGGAGGATGACCAGCTCGCCCCAGAAGCTGTAGGCCAGGGGGGTGTTGACGGTGATCAGGCCGGTGGTGCTGATGGCCGAGGCGGCGATGAAGAGGTTGTCGAGAGGGGCGATGGGGGCCGGGCCGTGGCAGATGGGCAGGCACAGCAGACCCCAGCCGATGAGGGCGTAGCTGAGGTAGCCCACGAGCAGGAGCTTGACGGGTCGGACGCGTCGTAGGGAGGCCAGGGGGCGTAGCCAGCGGTTACGCATGGGCGGATGGGAGGGGGTGGGCGGAGCAGCAGGTGCGGGAGGCGGAGGGTAATGGCGTGGGGGGTAGGTCGTGGTGGGGGGTGGTGAGGTGCGGCGGACGCGGCGATGCCAGGAATACCAGACGCTTCGCTTCGCTCAGCGTCGGCTTCTGCGGGTGGGGCGTCGCGGGGATACCAGACGGTCCGCCTGCGGCTCAGCGTCGGCTTGGGGGGGAGGCTTTAATAGGACGCGGATCGGGTCGATAATGTGGAGGTGCGGCGGTGGGTGGGCTGCGAGGTGGGAGGCGAGCGCGTGATGATGGATCGGGATATCGACAAGCTGGACGGACAGGACTTTGACCTGGTGGTGGTGGGCGGGGGCATTTTCGGGGCGTGTGCGGCGTGTGATGCGGCGCAGCGGGGGCTGAAGGTCGCGCTGCTGGAGCGGGACGACTTCGCGGGTGCCACGTCGGCCAACTCGCTGAAGATGGTGCACGGGGGCATCCGGTACGTGCAGCATTTCGACTTCGCCCGCATCCGCCACTCGGCCCACGAGCGGGCGGTGATGCTCAAGATCGCCCCGCACCTGGTCCGGCCGCTGCCGATCGTGATCCCGACGTCCGGCTGGATGATGAAGTCGCGGTGGGCGCTGCAGGTGGGCATGGGCATTTTCGATGCCGCCACGCTGGACGCGAATCGCGGCATCAGCGACCCGGCGCGAAAGATCCCGTGGTGCCGAACGGTCGGCAGGGACTGGGTGACCGCCGTGCTGCCCGGGCTGGCGGACGACCCGGAGCTGACCGGGGCGGGCGTGTTCAGCGACGGGCAGATGTTTAACCCCACGCGGCTGGTGCTGGCGTTTGTGCAGAGCGGCGTCATCGACCACGGGCTGGTCGCGGCGAACCACTGCGAGGTGACCGGCTTCACCTACGCCGAGGGCGAGGTCGGGGCGGTGGGTGCCGGCAAGGCGGCCGGGGGCGCGGCGGTGACGGGCGTCACGGCCCGGGACACACTGACCGGTCGGGACATCACGGTGCGGGCGAAGGTCGTGCTCAACGCCGCGGGGCCTTACGCCCAGAAGCTGCTCAAGCGCGACCACGCCCACATCGAGCTCAACCGCAGGATCACCTTCAGCCGGGACACGGCGTTCGTGGTCAACCGGCCGCTGACCGACGGCAAGCACGCGGTCGCCCTGCAGGGCACGACCAGCGACCCGGACGCCAAGCTGTCGCGCGGGGCCCGGCATATGTTCATCGCCCCGTGGCGCGGCCATACGCTGGTCGGCGTGTGGCACGGCGTACACAAGGACGACCCGGACAACTTCAAGGTCACCGAGTCCGAGCTGCAGGCATACCTCGACGAGATCAACGAGATCTACCCCGAGTGGGACCTGACGCTGGACAATGTCACGCACGCCAACGCCGGCCTCGTGCCCTTTGGCGACAACCCCGACGACGCGTCGCACCTCGAGGGCCAGGACCTCAAGTACGGCCACCGGTCGCACCTGATCGACCATGCCCAGGAGCACGACATCGACAACCTCGTGACCCTCATCGGCGTGCGGTACACGACCGGGAGGTACGAGGCGGACCATGCGGTGGACCTGGTGTTCGACAAGCTTGGGCGGGATGCCCCGGCCTGCCTGACCGACCGCACGCCCGTGCACGGCGGGGACATCGGGACGTTTGCCGATCACGTGGCCGCGGTTCGCGAGCGGATCGGCGAGCGGGTCGACGCCGAGGTCGCCGAGTCGATCGCGGTGAACTACGGCAGCGCGTGGCGGGAGCTGGCGGCGATGCTGAATCAGCACCCGGACGAGGCCGAGGTGGTCGCGGGGACGCGGACGCTGCTGGTCGAGGGGCGGTACGCGGTGGAGCGGGAGATGGCGATGAGCCTGAGCGACGTGGTCTTCCGCCGAACCGATCTGGCGACCGCGGCGTATCCCGGGCGGGCGGCGCTGCGGCCGATGGCCGAGCTGGTCGGGTCGCTGCGGGGTTGGGACGGGGACCAGATCGAGCGTGAGCTGGACGCGGTGGCGGCGAAGTTCCCGGAGCATGTGGTGGCGAGGGTCGATCCGGCGCGGCCGGCGATCGCGGCCTGAGCTTCTTCAGCGGCTACCCTGTGTGGGGGTGCGCCGCACGACCGGAACGACCGGCGCCAGCCGCAGAACTTCACACATTTGCCGGCTTAGCCTGAGTTAATGATTTGCGATCACAGTGATCCGTGCCTAACTGGACATGACCCGGACGCTTGAGTTTGTCCAGGAGGAGAGAACGACCTGATGTTGAACCCCGCCCCCACCGCCCTGACCGCCGCCGCGGCCACCGCGCTGGCCCTGACCGCCGCCGCCCCCCTCGCTTCCGCCGAGACCATCAACGACAACTTCATCGGGGCCATCGGCGACAGCTACACCGCCGAGCATGGCAACTACGGCAACGAAACCTCCAACACCCGACGCACCGACGCCCGCAACTGGGTCGAACTGATCAACCAGTACTACCCCGCGGTCACGACGAGCTTTCCCTACGGCAGCACAGACCCCGGGTACCTGTTCAACGTCATCCGGCCAAACCCCTCGGCCGGCAAGAACACACCCCCATCGGACGTCCGTGGTCAGGGATATAACTTCAACTTCGCGGCCTCCAGCTACACCAGCCAGCAGGCCATCAATGACCAACTGCCCCTTGCCAACAGCCGCGTCGGCCAGGCCGACAACTCCGGCCGCAACACCCCCGGCAACTTCGCTGACCAGCTCATCAATACGATGTTCGTCGGCATCGGCGTCAACGACTTCAACGACGTGGTTAACACCAACTACGGCAGCGACAGAGCCGCCGCGGCCGCCGCCGCCAACAGCACCGCCGCCACCGCGGTGAGCAACATCAACACGATCCTCTACGGCAACGGCAGCGGCGTCGAAGGTATCTTCGACGCCGCCGTCAAGGCCGACAACACCCGGATCGTCCTGTCGACCATCGTCGATCAGACGCTCTGGCCCAGCCGCCGCGACCGCAACAACCTCACCGAAGTCAGCACCGCGATCAAGACCGCCAACGAGGCGATCCGCCAGCTGGCCCGCGACGACAACCGCGTCGTCGTCGTCGATCAGGCCCACCTGATGGATGACCTGTTCGACAGCGTGGTCGATACCACGATCAACGGCGAACGCGACGGCTCAGCGCCCCAGTCCGGGGACCTCGTCATCGCCGGCCAGACCTTCGTCAACGCCCCGGACCTGATGGACGACGACGACTACGATTCCAACCCCAACGGCTTCGGCGCCGACGTGCTCTTCGCCGACACGTCCCACCCTGGCACCGTCTACCACGGCATCTTCGCCAACATCGTCGCCACCGCGATGCAGGACGGCTTTGGGATCGACCTCGATGTCAACGGCGTCGACCCGAAGCTCATGAGCTTCGACTACATCTTCACCCAGGCCAACGCCTTCGACACCGATGGCAACCCACTGGGTGCGGCCGATCCGAACTTCAACTTCGACTACGCCGCCTACGTCCTGATCCCCGAGCCCGCGTCGGTCGCCCTGCTCGCCGCCGGCCTGGCCGTGTGCATCACCGGCCGCCGCCGCGCCCGTGAGCAGCAGCAGGCGTAATTCGCCACCACACCCCAAACCCAAAGCCCACGCCCTCCCGGGCGTGGGTTTTTTCTTTCGCTGCTACAATCACCCTTCACGCCGGCCGCGTGCCCGAGTGGACCAAGGGGACGGATTGCAAATCCGTTTGGCTACGCCAGTCGTGGGTTCGAATCCCACCGCGGCCTTTTGCGACCCAGCATCCGAGTCCTGATCGACCCGAACGATCCCGCACACCCTCGTCATTCACCCAATAACCGGGTCGCTACGCGACCCTGGCACGGCATTCAGCAACACGCTCGCCCTCAAACTCCTGCGGTCCGCAAGCTCCGCCAGGGCCGCGTAGCGGCCCGGCTCTTGGCTACCTCGAGTTGTGCTGAAGACCGAGCTTCCCGCCTTGCAAGTCAGCTCCCCCCGCATACCGCCAACACCCCGCGCATCGCCTCCGTCGCGTCCAGGTGCTCCCGCGCGATCGCCGACGCCGCCGACGAGTGCCGCGGGTAGTCCGACTCGATCGCCTCGATCGCCGCCGCCGCCTCATCCACATCCCGCACCGCGAACAGCCCCTCCCCCGTCGGCAGCACCTGCCCAAACCCCGTGTCCTCCAAGACCACCGGCCGCCCCGCCGCCAGGTACGCCGCGCTGCGGTCGCTGAACCACCCGGTCCGCATCCCCACAAACACCTGCTTGCACACGCTCCACTCGCCGCGGGACCGCTGGATGTGCCCGCGGTACGTCTCGAAGTCCGCCGTCACCGCGTGAGCGTCCGCCACCGCCCAGCCCGCAGCCCGCAGCCGGTCCCGCGGCGCATCGCCCGCCACCGCGACCTCCAGCGGCGCACCCACCCGCCCGGGCAGGTCCATGAACCGCTCAAACGACGCGTCCTTCTGCCCGTAGCTCCGCCCGCCCCACTGCACCGGCTGGTGCGCCTTCCAGTTCATCACCGTCGTCCACGCCCCCCCGGACCCCCCGGACCCCCCGGAAGCCCCGGACCCGCCGGACGCCGCCGGCCGGCCGATCGCGTAAAGCTCCGGCACCACCGGGTTGAACACGTGCCCCCACGACCGCCCGGCCGTCGGCGCCGAACTCGCGGGCGTGCCCAGCAGCATTCCGTTTGTGAAGTAGTGGTCGTAACGCGGCACCTGCTCGCCGGCCTCGAGCCGCTGCTCCCAACGCACCTGCGTGTATCCCGGTTCTCCATCGATCAGCGCCGTTCGTGTCCCCGCCTCACCCGCCATCTCCAGCCACGCCCCGTGCGTTCCGCCATCAATGAACAGGTCCGCCCCCCGGAAGTAGCCCCGCACGTCTGCTTCGCCTCGTCCGTGCCACCGCCCATGCACATCCCGAAATGCCCACGCCTCGTCCAGCCCGTGCGGCGCCAGCAGCTTCCGCACCGCCTGGATCCCCGCCGAAGGGTCGTCGGTCATCACCCCCCTGCCCGCCCCCCTGCCTGGATCAAAACACGCGTCCGCCCAGTCCGCCCGCTCGACGATCAGCACCTCGCACCCGCACCCGCGCAGCCCCAGCACATACTGCAGCGCCCAGCCGAGCATGCCGCCCAGCGGGTACCGGATCATGTAAGTGCCAATCACGACGCGCACGGCGAGCAGCGTACCCGCGGTCGCTCACCCGATAGCCTTCGCCGATCGCGACGGACCCGTTGAGCGACGCTCGCGGGAGGCCACGGGCGATTTGCGGGATACCGGACATGATCTGCCAGCCGCGGGTGCATACCCGCGGCCGATGAAGCGTGCGGGCCCCTGGAAGCCGCCCACGCGACCCAGCGTCCGCGGGTATCCACCCGCGGCTGGGACCATCGCGCTGCCGGACCGCCGGCGGGGCCGGTGCTGGAAGCTGCGGGCTCGAGCCCTACCCCGCCAGCCGCGGCCGCGCCGCCGGCTCACTCTCGATGCCGCTCCGCAAACACAGCAGCATCGCACGGATCGACTCGACATCGCGGGCCAGATCGCCCTCGAGATCCCGGCCGAGCCGCTCGGCGTGGCACAGGGCCTGATCGACACGCATCGAGAGCGACTCCCGGTTGCGGACGATGGTCCCGCGGAGCTGGCTCAGCTCCGCCTGCAGGCGTTGGACTTCAACCTCTTGTGGCATAGCAAGGCTCCTGTCGGCAAATCGCAGGCCGACGCCCACGTGCGCGGGCTTCTCAGCGATAACGTCGGCCCATCGGACAGCGAACATTGAAGTTTCACGCGCCACACGTTCAACGCCACTGAATCTCGCATGAATCTGCCCCCACCGGACCGCCCCCCTCCTGCCCGGTCCGGGCTCATCAGCATGTGTGATGGCGGTATCCCGGGTTGCGATGCCCCATCCGCCCATCGCGGTTCTACGTTCCAGACATGGAACCTTCCCTCGCCCCGCGACGCACTCGGATGGCCGGCCTTCGAACCCCCGGCCTGCTGCTGGACCTGCTGCGACGGGCCCGCTCAGCGTGGGTCGCCTGGCGGGCCAGCCGGCCGACCGTGCGGGTCGTGCCCCTGTGCGATCACGAGCTGCGCCGCCAGCCCCGGCCCGGTGAACGTAGAGTCATCCTCAACGGCCGGGTCATGATCGTCACGCCCCGGACCCGAACGACACGGAGCCGCTGACCATGGAGCTCTACCAACTGCGAGCGTTTGCAATGGTCGCCAGGCAGCGCAGCGTCACCCGCGCCGCCGAGCGGCTGTTCACGTCCCAGCCGGCGGTGAGTGCCCAGATCAAGGCCCTGGAGCAGGAACTGGGCGTCGCCCTGTTTACCCGCACGTCCACCGGCATGCAGCTGACCGACGACGGCGCCAAGCTGCTGCCCCACGCCCACGCGATCCTCCAGCAGTCCCGAACGCTCGAGGACCTGTCCCGCCACCTCCGCGACGGGCTGGCGGGCACGCTGCGGATCGGCCTGAACTGCCCGACCAGGGCGTCGCGGTTCGACGAGGTGTCTCGGCATCTCATCACGGCCCACCCCGAGCTGTCGCTGCACTTTGAGAACGGCCGCTCCGGCACCGTCATCCAGGGGCTCAAGTCGTTCGACCTGGACGTGGGCTTCGCCGAGGGCCCGCAGGACGCCGACCCGACGCTCACCACGCTGCCGCTGGGCCAGATCGACCTGCGGATCGTGATGCCCGTGCCGTGGCGGGACCAGCTGCCCGCCGGCGACTGGCAGGCGCTGCAGCACAAGCCGTGGGTCTTCGTGTCCTCGGAGTGTTCGCACTTCTGGCTGATCCGCGACTTCTGCGAGCAGCACCAGCTGACGCTGCACCAGAAGTTCCGCATGGACGACGACACCTCGGGCATCGGGCTGGTCAGTCGCGGGCTGGCGGTGTCGGTTGCCAGCCGCGACGAAGCCGAGCAGGCGGCCGATCGTGGCGAGGTGGCCATCTGGCCCGGCTTCGAGGCGTCGCTGACCCTGCACGCCTGCGCGCTGAAGAAGCGGGAGCGGGAGAAGCCGATCGAGGCGTTTTTCCAGGCATGCCGGGAGGCGTACGCGATCGAGGCGGTCGCGGGGCCCGGCGGCGGGTGAGGGTCCAGCGGTTGTCGGACGTATCTGGTGGCACAGGCGTCTCGCCTGTGATCGCTGCGCCAGCGGGTGCCACTGCCCAACATGTGCAGGTGCACCTCGGGGACGCACGGCACGGGAGCACCGGCGGACAAGCCGCCCGTGGGACGAACATTGGTGGACAGATGCGGCTGCGCCGCACCCTTGTTCACGCGGCGGGCTCGGATAAGGCCACACCTGCGTGGCTGCCCCTCCTGCCTTGCGCATAAAAGCCCCCGGCAGGAGGAGGAGGCCTGCCGGGGGCGGAGGGGAGGGTCGGGGGCCAGCCGTGGCCATCATGCCGGGTGGAGGGGGGCCCGGCGGCGGGTCCATCCGGCGTCTCGCGACGCCGCGGACGCCTCCCCATGCGGACGGGTGGGTCGGAGCACCCCCCGCCCGCACATCGGTTACGAACAGCCCATCGACGCCCCGCAGTTCAGGCACTTGTAGCACGTGCCATTGCGCACGGTGATCGTGCCGCACACATCGCACGCCGGGGCGTCGGCCTGCATCTCCTTCATCGCCGTCGCCAGCGCCGTATCACCTTGGGCGACCGGCTCGGCCGCGGTCGTGCCGTGGCCGTTGCCGTTGCCGTTGCCGTTGCCGTTGCTCGGAGCCGTGGGCACCTTCGGCCGCGGCGTCGACGCTAAAGCCGCTTGCGGCTTGGCCCGCTCAGGCGCCGCCGCCGCTTCGGACTTGCCACCGCGCTGCGGGGCGTTCGCCGCCCGGTACCCGTCGACGAACTCCATCCCCATCCAGCGGAAGATGTAGTCCACCAGCGACTTGGCGAACGGGATGTCCGGGTTGTGCGTCATGCCCGCGGGCTCGAACCGCTGGTGGGTGAACTTGGACACCAGCGAGCTGACCGGCACGCCGTACTGCAGCGCGACGCTGATCGCCGTGCCCAGCGAGTCCATCAGGCCGCCGATGGTCGAGCCTTCCTTGGCCATGGTGATGAACAGCTCGCCGGGCGTGCCGTCTTCGTACAGGCCGACGGTGAGGTAGCCCTCGTGGCTGGCGACGTTGAACTTGTGCGTCTTGCTGAAACGTGTGTCCGGCAGCCGGCGTCGCAGCGGCCTCTCGACCACCCGCTCCCGGACCACTTCCCTGACCCGATCACCTTCACCCTGACCCGCCGCGGCGGCGACCCCCACGACCGCCTCGGCGACCTCGGCCCGAGCCTCGTCCAACTGGTCGGCCTCGATCTCCACGGCCTCGGCATCATCCGCGTCGGCCTCCTCATCCTTGGCCTTGGTGTTCAGCGGCTGGCTCAGCTTGCAGCCGTCGCGGTACAGGGCATTGGCCTTGAGGCCCAGCTCCCACGAGAGCTGGTACGCCGACTGGATGTCGTCCACGCTCGCCTCGTGCGGCAGGTTGATCGTCTTGCTGATCGCCCCGGTGATGAACGGCTGGGCCGCGGCCATCATCCGGATGTGCCCGCTGGCTGCGATGAACCGCTCGCCGGTCGGGCCGCACGTGTTGGCACAGTCGAACACCGCCAGGTGCTCGTCCTGCAGGTGCGGGGCGCCCTCGACGGTCTGCGTACCGCAGATCAGCCGGTTGAGCGTCTGCAGCTGCTTCGCGGTCAGGCCCATCGCCCGCAGCAGGTTGAAGTGGTCGCCCTGGGCCGCGACTTCCTCGGCGAAGCCCAGCCGGTCGATCGCGTCCTCGCCCAGCGTCCACTTGGTGAACGCAAAGCCGATCTCGAACACGGTCGGCAACATGTCGACGACCTTGTCCAGTTCGGCGGGCTTGAGGTCCTGGTCCCGCAGCCACTCAGCAAACGTCCGGCCGTCACCGTGGTCCGAGCCGTCGGCGGCGGGCATCGGGACGTCGAGCGACAGCGTGCCCATCACGTAGGTCAGCACCTCGCGGGCCTGCTGCTCGTCCAGCCCCAGCGACCGCAGCGCGGGCCGCAGCGACTGGTTGGCGATCTTGAAATAGCCGCCACCGGCCAGCTTCTTGAACTTGACCAGGGCGAAGTCCGGCTCGACGCCGGTCGTGTCGCAGTCCATCAGCAGCCCGATGGTCCCGGTCGGGGCGATCACCGTCGTCTGAGCGTTGCGGTAGCCGTGCTCGGTCCCCAAGGCCAGGGCGTCATCCCACGCCCGGCGGGCCCGGTCCAGCAGGGTGACGCTGTTGCTCACGCTGCCGAAGGCGGCCTCGGCCGGGTCGTCCAGGTCGGCCGCGTCAATCGGCACGGGCTTGATGTCCAGCTGCTCGTAGCCGCCGAGGCTGTCGGCCGCCTCCGCGTCACCCGGCACACCGTAGGCCGCCCGGCGGTGGTTGCGGATGACCCGCAGCATGTCCTCGCGATTGTCGGCGAAGCCCGCGAACGGCCCATGCTCGCCCGCCAGCTCGGCCGAGGCGGCGTAGCTGCGCCCGGTCAGGATCGCGGTCAGCGACCCGGCGATGGCCCGGCCGCGGGCCGAGTCGTACGGGATGCCCGCCTGCATCAGCATGGCGCCCAGGTTCGCGTAGCCCAGGCCCAGCGTGCGGTACTCGTAGCTCAGCCTCGCGATCGCCTCGCTGGGGTACTGGGCCATCAGCACGCTGATCTCCAGCACGACGGTCCAGATCCGCGTGGCGTGTTCATAACCGGCCACGTCAAACTCGCGGGTTTGGGCGTCGAAGAACTTCAGAAGATTCAGCGACGCCAGGTTGCACGCCGTGTCGTCCAGGAACATGTATTCGCTGCACGGGTTGGACGCGTTGATTCGGCCCGACTGCGGGCAGGTGTGCCACTGGTTGATCGTCGTGTCGTACTGCACACCCGGGTCGGCGCACCGCCAGGCGGCGTACCCGATGTTGTCCCACAGCTGGCGGGCCCGGACGCTCTTAGCCAGCTCGCCGTCGGTCCGCCGCAGCAGCTGCCACTGCTGGTCTTCCTCGACCGCCTCGAAGAACGCGTTGGGGATGCGGACCGAGTTGTTGGAGTTCTGCCCGCTGACGGTCTGGTACGACTCACCGTTGAAGTCGTAGTCCAGCTGCAGGCCCATCCGCCCGGCGGCGTCCTGCTGCTCCTCGGTCAGGTGCTTCATGCCCTCGACCAGCGCGGCGACCTTCAGCTCCTCGCGGACCTTCCAGTTGACGAACGACTCGATGTCCGGGTGGTCCAGGTCCAGGCAGACCATCTTGGCGGCGCGGCGGGTGGTGCCGCCGGACTTGATCGCGCCCGCCGCGCGGTCGCCGATCTTGAGGAAGCTCATCAGCCCCGAGCTCTTGCCGCCCCCGGACAGCGGCTCGTTTTCCGCTCGGATGTGGCTGAAGTTGGTGCCCGTGCC
This sequence comes from uncultured Phycisphaeraceae bacterium, assembly GCA_964625505.1. Lineage (GTDB taxonomy): Bacteria > Planctomycetota > Phycisphaerae > Phycisphaerales > Phycisphaeraceae > CAZVBW01. Next base: position 37,246 of record CAZVBW010000039.1, read on the forward strand.
GCTGCCGTACTTAAATAGCCGGGCCTCGCGGGTCCACAGGTCCATGATGCCGCCCTCGCCGACCAGGTCGTCGTCGACGGACTGGATGAAGCAGGCGTGCGGCTGGGGGTGGGTGTACGCGTCCTCGGACCGTTGGGTCTCGCCGGTCTGGGGGTCGGTATACCAGTGGCCCTGGGCCGGGCCGTTGATGCCGTAGGCATGGTGCAGGCCGGTGTTGAACCACTGCGGGCTGTTGGGCGCCGCCATCTGGTGCAGCATCA
>CAZVBW010000040.1:0-37324 GCA_964625505.1 uncultured Phycisphaeraceae bacterium
CCAGCCGTTCGGCCACACGGTCCGCGCGGCGTAATCGGCGAGGCCCTTTACTCACTCAATCGCCCGCCGCTCTAGAGCCCGGGGATGGCCATCCCCGGGCTTTGCCGCAGCGAACCCATCCTGTCACGCCCCCCCGCTACGCCTCGCCCGCGTGGATGAACTGCCGGTAGAGGTTCGCGTACACGCCGCCGGTGGCCAGCAGCTGGCTGTGGCTGCCTCGCTCGATGATTCGGCCGTGATCCATCACCAGCACCTGGTCGGCGTGGCGGATCGTGCTCAGACGGTGGGCCACGACGAAGCTGGTCCGGCCCTGCAACAGCACCTGCAGCGCCTTCTGGATCCGCGCCTCGGTCATCGTGTCCACGCTGCTGGTCGCTTCGTCCAGGATCAGGATCCGCGGGTCGGCCAGCATCGCCCGGGTGAAACACACCAGCTGCCGCTGGCCCAGCGACAGCCCGCCCCCCGCCTCGCCGACCACCGTGTGCAGCCCCTCGGGCAGCGACTCGAGCAGGTCCAGACAGTCCAGCCGCCGCGCCGCGTCGGTCACCTGCTCGTCCGTCGCGCCGGGCCGGCCCAGCCGGATGTTGTCCATCACCGACCCGCTGAACAGGAAGTTGCTCTGCAGCACGATGCCCAGCTGCTGCACCAGCGAGTCGGTCTGGATCTCCCGCACGTCCCGCCCATCGATCAGCAGCCGCCCGGAGGTCGGCAGGTAGAACTTGCTGATCAGCTTGATGACCGTCGACTTGCCCGAGCCGGTCTGCCCCACCAGGGCGATGGTCCGACCCGGCTCGGTGTGGAAGTTCACGTCGTGCAGCACCGGCTTGTCCGGGTCGTACGCGAAGCCCACGTCCTGAAAGTCCACCTCGCCGCGGAGCGTGGTCATCGGCTGGGCGTCGTCGGTGTCCAGGTCGTCCAGCGGCGTGTCCAGCAGCTCGAAGACGCGCTCGGCCCCGGCCATCGCGGTCAGGGCCTGGTTGTACATCCGGCCGATCGTGGCGATCCCGCCGAAGAAGATCGACGCGATGAAGAAGAACGTCACCATCGCCGCCAGCTGCTCTTCGGGGCTGCGGCCCAGCGGCGAGCCGAGCATCACCTGCGCCCCGCCGACCAGCAGCAGCAGCGCGATGAAGAACTGGTTGTTCAGCTCGATCAACGGCAGGAACAGCCCGGTCAGCCGGACCGCCTTCATATTGATCTCGCCGTGGTCCTCGACGAGGCTGCGGAAGTTGCGGGCGTTGACCTCCTGCCGCACGAAGCCCTGCGTGACGCGGATGCCGTTGACCGACTCGGCCAGCGTCGAGGTGACCCGGCTGAACGATTCCTGGATCTGCCGCCACGCCTCGCCGATCCGCACGCGGAAGAAGTTGGTCATCCAGTACAGCACCGGCGACATCAGCAGCACCACGCCAAACAGCACCGGGTCGTAGACCAGCATCACCACCGCCGCGGTCAGCATCGAGCCCAGCTGCACCGCCGAGACGAACACCACGTCTTGCACCCCGACGCGGACCGCCTCGGCGTCGCTGGTCATCCGCGAGATGACGCTGCCCAGCTTGGTCCGGTCGTAGAACCGCATCGGCAGCCGCTGGAGGTGCTCGAAGATGTCGCGACGCAGGTCGTGCACCACCGACTCGCCCAGCTCGGCACTGAGCCGCTGGCGGAAATGAAAGACCGCCGACGTCGCCAACGCCAGCAGCCCAAAGCCCGCGACGTACCACGGCAGCCGCTCCCAGTCGCGGTCCTGCACCGGCCCGTTGAGCGTAATGGCCACCATCAGCGGCAGCAGCGGCAGCTGGATCGACCGCACGATCACCAGCGCGATCAGCGTGTTGCGCTTCGCGCGGTACGGCCGGGTGTAGCCGAACATCCGCGCAAAGAGCTTGCGGTCCAGCGGCGCGTGACCGACGGCCACACCGCGCTTGGCGCCGCCCTTGACGCCCATCTTCATCCCGCCGCCGAAGCCGCCGCCCATCATGCTCACAGCAGGTCCTCCTCGTCCTCGTCGAGCTCGGGCTCGATGACCGTCGGCTCGATCCGTGGCAATGCGTGAGCCTCGCCCAGCCCCAGCAGCTGACGCGACTCGGCGTCGGCCAGCTGCAGCTTCGCCGCCTTGCGGTAGTGCCCGCCGGTCCGCAGCAGCGACTCGTGCGTGCCCACCTGCACCACCCGCCCCTCCTCCAGGACCACCACCTGGTCCGCCCGCCGCAGCGTGCTCAGTCGGTGGGCCACCACGAAGGTCGTCCGCCCCGCCATCGCCTGGTCCATCGCCTGCAGGATCTCGTGCTCGGTCTCCGGGTCGATCGCCGCGGTCGGGTCGTCCATCAACAGGATCGGCGGCTCGAGCAGCACCGCCCGCGCAATCGCCAGCCGCTGCCGCTGGCCGCCCGACAGATTGCCCCCCGCTTCGGTCAGCAGCGTGTCGTAACCCTTGGCGAGATCTTCAAGGATGAAGTGGTGGGCAGCCGCGATCTTCGCGGCGTTCTCGACCTGCTCGCGGGTCGCCGAGGGATGGCCGAACGCGATGTTCTGATGCACCGTGTGGCTGAACAGGAACGACTCCTGAAACACGACGCCGATGTTCCGCCGAAGGTCGTCCAGGTCGTACTCCCGCAGGTCGGTGCCGTCGATGGTGATCCGCCCGACGATCGGGTCGTAGAACCGCGGGATCAGCGACAGCAGCGTGCTCTTACCCGAGCCGGTCGCGCCGAGGATCGCGATGGTCTGCCCCGCCTCGACGTCGAGCGAGACGTCCTTGAGCGCCGGCTCGTCCTCGTGGCCTTCGTAAGCGAACGTGACGCTCTCGAACTTCACCGCGCCCCGGGCCCGCGGCAGCGGCACCGCGTTTTCGGGACTGGTCACGTCCAGCGGCTGGTCCAGGACCTCGAAGACGCGCTGGGCCCCGGTCAGCGACCGCTGCACCGCGTTGGCGATCTGGGCGATGTTGCCCACCTGAGCCGAGAACTGCGTCAGCAGCCCGGCGAAGACGATCAGGCCCTGGCCGAACTCGATCTGGTCCTGCATGTACAGCCAGCCGCCGTAGGTCAGCAGCAGCATCAGGTTGATCGTCGGCAACAGCTGGATGATCGGCACGAAGATCGACACCTGCCAGAAGATCCATCGCTGCTGCGCGGTGACCGCATCGTTGGCACTGGCGAAGACCCGCTGCTGCTGGTCCTGCAGCGAAAAGCCCTTGACCACGTGGTGGCCCTGGACGTTCTCCGAGAGGCTCAGCACCGCCTTGTCGAACAGCTCGCGGTTGCGGATGTACGCTGGCCGAACCCGCCGACTGAACCACGCCGCGAGAAACCAGAGCAGCGGCGTCGTCAGCAGGCAGACGATCGTCAGCGTGACGTGGATCGACAGCATGTAGACCAGGAAGAACGTCAGGCTCAAGACCATCATCAGCACGGTGATGAGCACCTGATCGACGAACATCCGCACGGCCTGGACGTCGCCGGTGACGCGGTTGATGATCGAGCCCGACTCGTTGGCGTCGAAGAAGCGAAAGCTCAGCCGCTCGAGCTTGTCAAAGACCGCGTGTCGCAGGTCGACGACGATGTCCTGAACCAGCCGGCCGGTGGCCACGACGCTGGTGCGGTCCAGCAGCATGCGGAGCGTGGCGATGGCGAGGATCAGCCCGCTGATGGCGGCGACGACGCCCAGCGTCGACCAGTCCGCGGGCGGGGCGATGCCCAGCGGCCAGCGGATGTCGATGGTCTGCTCGGGGAACACCTGCTGCTTGAGCACATCGATGCCCAGGCCGGTGAACCCCAGGCCCGAGAGGGCCAGCGCGAGCAGGATCACCTGCAGCCCAATGACGATGATGGCCTTGCGCTTGAACCGCCAGGCGAGAGCGAGCATGCGGAGGATCAGGCGGGTATTGGAGTACCGCCCGGCCGACATCTCGCGGTGCGGCTGGCCATCGTTCGGGCTGTGGTTGGAAGCTGCGGCGGACACGCCGAGGGTCTCGTGGCGGGCAGACGGGGCCGCCGATTCCCGTGCGGGAGCAGCGAGCGACCTTACCAAGTCGGCACAGATCGGGGTGAGACACGCCGACGAAGCGTCGCGCGGCCCACCTGGGCGAAGCCGATGTGTGGTCAGGCAGCGGGGGCTTGAGCACACATCGCCTGCGGCGAGGTGTGGCACGTGGGTGGCATCTTTAGAAATGCACCGCGTGCTACACCATGGTGATGCGGTGGCTGGCGGACTGGTGGAAGTTGACCGGGGCGAGCAACTGGCCGTCGGTGTGGTCGAACGTGCTGATGGGCTTCACGGTCGGGTGGGCGGGGACGGAGGTGGGTCGCGATGCGGCGCTGCGGCAGCGGCTGCTTGGCGGCGTGTGGGACGAGTTGGTGTTTCTGCTGAATCAGGGCTTTGTCCTGCTGATCGCGGGGACGCTGATTTACGCCGGCGGGATGGTGATGAACCACGTGTCGGACCGCGGGGTCGATGCCGCGGAGCGGCCCGGGCGGCCGATCCCGAGCGGGCGGGTGAGCTGGCGGAAGGCGGGGATGGCGGCGGGGCTGCTCCTGCTGGTCGGGTGGATGGCGCTGCAGGCGTACCGGCCGCCGGCGGCTGTCCTGGGTGTGGGGCTGGTGGCGTGTGTGGTCGCTTACAACCTGCTGCACACGCGGTGGCGGGGGTCGGTGGTGTTGATCGCGGGGTGTCGGGGGTTGCTGGTGTTGACGGCGGCGGGGGCGTGGTGGGCGCAGATACCAGACGCTTCGCTTCGCTCAGCGTCGGCTTCGGGGGTGGTGGCGCTTTGGACGGTGGGGATCGCGGTGGTGGCGCGGGCGGAGATGTTGCCGGGGCAGGCGTGGCGGGGGCCGGTGGTGCGGGGGATGCTGGCGGGGATGCCGCTGGTGGATGCGGCGTTGGTGTGGGGGCTGACCGGGCGGTGGCCGGTGGCGCTGGTGTGCGTGGGGCTGGCGGGGCTGGGGGCGGCGCTGCAGCGCGTTGGGGGTGGGGGGACGTGATCCCGCCCGCAATACCCGACACCCGGCATCCGACATCCGAATCTCACCAACCCGGCTGGCGCAGATCGATCGTCGCGGCGTCGGGCCAGTCGGCGTCGGCGGGGTAGATCATCGTGATGTCATCGGTCCACGGGTTGGCATCCGGGTCGGCGGCGGTGGTATCCACGAAGCGGTTCTCGACGCGGCGGGTGCCGAGGCGTTCGTAAAACGGCTGGACCTTGAAAGACGTCTGGTACAGGCAACGTGGCGCAGCCTCGCCGATGCGGGCAAAGGCGGCTTGCACTACCGCAGCGCCCAGCCCGGTCCCGCGGTGCTCGGGCGACGAGGCGACGCCGGCAAGGGCGAGCACGGCCAGCTCGCGGTCGCCGGCCCGGACGGTGGTGACCCACGTCGCGGCCTTGGCCACAAGCCCCCCGGAGCCCCCCGCTCCATCGAGCACCACGTGCATCACCGCGGTGTCGGCCAGCGGGCCGGCGCCGTCGGACCAGAGCGGCCGGAGCTTGTCGATGTACTGCTCGACGGTGCGGCCCTTGGGGTCGAAGGCTTGGAAGTGCAGGTCGGTGATTGCCCGCAGCTGCGCGTCGTCCAGGCGGCCGGCCTGCCAGTGCTGCACGTTGTGGTGGCTCATGCGATCGAAGATATCCACCGGCAACGGGTGAGTCGGCCCGGCGGTCGACGGGAATCCGGGCTCACAGAGCCCGGCTCGCTCGGGCGCGGCCTACCGTCGGCCATGAGCGAGCCCGTCGCCCCCCCGCCTCCGGAACCCGCGTGGAACCGCCCCGCCGAACGATCAGTCTGGGACCACCCACGGCCGCCGGCGCTGGAGCGGGTCGAGCTGCGGGTCCGGGCCATGCTGGGTGAGGCGGTGCTGGCCGATACGACGTCGGCGTGGCGGGTGCTGGAGACGTCGCACCCGCCGGTGTACTACATCCCGCCGGCCGACATTGCGATGGATCGGCTGCGGCAGGCGGCTGGGGCGTCGAGCTTCTGCGAGTGGAAGGGCCAGGCGGTGTACTGGGACGCCGAGGCGGACGGGCGTGCGGTCCCGCGGATCGCGTGGTCTTACCCGCAGCCGGTCGCGCGATTCGCCCAGCTCAAGAACCACCTTGCGTTCTATCCAAGCAAGCTCACCGCCTGCTACGTCGGCCCGGAACAGGCGACCGCGCAGGAGGGCGACTTCTACGGCGGGTGGATCACGTCGTGGGTCAAGGGTCCGTTCAAGGGCGGGCCGGGGACGATGGGGTGGTGAGGTCGACTGTGGGAGGGGGTCGCTTTATCCCAGCGGGGCGTAAGCCGTCGCCCCTTACGCTGCGGGTGATGGGCAGTGTGATCACGGTGGGCAACTTCGACGGCGTCCACATCGGGCACCAGGCGATCCTCGCCACGGCCCGCGAGCAGGCCGCGGCGCGGGGCGGTGCCGGCGTGGTGGCGGTGACGTTCGAGCCTGCGCCGGTGGCGGTGCTTCAGCCGCAACAGGTCCCGCCGCGGCTGGCGGCGCTGGACCAGCGGGTCGCCTGGCTCGAGGCGGCCGGGGCGGACCGGGTCCAGGTGGTCGAGCCGACGCGGGCGTGGCTGAACCAGACGCCCGAACAGTTCGTGCAGTGGTTGATCGAGCGGTTCGACCCTGCGGTCGTGGTGGAGGGCCCGGGCTTCGGGTTTGGGCGTGGGCGCAGCGGGGACATGCAGACGCTGCGTCGGCTGGGGGATCGGCACGGCTTCTCGGCGGTCGAGGTCCAGCGGGTGTCGGTGGGGCTGACGGACCTGCAGTTGGCGCCGGTGAGCAGCACGCTGATTCGCTGGCTGATCGGGCACGGCCGGGTTCGCGACGCGGCGCGCTGCCTGGGTCGGCGTCACGTGCTGCGGTCTCCGATTATCCGCGGCGAACAGCGGGGGCGAACGATCGGCTTCCCCACGGCGAACCTGGACGTCGAGGCACTGGGCACGATGCTGCCCCCGGCGGACGGGGTGTACCTCGCGTGGGCAACGCTCGAGGACGCGGGCTTGGAGGCAGCGGTACCTGCGGCGGTGTCGATCGGGGTCAAGCCGACGTTCGGCGCGGCGTCCCTGGCGATCGAGGCGCACCTGATCGAGGGGCAGTGGTCCGAGGACGGGCTGTACGGGCGGACGATGTCGCTGCACTTTGCGCAGTGGTTGCGGGATCAGCGGCGTTTCGAGTCGGTGGACGCGCTGACGGCGCAGCTGCGGCGGGACGTGGCGGCGGCGAGGGGTGCGGCGGGGGCCGCGAGCTTGGTGTCCCCCGCGTGACGATCCGACGCTTCGTCCGCTGAGAGCCTGTGCGAGTAGCCGATCAACCTCGGGTGCCACGGCCGCGTGCGGCCGTGCCTCGGGCGGTGGCGGCGGCCCGCACTGCCGCACGCGGCAGTGGCACCCTTCTCGCCCAGTCTCTGAGGCGGACTCGGCGGTCGGCTTCTCGGATGCCGGCGCCGCGTACGATGCCGGGCTTGATGCGAAGCAGGAGCTTGACGATGCGGCATTGGTGGTGGATGGCGGTGGGTGGGTTCGTGCTGGCCGGTGGGTCGCACGCGGTGCAGCCGGGCCAGCTGGTCGACGACGCCGAGGCCGATTTCTCGGCGGGCGACGCCGAGGGGGTGCTGGTCACGGACCACGGCCGCGTGATCGTGGGCCCGTCGGTGTCGCCGCTGGCCGAGCTGCCGGACGCGGCGCAGGTGGTGCTGGCGGTGCTGCCGCTGGACGCCGGAGGCTGGCTGGTCGCCGCGGGGCCCGAGCCGATGCTGCTGCGTGTGGACGCGGGGGGCGAGCTGACCGTGGTGGCCAGGGGCGACGGCGCGGCGATCGACGAGCCCGACGAGGGGCAGGACGCTGAGGCGGCCGATGCGGATCTCGTTGAGGAGCAGGCCCGGGGGGCCGACGCGGCGGCCGATGAAGTGCCCGAGCAAGCCGATGACACGCCGGCACTCGGCGGGTTGGTGCTGGCGCTGAGCCAGGTCGGCGGCCGGGCGTTGGCCGCGGTCAGCGGCGACGACGGCGTGCGGCTGATCGTCGTGACCGACGACGGCGGGGTGGAGGAGCTTGCGCTGCTGGAAGAGCTGCGTTACGTATGGGAAATGGTGGCGGTGGGTGATTCGCTGTATGTGGCGGGCGGGACGCCGGGGCGGGTGATGCGGCTGGCCGTGGCGGACGACGGGACGCTGGGCGAGCCGGAGGTCGTGCTGGAAGTCGCGCAGGACAACGTGCTGAGCCTGGCCAGCGACGGGCAGGCCTGGTTGTGGGCGGGTACTGACACGGAGGGTCTGGTGTACCGGTTGCGGTCGGGGGTGGCGGCGGATCAGGCGGCGCCGTTTGTGCTGCTGGACGCGGCGGAGCCGGCGGTGACGGCCCTTGCGCTTCGGCCGGACGGGACGCTGCTGGTGGGCACGGCGTCGGGCGAGGCGGCGGGCCCGGGTCGGCTGAACGAGCCGGCAGAGGAGGAAGCGGGTCAGCCCGCGGAGCCGGCGGAGCTCGCGGAAGACGAAGTGCCTGCGGCGGATGATGCTGAGGCGGAGGCTGAGGCGGTTGAGGGTGCCCAGGTCGCTGATGACGCCGCCGAAGGCGAAGCCGATGAAGCCGGGGCGGGTGATGAAGGCGCCGAGCAGGCGGCCGACGACGCGGGCGCTGCCGATGAGCCGCGGGAGGTCACCGATGAGGATCGGGATCGCCTGCGGGAGTTGCTGCAGGAACGGTTGCTGCAGGCCCGGCGGAGCGGTCGGCTGTCGGCCCAACCGATGGCGGCGGCGGCGCCCGGCGAACGGCCCAGCGGGGCGCGGGCACGGCCCGGACGTGCGGGGGCCAACGGCTCGGGCGGGGGCACCAGTGGGCCCGGCGGGGGCGGCGGGACCGGGGTTTACGCCGTTGACCCGCAGGGGCTGGTCCGGCCGGTGTGGCAGGAGTCGGCGTCGGTGCTGGCGATGCACCTGGACGGCGACCGGCTGACCGTGGGCACGGACGATCAGGGGCAGGTCTGGATGCTGGACCTGGCCAGTGACGAGGCGTCGCTCGCGGCCCAGGTCGAGTCGGGTCAGGTCACATGGATCGGCCCGGCAGGCGATGTCGATGCGTCGCTGCACCTGGGCTTGTCCAACCCCGGCGGCCTGGTCGCGATGGGCAGTGGCGCGGCAGGCGACGGCGAGGCCGAGCCGGGCGTGTTCACCAGCCGGGTGCTCGACGCCGAGCAGGTGAGCCTGTGGGGCCGGGCGGCGGTGACGGTGGTGCGGGGCAACGTGGCGGACGTGCGATGGCAGGTGCGGTCGGGCAACGTCGCGGACCCGGCGGACGGCGGGTGGTCGACCTGGTCGGACCCGGCGCCGCTGCAGCGTCCCGCGGGTGAGCCGGCGGGCGACCTGATGCCCGTGCCCGTCGAGGTCGACGCCCCGCCGGCGCGGTACGTGCAATACCGCCTGGTGCTCAGCCGCGGCGGCGCCGACGCCCAAGGCCCGGCGGTCGAGCGGGTGACGCTGGCGTACCTGACGCCGAACATGGCCCCGCGGCTGACGAGCCTGACCGCCGAGCTGCCCGACGTGCCCGAGCCGGGCGAGGCGAAGGGCACGACCGTGAGCGTGTCCTGGGAGGCGAGCGACCCCAACGATGACGCGCTGCGGTACCGCGTGGACTACCGCCGAGCTGGGACCGAGCCCTGGATCAACGCCGAGGAAGATGTCGAGTCGACCAGCTACGAGTGGCAGACGCGGACGGTGCCCGATGGGTGGCACGAGCTGCGGGTCACCGCCAGCGACGCGGCGGACAATCCGGCGGACATGGCCCGCCGCGCCGCCCGCACGTCCGAGCCGGTGCTGGTGGACAACGGCCGGCCGGAGGTGACCCAGGCCCAGCAGGCCGACGGCACTTGGACCGTGCAGGTCCGCGACGCGCTGTCGCCGATCCGCTCGGCGGGCTACGTCGTCAACGGCGAGGAGCCCTATACCCCGGTGCTGCCCGAGGACCTCATCTTCGACTCGACGCAAGAGACGCTTTCGTTTACAGTGCCCAGTCCGCCCGACCGACCGCAGGTCGTCACGCTGAGGATCACCGACGCGGCGGGCAACACGCTGTACCACCCGTTGACCGACTAACCCCCGGAAGCTGGGGCCCGCGTCGATTCGAGGCCTCGCCCAAGCCCAGGACCCCCCGCCATGCCGACCCACTACCCCAAGCGACGCAGCCTCATCAAGCGGGCCCGCAAGTTCGGCTTCCGCGCCCGGATGCGGACCAAGAACGGCCGCAAAATGGTCAACCGCAAGCGACGCGTCGGCCGAAGCGTCAACGTCCGCAAGTACTGATCTTCCCCGGAAATTTGTCGCAAGCACTCCGGAAGCCGCCGATAGGCCGGGTCCTCCCGTCGCCAGGCGTCCCGCGCGGTTGCCCCGCCGGCTCCCGGCTGGCATCATCGCGGGCTTGCTCGCCAACCGTTACCTCGAGTGGCTGCTCCGCCAGCCCCTGCGTCTGGTCGAGGTACGTCGTCATGTCTTTCCCGCCGGCTGGCTCGAGCCGCCGCAGTGGGTCAACGCGTCCCGCCTGATCTTCATGGTCGATGGCGAGTTGCCCTACACCATCGACCAGACCACCGTCCGCCTGCACACGGGCGACGCCCTGCTGGTCCCGCTCAACAGCGTCCGCAGTTGGCAGGTCCCCGGCGGCCGGGGCGCTCGCGGCTGCACGCTGTTCTGGTTCCGCTACGCCATCGACCAAGCCGCCGAGCCGCCGCTGGACGCGGCGATGCGCCTGCCGCAGGCCGTCACCGGGGACGAACTGGCCGCGATGGCCCGCCTGCACCGGCTTTACGAGCAACCCACCGCGTCGGGCCGCCTCACCGCCGAGGCCGAGATGAAGGCGATGCTCGCCCGCTTCCTCCCGCACGCCCGGCCGATCACGCAATCCCGCCACGCCGACCCCGCCCCGCGGCCCGGCGACATGGAGGTGGTCAACGCCGTCCGCTTCCTCAACGATCAGTACGCCCGGCGTGATGCCCTGACGCAGATGTACGGCCGCATCCAGCTGAGCCCCGGCCACTTCCGCAAGCTCTTCCGGGCCCACATGGACTGCTCGCCGCAGGACTACCTCACCCGCCGGCGGATGCAGGCCGCCCGCACGCGGTTGCACGAAACCGACGCCGCGATCAAACGCATCGCCCACATGGTCGGATACGACGACCCGCTCTATTTCTCCAAGCTTTACGCCCGGCACTGGGGCCATCCGCCGTCACACGACCACCACCGCCACTGGCGGTCCGGGTGATCCGCAGCCGGCGTTTCGGGCCCCGCATGCATCACATCCTCCATGTAAAGCCGCGTTGGGTCTATCGACCCGGCCCCGCCCGCGGTGCATCATCACAGCAGTCGATCGTGCATCCCCTTCAGGAGCCTTCTCATGCGGACATCTGCCCTCACCCTTGCTCTCGCCGGCTGCCTGCTCGCGGGGCACGTGGACGCCGACACCATCCTGCTGGACTTCGGCTCCACCGCCTACACCGGCGCCGACGCTCCGGGCCACGAAGACGGCCTCGCCACCGGAACCACCTGGAACGCCATCACAGGCGATACCGCCAGCGGCCTGCTCGACGAAGACGGCAACCCCGTCGTCGGCGTGGCCCTGGACTTCGGCACCGGCGTCGTCAGCTCCATCGACTACACCGGCGCGGTCCAAGCCCTCACCGTCGATCATGCCGCCTACCCACACTGGAACGACGCCTTGGGCCAGGACCACCTGGTCCGCAACGGCGACGACCCGGCCATCGCCCTGGCCGTCACCGGGCTGGCCCCCGGCACATACGACTTCTACCTCACCGGCTTCCGCGGCGACGGCTCGACCAACGCCGGCCGCGACTACGACGTCCGCTATCGCCTCAGCACCGCACCCGTCACCGACTTCTCCTCCGACACCGGTGCCACCCTCACCACACTCAACAATGACGACCCCGCCAACGTCGATAACTGGATCCCGGGCGACAACTACATCACCGACCGCTTCACCGTCACCGCCGCCGGCGAAGACCTCTACCTCTACTCCAACTCCGCGGGCTTCATCGGCGTGATGAGCAGTCTCGAAATCATCGAAGTCCCCGAACCGGCCAGCGTCGGACTGCTCGCCGCCGGGCTCACGCTACTGCTGCCGCGTCGGCGCGACAGCCGATGACCGCCGCCGCTACCGTGCCGCGGGTGAGCACCGACGACCGCCCCGCCAACCCAATCGATGCAACCGATCTGCATCGCCGATTGCAGGCGTCGCCCGGCCTGATCGCCTGGTGGGACTTTGCCCACGCACACGCCGGCCGTTATCGCTCGACGCTGACCGATGCGGTGCATCAGTTGCAACCGATCGGCGGGCCGGTCCCCCGCGTGGACGGACCGCTCGGCGGTGCCGTCCGCTTCGACCAGGGCGGCTACCTCCGCATCCCGTACGAGGACACGGGCCGGCTCAACGTCTGCGGCCCCGACGCCCAGCTGTCGATCTTCGCCATCGTCCGCCTCGACGACCACGAGAAGCGCGGCGGCACCGTGGCCGGTATGTGGTCCGAGGGCCTGGGTCAGGGTGACGATTCGGGCGTCCGGCAGTACGCCCTGCTGCTGGACATGCCCTGGTACGGCGGGCTCAAGCAGGTCACGCCGCACGTGAGCAGCGAGGGCGGCGCCACCCGCCGGGCCGACGGGTCGATGCTGCCGTGGTGCGCCGACTACGCCGCGACTGCCGAGCGGTACCCGGTGGGCCGATGGACCTCGATGGGCATGACCTACGACGGCACATGGCTGACCGCCTACGTCGATGGTGTCGCGACACCGCGCCCGTTGGACCCGGTTGCCGACAAGCGCGAAGACCCGTACTTCACCGCCGAGGGCCCCGCCGGCGGTGACCGCGGCATGAACCCGTACTACCACGGCCGCGGCATCTTTGACTATGCCCAACACGCCGACGCCAAGCCCGGCGGCGGTTCGCCATTCGTCGTGGGCGCGCGGCAGGTCCGCGGCGAACACGGAGCCGAGCCGCTGGCCGGAGCACTCGCCGGACTGGCGGTGTTCGACGCATGCCTGACTGCCGAAACGATGGCGGGGTTGCATCAGGCGGCAGTCGCGTAGCGATATGCAAGCTCGCCGCGGTAGAATCAGTGGATGGTTGCTCCCGAGCCCCAACTCGACGATCGGCTCAGCCACGACCAGTTGCTGCGGCTGCCACGCCTGGGCAAGAGCGAATACCGCGACGGGAAGATCATCATGACGCCGGCCGGTGGGGAACACGGGGGGATCAGCCTGACGCTCGCCAGCCTGCTGCTTGCCTATGTCAAGCCGCGGAAGCTCGGCATGGCGATGGAATCCAGCACCGGCTTCGGCCTGCCCAACGGGGACGTGCTGGCACCCGACGCGTCCTTCATCAGCCGCGAGCGACTCACCGGCCGCGGCGGCCCTCCTAAAAAGTACTTCGACGGCGCCCCCGACCTCGCCATCGAAGTGAAGTCGCCCAACGACCGCTGGCCCGCCCTCGAATCCAAGATGCACCTCTACTTCGCCCACGGCTGTCGGCTCGCCTGGATCGTCGATCCCTCCGACCAGACCGTCCGCGTCTATCGCAGCCCCGACGCCTATACCGTCGCCACCGCCGGCCAGTCGTTGGACGGCGGTGATGTGCTGCCGGGCTTCACCGTTGAGGTGGATGAAATTTTCGACCTGCCGGTCTTCTGACCCTCGCGTCCCACGCACCGCCGCTTGCTAGACTCGCCGCCCCACCCCGGGTCGGTCGCGGCCCGTTATTCCTACCCACAAGCAACGAGAGAGAAGGACCCCGTTATGAGCTTCGAGATCGATATCGTCCACGGCCGGCAGGTGCTGGATTCACGCGGTAACCCGACCGTCGAGGTCGAAGTGCACCTCGCCGACGGGACCTACGGCCGGGCCGCCGTGCCCTCGGGCGCCAGCACCGGCGAGAATGAGGCGGTCGAGCTCCGCGACGGCGACAAGGCTCACTACCTGGGCAAGTCGGTCCAGCAGGCAGTGGACAACGTCAACAACGAACTCGCCCCCGAGCTCATCGGCTTGGACGCCCGCGATCAGGAGTACATCGATCAGGTGATGCTCGAGCTCGACGGCACGGAGAACAAGTCCAAGCTCGGCGCCAACGGCATCCTCGGCGTCTCGATGGCTGTGGCCCGCGCCGCCGCCGACGCCAGTGGCCTGCCGTTGTACCGCTACCTCGGCGGGGCCTCGGCCAAGGTCCTGCCCGTGCCGATGCTCAACATCCTCAACGGCGGCAAGCACGCGGACAACACGGTCGACTTCCAGGAGTTCATGATCCAACCCTGGGGCTTTGACGACTTCGGCGAGGCCCTGCGGGCCGGCGTCGAGATCTATCACGCGCTCAAGGGCGTGCTCCACGATCAGGGCCTGTCCACCGCCGTGGGCGACGAAGGTGGCTTCGCCCCGGACCTTAAGTCCAACGAAGACGCGCTGAAGGTCATCGAGCAGGCGGTCGACAAGGCAGGCTATAGCTTTGGTGAGCAGATCTTCGTCGCTTTGGACCCGGCGACGAGTGAGCTTTGGAACGAGGCTGCGGAGAAGGGGCAGGAGGGCTACTGCTTTTTCAGCTCGGCCCCGGACAAGATCATCAGCAGCGAAGAGATGGCCGACATGTGGGCCGACTGGTGCAGCAAGTACCCGATCCGCTCGATCGAGGACGGCCTGGCGGAGAACGACTGGGCCGGCTGGAACACGCTGACGCAGAAGATCGGCGACAAGGTCCAGCTGGTCGGCGACGACCTGTTCGTCACGAATAAGAAGTTCCTGCAGCGCGGCATCGACGAGGGCACCGCCAACGCGATCCTCGTGAAGGTGAACCAGATCGGCACGCTGAGTGAAACTTTCGACGCGGTCAATCTCGCGATCCGCAGCGGTTATGCCGCCGTCATGAGCCACCGCTCGGGCGAGACCGAAGACGCGACCATCGCCGACCTCGCCGTCGCCACCAACTGCGGCCAGATCAAGACCGGTGCCCCGGCCCGCAGCGACCGCAACGCCAAGTACAACCAGCTGCTCCGCATCGCCGAAGAGCTCGGCGACCAGGCGGTCTACGGCGGGTCGATGTGGAGCAAGGGTTGAGGCTTGATCGGGCGTCGCTCCGTGTAGAATCAAGCGGTGGGCTACTGCACCGCGAGTATGACTTTCGAGAATCCAGCGGCTCGCGACCTGGAGCCGCTGGAGGTTGAGGTTGTCGCGGACACCGGGGCGGGGATGCTCTGCATCCCCGAGCACCTCGCGCTACAGCTCCGACTCGAGGACGAGGATGAGCGGGAAGTGACGCTTGCCGACGGGAGCACCCGTCTCGTCCGGCAGGTGGGGCCGCTGAGGGTTCGCTTCAAAAACCGTATTTCCACGATGAGCGCTCTGATCCTTGGCGACGAAGTGCTGTTGGGCGCCATCCCGATGCAGGCGATGGACATCGTTGCGATCCCAATCCGCGAAACGATCGATGTCAATCCCAATAGCCCCAACTTCGGCCATCACCGCGCTAAAGGTCTGCAACGACCGATTTAGGGGGTTCCAATGAGCATCTGCACCGCCAAGCTGGAACTGCGGAACCCGCGTCTGCGTGACCTTCAGCCACTGCGGGTTGACGCGGTGGCCGACAGCGGCTCGACCTTCCTCATCTTGCCCGAGTCGGCAGCGCAGCAGCTCAAGCTTGAGCGGATCGAAGATCGAACGGTGCAGTTAGCCGATGGGCGCAGCCGCACGTGCCCGTACGTGGGGCCGGTCGAGGTGCACTTTGAGAACCGCTCGTGCTTCGTCGGTGCCGTCGTGACGGGGGACCAGGTGTTGCTGGGTGCGATACCGATGGAAGATATGGACCTGGTGGTCATCCCCGCGAGGCGGCGGGTGGAGGTCAACCCGGCCCACCCGAACGTGCCCGGCGGTCTGGCGGTGCGGGTCGGGTTGCTCCCGTGAACTTGTGACAGCCGCCCAGGATGTAGCTAGCCTGCCGCGCATGGCCAGCCGTACCCTCAACCGTCCTTCCGGCCCGTCCGAACTCCGCTGGGGCCTCATCGGCACCGGTGCCATCGCCAAGGCTTTCGCCCACGGCCTGACGCAGGTCGACGCCGGCCAGATCACCGCCGTCGGCAGCCGCTCGGCCGAGAACGCCCGGAAGTTCGCCGACGCGAACGATCTCCCGGGGGCGACGTGCCACGGCAGCTACAAAGATCTGCTGGCTGACGACAATGTCGACGCGGTCTACGTCGCGACTCCGCACCCGATGCACGCTCCCTGGGCCATCAAGGCTGCCGAGGCGGGCAAGCACGTGCTGGTCGAGAAGCCGATGGCCCTCAACCACGCCGAGGCTCAGCAGATGATCGAGGCGGCCCGGGAGATGGGCGTGTTCCTGATGGAAGCGTTCATGTACCGCTGCCACCCGCAGACCGCGAAGCTCGTCGAGCTGCTGCAGCAGAAGGTCATCGGCGACGTCCGTATGGTCCGCGCGAGCTTTGGCTTTAAGGGCCCCGACGGCACCGAGGGCCGGCTCAACGACCCGATGCTCGCCGGCGGCGGCATCATGGACGTCGGCTGCTACCCCGCGTCCTTCTCCCGGCTCGTCGCGTCCGTGGTCACCGGCCGATCCGCCGCGACCCCCGACGACCTGCAGGCCAGCGGCGTCGTGCAGGACGGCGTGGACCACGTCGCCGCGGCCACGCTTCGCTTCGACCACGAGCAAGGCCCCCCCGTCGTCGCCCAGATCGCCACGAGCATCCGCGCGGGCCTGGACAACACCGCGACGATCTTCGGCAGCGGTGGTCGGATCGACGTGCCCAACCCCTGGACCGCGGACCGCAACGGCGGCGGCGAGTTCAAGATCGTCGTCCACGCTGGCGGGCAGCGCACCGAACACACCGGCTCGACCGACGCGACCGCGTTCGGCATCGAGGCCCGCCTCGCCGCCGAGGCCATCGTGGCCGGCAAGCAGCAGGCCGACGGCCCGGCGATGACGTGGGACGACTCGCTGGGCAACGCGAAGACGCTCGATCAGTGGCGGGCGAAGGTCGGCGTGACCTACCCGCACGAGACCGGCGAGCACAGCCGCCCCGCCGCGGGCCGCAAGCCCGCCCCGCAACCCCGGCCGGGCCGGCCCGAGATGCGCTTCGGCCGGGTCCAGGGTCTGGACCGGGATGTGTCGGTGATGGTCATGGGCTGCGACAACAAGAACAGCCTCGCCGAGGCCGCCCCGGTCTGGGACCACTGGATCGAGGTCGGCGGCAACACGTTCGACACCGCCTGGGTTTACGGCCGAAAGAAGCAGCAGATCATGGGCCAATGGCTCAAGAACCGCGGCCTCACCGAGTATGTCAACCTCATCTGCAAGGGTGCCCACACGCCCCACTGCAACCCCGAGGGCATCACCCGCGAGCTGCACCAGTCGCTCGAAGACTTCGGCCTGGATCAGGTGCCGATCTACATCATGCACCGCGACAACCCCGACGTCCCCGTCGGCGAGTTCATCGACGTGCTCGACGAGCACGCAAGGGCCGGCCGCATCGGCGTCGTCGGCGGCAGCAACTGGTCCATCGACCGCTTTCAAGCGGCCAACGCGTACGCGAAGGCGAACGGCAAGCAGGGCATGTCCCTGCTGAACAACAACCTCTCGCTGGCCCGGATGGTCACACCCGTCTGGGGCGGCTGCGTCTCCGCCTCGGACCCCGAGAGCCTCGCCTATCTCGAGAAGACCGGCACCGCCAACTTTTCCTGGTCCAGCCAAGCCCGCGGTTACTTCGTCTCCCGCGACGCCACCGGCATGATTGTCGGCGGCCAGAACAACTGGGACAGCCCCGACAACCAGAAGCGCCGCGAACGGGCGTTCGAACTCGCCGAGAAGTACGACGTCTCCGCGCTCAACATCGCCGCCGCCTACGTGCTCTGCCAGCCGTTCCCGAGCTTCGCCCTCATCGGCCCGCGGACGATCAACGAGATCACCACCAGCCTGCCAGGCCTGAGCGTGCAGCTGTCCACGGATGAACTCGCGTATCTGGACCTGCGGACCGACGACGCTCCGTCATAAAGCCGCGGCCGTCGGCCGCGCCCGCCGCCACCGGCGGCGGCTTTATGCCGCGGACGCATCGCCGCTGAATAGCCGCGCTGGCACCGCTGCCGGTTCGCCGTCCGATCCACCCTCACTTGCCGGCGTGTACGTCAGCAGCACCGTCATCCCCGCCCGGACCTTCTGCCCCGGCTTGACCTGCACCTCCGGCACCAGCGACTTGGGCACGTACAGCTCCGTCGTCGAGCCCAGCTTGATCAGCCCGATCCGCTCGCCCCGCTGCAGGACCCGGCCCTGCTCGGCGGTGCACACGATCGTCCGCGCCAGCATCCCCGCGACCTGCCGGACCGCGGCCAGCGGGTAGCCCTTCACCGGGTGTTCCAGCACCGTCAGCGTCGAGGCGTTGTCCTCCGCCGACTGCGGGTTCATCGCGTTGGTGTACTTGCCAGGCTTGCTGCTCACCGACCGCACGCGGCCGTGGCACGGACAGCGGTTGATGTGCACGTCCAGCACGCTCAGGAAAATCCGCACACATACCCCCGGGCCCTCCAGCGGCTCGTAATGCTCGACCTCGTGGACCGAAGTGATCTTGCCGTCGGCCGGGGCGATCATCGCGTTGCGTTGCGAAGGCACGGTCCGCACCGGGTCGCGGAAGAACAGGGCCAGGCCCGCCGCGGCGAGCAGCAGCAGGATCGCCAGCGGCCAGAGCCCGACCACGACGCACGCGGCGGCCAGCAGCACGCCGATGACGAGGATCGTGGTCCACTCGGGTTTGGCTTGGGGGCTGAGCATCCTTGCTTCCGGGGGGTTCAGATGACGAGTCAGATTAGCAGGCACTGCCGCGCGCCTACCCTCCGGCCATGAGCCAGCCCGTCGCCCTCGTGACCGGTGCCAGCAGCGGCATCGGCGCAGACACCGCCCTGGTCCTCGCCGAAGCCGGCTACGCCGTGCTGATGGTCGCCCGGACCGCCGACCGCCTGGACGCCGCACGCCAGCGGGTGGTGGACGACGTCCCCGACGCCGTCGTCGCGACCCACCCGGCCGACGTCACCGACCCCGCCGCGTGCGACGCCGCCGTCGCCGAGGTGATCGAACGCTTCGGCCGGCTCGATGCGTTGGTCAACTGTGCCGGCAGCGCCCCGCTGCAACCGATCCTCAAGATCACCGACGACGCGCTGGACGCCTGCCTGGCGGTCAACCTCAAGTCCGTGATCTACCTCACCCGCTCGGCGTGGCCCCACTTCCGGCAGCAGAAAGCCGGCGTCGTCGTCAGCGTCTCGTCGATGGCGACGGTCGACCCATTCACGGGGTTCAACATTTACGCCGCGGCGAAGGCTGGCGTCAACCTGTTTACCAAGTGCATCGCCGATGAGGGCAAGCGTCTCAACATCCGCGCCGCCGCCATCGCCCCCGGCGCCGTCGAGACGCCGATGCTCCGCCAGAACTTCCCCGAGAAGGCGATCCCCACCAGCAAGACCCTCGACCCGATGGCCGTCGCCGGCGCCATCCTCGACCTGGTCACCGGCGACCGCGACCACGAACCGGGCGAAACCATCGTCCTGCCGTCGCCGGTTTAGCGGCTGCGGCGAAGCCGCGCCCGCCGGGCCGCCGCAACCGGCCAGCCGGGGCAGCTGCGCTGCACCCGCTAAACATCAAACCGTCCGCGGCTCGTACGATCTGTTCGATGCCCTCCGTCCACGCCGCCACCATCGACCACTACCTCGCCCCGGTCCGCAAACACCTGGCCGACCAGTCCGTCAGCGAGGTGATGATCAACAAGTGGGACGAAATCTACATCGAGCGCGACGGCCAGCTGCTGCGCAGCCGCGCCCGGTTCGACGACCCCGAGGCCTACCGCGCGGCGGTCAACAACGTCCTGCAGTTCACCGGCAAACGCTTCAGCGACGACAACCCGCTGGTCGACGGTCGGCTGCCCGACGGCTCCCGCGTGCACGTCGCCAAACCCCCTTGTGCCCGCCACGGCACCGTGATGACCATCCGCAAGTTCGCCAAGCAGATGCTCGACATCGACTGGCTGATCCACATGGGCACGCTCACCCAGCCGGCCCGCGAGTACCTGCAGACCGTCATCGTTGCCGAACGCAACCTCCTGGTCACCGGCGGCACCAGCTCGGGCAAGACCTCCCTGCTCAACGCCCTGTCGGCCTACATCCCCCGCGGCGAACGCATCGTCGTCATCGAGGACTCCTCCGAGCTGCAGCTGCAGCAGGAGCACGTCGTGGCCCTCGAATCCCGCGCGGCGGACCGCTTCGGCCGCGGCGGCGTGGACATCCGCGAGCTGTTCCGCTCGTCGCTGCGTCTGCGCCCGGACCGGATCATCATCGGCGAGGTCCGTGGCGGCGAGGCCCTGGACATGATCCAGGCCATGACCTCCGGCCACGGCGGGTCCATGGGCACGCTCCACGCCAACAACGCCGCCGACGCCCTCAACCGCCTCGAAACGCTCGCTCTGATGAGCAAGGTCGAGCTGCCGCTTCATGCCCTGCGGTCCCAGATCAGCTCGGCGATCGACGTGGTGGTCCAGCTGTCCCGGCAGATCGGCGGCCGACGCCTGGTGACGCAGATCGCCGAGGTCATGCCCCTATCGGACGCGGGTAGCTACCGCCTGCGGGACATCTTCAGCCTGATCGAAACCGACCACGAGGACGAAGATCAGCGGATGGAACTGCGATGGTCGGGCCAGACGTCCGAACTCGCCGGCCGGCTGCGTCGCGAGAAGCTCGCCGAGCTGAGCGAAGCCACCTTGCCTATTTTCACGGCCGAAGCGTCAACCACTGGTGAATCCGGGTCGGCCGACGTAGAATAACGGCGATGCATCACCCGCCCCGACGCCGGGTCCTGCCCCGCGGCCTGCGACGCACCTTCGTCCGGCTACGGCGGGCCCACCGTGATCGACGCGGGGCGACGATGCTCGAATACACCCTGGTGGTCGCGGCTATCGCGATCCCCTCCTTGTTGTTTATCCGGATGGGCCTCGCGACGCTGGTCGCCCACTACCAAATGGTGACCACCCTCAACAGCCTCCCCATCCCCTAACCCCCCCCCGCCCCCGGAAGCTGGGCGTGTCGCGACTGATGCCACAGCCAGCGGGATTGTTCGAAAGGAAGTTCCAAGATGCTTCAGACCATGCGTGACTTGTTGATCCAACTGCACCGCGACGAGCGGGGCGCCGAGGGCCTTGAGAAGCTGCTGATCGTCGCGGCGATCGTGCTGCCCCTGCTGGGCCTGTTGATTGTGTTTCGCAACGCGATCGCCGAGTGGGTTCGCGGCAACTGGGAAGAGGTCGCCGAGGACCCGGGCGACCTGGGCGGCATGGACGACGACCTGCCGTGAGGCCGAACGCTTTCTGACCCCACGCTGAAGCCGACGCTGAGCCAAAGGCGAAGCGTCTGGTACTTGCGGTAGTGATCAAGTGTTCCTCGCCGCCTACCTCGTGCTGATCGGCATCGCGGCGGCGGCCGCGGTGATCGACCTGCGTACCGGGCTGGTGCCCAACCGGCTGACGTATCCGGCAATCCTGACCGGGCTGATTTATTGGCCGGCCGCGGCCGGGCTGGCTGATGGCTGGTCGGCGGTTGGCCTGGCGTCGGCGGCGGCGTGGATCGCGATGCTGGCGGGCCTGGTGCCGATGGCGATCCTCGTGACCAGCGGCGGGCTGGGTGGCGGGGACATGAAGCTGATGGCGGCCGTCGGGGCGTGGTCCGCGTCGTGGTCCATGGTGCTGAGCACGATGGTGTACGCACTCATCGTCGCGCTGCTGATCGCGGTCGTGGTGATGATCCGAAGGGGTGTCGTGAAACGGACGCTCGGCCGGGTGGCGGGGGCGGCCCTGCTGGCGGCGTCACGCAGCAAGCCGGTCTTCAGCGACGATGCACCGCGGGTCCCTTTTGCGGTCGCGGTCGCGGTCGGCGCGGTGGTGGCGGGCCTGGAGCACCTGCTGGACGTGCGGCTGCCTTGGTCGTGGTTGACGGCGTGATCGGGTATCCCGTAGGACGGGCGTCTCGCCCGTCGATCGAGCACCGCTCGATATTGCGCGCGGGCCTGCCGGTCGCGGCTTCGCCGCGATGACGGGCGGGACGCCCGTCCTACGGGTTTTTCCCCATCGCCAGGTCACCCAGACACCGCGCGATCAGCGACGTCCAACCGGTCTGGTGCATCGCGCCGCAGCCGCGGCCGGTCTCGGCGTGAAAGTACTCGTGGAACAGGTACAGCCCGTCGAAGCCCGGCAGGCCCTCGGGGTGCTGCCCGCCGTGGCTGGGGCACTGTTGACCCGCGTCGCAATCCAGGAAGAGTTTGGCGAGCCGCCGTTCGATCTCGCGAGCGACCTGCCGCAGGTTCATCTGCTGGCCCGAGCCGACCGGGCACTCGACCGTGAACCCGTCGCCGTAGTAGTGGTGGTACCGCTGCAGGGCCTCGATGATGAGGTAGTTGGTGGGCAGCCAGACGGGGCCGCGCCAGTTGCTGTTGCCGCCGAACATCGTGGTCCGCGACTCGCCCGGGGCGTAGGCGACTTCGTGCGTCTGGCCGCCCAGCTCGAGCCGGTACGGGCACCGCTCGTGGAACTTGCTCAGCGACCGGATGCCGAACGGGCAGAGAAACTCGTCCTCATCGAGCATGTACCGCAGCACCGACCGCAGCCGGTGCTCGCTGGGCAGGGCGAGCAGGTAGTACTCGTCGCCCCGCTCGCCGCATTCCATGTACGAGATGTGCCGCGCGAGGTCCTGGCGGTTCTCCAGGAACCAGTCCATCCGCTTCTTGAAGCCCGGCAGCGCCTCGATCTGCGACCGCTGCAACACCTCGACCGCGATCAGCGGCATCAGGCCGACCAGCGACCGCACGCGGACCGGCTCGCCGTGGCCGTCGACCCGCAGCTGGTCGTAGTAGAAGCCGTCCTGTTCGTCCCACAGCCCGCTGCCGCCGAGGGTGTTAATCGCGTCGGCGATGGCGACGAAGTGCTCGAAGAACTTGCTGGCCATATCCGCGTAGCTGCGGTCGTGCTGGGCCAGCTCCAGCGCCATCGCCAGCATCGTCGTGCAGTAGAACGCCATCCACGCGGTGCCGTCGGCCTGATTCAAATGCGTGCCGTCGGGCATCGGCGCCGAGCGGTCGAACACACCGATGTTATCCAGCCCCAAAAACCCGCCGGAGAAGACGTGCTGGCCCGATTCGTCCTTGCGATTGACCCACCAGGTGAAGTTGAGCAGCAGCTTCTGGAAGCACGACGCGAGGAACGCCACGTCCCGCTCGCCCTTGGGCGCGGTCAGCTTGTAGACCCGCCAACACGCCCAGGCATGCACGGGAGGGTTCACATCGTTGAAGTTGAACTCGTACGCGGGGATCTGCCCGTTCGGGTGCATATACCACTCACGTAGAAACTTGACCAGCTCCCGCTTGGTGTGATGCGGGTCCAGCTGGCACAGCGGCAGCATGTGGAACGCCGAGTCCCACGCGGCGAACCACGGGTACTCCCACTTGTCCGGCATCGACAGCACGTCCCGGGCGAACAGGTGCTCCCAGTCGCTGTTGCGACCCGTATGGTGGGCCTCCGGCGGCGGGGGCATGTCCGGGTCCCCGTGTAGCCAGGCATCCACGATGTAGTGGTAGAACTGCTTGGTCCAAAGAAGCCCGGCGTACGCCTGCCGCGTCACCGCCCTTTCCCGGCCGTCTTGCATCGACTCGGGGATGACCGAGTCATAGAACGTCTCGCACTCTTTGAGCCGCTTCTTGAACAGCTTGTCGAAGTCGTTGCCCAGCGGATCGCCGCCCACCGGGTCGTCCTCGTGCGAGAGCCGCAGCTTGAGGACCACCGGCTCGCCGGGCTGCAGCGTGAGCTTGTGCCACGCCGCCGCCTTGGTGCCGCAGCGGTCCGGGTTGACCGCGTCGACCTCGCCGTCAACAACGTGGCGGTGGAAGGCGTCCTTGGTCCACTTGCCGCGGTTCTCGCTGCCGTAGAGCCGCTGGGCGTTGGTGTGGTTGTCGGTGAACAGCAGCTCGGGCGGGGTGCGATCCGGACCCGAGCCGATCCGCCAGATGAACTTGCCCAGCGTCTCGTGGTCGGTGTGCACTTCCGACTTGCCGTGCTGGCCCATCCACGGCTTGACGGTGCAGCCCTCGTGCTCGCAGCCCCAGACCCACGTGTTGCGGAACCACAACGTCGGCAGCACGTGCAACTCGGCTGGCTCGTCGCCGTGGTTGACCAGCGTGATGCGGATCAGCGTGTCGTCGGGCTGCCCCTTGGCGTACTCGGCGGTGACGTCGACGTGGCCCTGGTCGAGGATGCCGGTGTCGACCAGCTCGTACTCGTCGTCGTGTTTGGTGCGGCGGGCGTTTTCCTGCACCAGCTCGTCGTAGGGGTACGCGGCGAGGGGGTACTTGTAGATGGCCTTGGCGTAGCAGTGCGTCGGCAGCGAGTCGACGTAGTAGTACAGCTCTTTGACATCCTCGCCGTGGTTGCCCTCGGGCCCGGCCAGGCCGAACAGGCGCTCCTTGAGGATCGGGTCCTTGCCGTTCCACAGGGCCAGGGCGAAGCACAGCCGGCACTCGCGGTCGGTCCAGCCCAGCAGGCCGTCCTCACCCCAGCGGTAGGCCCGGCTGCGGGCGTCGTCGTGGGTGAAGCTGTGCCAGACGTTGCCATCTTGGGAGTAGTCCTCGCGGACGGTGCCCCACTGCCGCTCAGAGAGGTACGGCCCCCACCGCTTCCAGTTTTTGTCCCGGCGGTGGTCTTCGGCCAGACGGGTGTGCTCGACGGTGGGCTGGGACATGGCGGGAGTCTATGGATCGCGATTGCGCGGATGGATTGCCGACCCCCGTAGGACGGGCGTCCCGCCCGTCGATCCCCGTAGGACGGGCGTCCCGCCCGTCATTCAAGCGTCAGCTTGATTCCGTTTACATGGGAGTGGCGATGACCGCTCGACCCGCTCCCGGGAGCGAGTGGAGCCGGCCTGGGAGGTGCAGGTGCATGTCGGGTCGCGGCTGCGCCGCGATGACGGGCGAGACGCCCGTCCTACGGACCCGACCCGATCCGGCGGGGCTAAGGTGCAGGTGCATGCCCAGCCGAAGCAGCCGACGCCGATACCGCGAATACAAGGCCGACCTCGCCCGTCGGCGGAAGGAGGGGGTGCAGGTCGACTGGCGCGGTCGGGAGCGGGATCGGCGGAGCCGTAACCACACGTTCGTCGAGTTGTTCAAGGCGTTCTGGGGCCTGGCGGCGGCGCAGCGGAAGTGGATCTTCGGGTCGCTGGCCCTGCTGACGGTCTCGACGCTGGTGGGCCTGGCGCCGCTGTACGTGCCCAAGCTGGTGATCGACCACGTCTTGGGCGACGAGCCGATGCCCGGCTGGCTGACTTCGGCGGTGGGCGAGCCGAGCATCCGGCTGCTGCTGACGGTGCTGGTGCTCGTGGCCATCGGGCTGACGCTGATCGCCCAGGGCGTCGGGCTGGCCGGGCGGTGGCAGGCGACGCGGCTGAGCAAGCGGCTGCAGGTGGACGTGCGGCGGGAGTCCTTCGAGCACGCCTCGCGACTGCCGCTGTGGCGGGTCTATGAGCTGAAGTCCGGCGGCGTCTCGTCGATCCTCCGCGACGACGCGGGGGCGGTCGGCGGGCTGGTGTTCAGCATGCTCTACAACCCGTGGCAGGCGGTGATCCAGCTGCTCGGGTCGCTGGCGGTGCTGATCTTCGTGGACTGGCGGCTGCTGCTGGGGGCAATGGTCGTGCTGCCGGTGGTGTGGGTGACGCACCGCACGTGGATCTCGCGGATCCGGCCGCTGTTCCGGGACATCCGCAGCACCCGCCGGGGCATCGATGCGAGGGCGACCGAGGCGTTTGGCGGCATGCGCGTGGTCCGGGCGTTCGGCAGGCGGCGAAGCGAGTCGGGCCGATTCGTGGGTGCCAGCGACCTGATGGTGCGGCAGGAGTTGCACTCGTGGTGGTGGATGCGGGGCGTCGATCTGGCGTGGGCGATCCTGATCCCGCTGGCGTCGGCGGCGCTGCTGTACTTCGGGGCGCTGCAGATCCTCAGCGATCGGCAGGCGGTTGCCGACGGGATGATGGACGCGGGCGATGCCTTGACCATCGGCGGGCTGGTGGCGTTTCTGACGTACCTCGGGGCGCTGCTTCGGCCGATCGCGACACTGGCGGCGACGGCGACGGGGCTGCAGGACGCACTGGCCGGGCTGGACCGCGTGATGGACCTGCTGGAGGAGCCGATCGAGATGCCCAGCCCCCCGGAAGCGGTCACGGTGAGGCCCGAGCAGGTGGCCGGCCGGGTCGAGCTGCGGGACGTGGGCTTTCGATACAGCGAGACCGCCGAGTGGGCGCTGCGGGACGTGTCATTGACCGCCAAGCCGGGACAGACGATCGCACTGGTCGGCGCCAGCGGCGCGGGCAAGACCACGATGTGCAATCTGGTTGCCCGGTTTTACGACCCGACCGAGGGGCGCATCCTGCTGGACGGCACGGACCTGCGGGACATCGACGTGGACAGCTTCCGGCAGCTGCTGGGCGTCGTCGAACAGGACATCTTCCTGTTTGACGGCAGCGTCCGGGACAACATCGGCTACGGCCGACGCGGCAGCAGCGACGCGGACGTCCAGAAGGCGGCCCGGCTGGCGGCGGCGGACGAGTTCATCCGCGAGCTGCCCGAGGGCTACGACACGCTCATCGGCGAGCGCGGCGTCAAGCTCTCCGGCGGCCAACGGCAGCGGCTGGCCATCGCCCGGGCCGTCCTGGCCGACCCGCGCATCCTCATCCTCGACGAGGCGACGAGCAACCTGGACACGCACAGCGAACGGCTCATCCAGTCCTCGCTGCTGCGGCTGATGACCGGCCGAACCAGCTTCGTCATCGCCCACCGGCTGAGCACCATCCTGCACGCGGACCAGATCCTCGTGCTGGACCACGGCCGGGTCGTCGAGCGGGGCACGCACGACGAGTTGATGCACAAGGAAGGCGTGTACGAGAACATGATCCAGATGCAGCTGGCGCCGGTGCAGGCGGACGGGGAGCCGGTGGAGGTTTGAGAGGTCGAGCACGTGGTGCCACGGCCACTTGTTGGCCGTGCCCAACCCTTGGCGTACGTGAAGCACAGCCAGCAAGTGGCCGTGGCACCCGATCAGTTGCAGTGCGTTAATCCCCGCGGTGGTGGAAGATTGCGGTGTGTTGAACGCACCGGGCGGACCCGGGTACCGCGGGTATGCACCCGCGGCTGGCAAAGCGGGCTGCTGGCGTGGTGCGGTGCACGCCGGCAGGTATCCGCGTGGCCGTAGACCCCGCTTCGCCGGGACGCGCCGACGAACGCCCGCGGCTAAACGGCGGACGGGAAGTGGTGGGCGTGAAGGTCCTACGATGGCGGGCGATGGCTGAGCGGTTGAACATTTTGTTGGTGTGCACGGGCAACACGTGCCGGTCGCCGATGGCGCAGGCGCTGACCGAGCGGGTGATCGCGGAGAAGCTGGGCGTGGGGCCCGATGAGCTGGCGGGCGCCGGGGTGGTGGTGCGGTCGGCGGGGGTCGCGGCGGGCGAGGGCTCGCCGGCGTCGCCGGAGGCGATCGCGGTGCTCGGCGAAGACGGGATCGATCTGTCGGATCACCAGTCGCAGGCGGTCAGCGACCGGCTGATCGAGGAGGCGGACGTGATCTACACCATGACCGGCAGACACCGCGAGGTCCTGGTCAACCGCTGGCCGCGGGCGGACGACAAGACGCTGCCGCTGAATCCGGACGGCGACATCCACGACCCGATCGGCGGCGACGAGCGGGAGTATCGAGAGACCGCCCGGCTGATCCGCTGGTACCTGCAGGAGCGGCTGGAGGCGCTGGACGCGCTGCGGGCGCTCGCGGCGGGGTAAAGCCGCTTCGGTGGCCACCTACTACATTGCGGGCGATGGTGGACTCGCTGAATCGCGTGAGCGTGGAACAGGTGCAGTGGATGCGGGTTGCGCCGTGGGTGCGGCTGGTGCACGCGGCGCGGATGGCGCTGCAGCCGGCGAAGCTGCTGCTGGCCGTGGGGATCGTCGCGGGGCTGCTGCTGGGCGGGACGCTGCTGGACCTGTTGGTCGAGGCGGACGTGTACCCGGGCGAGATTGCGCTGCTGGAGCAGACGGGGGCGGACGACTTCGACGAGGCGTACGAGATCACCTACGTCAACGCCGACGAGCTGTACCGCCGGAGCACGCCGTTCGCGACGGCCCGGCTGGTCGCCGGGGGCTCGCTGCGTGACGCGCTGGCGGCGATGCGGAAGCTGGACATCGACACGATGCTCGGGGAGATGCGGCGGGTGGTGGTGGCGCTGCCGGCCTGGTGGTGGCACAAGCACCCGTGGCACATGAGCGGGTTCGTCACGCTGATGCTGGTGCTGCTGGTGGTCCTGGGCGGGCCGTTGTCGCGGATGGCGACGGTCCACGCGGCAACGGGCATACCACCGGGGCTGCGTGCCGAGCTGAGCTGGACGTGGAAGCGGGCCGGATGGTTCATCCTCGCGCCGCTGATCCCCCTGCTGGTGATCGCGGTGGCGGCGCTGCTGCTGGCGGTGCTGGGCTGGGCGCTTTTCAGCGCGGCGTGGCTGAACCTGATTGGCGGGCTGCTGTACGGGGTGCTGCTGCTGATCGGACTGCTGATCGCGCTGGTGAGCATCGGGCTGTGGCTGGGCGGCGGGATGCTTTGGCCGGCGGTCTCGGCCGAGGGCACCGATGCGTTCGACGCGGTCAGCCGGGTGTACCACTACCTGCTGAGCCGGTTCGGGCGGTTTCTGGGGTACACCGCGGTGCTGCTGCTGGTCGCGGCGGTGGCGTACGTGGTGCTGGCCGGCGTGCTGGGGCTGACGATGAGCACCACGCACGCGTTGGTCGGTGCGTGGGTCGGCGAGTGGGACGAGCTGATGCCGGTGGCCACGCCGCAGGCGCTGTCGGTGCTGGCGGACCCACAGCAGTCGGACGACCGGGTCGCGGCGACGCTGTCGCGGTGGTGGCTGTGGCTGTTCTCGACACTGCTGCCGGCGTACCTGATCAGCTACTACTTCTGTGCGCAGGCATCGATCTATCTCTTGCTGCGGGAGTCGTCGGACGGGACGCCGTGCGAGGAAATCGCGGAGTCATGACAAGTCGAAAGTGAGAAGTCACAAGTCAGAAATTGAACGGCTGTGGGTCACAGCGTCGGGCTTTGTCGCGTTGGTGGCGGTGTTGCTGTTTTGGGGCGGGTGTTCGGAGGAGCACGGCGAGAATGAGGCGGGTGGCGTGGTGTCTCTGGCGCCGGCCGTGACGCGGGCGGTGGTGGATTTGGGGATGGGGGATCGGCTGGTGGGGGTAGCGTCGCACGATGCGTCCGCGGCGGCGGACTTGCCGGTGGTGGGCGGGTATCAGGAGGCGGATGTCGAGCGGATCGTGGGACTGCGGCCGGCGATGGTGCTGCGGATGAGCGGCGGCGAGGACGCGGCGCTCACGGCGGCGGTGGAGGCGGTCGGGGGGCAGGTGCACACCCTGAGCGATCCGCGGTCGGTGCAGGACGTGCTGGAGATGGTGACGCGGCTTGGCGAGTTGCTGGGCGAAGCGGAGGCGGCGGCGGCGCTGGAGCAGCGGATCACGCAACGGCTGGCGGCGGTGCGGGACGCGGCGGTCAGCACCGACGGGCATCGACCGCGGGTGCTGTTGCTGCTGGACCCGGCGGGGCTGATGGCGATCGGGCCGCGGGCGACGCACCACGAGCTACTGGAGTGGGTCGGCGGGGTCAATGCGGTGGGTGACGCGGTGGTGTCGGCGCCGGTGCTGGATGCGGAGGCGGTGGTGGCGGCGCGGCCGGAGGTGATCGTGCTGCTGGTGCCCGGCGGGCCGGAGCTCGGGGCTTGGGAGCAGGACGAGCGGCTGGCGGCGTTGCGGGGGTTGCCGGTGCCGGCGGTGCAGCGGCGGCGGGTGCACGTGCTGAACGATCCGCTGGTGCTGCTGCCGAGCACGAATATCGCGGACACCGCGGAGGCGTTGGCGGCGGCGATCCGCGAGCCGACGGGTTGACACCCGCGGCTTCATCGCCGCGTTCTTGACGCGGCACTTTCTATCGTGCGCCGCATGTCCCACACGCTCAAGCTCCGCCAGCGCCAAGTCCACCTGGACTTCCACACCTCCGGCGACATCACGGGCGTCGGCGCCGAGTTCGACGCCACGCGCTTCGCCGACACGCTCGCCGCCGCCGGCGTGGACAGCGTGACCTGCTTCGCCCGCTGCCACCACGGCTACCTCTACTACCCGACCAGCACGCACCCCGAACGCGTTCACCCGCACCTGCAGGTCCCCGACCTGCTCAACCAGCAGATCGAGGCCTGCCACAAGGTGGGCATCCGCTGCCCGATCTACACGACCGTGCAGTGGGACGAGTACACCGCCCGGGAGCACCGCGACTGGCTGATGATCGACGCGGACGGCAAGGTCAGCGGGCACAACCCGCTGGGCCCGGGCTTCTATCAAAACCTCGACGTGTTCCACCCGGGCTACCGCCAGTTCTTGAAGGACCACCTGGCCGACATCTTCGCCAACGTCCCGGCGGTCGATGGCCTGTTCCTGGACATCGTGCAGCCGCGGATCTCGGTCTCCGAGCATTGGTTGGATGCGATGATCGACGAGGGCGTGGACCCCGAGGACCCGCTGGCTCGCAAGGAATTCGCCCGCCGCGTCATCAACGACTGGAAGCTCGAGACGACCCAGCACATCCGGGCCCAGCCGGGCTTCACCGACGAGTGCACGATCTTTTACAACGCCGGCCACGTCGGCCCGCGGCACCGGCCCAGCGCGGATGCTTACACGCACTACGAGCTCGAGTCGCTGCCGTCGGGCGGCTGGGGGTACCTGCACTTTCCGCTGGCCCAGCGGTTCACCCGCACCATGGGCAAGGCCACGCTCGGGATGACCGGCAAGTTCCACACCGCGTGGGGCGACTTCCACTCCTACAAGAACGATGCGGCGCTGCAGTTCGAGTGCTTCCGCATGGCCGCGATGGGCGCGGGCTGCTCGGTCGGCGACCAGCTGCCGCCCGACGGCCGGCTCGACGCGGCGACCTACGACCTGATCGGCGGGGTCTACAACCGCCTCGCCGAGCTGGAGCCGTACCTCGTCGATGCCCAGGCGGTGAGCGACATCGCCGTGCTGACGCCCGAGGCTTTCGTGACGCAGAAGGCCGGCCACGCCGCTCAGGCCGAGCGGCAACCAGCCACGGCGATGGGCGCGGTGCGGATGCTCGAAGAGTTGCAGCAGCAGTTCGACCTGGTCGACCAGCACAGCGAGCTTGAGCCTTACCACGTGGTGGTGCTGCCCGACGAGATCCCGGTCGATGCGGCGCTGGCGGACAAGCTCGCGAGCCACCTGGATCGCGGTGGCTGGATCATCGCGAGCCACCGCTCGGCCTTGGACGCCGACGGCGGATCGTTCGACATGCCCGGCTGGCCGGTGAAGCCGGTCGGCGACGCGCCGTTCCAGCCGGACTTCATCGTGCCCGGCGGTGAGCTGGTCGAGGCCGCGCTGCGGCCGATCCCGCATGTGATGTATCAGCGCGGGCTGCAGGTTGAGCCGGAGGCCGACGCGACGGTGTTGGCGCAGGTGCAGCGGCCGTGGTTCAATCGGACGTGGAAGCACTTCTGCTCGCACCGCCACGCCCCGAGCAACGGCGAGGTGGTGTACCCGGGCATTGTGGAAAAGCGACACGCCGGGGGCGGGGGTGTGATCTACTTCATGCACCCGATCTTCGAGCAGTACCACGACAAGGCGCCGCGTTGGGTGCGGTCGCTGCTGGCCGGGGCGCTGGGGCGGGCGCTGCCGACGCCGGTGGTCGCTGCCGACGGGCCGACGACCCTGCGGACGTCGCTGATGCGTCAGCCCGGCGAGAACCGGCACGTGCTGCACCTGCTGCACTACCTGCCCGAGCGGCGCGGCGAGGGGCTGGACGTGATTGAAGACGTGATCCCGCTGCACGACGTGGCGGTCACGGTCCGCCTCGACGGCATCCAGTCGGTGCGGCTGGTCTCGGGTGGCCAGACGCTCGAGCACGAGGCGGTCGACGGCGGCGTGAAGTTCACCGTGCCGCGGGTCGAGGGGTGGGCGGTGGTGGCGTTGACGGGTTAACGCCCGGGGTGTGGCACACCCCGGGCTTTACACTGCCGGCCCATGCCACCGCAACCCGCTGCCGACACCGGCCTGAACCGCTACTCCGCCCGCATCACCCAGCCCCTGGCCCAGGGCGCCTCGCAAGCGATGCTCTTCGCCACCGGCCTGTCCGACGCGGACATGGACAAGGCCCAGGTCGGCATCGCCTCGTGCTGGTACGAGGGCAACTCGTGCAACATGCACCTCAACGACCTCGCCGCCGAGGTCAAGACCGGCGTCACCGGCGTGGACCTCGTGGGCATGCGGTTCAACACCATCGGCGTGTCGGACGGCATCTCGATGGGCACCGACGGCATGAGCTACTCGCTGCCGTCGCGGGACCTCATCGCTGACAGCATCGAGACCGTCGTCGGGGCCCAGTGGTACGACGGGCTGATCGCGCTGCCCGGGTGCGACAAGAACATGCCCGGCTGCGTGATCGCGATGGGCCGGCTCAACCGCCCCGCCATCATGATCTACGGCGGCACGATCAAGCCCGGCTGCACCCCGGCCCCCCCGGAAGCTGGCAACGGCGCTACTACGGCAAGTGGCGGGGCCGAGGAACAGGCCAAGCTCGACGTGGTTTCCGCCTTCCAGTCCTACGGCCAGCTGCTGGGCGGGCACATCGACCGGGCTCAACGGGACGCGATCGTCAAGTCGGCCTGCCCGGGCGCCGGAGCGTGCGGCGGGATGTACACCGCCAACACCATGGCCGCGGCGATCGAAGCGATGGGTCTGAGCCTGCCGTTCAGCAGCTGCACCCCGGCCGAAGACCCGGACAAGATCGACGAATGTCGGCGGGCCGGGGCCGCGATGAAAACGCTGCTGGAGCGCGACCTCAAGCCACGCGACATCGTGACCGAGGCCTCGCTGCACAACGCGATGGTCGTGGTGATGACGCTGGGCGGCTCGACCAATGCGGTGCTGCACATGCTGGCGATCGCCCGGGCGTTCGACCTGCCGCTGGAGATCGACCAGTGGCAGCAGGTCAGCGACGCGACGCCGCTGCAGGCCGACCTCAAGCCGTCAGGGCGGTACGTGATGGAGGACCTGCACCGGGTGGGCGGCGTGCCCGCGGTGATGAAGCAACTGCTGGCCGAGGGGCGGATCGACGGCTCGCAGATGACGGTGACCGGCAGGACGATCGCCGAGAACCTGGCGGACGTACCGGACCTGCCGGAGTATCAACAGCACGCGCCGTCGGGCAAGCAGGATCTTTTTTTGCCGGCCGACTCGCCGATCAAGGCCACCGGCCACCTGCAAATCCTCCGCGGCAGCCTCGCCCCGGGTGGGTCGGTGGGCAAGATCACCGGCAAGCAGGGCACACGGTTCGAGGGCCCCGCCGCGGTCTTCGACAGCGAGGAAGACATGCTCCACGCGCTCGAGGACGGCAGTATCGAAGCGGGTCAGGTCATCGTGATCCGCTACGAAGGCCCGAAGGGCGGGCCGGGCATGCCGGAGATGCTCGGGCCCACCGCGGGCCTCGCCGGCGCCGGGCTGATCCAGGACGTGGCACTGATCACCGATGGCCGGTTCAGCGGCGGGTCGCACGGGTTCATCGTCGGCCACGTCGTGCCCGAAGCGTTCGACGGCGGGCCGATTGCCCTGGTGCAGTCCGGCGACATCATCACGATCGACTGCGACGGCGGACGGATCGACGTCGACATCGACGAGGCCGAGTTGCAGCGCCGCCGCGACGCCTGGTCGCCGCCGGAGCGGGAGAAGGTCCGCGGGCGGCTGGGCAAGTTCGTGAAGCTGGTCAGCACCGCGAGCGAAGGGTGCGTCACCGATGGCTGACTCCGCCGAACCCCGCCGGGTCCGCCTGCTGTGCAACGACGACGCCGCGGCGGACGATCGGCTGGTGGCGGCGGTGCGGCTGATGGAGCGGGACGGCCACGCCATCGAGATGATCAAGCTCACGCAAGCGGGCGAGGCGATGCGGCTGGCCGAGCAGTCCGGGGGCGAGGGCTACGACACCGTGGTCGCCTGCGGCGGCGACGGCACGCTGAATGAGGTGGTCAACGGCATCGTCAAGGCAGGCGATGAACCCGATGCGACGTCGGCGATCGGCCTGATCCCCTACGGCACCGGCAATGATTTCGCATGCGGGGCCGGCATCTCCGCGACCGACCCCGCCGCGGCGTTGGGCCTGATCTTCAACGAGCCGGCGCGACCGATCGACGTGGGGCGGCTCAACGACCGGTGCTTCGTCAACCTCGCCACCGGCGGGTTCGTCGCCGAGGTCACCACCGACACCCCCGACCTGCTCAAGGACGCCCTGGGCGGCCCGGCGTACACGCTCGCCGGGGCGGTGATGCTCATCGGCGGCGCCAGCCGACCCGCCCGCGTCACCGCCGACGGCCTGAGCTTCGACGACAACCTGCTGCTCGTCGCCATCGGCAACGGCCGGTTCGCCGGCGGCGGGTTCTGCCTGACCCCCGACGCCCTCATCGACGATGGCCTGCTGGACGTAATCGTCATCGAACGCATGTCCGGCCCCATGCTGGTGCAGCTGCTGCAGGACCTCCGCGGCGAGTGCCACCTGGACCGCGAGGACGTGCACCACGTCCAGGTTCGCCGGCTGGTCGTCGAAGCCCCCGAGCCGCTGCAGATCAACCTCGACGGCGAGCCGATGACCGACACCCGCTTCACAGCCCACGTGCTGCCCGCCGCCGTGCGGATGCACCTGCCGGGGGGGTGCCCGATGCTGTCGCAGTGAATGATCCGCCCAACGGCGGCCGCGCGGGCTGAGCCCCGCGACTCAGCGGGCGACACGGTGCAGGCCGTACCCCACGATCACCCCACCGCTTCAGCGATGCGGCGGACCCGCTGGTCGTCGCCGTCGAAGCCGACCATCGTCGGCAGCCGCATCGGCTCGGCGTCGAGGTCGTTCGCGTCGTCCACGTCATCGTCGTCCAGCGGCGGAACGCTGACGTCGTTGGCCCGCCTGGCCGCCTTACGGGCACGCTTGAGCTCGCGGGCTTCGGCCAGCTGCTCCAGCAGCTCCAGGCCGTCGAGGATCTCCATCCGCCCGTCGCGGTGTTCGACCAGCATGGTGCAGCACTCGACCCAGTCGCCGCAGTTGTAGTACGCGATGTCGCCCTCGGGCTCGCGGAGGTCCGACTGATGCACATGGCCGCAGACCACACCGTCGACCTTCCGCCGACGAGCCTCTTGGACGAGCGTTTCCTCGAACCGGCTGATGAAGGTGCACGCGTGCTTGACCTTGAGCTTGAGGAACTTGCTCAGCGACCAGTACTTGAGCCCCATGAGGGCCCGGCCGCGGTTGTAGATCAGGTTGATGCGGATCAGCAGGTCGTACGCCGCCGCCCCAAGGACCGACAGGGCGCGGTGGTGCTTGACGACCAGGTCGTACTGGTCGCCGTGGGTCACCAGCAGCTTTCGGCCATCGGCGGTCGTGTGCACGGCCAGCGGCTGGACCTCGATGCCGCCGAACTCGACGCCGTGGTACTGGCGGGCGTGCTCGTCGTGGTTGCCGGGGATGAAGACCACGCGGGTGTCGTGCTTGACCAGCTTGAGCAGCCGACGCACCACCTCGTTGTGCTCCGCCGGCCAGTACCAGCGTTTGCGCAGCCGCCACATGTCGATGATGTCGCCGACCAGATAGAGCGTGTCGCACTCGAGCCGCTTGAGCAGCTGCGCGACCTCGCGGGCCTTGGCGCCGCGGCTGCCCAGGTGCAGGTCCGAGAGGAAGACGGTGCGGTAGCGGAGCTTCATGGACGGAGCCGGGGACTGTTCCGGGGGGTTGGCCGGGGGTGGGGAGCGTCTCGGTGCCCGGTTCAGGCGAAGCGGGGCCGGCGGGCCGGACTCGGCCGCGGAGGTTTGACGGAGGATGTTGCCGACCATGGCGGTCCCCTTGAGTGCAGGTCATCCGTGACAGCCAGCGCGTGCCGGCTGTGGACATTATCGGGATGAAAGGTGGTTAAGCGATGGCCGCCCACAGGGATTAACCCACTTTTGACAAGCCGCATGTCCGTCGTCCGGATCCTACCCCCTAGCGGCCACGCAGCAGACGACCTTCGGCCAAGGGGGCGAGACAACCCCCCCAAGCCAAGGTCGGTAGCATCGGCTGCGTTCCCGGCCCTTCCTTCTGCGAGCACTTCACCATGTCCGTCAAGATCGCGCTGCTCGGCTGCGGCGGTATCCAAGGCAAGCACACCCGCACGTTCATCGACCGCGACGACGCGCAGATCGTCGGCCTGTGCGACGTCACCGACGCCGCCATCGAGGCGTTCCTTGGCCGGGCCGACTTCCGCGAACACCTGTCCGACGTGCCCCGCTTCGCCGACGCCGCGACGATGTACGACGCGATCGACGCCGACGCGGTATGCATCTGCACGCCGCATACGCAGCACTACCAGCAGGCGAAGGCGGCGCTGGATGCCGGGCTGCACGTGCTGCTGGAGAAGCCGATGGTCACCGACGCCGGCGACGGCCATCAGCTCGCCGAGCAGATCAAGGCGTCGGGCAAGGTGCTGATCGTGGGCTACAACACGCCCTGCTCGCCGCAGATGGCGTACATCCGCGACGTCATCCGCAGCGGCGAGCTGGGCAAGCTCGAACTGTGCAGCGGCTGGCTCAGCCAGGGCTGGCTCAAGGGCACCACCGGCAAGTGGCGGCAGGACCCGGCGATGTCCGGCGGCGGCCAGGCCTACGACAGCGGCAGCCACCCGCTCGCCTCGCTCTTCTGGACCGTCGACTCCCGCGTCGATGCGGTGCACTGCTTCCTAGACAACGTCGGCTCGCCGGTGGACATCAATTCGGTGATCAACATCCGCTTCCGCAGCGGCGTACTCGCCAGCATGACCATCGGCGGCAACTGCCCGAAGAACGGCGCGGACATGGTCTACATGTTCGACGGCGGCCAGATCGTCTTCGACCCTTGGAGCCCCGGCCGGCTCGACGTCTGGAAAGGCAAGAACAAGCTCGAGGACGTCCCGCTGCCCGGGGAGAAGACCGAGCCGGCGGATAACTTCCTCGACTCGATTCAAGGCAAGGATCAGCCTCGCGTCGGTGCCGACCTGGGCGTCGCGCTCAGCGAGCTGATGGACGCGATCTACGTCTCGGCCGAGTCGGGGAAGGCGGAGCGGCCGGCACGCACGGGCAGTGCCACTTAAGGCCACCTCTAACAATCCCCACTGCGGCGTGGTAACCGGGCGCTATCTTGGCGG